>CALEYW010000046.1 GCA_937927945.1 uncultured candidate division WPS-2 bacterium | reverse complement strand
ATCTAAACGCGTAAGATCGTCGGCAGCGTCAGATGTGTATAAGAGACAGCCGCAGAGAGAGCCATGACGACCCCGCGTAGCCTTGCCTTCGAGTCCGCCGACACCGTCAACCGGGTCGTCGCGCTGCTGGTCCGTTTCCCGGAGCTCCACAGCGTTCGCTCGAATCCGGCGGACGCGACGCTGACGCTCTCGTTCGCCGTGCGGCGCAAACTCGACCGCACGCAGACGCGCGCCTTCGGGGAACGGGTCTCCGAACACGTGCGGGCTCTGCTGGACCTGCGCGGCGAGGAGCCCGAGCGGGTAGCCGTGACCTGCGATCGCGACGCCGCGGTGACGTTCGTCCACGTGACGCGCGACGCCGGTTCGTTCGCGCGCGAGGAACTCGACCTGCTCGTCGCGCTGTTCGTCGACACGTTCCGTGACGCGCTGGTGCGGGACGAACCGGCTCCCGTCGACGACGACCCCGGCGCGCGCGACGAACTGGTCGAGGTCGCCCTCGACGCTCTACGGGATCCGGCGCAACGCCAGCGACTGGTTGGGTTTCGAGAAGAGCAGCGCGTGCTCGTCTACTTCGTGCATGCCCGCAAACGCGCGAAAGCCAGGGCCAGATCCTAACACCGACCACCGTCACCATTCTTGCCGTCGGCGACGTCATGGGGTCGCCGGGGCGTGACGTCCTCAAGAAGCATCTCGAATTCGCCCGCGAGCAGCACCATGTCGACGCGGTGATCGCCAACGGCGAGAACGCGGCCGGCGGGTTCGGTCTCACGACCCAGACGTCCGAGGAGATGTTCGCCGCGGGCGTCGACTTCATCACGTCCGGCAACCACATCTGGGACAAGCGCGAGTTTCGCAGCGCGCTCGACGAGACCGACCGGATTCTGCGGCCGGCGAACTATCCGCCGAACCTCCCCGGCCGCGGCGCCGGCACGTTCACCGTCAAGGGCGTTACGGTCGGCGTCCTCAACCTCATGGGGCGCGTGTTCATGCCCCCGGTCGACGACCCGTTCCGTGTCGGACGCGATCTGGTCGACGAACTTCGCGAGCGCACCAAGATCATCGTGGTCGACGTCCACGCCGAGGCCACGTCGGAAAAGATGGCGCTGGGGCGCTACTTCGACGGCTCGGTGTCGCTCGTCTACGGAACGCACACCCACGTCCAGACTTCCGACGAGCAGATCTTCGCGGGCGGGACGGCCTACCTCACCGACGTCGGGATGACCGGACCGTCGGACGGCGTGATCGGCATGGAATCCGCCGCAGTCCTGGAGCGTTTTACGAATGCCGTCTCCGAGCGCTTCGCCGTGCAGAAAACGGGTACACGTCAATTTTGCGCGGCTGTCGCGACGATTGACGTCGCAACAGGGCGCGCGCTCGACATCAAACGCATCAATCTTCGAGGCCTGGCATGATCGAGCACCCGAGGGCGCCCTCCACCGGTGTTCTCAAAGTCTCCGCTCAGTCCAACCCGAATTCCGTCGCCGGGGCGCTGGCGGGCGTCTTGCGCGAGAAGCCGACCGCCGAGTTGCAAGCGATCGGCGCCGGTGCGACCAACCAAGCGATCAAAGCGATCGCCATCGCGCGCGCATATCTGAAGGCGAACGGGATCGACCTGAGCTGCGTCCCGGAATTCACCGACGTCGAGATCGACGGCAACGTTCGCACCGCGATACGCCTGCTGGTGGAACGCCGCATGCTGCCGGCGCCGGTCGCGCCGCCCACCGCGCCGACGCCCTGACCCGTTGACCGTCGACTTCCACTCCCACACGACCGAAAGCGACGGATCGCTTCCGCCGGCCGATCTGGTCGCGCGGATGCGCGCGCGCGGCGTCTCCTGGTTCTCGATCACCGACCACGACACGACGCGGGCGTACGATGCGGTCGACGCGCCGGGTCAGCGGGTGATCCCGGGGATCGAGATCAACACGACCTGGGACGGCAGCGACGTGCACATCCTGGGCTACGGTATCCCGACCGGACCGTCGCCGCTGGCGGACGCGCTCGCCGCGAACCGCGAGCACCGCCGCGCGCGCATCGGCCGGATGATCGGCGCGCTCAACGCCGCGGGGTATCCGGTGACGCTCGACCAGGTGCTCACGGAGTCGGGCGGCGGCCACGCCCTCGGTCGCCCGCACGTTGCGAAGGCCCTCGTGCGCTACGGGATGGTGCGCGACGTGAACGCCGCCTTCCGCGACCTGCTTTCGTGGGGCAAGGCCGCCTACACGCCCTCGCACCACATCACGCCGCTCGAGGCGATCGACGTCATCCGCGGGAGCGGTGGTATCGCCGTCCTCGCCCACCCCGGCCGACTCAGCGACGACGCGATTCTCGACGCGCTCGCCGAGCACGGTCTGGACGGGATCGAAGTCTTCTACCCGACCCACAGCACGCAGCAGACGGCGCACTACCGCGCCAAAGCCGCCCACTACGGCCTGGTGATGAGCGCCGGCTCCGACTTCCACGACCCCGAGCGCAATACGCGCGGCGTCGGCGTCGACGTCGACCCCGTCGACATCCAGCCGTTCCTCGACCGGGTCGCCGCGTAAGCCGAATCTCGACTTTGTAGCATTATGTTGACACAAAGATTCGCTTTGTGTTAGGTGTTTGGTACAAAAGGGGATCGAGGCTCATGCACGAGGACGTGTGGCTGCGCTGGTTCATGGCGGGATTCTTCGCGCTTTTCGGCGCGGGGATCGTTGGTGCGCGCGGGTGTTTCGGAGGCGTGTGTTCGATGGTTCCCGTCATTCGCGGAGATGAGGCCGCGCAGGGCCGGCTGCACCGCGCACTGCTCCAGCGCGCCGAACGCGAGGGGTTTTCTACCATGCTGGGCATCGCGATCGGCGCGTGCGGGTTCGTGCTCGCTGCCCTGACGGCGATGACCGCGGCACCGCTCACGCTCTTGTACGCGGCGCTCGCGACCGCGCTTGCCCTCGGTTTATTCGCGGGGTATGTGCGATTGCGGCGCGTCGGCGGTCCGCGTGCCGCATCATTGCGCATCCGTCATCCGTGGAACGTGCTGCCGTGGTACGCCTACGCGGCAGTGACTGCCGCGGCGCTCCTGCCGCTGCTCGCGGTCGATCGGACACCGCTCGCGGCGGCGCTCGTCAGTGCGGCTGCGCTCCTGATCGTCGCCACCGGTTGGAACGTCGCGTCGCTCCCGGCGCTGCTCGGCGGCGACGACGTTCCGGTCGAGCTGTTCGTCGACGAGCGCATCCGGAAAGTCCGCGTCGTGAACCTGCTCGGCACGTCGACGGCGCCGGTGTTCGTGTTCTTCGCGTTCCGCGCGCACTGGATGCCGCTGGATGCCGGCGCGGCAGCCTACGCCTTCGCCGTGCTGATCGCGTCGTGGTCTGCGACGTCGCCGAGCGCGTGATGCCGACGCGGATGCTGTGTCGTGGCTGACGAGTTCGTCGTCGTCGATCCGGCGTTGGAGACGCCGCCCTACGTGCAGATCGTCGAGCAGATCCGCGCGCTGATCGAGCGCGGGGTGCTGGAGCCGGAAGCGGTGCTGCCGACCGTGCGGCAACTCGCCGGCGACTTGGCGGTTGCGCCGAACACGGTGGCGCGTGCGTACGCGGACTTGCAGGATGCGGGCTGGATCGTGAGCGACGGGCGACGCGGCACGCGCGTCGTCCAGCGGGTTCCCGGCGCCGGCAAGCGGGAACGTGGCCGGACGCTGCGCGATGCCGTCACCAAGTTCGTCACGTCTCTCACGCATCGCGGATATACTCAGAGGGAGATCGGCGACGAACTCCGTCGCATCATGCGCGCCGGTTAGGAAGAGAGATCCTGGCTTCAGCAACCTGCTAGTCTAGGACGGATGACACGGCGCTCGTCTGCTTCGACGAGGACGGCCTGCGATGCGGTGGGAAGACGATGCGTTCCGGACCCAACGCTGCCATTCACTCACGTCCAAGGAGCCCGCTCTCATGACCGATGACGAAGTCAAACCCTACATTGGCAAGCCCGTCCGGGTGACGCTAGCCGACGGCCGCGTCGTAGCCGGAACGCTGCACCTCGACGACAGCCACGGTCACGGGCACTCGCACTACGCCGTCGTCTCGGATCCCGTGAAAGAAGGCGGAGAGCCCGTCGTCGAGGTCCTGCACGGCGCCGGTCCGATCAACGTGATCGAAGATGCGTCGGACGATCCGGCCGCCGTCGAATAAGGTGTCACCATGATTCATGATCTCGGCTTGCTCGTCGCGCGCCTGGTCCTCGGAGGGAGCTATGCCTCACACGGCGCGCAGAAGGCCTTCGGCTGGTTCGAGGGTCCGGGGCCGCAAGGTGCCGCGGGCTTCATGGAAAGCCTCGGCTTCAAACCCGGCGAAAAGTTCGCTACGTCCGCGTCGTACGCGGAGCTCGCTGCGGGCACGATGATTGCGCTCGGCCTGGGTGGTCCGATCGGTCCTGGGATCCTGATCGCGGGGATGCTCGTGGCGCAGGAGACCGTCCACCGGAAGAACGGCTTCTACGCTTCGAAGGGCGGCGTCGAAGTCGGCGTGCTCTATGCCGCCGGCGCGCTGGCCTTGGCCTCGTCCGGATACGGTGAGGCGTCGCTCGACCACGCGCTCGGTCTGGACAAGACGCTGCGGCATCCCGCGTTTACCGCATTGGCACTCGCCGGCGGAATCGCGGCAGGCTACTCCATGCTCCAACAGCGCGACACGTCACCGCCGTCCGGCACGCTCGCGACGCCGACGATCAAAGGTGAGCGCAACGGATCGGTCGGCACCGACCCCACACCCGCCCGCAACTGAGGCGAGGTCCCTGCGGCCGCGATGGCCGTGCCGCGGGGATCTTCCTCTAGGTGAGCGCCGCGAAGGCGCGGTCGAGGGTTGCCTTCGCTGCGGTCAAGATCGCGATGAGGCGCTCGTCTTGCGCGCGCACGACGCTCGGGTCTTTGATGAAGCGATGGTTGATGCGCACGTTCGCGGTGCTCGCCGCGAGGGCGGCGCGGAAGAAGTGCAGCGCGCACTCCACGTCGCTGACCAGATGCGCGTTGCCCAGCGCTCCGGTGCGCTCCGCCGACGCGCATCCTTCAGCCGCCAGCCCGGCAGCCGCCAGGGGCGCCTCAGCGGCGCCGACGAGCGCGGCCTGCATCGCGGCGGCGCGGGCACGTTTCTCTTCATCGGTTCGCTTCGGCAGCGTGCCGGCCGCAACGACGAGGGCGTACGCTTGCTCGTCGATCGGCCGTGCGGCTTCGAACCGCGCGCGCAGTGCGTCCGCCTCCGCAACGATCGCCTCCGCCGCTGCGTGTACGGTGGCGTGCCGGGGGCTCTGGAGCGTGATTCGCGCCACCATCGCGCAGAGCGCCGCGCCCATCGCGCCGACCAAGGTCGCAGCACTTCCACCGCCCGGCGTCGGGTCGGCTGACGCCAACCGGTCCAGGTACGCATCGATTCGCATCAGGAAGCGGTCTACCAGGCATGAGCCCCGGACGCCTCGCGGCGAAGAAGGGCGAGTCGCGCCGTTAGAGCTGGTTTCAACAAGCACGGTCGCCACCACAAATCGCTTGTAGCATTTAAGGCAACCCCGTCCACAGCGGCCCCCCTCGGGGAATGTCGCCCCGTCACAACGTTGACGGGGCCGCATGCCTTGGGGGCCCCACACAAAGCGTGGGGGGCGCGCAGCCAGGGGCGGAGCGCCTTAAAACTGGAGACCAACATCTTGCAGACTCTCGAAAAGGCCCGCGGGGACGTGCGCGACCTCGCACTGGCCGACGCTGGCAAATCCCGCATCGAGTGGGCGGCGTCGTTCATGCCCGTCCTCGCTCAGATCCGCGACCGCTTCGCGAAGACGAAGCCGCTCGCCGGCGTCCGCATCGGCGCGTGCTTGCACGTCACGACGGAAACCGCGAACCTCATGCTCGCCCTGCAGGCGGGGGGCGCCGACATCTCGCTCTGCGCGTCGAACCCGCTCTCGACGCAGGACGACGTCGCGGCCGCGCTGGCCGTGCACTACGACATCCCGACCTACGCCATCAAGGGCGAAGAAGAGTCGACGTACTACAGCCACATCGAAGCGGTCATCGCGTCGAAGCCGCACATGTCGATGGACGACGGGTGCGATCTCGTCACGACGATCTACACCAAGCACAACGCGCTGCTCAAAGAGATGATCGGCGGCTGCGAAGAGACCACGACGGGCGTCATCCGCCTGCACGCGATGGAGAAGGACGGCGTGCTGCCGTATCCCGTCATCGCCGTCAACGATGCGCTGACGAAGCACATGTTCGACAACCGTTACGGCACGGGCCAGTCGACGCTCGACGGCGTGATCCGCGCGACGAACGCGCTGATCGCCGGGTCGACGGTCGTGGTCGTCGGCTACGGCTGGTGCGGCCGCGGCGTCGCGTCGCGCGCCAAGGGCTTGGGCGCCCACGTCGTCGTCACCGAAATCGACGCCCGCAAGGCGCTCGAAGCGAAGATGGACGGCTTCGAAGTGATGCCGATGGCGGAAGCCGCGAAGCTCGGCCACATCTTCATCACCGTGACCGGCAACTTCCACGTGATCCGCAAGGAGCACTTCGAAGTGATGCGCGACGGTGCGATCGTCTGCAACTCCGGCCACTTCAACGACGAGCTCGATCTCGACGCGCTCGCCGCACTCTCGACCGGCAAGATCGTGCCGCGCGAGTTCGTCGAAGCGTACGCGCTCACCAACGGCCGCACGGTGCGCGTGCTGGGTCAAGGGCGCCTGATCAACCTCGCGGCCGGCGAAGGCCATCCGGCGTCGGTCATGGACATGTCGTTCGCGAACCAGGCGATGGCGGCGGCGTATTTGGCGCAGAACTACAAGACCCTCGAGAAGAAGGTCTACTCCGTTCCCGACCACATCGACGAGGAAGTCGCGCAGTTGAAACTCGCGGCCTTCGGCATCGATATCGACACCCCGACGCCCGAGCAAGTGAAGTACATGGCGTCTTGGAGCGAGGGAACCTAGCATGGCGTACCAGCGTCTCTTCACCTCGGAGTCGGTGACCGAGGGGCATCCCGACAAGCTCGCCGACCAGATCTCCGACGCCGTCCTCGACGCGATCCTCAAGGACGATCCGCAGGGTCGCGTCGCGTGCGAGACGTTTGCGATCACCGGCCAGATCCACATCGCCGGTGAGATCACGACCAAGACGTACGTCGACATCCCCAAAATCGTGCGCGACACGATCAAGGAGGTCGGTTACGATCGGTCCGACGTCGGCTTCGACTACGAAACGTGCGGCGTCAGCGTCTCGGTCGACGAACAGTCGCCGGACATTGCGATGGGCGTCGACAACTCGTACGAGGTCAAGGCGACCGGCGACCACGACCCGTTCGCCCTGACGGGCGCCGGCGATCAAGGGATGATGTTCGGTTTCGCCTGCCGCGAGACCACGTCACTCATGCCGCTGCCGATCACCTTGGCGCACGATCTCACGCGATTGCTTGCCGCGGCGCGCAAGAACGGCAGCATCAAGTACCTGCGCCCCGACGGCAAGTCGCAGGTGACGGTCGAATATGACGGCCACAAGCCGGTGCGCGTCGATACCGTCGTCATCTCGACCCAGCACGACCCGGACATCCCGCTCGACGTCATCCGTCGTGAAGTGACCGAGGCGATCATCGATCAGGTGATCCCCAAGGGACTGCGCGACGCGCACCTCAAGGTCTTCGTGAACCCGACGGGCCGCTTCGTCATCGGCGGCCCGAAGGGCGACGCCGGGCTCACCGGCCGCAAGATCATCGCCGATACGTACGGCGGGATGGCCCGTCACGGCGGCGGCGCGTTCTCCGGCAAAGACCCGACCAAGGTCGACCGTTCGGCCGCGTACGCGGCGCGCTACGTTGCCAAGAACGTCGTCGCGGCGGGCCTCGCGGAGCGTTGCGAGATCCAAGTCGCGTACGCGATCGGCGTCGCGCACCCCGTGAGCGTGCTGGTCGAAACCTTCGGCACCAATGCGATCCCCGAAGAGAAGATCGCCGAGCTGATCAAGGCGCACTTCGACCTGCGTCCGGCGGCGATCATCCACAATCTCAACCTGCGTCGCCCGATCTACAAGCAGACGGCGTCGTACGGCCACTTCGGGCGGCCGGAGCTGGATCTGCCGTGGGAAGTGCTCGACCGCGCGGAAGCGCTGCGCGCCGCCTCCGGGTTGCGCGGTGAGATCGACCGCGAGCTCGCCCCGCTGACGGCCTAGCCGCCGCAGCCGACCCCTCGCCCGCGAGGAAGAGGCGCCGATCACTCGGCGCCTCTTCGCGTTGCGGAAGGAACGCTCTCCGTGGCTCGTGCGTTATACGGCCGACTCCCCCAACGAGGTATTCGATGTTCCGTAAAGCCCTTCAGGCGCTCGCCGTCGCGGCGCTCACCGCCCTCCCGCTCGCTGCATCCGCGCAGTACAACGGTGACACGCTGTTGCCGTCGCAATCGGTCGTCACCGGGACGCTCGAGCAGTCGATCTCCAGCAAGAACGCGCAGGTCGGTGATCCGTTCGTCCTCGACGTCATCGCACCGTATCCCAGCGACGACCAGCGCTACGCCGGCGCCAAAGTCTACGGCCACGTCGCGACCGTCGGGCGCGCCGGCGGCATGCACAAGGGTGCGGTCACCCTGGCGTTCGACCGTCTGACGATGACCGACGGCACGACGGCGTCGCTGCAGGGTCAGGTTCTCTCGCTCGACGCGCAGGGGAACCGCTCCAACACGACCACGAAGGCGATCGTCGGCGGTGTGGTCGGCCAGATCCTCGGCAACTACATCGGCAAGCACATCGGCACGGATATCGGCGGTGCCGTGGGCGCCATCGGCGGCGCTGTCGTTGCGGCGAGCTCGGGCCAGAACGTCACGGTCGGCCAGGGCACGACGGTCGCGATGAAGACGACCGCCCCAGCCACGGTGCTCTCGCGCCGCCAACCCGGCAACCCGAACTACAACAACGGCGGGTATTACAACAATGGTCAGCCGGGCGCGCCGACGCCGTACCCGACGCCTTATCACTAGCCAGTTTAAAGGCGCTAGTTTAAAGGCGCTGCGGTTTAAAGGCGCTCCGCCCTAGGCTGCGCGCCCCCCACGCCTAGGCGTGGGGCCCCCGGTCCGACCTCGCAACAACCTGACGGTGATGGCTCGAGTACGCTGTGCTCGGTCCATCACCGTTCTGCTTTCTGCCACCGGTCCTTCTGCCACCCCGATCCGTGCTCCGCGCGTGCGGATCGGTGTTAGCGGATCGCTAGGGAGTCGGCGCCGAGCCAGGTTGCCATGGCTTGGAGCTCTTCGCGCAGGTCGGGCATGATGGCGGTGCGTTTGAGGTGGGGTTCGATGTGGGTTGCGTGGACTCGAAGGATGCCGGCTTGGCGGTCGTGTTTGAGGTCGACGCGCGCGACGAGGCGGTCGCCGAGGAGAAAAGGGAGCACGTAGTATCCGTGCACCCGCTTGTGCGCGGGGGTGTAGATCTCGAGCCGGAAGTCGAAGCCGAACAGTTCGCGGGTGCGTGCGCGTTCCCAGATCAGCGAGTCGAACGGTGAGAGCAGCGCGCGGGCGTCGACGCGGCGCGGGATCTTCGCTCCGGTCGCGAGGTATCGATCGCCGCGGACGCCCTCGACGCTGACGCGGGTCAATTCGCCCGCCTCGACGAGGTCCGCGATGCGGGCGCGCGCGTCGGCGAGGTCGAGCCGGAAGTAATCGCGCAGGTCGCGTTCCGCGGCGATGCCGAGCGACCGCGCGGCGATGCGCACCAGCTCGCGCTGCGCGTCCTCCTCGCTCGGTGTCGGGGCCGCGAGAATCGCCGCCGGCAGGACCCGTTCCGGCAGATCGTACACGCGCTCGAATCCCTTGCGCGACGCGGTCGTGATCTCGCCGCACCAGAACAGCGCCTCGAGCGCGGTCTTCACGTCGCTCCAGCCCCACCACGAACCGGTCCCGCGCGCCCCGTCGAAGGAGCTGGCGGCGAGCGGTCCGCGCGCGGCGATTTCGCCGCGCACGCGCTGCAGGAGGTCGGGCTGTTCCGCGACGGCACGCGCGACTTGTCCCCACGTGCCGAGCCCCGCGCGGGCGCGCGCCATCCGCCAGCGCAGCAGCGGCTGCAGCTCGAGCGGCAGCAGCGATGCCTCGTGTCCCCAGTATTCGAAGAGTGTTCGTTTGGGGCCGTACGCCGCGTCCTCGAGCAAGCCCGCGGCGTAGGTGCCCAAGCGTGAGAACAGCGGCAGGTAGTGCGAGCGCACCAGCACGTTGACGCTGTCGATCTGGATCAGCCCCACCCGCCCGAACACGCGCTTCAGGAGGCGGCGATCCACCGCGCCGGCCGGCGCCGGGTCGGTGAATCCTTGGGCGGCGAGCGCGATGCGGCGGGCTTCGGCGAGGGAGAAGTCGGCGCTCACCGTGCGCACTTCACCCGAACGCCGTCAGACCCCGTGTTGTACCGTACGGACACAGGGTCCGACATTTGGTACGATGGAATCCTCATCATGGAGACGTTGGGAACGGACCGTACGGCGCGACAATCGCTGGCGGTTTTAGGGGAGCTGTTCGGTGAGCGCCTCGGGCGCGACGTCGGGGTGCGGTTGTGGGACGGGACGGAGATCCCGCCGGAGTCACCGGGATTCGTCTTCCAGGTGAACGCGCCGTTCGCACTGCGAGCGGCGCTCACGCCGCCGTTCGACGTCAACCCCGGCAAAGCGTTCGCCGAGGGCTGGCTCGACGTGGTCGGCAATTTGGAAACGGCGATCGACTCGCTCGAACGCTCGATCACGCGACTCTCGAAGGTCGCGCTCCTCAAGGTCCTGGCGCACCTGGCACGGCTGCCGGCGCCGCCGCGCGTGGCCGAAGCGGGCATGGCGCGACTGCGCGGCCGTCGCCACACCAAGGCTCGCGACGCGGCCGCGATCGGCTTTCACTACGATCAAGCGGTGGCGTTCTATCGCACCTTCTTGGGCCGCGATCTCGTGTATTCGTGCGCGTACTGGGACGAAGGCGTCGCGACGTTGGACGATGCGCAGCGAGCGAAGCTCGACTACGTGCTCGACAAGGTGCGCCTGCGTGCGGGTCAGTCGTTCCTCGACATCGGCTGCGGTTGGGGGGCGCTCGTGATCCGCGCCGCCGAGCGCGGTGCGTACGCGCACGGCATCACGCTCTCGCGCCGGCAGTATGAAGAAGCCGTCCGCCGCATCGAGGGGGCCGGGCTGCAGGATCGCGCGCGTGTCGAGTTGCGCGACTATCGCGATCTGGGGGATCTCCAATACGACGCGATCGCCTCGATCGGCATGGTCGAACACGTCGGCCGCGAGCGCTTGGCGGAATATTTCGCGTGCGCGCACCGGGCGCTGCGCGACGGCGGCCTGTTCCTCAACCACGGGATCGTGTCGCAGACGCGCGACGGCAAAGGCTATCGCGCCGCGAGCGATTTCATCGGGCGCTACGTTTTTCCCGACGGCGATCTGGTTGCGATCGATACGACCGTGCGCGACGCCGAAGCGGCCGGCTTCGAAGTGCGCGACGTCGAGAACTTGCGCGAGCACTACGCGCGCACGCTGCGCGCCTGGGTCGCGAACCTCACCGCCGAACAGCGTGCGGCAACCGAGGCGTCGGACGCGCGGACGGAGCGGGTTTGGCGCATGTACATGACCGCGAGCGCGCGCAGCTTTGCGCTCGGCCGGATGGGGCTGATGCAGACGCTGCTCGGAAAACCGCGCGGTGACGGGAGCAGCGACATTCCGCCTACTCGCCGCGATTTGTACGTATCACCGTAGCCCAATCGGAGTACATGATGCGTCATGCGTACCATCACAGTGCTAAGTTTCGCGACGACGCTCGCGGCGCTCGCGGTGGTGCCCGCCGGTGCACAGCAAGCGCCCGCTGAAGACGGGACGTCCGCGAACGGTCCGATCACGATTCTCAAGAACATGCTGACCGAGCCCGACGGCGTGCGCGTCGCGATCGGCGGCCACGAAGTCGATCATCTGCAGAGTGCGGCGTACGACGACATCACCGCGGTCGCCGAGGGGACGGTGCCGGCCGATTGGGAAAGGACGTCCGGCCCTCGCGCGTGAGCGCGGAGGCCGGACATGGACCGTGCCGCGTCGCGCGCGATCGTCGACGTCACGGCCGACGCGCGCGACAAAGAAGAGCACGCGCTCGCCGACGACAAGAAGCGCAATGTGTACACGCAAGACGACGCGTTGCTGAGCGTCGCAGCCTTCGGTCATTCCGCCGGAACGGTGCGTACCGACAGGATCTGGCAGCAGAACGATACGGCCAAGCTCGCCTCGACCGAGTCGCTCTTCTGAGGTTTAGCGCGAAGCGCTATCCGCACCGTCCTCGGGAGCTTGTATTTCGACGATCGCCTGGCCCTCGGTCCTTTATCACAGGAGATTCCGCAGGTCGTCAAAGTTCATCGCGACGTCACGCAGGGATGCCGCGCAACGTCCCCGACTTCAGCATTGCGCCGCGCGGATGGGGACCGTGGTTTTGCGACCATCCACGTGCGCGAGGAAGCGGTGCGAGCCTCGAACGCGCGTAACGTTGAACCCGGCACGCTGTAATGCGCGCAGCATCGCCGGGCCGGTCACGACCAGCTGTTTCTTGCTCACGTTTGGGAAGGTAGGTGAAGTGGAGCCCGTCAGCGCTTCGATCTGTCCGTCGGATCGCGTCCGCGAGCGGGCCTCAGCCGCCGGCGAGCTTGACTCGCCGACCGCGTTCTGCGAAGTAGGCGACGATCTTTTCGCGGTGATCGCCTTGGAGCTCGACGACGCCGTTCTTCGCGGTGCCGCCGGTGCCGCACAGGCGCTTGAGCTCCTTACCGGCGGCGTCGACCTCGGCGGCTGCCAAGCCGTGGACCACGGTCACGACGCTCGCCCGGCGCTTCTCGCGGGCCACCCGCAGCACGCCGTCGTCCGGCATGGCGCGCATGACCGGTTGGGTTTTCCGCGGCGCTGACGGTGTCGGGAGCGGCAGCTTTCCGTCGGTGGAGTAGACGAGAACGCGCTCGTCACGGGACCGTTCGTCCTTCACGAGCGCTGCAACTTCGCTGGCATGCTGGGAGGTTCGTCAAGAGGTGACCATGGTTCTGCCGGCGCTGCCTTTAGAGGCGATCGAAGAGATCGCGGCGTTCGGCCGTTACGCCGCGGCCCGCGGCTGGGTGCCGGCGACTTCCGGGAACTTCTCGATCCGAGTCGACGCCCGGCACGCCGCCGTCACGCGCAGCGGCATTGACAAGGGCGCGATCGGTCCGCACGGAGTCGCCGTCGTGGCGCTCGACGAGCCTGTCCCGCCCGGCCTCTCCGCCGAGACGCCGCTGCACTTGGCGCGCTACCGGACCGACCCCGCGATCGGCGCGGTGTTCCACGTCCACACGGTCGCGTCGACGGTCCTCTCGAAGCTCGAGCAGGCGCGCGGTTCGGTGCGCACCGACGGTCTGGAGATGCACAAGGCGATCGGGGTGCGCACGCACGCGGGTGCGGTCGAGATTCCGGTGTTCGCGAACGATCAGGACACGACGGCACTGGCGGAACGGGTCGAAGCGCGGCTGGGCGCGGATGCCGCGGTACCGGGTTTTCTGCTCGCCGGTCACGGGATCTATGCCTGGGGCGCCACCGCGGCCGACGCGCGCCGGCATATCGAAGGGCTCGAATTTCTGCTGGCCTGTCACCTCGAAGAACGGAGATTGCGATGAACGCTACGCTGACCTCGACGCTGCGCGTCTACGACGACACCAATCCCGGCGCGCCGCTCGTCGACACGACGGATCGCGCGGAGATCGCGCGCCTGCTCGGCGCGGCGGGCGTGCGGTTCGAGCAGTGGGAAGCGAGCGTTCCGCTCGCCCCCGACGCCGATGGGGACCGCGTCTTGGCAGCGTATGCCGGCGACGTGCAGCGCCTGCGCGATGAATGCGGCTACGCGACTGCCGACGTGCTGCGGCTTGCGAAAGGCATGCCGAACACCGCGCCGATGCGCGCGAAATTCCTCGACGAGCACAGTCACTCCGAGGATGAAGTCCGCTTCTTCGTCGAGGGCAGCGGCGCGTTCTACTTGCGCATCGGCGGCAAGGTCTATCGGACCGTCTGCACGCGCGGCGATCTGATCGGCGTGCCGGCCGGCACGCGGCACTGGTTCGACATGGGACCCGATCCCGAGTTCACTGCGATCCGGTTCTTCACCGACACGTCGGGTTGGGTCGCGAACTTCACCGGCGACGACATCGCCTCGCGTTTTCCGCGCTACGAGTGAGTGATGCGGCGGCGATCGCGGCGCGCGCCGCGGTCGTCGACGTCGAGGGGACGACGAGCACGATCGCGTTCGTGCACGACGTTCTCTTCCCGTACGCGGACGCGCATCTCGACGAGTACGTGCGGGCGTACCGCACCGAACCCGAGGTGGCATCGGCGATGCGCGAAGCGGCGGACATGGCCGGCGAGCAGCCGGATGCCGACGATGCGACGGTGCTCGCGCACCTGCACCGCTGGATCGCCGACGATCGCAAGGTGACGCCGCTGAAGGCGCTCCAGGGACGCATCTGGGCGGAGGGTTATGGGCGCGGTGACCTGCACGGTCACGTCTACGCCGATGCGGCGGCGGCCTTGCGCCGCTGGCACGCGGCCGGCGTGCGGCTGTACGTGTACTCGTCCGGCTCGATCGCCGCGCAGCGCACGCTCTTCGCCCACAGCGTCGCGGGCGATCTCTCTTCGCTCTTCAGCGGCAATTTCGACACGACGATCGGGCCGAAGCGCGAGGTCGCCTCATATCGAGCGATCACCGCGGCGATCGATCTGCCGGCGCCCGACATCGTGTTCTTGAGCGACGTCGACGCGGAACTCGACGCCGCTCAGACCGCGGGGATGCAGACGGTTCGTCTGCTGCGCGCGGCCGACACGTCGCCCGGCGCGACGACGACGCACCCGAGCGCGACGAGCTTCGCCGAGATCGACGTCAGCCCGGCGTAAGTGGCCCTCAGCGCCGCTCGCGCCGGACGTTGCGCGCGAACGCGAGCGCGATCGTGAGCAGCACGTAACCGTACGCCGAGATCAGCATCGTCGGTCGCACGCCGATCGCGTCGGCAAGCCAACCGCCGAGAAGCGCGCCTGGGAAGACGCCGGCCAGCGTCCAAAACCGCACGACGCCGAACACGCGCCCGACGAGATCCTCCGGGATCACGCGCAAGCGCCACGAGACGATCGTCGTGATCCGGTACCCGGCGCAGACGCTCGAGAACGCGACGCCCGCGACGGCGAGCGGCAGGGAGTGCGTGAACGGGAGCGGCAACCAGCCGATGCCGTCGAGGAAGAACGAGCCGATCACCGCCGGCCCGACCGGCCAATGGGTTCGTCCCGCGATCAGCGAGCCGAGCGCCGCGCCCCCTGCGAAGCACCCGAACGCGATGCCGACGACGTGATCGCCGGCTCCGAACGCGCGCTTGAAGTACGGGATCAGCGCGACGAACCCGACGGAACCGATGAAGTTCATCACGCAGCTCGCGATCGAGAGCGTGCGCATCGCGGCGTCGCTCCGCACGAAGCGCCAGCCCGCGGCGATGTCGGCGCCGACTTCGCGCAGCGTCGGCACGCCGTCCGGTTCGTCGGGACCGAAGCTGCGCACCGAGGCGATCGAAAGCTGCGAACCCAGATACGTCAGGGCATTCGCCGCGAGCGCCGGCAGCGGTCCGGCGATGGCGAAGATCGCCCCGCCGAGCGGCGGCGCGACGAGGTTCACGCTCTGCTCGGTTGCCTGCAGCGCCGCGATGGCGCTCTTCGAACGATCGGCGCCGAGCAGATACGGAATCGACGGCGTTTGCGCACCGAGGAAGATCGATCCGCAGATCGCGAGCAGCATGACGCCGACGTAGATCATCGGCAGCGTCAGATGACCCGTCGCGTACGCGATCGTGAAGAGCGCCATGACGGCAAAGCGCAACCCGTCGCAGACGAGCATGAGCCGCCGGCGATCGACCCGGTCGGCCAGCGACCCGCCGAGCAGCGAGACGAAGGCATACGGCAGCAGTTCGAGTCCCCACGTCCAGCCGAGCGCCGTGGCCGAGCCCGACAAGTGGAACACCAGGAGCGGGATCGCAAGCGTGCGCAGCCCGTCGCCCAAATAGCTGAGGGTTTGACCCGCGTAGAAGCGCGTGAACGCAGAAGAACGGAAGACGCTCGCCGGACGAGCGGTAGCGGTTGCCATGATCGATTCCCAAAGCGTGCGATTGAGGAGAGGAGTGCACGTCGCCCGCGCGCGCAATGGGCGCGGGGGGAATCTGTTAAAGCATAGCCTCGATTGGTTACTCCGCGTTCGGGGACAACTCCTCGCGCTCAAACGAGGCTTTCGCAACGGCGAACGCTTGCTTCGCCGATGGCCGGCGCGGAGGGAATGAAGCCGGACGCGAGAATTGGAGTCGGTCGCCCAGGAGCCCTGGGCCGGGACGTTCCCGGATAGCTCAGTTGGTAGAGCAGCTGACTGTTAATCAGCGGGTCGTTGGTTCGAGTCCAACTCCGGGAGCCAAATCTACGAGGCTGCAGTGACTGCAGCCTCGTTTTTCTTCACGGCGACGCACGTGAACGTATGACGGCGGGTGTCAGCTGGCGCACAGCGGCTAGCGGAACAGGGCGATGATGTTGGAGGCCCGTTGGTACGTGCTTGCGCGCAGCGAGTTTTGGAACTGGGCGAGGATCTGCTGAACTCGGTGGACGCTGCGCCCACGTTGAGGTCGCCTGACTCTGAACCTGGAGGTTCGTCGCGATGGCCTTCACCAACTCCGGTGCGCCCGGCCAGTTGACGTTCAGCGGTGTGGCCAACGTGTCGAAAACGGTGTGCGTGGACCTTCAGATCAACGTCACGAACGACATCCCCGCCGGAACGTACTCGTTGCCGGTGACCTACGCTCTTCGTAACGTTCTGACGTGGCGCGCGGCGTCCGCCGCGCGCCACGTCAGGTGCTCAGAACGGCTTGCGGATGCGGCTGAGCGGGAGCTGCACCGTCGTCACCGAGTTGATGGTGATCGTACCGGTGTCTCCGTCGTCGAGCGCGATCGTTCCGGTTGTGTTCGGCGACGAAGGCGAAAGCGTCAGGGAGATGCTGGTCATGCTGCCTGTGCCGGCCAGGACCACCGTGAACGTCCCAGAAGGCGGCTTCGGCGAGCCCGAGGCTAAGGCCGAAGCCGACAAACCGGTGATGTTCGATCCGTCGGTGGTCGTGATGGCCGAGAAGCAGCCGGTCGTCGGTGCCGAGCCGGACGTGATTTGATAGGTCCCCGCATACACGTAGAACGGCCGCGTCGGCGGGGCGGTCGGGGTGGGACCCGGTGTGGGCGTTATCGTTGCAACGGGCGTCGGCGTCGGCGCGGGTGTCGCCGCTGAGAACAGTTCTTTGATCCAGCTCCCCGAGGTCTTGGTGAACGCGCCGCCGCCTGCCGGAACGTTCCCGAATGCGCTGACTGCATAATACGTCGACCCGATCACCGAGGATGGTGCTGAGCACCCACTCGGGATACCGGTCGGCCCGGGAGTCGGCGTTGGTCTCGTCGTCGGTGTCGGAGTCGCCGTCGGAACTCTGGTCGGCGTCGGCGTCGCGGAGCCACGTGGCGTCGGAGCCGCCGTGCCGCCCGGACTCGGCGTCGCGGTCGCCGACGATGACGGCCGCGCGCTCGGTGTCGCGGTTGGCGTGCCGCCCGTGCTCGGCGTGCCGGACGCGACCGGCGTCGGCGTCGAGGCGCCCGGACCGGCCGGGCCTGCGACCACCGGGGTGTTGTTGCCCGGACCACAGCCTCCGACTGCAAGGGCCACGGACGCGACTGCAACCGCGGCCAGATGGTGCGGACGGCGATGGACTCTCATACGGCCAGCCTCCTCGAAAAGCACCCGAGCGATTGCGTCGGGGCTCAGGTAAGGCTAGCGGTACACCGTGGAAAAAGCGTCGAACGCGTTACCCGCCGTGGCGGGACCTAAGGGCACTTTTTCGTCGGTTTGCGTCCGTTCCCGGCCCCTCATGACGCCGTCGCCGCGGCGGCGAGTGCGGCTTGGCCCAGACACAATCCGCCGTCGTTGGCCGGCACGATGCGATTCACCCAGAGCGACGTGCCCAGCCGCGCGTGCAGTGACTCGACGAGGAGCCGGTTCTGCCAGACGCCGCCGGAGACGACCAGCGGCCGTTCCGCACCGAACGCCGCATGAACGAGGAGAACTGCCTCGACGACCGCGCCGTGAAAGGCACGCGCGATCCCGGCGGGGTTGCGGCCGCGGAGGCGGTCGTCGACGATCGCCGCGAGCAGCGGACGATAGTCGAGCTCGCCGTCGAGCAGCGGAAAATCATACGCTGCCGTCTCGTTCGCGGCGGCGGCGAGATGCTCGAGCCACATCGCCGCTTGGCCTTCGAAGGTGCTCTGGCGCGTAAAACCGAGCAGCGCGGCGACCGTGTCGAACAGCCGGCCGACCGACGTCGTGCGAAACGTCCGCACGCCGTTCGCGACCATCGAACGCGCAAACGCGTAGCGTCCCGGAAATCCGAACGGCGCGGCGGTGAGGTCCGGAAGGCGTTCGACGTCGAAGAGAAAACCCGCCGCCGCCTGTACCGGAAACCGGGCCGCCGCATCGCCGCCCGGCAGCGGCGCGGCGCGCAGATGCGCGACGCGCTCGAACCCCTCGCGGACGCTGCCGATGAAGACCTCGCCGCCCCAGATCGTCCCGTCGTCGCCGTAGCCGGTTCCATCGAACGCGATGCCGACGACCTCACGTTTCCAGTCGCCGCGTTCGGCGAGCACGCTCGCGACGTGCGCACGATGATGCTGGATCGCGACGTGCTCGGCGGTCGTCGAGCGTGCAAAGATGCTGCTCGCGTACTCGGGATGCGCGTCGTGCGCGAGCAGCAGCTCGTCCTCGCGGATCTCGTACATCGCGCACAGATCGTGCACGGTCTGCTCGAAGGCGTCGCGCGCCGGGAGGTGATCGAGGTCGCCGACGTGCTGGCTCACGAACGCCTGGCCCTCGACCACCAGCGCGACCGCGTTCTTCAAGTCGCCGCCGACGGCCAGGATCGGCCGCGTCGCGGGGATCGTCACGATCGACTGCGGCGCGAGGCCGCGTGCGCGGCGCAAAATCGACGGTCCCGCCGGGGTGACGCGTGCGACCGAGTCGTCGATCCGGCACGCGATCCGCCGTTCGCCGACCAGGAACGCGTCGGCGATTCCGGTCAGGCTCGCCGCGGCGTCGGCGTCGTCAAACGCCATCGGCTCGCTCGAGCGATTGGCGCTCGTCAGCACCAGCGCGTCGGGTACGCCGTCCGCGAACAAGAGGTGGTGCAGCGGCGCGTACGGCAGCATGACGCCGAGCTCCCGGTTCTCCGGCGCGACGCCCTCGAGCAGCCGGCGCGCCGGCGCGAGCACGATCGGCCGCGCGATCGATGCCAGCAGCGCCTCCGCGGCGTCGTTCAGCTCGATCAGCGTCCGCGCGATCTCGATCGTGCGCGCCATCACGGCGAACGGCCGCTCCTTGCGAAACTTGCGCTCGCGCAGCGCGCTCACCGCTGCGGCATCGGCTGCGTCGCACGCGAGATGATAGCCGCCGATTCCCTTCACCGCGACGATCGCGCCGTCGCGCAGCCGGGCGGCGGCGGCACCGATCGCCGCGGTGCCGCGCAATTCGTCCCCACCGCCTTCCCGGAACACGTAGGTGGGCCCGCACGCCGGGCACGCGATCGGCTGCGCGTGGAACCGCCGGTCCGCCGGATCGTGGTACTCCGCCGCACAGCGCGCGCACATCGGCCAGGGCGCCATCGTCGTCGCCGGGCGATCGTACGGCAGGCTCAGCACGATGCTGTACCGTGGCCCGCAATCGGTGCAGTTGATGTACGGGTACCGATAGCGGCGGTCGGCCGGATCGAACAGCTCGCGCAAACACGCTTCGCAAACGGCCATGTCGGGCGCGATGCGTGTCGTCGGCCGTTCGGTGTCGTCGCTCTCGCGAATGGCGAACTCGCGGAAGCCTTCGTGCGCGCCCGGCAACGCATCGATCGACGCGATGCTCGCCGCCGCCGGCGCCTCGTCCACGACGGCGCGAGCGAACGCGTCGAGCGCATCGAGGGCGCCCTCCACGTGCACGACAACGCCGCTCTCGCCGTTGAGCACCCAGCCGGCGAGCGAGTGCCGGTGCGCGAGCCGGTACACGAAGGGCCGGAAGCCGACGCCTTGCACGACTCCGCGGATTCGCAGGTCGAGCGCGCCGAGCGCCGGCATCAGGCGGGCGTGTCGCCGCGCACGGTCACGTAGCACGACCGGCCGCCGTAGCCGATCTGCACGACGCGGCCGTCTTCGACGAGGACCGGCACTGCGGCGGCGCCGTTGCCGCACAGCGCGCTCATCCGGCGCATCGCGTCGCCGTCGCTCTCGATGTCGTACTCGACGAAGTCTCGCCCGCGGAACTCCAGGTCCTCGCGCAGTTCCGCGCTGTAGGGGCACGTCGTCGTGCCGTACAGCTCAAGCACCCTTGCCGAGCTCCGCTAGCGCGTGACGCATGACGTGATAGATCGCCGCTTGCGCTTCTTGAATGCGCGGGATGTAATCGCAGCGCACGACGATCGCGTGATCGGCGAGGCCGCGGCGGAGGATCTCGCCGCCGTCGTAGCCGAGCAGCGCGACGGTCAGCAGTCCGCGCCTGCGGGCTTCCTCGAGCGCCGCGATGACGTTCTTCGAGCCGCCGCTGGTCGAGAGCGCGAACGCGACGTCCGATGGGCGCGACTGCGCGATCAGCTGGCGCAGGAACGTCAGCTCGACGCCGACGTCGTTGGCGATCGCGGAGAGGATCGCGGGCTCCGCCGCCAGCGAGATCGCCGCGATCGGGTGCATCCCGGGCCCATCGAGGACGCAGTCCAGAGCCAAGTCCGTCGCGTCCGTCGCCGATCCGCCGTTTCCGAAGATCAGCAGCCGCCCACCGGCGGCGATGCGCTCGCCGATTGCGACGACTGCCGCCGCGATCGCGTTCACTTGCTCAACGGCGATCTGGTCGCGCAGCCGCTCGCCGTCGCGCGCCTTCTCCACGATCGACGCCGCCACGCCGTCGACGATTGCCGCCGGATCCGGTTGTGCCGAGCCCAGGTACGGGTACAGGAACGCCGATTCGCCGACGTCGTCGCCCAGTTCGCGCCGGTGCTCCAAGAAGACGTGCACGCTCTCGTACAGCGTGTGGCCGAGTACTTCGAACGCTTCCTGGTGGACGTGCGGGTCGTCGGTCGGCGAGGTTACGCTGTAGTCGGCCTCGATACCGGGCCACGCCAGCGTGAACGCACCCTTGCGGCGTGCCAGCCGCAACGCGGCGATCGCGCGCAGATCCCCTTCCGGCGGACCGAACGCGATCGCCACGTCGTTCGGTTCGACGAGCGCTGCGACGAACGCCTCGGCCGCGGCGCTCGCGTCGCATGCCGGCAAAGCGCGCTTGCCGACGATGACCGGATGCACGAACTCGACCGAGACGTGCGCCGCGTCGGTCGCATAGGGACCGTGGCCGAACGCGTACAGCCGTCCGCCGCGCGCAAAGCGCTCGGCGACTTCCTGCGACGCGCGCGCGAGCGACGGTGCCTCGCGCTCGAAGAACGAGCGCAGCACCGCATTGCGTGCGCGCAGGCGAGCCGCCAGCCGCGACGCAAGCGGCGCGGCGAGATCGGCGCTCAGCATATCCTCGGCAACGGGTCCCCGACGAGCATGTCGATCGCACGCGTCCCGCCGTACCGCGTGACGCCGACGACGCTGCCGCCGCGTTCGGCGCGGACCTCGCCGATGAAGCAGGCGCCCTCGCCGCCGGCCACCGAGCGGAACGCCCCGAGCGCCCGCTCCGCGTCCTCGGCGGCCACGACGGCGAGAACTTGTCCTTCGTTGGCGATGTGCAGCGGGTCGAGTCCGAGCACCTCGCATGCGCCGCGCACCTCGCGGCGTACCGGCACGTCCTCTTCGCGCAGCACGATCCCGAGGCCGCAGTCGCGGGCCAGCTCGTTGAGCGCCGTTGCGACGCCGCCGCGGGTCGGGTCGCGCATCCAGCGCAGCCCGCCCGGAGCGGTCGCGATCAGCCGCTCGACGAACGGCCACACCGAACGCGTATCCGACTGCAGATCCGCTTCGAGATCCAGTTCGCCGCGCGCGAGCAGGATCGTGATCCCGTGATCGCCGATCGGCCCGCTCAGCAGCACGACGTCGCCGGCGCGCACGGAGCGCGGGTCGAGCGTGAGCCGCTCGTCGACCTCGCCGATGCCGAACGTCGCGACGTACATGCCGTCGCACATCCCGTGCTCGACCACCTTCGTGTCGCCGCCGACGATCGGCACGCCGGCGCGCGCGGCTGCCGCCGCCATCGCCTCGACTTCGGCGCGCAGCACGTCCGCCGGCAGTCCGGCCTCGAGGATGAACGATGCCATGAGCGCGGACGCGCGGGCGCCCGACACCGCGAGGTCGTTCACCGTGCCGTTCACCGCCAGCTCGCCGATCGAGCCGCCGGGGAAACGCAACGGCTTGACGACGTAGCCGTCGGCGGTCGTGGCGATCCGCGTGCCGCCGAGCAGGAACGTCGCCGCGTCGGAGAGCGTCGCCAGCACGGGGTTCGCGAACGCCGGTGCGATCAACCCTTCCACCAAACGGCGCGACGCTTTGCCGCCGGCGCCGTGCGACATCTCGATCTGCGTGTCGGTGAACTTCACGCGTGGTCGCGGCGGAGCGGCGGCGGCCATGTCAGGCTTCGACTTCCTCGCCGAGCCTGTCCCCGGCGTGGTCGAAGGATGCGTAGCGGTAGTGCGCCGCGCATGCCCCTTCGCTCGACACCATCAGGGCCCCGACCGGGTGCTCGGGATTGCACTCTTTGCCGAACAGCTTGCACTGCGGCGGCTTGAGCACGCCTTTGAGAATCTCGCCGCATTGCGCGGCGCGCGGATCGGTCACCCGCACGCCCGGCACCTCGAAGCGCACCTCGGCGTCCCATTTCGCGAACGCGTCCTTGAGCTTGAGCGCCGACTGCGAGATGAAGCCCAGACCCCGCCACTCGAAGTACGGCCGCAACTCGAACACCGTCGCGAGCGCGCGCAGCGCGCCCGGGTTGCCATCCCACGGCACGATCCGGCGATACTGGTTCTCGACCTTCGCCTCGCCGGCACGAATCTGCCGCACGACCATCAAGATCGCTTCGAGCAGGTCGAGCGGCTCGAACCCCGCGACCGCGACGGGCTTCCCGTAATGGCGGGCGATGAACTCGTACGGACGGCAGCCGGTGATCGTCGAGACGTGACCCGGGCCGACGAAACCGTCGAGCCGCATGTCGGGCGAGTCGAGGATCGCGCGGATCGCCGGCACGATCGTCACGTGGTTGCAGAACACCGAGAAGTTGCGCAGGCCCAGCTCGCGCGCGCGCAGGAGCGTCAGCGCGGTCGACGGCGCGGTCGTCTCGAAGCCGATCGCGAAGAAGCACACGTGCAGCTCCGGATGCTCCCGTGCGAGCTTGAGCGCGTCGAGCGGCGAGTACACCATGCGGATGTCGGCGCCGCGCGCCTTGAACTCGAGCGGCGTCCCCTTCGTTCCGGGGACGCGCATCATGTCGCCGAAGCAGGTCAGCACGACGCCGGGCTGCGCAGCAATCGCCAGGCCGTCGTCGACGCGGCCGGTCGGCAGCACGCAGACGGGACAGCCCGGCCCGTGCACGAGCTCGACGTTCTCGGGCAGCACGTCGCGCAGACCGAAGCGATAGATCGCGTGGGTGTGGCCGCCGCAGACCTCCATGATGCGGTAGTGACGGCCGGGGTCGACGCTGCGCTTGATCTCCGCGGCGACCGTCGAGATCAGCGTCGGATCGCGAAACTCGTCGACGTATTTCATCATCGTCATCGTCGCTCACCGTCCGCGGCGAACGAGTAGCCGCGGACCTCCTCCATCGCCAGCTCTTCCTCACCCAGCGCGCCGAGCATCCGCAGCTGATCGCGCGCCTCGGTCTCACTGACCTTGCTCAGCGCGAATCCGACGTGGATCAGCACCCAGTCGCCCAGGTCGATCTCACCGGGCTCGAACAGTCCGACGTTGACGTTGCGGCGCACGCCCGCGACGTCGACCTTCACCAGTGCCGGCTGCTCGGGCACGAGCTCGACCACCTGACCGGGAATCGCAAGACACACGACGATCAGCTCCCGCTCATCACATGGTTTTCATCTTGATGTAGTGACCGATGTCGCTCGGGATGCTGGCCAGCATCACGAGCGGATTCGTCGTGCGCGCCGCGGAGTTCGTCTCGGATTTCTTTCCGGTCGGAGCGCCGAGCGGCGGATCGCCCGACATCTCGCGCATCTTGTTGTAGCGCGCGAGGTCCCGGCCACCGTAGACCAACTGGCGCGCGGCGAAGATCGCGAATGCGATCGCGAGCCCGCTTCGGAAGAGTGCTTTGATCACGCGACACCTCCATTGGTCTGGTACACCTGCGGCGCGAGCCGTTCATCGATCAGCCGGCGAACGAGCGCCTCGGCAGCTTCGACCGATCGTCTCACCGGCGCGGAGAGTTCCATCCCCGGCTCCGTCGTCTCGGGTTCGCAACCGACGATCGTGACGGGCGGTGCTTCGCCGCCCAGCACGCGCACGTACGCGAAGACGTTCTGCACGTCCATGCGGTGTGCGTCCGGCGCGCCGGTCGCGACCTCGAGCTCGGGCTCGATCACGTAGAGGGTTCCCGGCGCGTCGCCGCGCGGCGCGGCATCGATCAGGATCGCGCGCTCGTATCCCGCCAGCAGCTCGTAGGCGAGGTGCAGTCCGCGAATGCCGAAGTCCTCGACCTTCGCGTCGGCGGGCGGTTCGCGCAGCAGCGCCCGCGCGACCTCGGGACCGAACCCGTCGTCGCCGAAAAAGACGTTGCCGACGCCGGCGACCAGGATCCGCGCCGGGCCGTTCACGACGCGTCCCCCAGCGGTTCGATCTCGTCCGGCGTGAAGAAGAACGAGCGCCCGTACCATTCGTGCAGGTCGCTGGCCGGGTCGTCGTCGACGGTCACCGCAACGTAGAGGACGTCCTCGACGTCCTGGTGGATCGCGCGCACCGTCGCGCGCTTGCCGTCGAGGAACATGTCCCACGCGTCGGCGCGCCGCTTGGGGTGCAGCCGCACCGCCGAGTCCTTGGAAACCTTCGTTCCGTCGACGAAGACGCAATCGAGCGCGGGAGCATCGATCGCCGCGAACGGATCGCTCGCCGCGAACGAATCGGCGCCGGGGCGCAGCAGTGCGCCGGCGTGGAGGCGCCCGATCTCGCGCGCACCGAACCGCTCGGCGCGCTCGACGATCGCCCGAGCGCGCGGATCGGTCGCGCGCGCTTTGTCGCGTTCGGCGGCGGGCAGGCTCAGGACGCTCAGCGTGAGCAGCTCGTCGATCTCGGTTGCGTCGAACGCGTCGGTGTCCGTCTGTAACGCGACCGCCGGGAAGTCGTACAGAATGATCGGCGAGGACAGGACCAGGTTCGAGCGTTGCTGGTCGGCCGCGGCGTCCCCGACGAGGACCGGGAAGACGTGCCGGTTCTCCAGCGACGCGGTGGCGGTCGCCGCGGCGGGCGTCGGGTCGAGCACCGAGACGAAGGCGCCGTCCTCGACCGCGAGCAACGCGTGCGTCGAAACGAGCGCGGTGCGCAGTGCGCCGGCCCGTTCGCCCGCGACGACGCCGGAGTGGTTTTCGACGCGGATGCGGAGCTTCCGCAGCGCCGGCGCGTCCGCTACCGCCTCGCAGGCGACCGACAGCGTCCCGTTCAACGGCCAGCGTTCGCGCACGAGACGCCCGCGCTCGCCGCTCTCGTCGCGCAGCAGCTCCTCGTCGCTTCCGCCGCCGAACGCGATCGGCGTGCTCGTTCCCGCACCGGGTGCCGCGTCGAGCGCCAGCGCGAGTTCGCGTACCACTGCTTCATCGAACGTCACGTACTTCGTGCCGGCGACCGTCAGCGACTCGACCGGCACGTACGCACCGCCTTCGAGCGCTTCGATGCGGCGCGCCTCGACCTGCAGAAATCGCAGGAGCGCCGTCACGCGCGGCATCGTATCCTCATCTTGTAGGGCGTCCGCTTCGAGCAGCACTTCCGTCTGCTGCACGGCGGTCTCGCCGGTTCCGGCGCTGACGTACGCCTCCGGGACGACGACGCCGAACTGCCAGCGCACGCGGTTCTTCCCCGAGGACGCCGTGTACGGGAAGAGCAGGTAGCCTTCGTACAACACGGCGTTGGCGATCGCGAACGCCGGTGCGAACACGCCCTCCTTCGCGGGTGGAAGCGCAGTCATCGCGCGGCCTCGGCCCGCGCGCAGAGCCGCGCGATCGCCGCCTCCCAGGTCGGATACCCGCCGTCGCGTTTGAAGCGGTACAGCTCTTCGAACGCGTCGCGGTCGATGCGGATCCAGGCGCTGTTCGGAAAGAACGCGTCCATGGTCGCGCGCCACGTCGCGACCGGGAGACGATAGCGCGCCTCGCACGTCCACGGTACGAGTTCCGCCGCGACGCCGCTCTCGCCGCGCACGAACACCGTGCCGCTGAGCTGCACGACGATCGGGATCTCGCCGTCCTCGAGCGCGCACAGATACTTGTGCGCTGCCACCTCGAAGTCGTAGCTGCACGGTATCACCAGATCGAACTCGGTTTCGTGCTCGAACGCGACGACGGTCGTCGAGACGTGCGTCCAGAGCAGGTTCTTGAGCGTGTCGCCGTACCGCTCCGGGCCGCCGAACAGCTCGACCAGGCGCTCCGACTCGCCGCCGCGGTAGCGCCGCCGTTGCGGCTCGATCTGCACCTGCGCGCGCAGTGCGATCGCGTATACCGGCACGCCCGACGCTTCGGTGACGCGCATGCGCAGCGCGAGCTGCGGCGAGGCCGCAAACGGCTCGGGGCGCGCGCCGACGAGGGCGAAGCCGAGCTCGCTCACCAGCGTCTCCCAGCCGGGACTCGACCCTCGCTGCGCTCGCGAATCTCGGCAAAGAATCCGTCGATGCGCTCCCACGCATCGCCGCCCCCGTCGAAGCCTTTCCAACTCAGGCGAATCACGCCGACGAGCTTGTACGCGGCGTCGATCGGAACGATGAAGCAGCGCGTGACGCCGTTGCGGCGAAAGACGAGCGCAGCCTCGACGTCCGCCTCGAGCGTCGCGAGCGCGGGATGGTTCGCGGCGATCTCGTTCCAGGCCGCGAGGTCGAGCTCGGATTCGGTCGCGCCGGCCGGTCCCGGGTACAGCGCGATCGTCCGCCCTTCGACCGAGTTGGTGAAGAAGAAGGCAAGCCCGATCGGGATCTGGAGCAGATCCCACGTCGCATCGTCGAGGGCGAAGTCCACGATCTCGAGATAGCGTGTCGGCACCGTCTTGTAGCGGCCCCGCGCCGCCCCGGACGGCTCGAAGACGAGGGCGCACGGCCGGCAGCTGCACATGATCCGCCGTGCCTGCATGTCGATCAGATGGCCGTGCTCGGGCGCCACGGGCTCCGCGCAGTAGTCGCAGCGCTCGCCGGGCGCTTGCGGCGCAGGCTTACGCAGCAGGCGCTGCAGCGAGGCGAATTCGCGCGGAGCGGCGTCCACGTTCAGACTCCCAGCGAGATCGTGACGCGCCCCTGCTCGTCCTCGACCGCGACGCAGGTGAGCTCTTCGTCGCGCACCGGCGTGTCGTTCTCGGCGACGACTTCGCGGATCTCGGGCACACGCTGCAGGATCGCGCGCTCGACCGCCAGTTTCACCGTCGCTGCCGACGACGGGCATCCGTCGCACGTCCCTTGCATGCGCAGCGTGACGACCCCGTCGGCCGAGACGTCGACGATGCTGACGTCGCCTTCGTGCGACTTGAGGTACGGCCGCACGCCCTCGAGCGCGCCCTGCACGCGCTCTTCGACCGAGAGCGGATGGAGGCCGTGCAGGCACAGCAGGCTCTCGACGAACGGATCGTCGCACAGGCGCGCGAAAACCTCGTCGGAGCGCCCGCCCGCCGCATCGTGCACGATCGTGAGCACGCGCTCGAGCCCGGCACCGTACAGCGTCACGAGCGTGCGCGCGAGTTCGTCGCCGAGCTCGCGCGCCTGCCGGGGCGTCGACACCGCGTCGAAGGCGCCCAGCAGCGACTCGACGCGGCCGGCCGTCCTGCGGAGCTCGTCCTCGCTTCCCGCGGCAGCCATCAGCCGAAGGGCGCGAGCGGCGAGTGCACCGTTTCGATCGTCTTTCCGCCTCCGAGATACATGTGGACGCCGCACGGCAGGCACGGGTCGAAGCTGCGCACCGTGCGCATGACATCGATCCCCTTGAACGTTTCCGGGCCGTTCTCTTCGAAGAGCGGCGTGTTCTGCACCGCGTCCTCGTACGGTCCCGGAGTGCCGTAGACGTCGCGCGGGTTGCCGTTCCACGGCGTCGGCGGCCACGGGTGGTAGTTCGCGATCTTGCCGTCGCGGATCACCATGTGATGCGAGAGCACGCCGCGCACCGCCTCGGTGAAGCCGACGCCGATCCCTTCCCGCGGCACGGTGAACGGTTCCCACGACTTCGTGCGGCCGGCGTGCAGCTCTTCGAATGCCCGCTCGAGGAAGTGCAATGCGGCGGCGGCCGCGTAGGCTTGGAAGTACGTTCGCGCCCGGTCGCGCTCGATCGTGTTCGACCACTTCGGCGTCTTCCACTCGAACGAAACCGGCCCGGAGAGCACGCTCTTGGGAAGGTTGATCTGCACGCTCGTCCCGGTCGCCTTGACGTACCCGATGTCGACCAATCCGGCGAGCGCCGTCGACCACAGGCGCGCGAGCGCGCCGCCGCCGGTGTCGAGCGCGAGATGATCCTTGCCGTCGAACCAGCGCGGCGACATCACCCAGCTGTACTGGTTTGCGAAGTCGCGCTTCTTCGGCGTCGGGAGCGTGTGCATGTTCCAGGGATGGCGCCGGTCGATCGGGTTGCCGAGCGGATCCTTCGAGACGAACGTCTGCTCGGACTGCCAGTCGTCGTAGTAGGAGTGGCCGAGCAGGATGCGGATGCCGATGTTGATCTGCACGAGGTCGGTCGTGACGAGCTTGCCGTCGACGACGACGCCGGGCGTGACGAACATCTTGCGGCCCCAGTTCGTCATGTTGCGGTAGGTGAAGTCGCAGTAGTCGGGATCCTGGAACGCGCCCCAGCAGCCGAGCAGGATGCGCCGCTCGCCGACGTGCTCGTAGCCCGGCAGCGCCTCGTAGAAGAAGTCGAAGAGGTCGTCGTGCAGCGGGACGCAGACTTTCATGTACTCGACGTAGCGCATCAGCCGCGAGTAGTATTCGGTGAACAGCTGGTGCGTCGCGACGGTTCCCGTTCCGCCGGCGTAGAGCGTGGACGGATGGACGTGCCGGCCTTCCATCAGGCAGAACATCTCGCGCGTGTAGCGGCTGATCACGAGCGCCTGCCGGTAGAAGTCGCCCGTGAACGGGTTGAGCGAGGTCATGATGTCGGCGATCGTCTTGTAGCCGTGAATGCCGGCGTGCGGCGCGGGCGTGTTCTTCGCCTTCTCCCACACGAACGGGTTCGTCTCGCGGACCATCTGTTCGCAGAAGTCGACGCCGACCAAGTTTTCTTGGAAGATGTTGTGATCGAACATGTACTCGGCGGCCTCGCCGAGGTTCATGATCCACTCGCCCATCGCGGGCGGACGCACGCCGAAGGCCATGTTCTGCGCATACACCGAGCACACGGCGTGGTTGTCGCCGCAGATCCCGCAGATCCGCGACGTGATGAAGTGCGCGTCGCGCGGATCCTTGCCTTTCATGAAGATGCTGTAGCCGCGGAAAATCGAGGAGGTCGCATGGCACTCCGCGACCTTTTTCGCTGCGAAGTCGATCTTCGTGTAGATGCCGAGACTGCCGACGATGCGCGTGATCGGATCCCACGACATCTCGACCAGACGCGACTTGCCGGTGTCGCTGGCGGCTCCCGGCAGATCCTTGATAGCCACAGGCGTTCCCCTCTCCAACCGACGTGGTGAGAAGCGCTAGTAAGCGCGCGGTTTGTATCCGGTGGTCAGCTGGCTGCCTGTGTGGCGCCACTTCGGTTCTTTGTCGACCGTGCTCAAAGTGATCTGGCGCAGGCCTCGCACCATGTTGCCGTAGATGCCGCTGACGGTCGAGGAGATCTTCGCTCCCGGCGGCTCGTCCATGAACGGCATGAACTTGTCCGGGAAGCCCGGCATCGTGCAGCCGATGCAGATCCCGCCGACGTTCGGACAGCCGCCGACGCCGCCGGTCCAGCCGCGTTTGGGCACGTTGCACTTCACGACCGGCCCCCAGCAGCCTAGCTTCACCAAGCACTTCGGCGAGTCGTACGTCGTCGCAAAATCGCCTTGCTCGTAATAACCCGCACGGTCGCAGCCTTCGTGGACGGTGGCGCCGAACAGCCACTGCGGACGGCCTGCTTCGTCGAGTGGAATCATCGGCGCGTTGCCCGCCGCCTGCCACAACAAATACAGGATCGTCTCCGACAGATTGTCGGGCTGCGTCGGGCAACCGGGGACGCACACGATCGGAACGCCCGAGCTCGATTTCCAATCCCAGCCGAGATAGTCGAGGATCCCCATCGCGCCGGTGGGGTTTCCCGCCATCGCGTGAATGCCGCCGTACGTCGCGCACGTACCGGCGGCGAGGATCGCCCACGCCTTGGGGGAGAGGCGGTCGATCCAGCCCGCGAACGTGATCGGCTGATCGGTCCCGGGCTCGTTGCCGAACCCGGTGAAGTAGCCTTCCTTCTTGATCGACTCGTTCGCGATCGACCCTTCGATCACGAGCACGAACGGATCGAGTTCACCCCGCTCCGCGGCGAAAAACGCTTGCAAGAACTCCTCACCGCCGAGGCTGTACTCGATCAGCGGCCAGTGGAACTTGACCTTCGGTAACCCCGGCAACGCGCCGAGCGCGATCTCTTCGATCGCCGGCTGCGTTGCGGAGGTCAATGCGACGGAATCGCCGTCGCAGCTCAGACCGGCGGGGATCCAGAGAACGTTGACGAGCGTTTCGGAAGCCGCATGCGCCATCGGCGAGTCCCTCTGACATCGAGTCGCGGAGTCACCGTGCGGGGGGCGAACGAGTCGCGGCAGATCGCGCGAACGCGGTGTGTTGCGTCAGGTCGCTCGGCGCGCGTGCAGCGCAACGAGAGCGTCGCGGTACGAGGTTGGCGATGGTCGACCCTTGCGCTCCCCCCGTCCGTACGTTAACGTACCGGAACCAGGGGCGATGCGCAACCCCCGCCCGGTGTGAGTCCCGATGCAGAATTTTGCGCAAGTGTCCGGTACCGCACGAGGGTGCGGAAGGATGGCGGATGCACGAGTTGTCGGTCGCGCTCGGTTTGATCGAAGGGATTCAGAATTCGGCGGCACGCGACGGATTCGAGCGAGTCCTTGCGGTGCACGTGCGCGTCGGCGCGCTGAGCGGAATAGCGCCCGACGCGTTGCGATTTTCGTGGAAGCTTGCGAGCGCCGGAACGCTCGCAGCGGACAGCATGCTGAAGATCGTCGACGTCCCGCTCGTCGTCTACTGCGAACGTTGCGCGTGCGAACGCACGCCGCGTCCGGCGAGCGGATTGATCTGTCCCGAGTGCGCGAGCGCGTGTCCGACCATCGTGCGCGGCCGCGATCTGCAATTGGTCGCCGTGGAGGTTCCCGAGTGAAGTATCGCGTCGTCTCGATCGAGCAGAGCATCCTGCGCAAGAACGATGCGCTGGCGGACGGTTTGCGCGCGCGCTTCGCCGCGTCCGGCACGCTCGTCGTCAATCTTCTTTCGAGTCCAGGTTCGGGGAAGACGACGCTCTTGCAGCAGACGCTCGCCCGCCTTTCGGGACGCCGCCGCGTCGGCGCGCTCGTCGGCGATCAAGCGACGGACAACGATGCGCGCCGGCTGGCGGAGAGCGGCGCTCCGGTGAGGCAGATCACGACGGCCGCCGAATGCCGGCTCGATGCCGACATGATCGGCCGCGCGCTCGAGCGATGGGAACCTGGCCGGCTCGACGCGCTGTTCATCGAGAACGTCGGGAACCTGATCTGCCCGGCCGAGTACGATTTGGGCGAGGACCTGCGCGTCGTCGTCTTCTCGGTGACCGAGGGGGAAGACAAGCCCCTCAAGTATCCGCTGGCGTTCAACACGGCGCAGCTCGCCGTCATCACCAAGATCGACATCGCCGACGCCGTAGGTTTCGATCGCGACGCCGCCTACGCGAGCATCGGGCAGGTGAACCCCGGCATTTCGATCCTCGAGACCTCGGCCCGCACCGGCGCCGGCATGGACGGCTGGATCGCGCTCCTCGAGACGCAGATCGAACGGAAGACGTCGGCGCGCGCGCTCAGCGTGCGGTGATCGCCGCTCACCGGGGAGCTTCGCGGCGCGCGCCGTAGTAGCGGCGAAGAGCCAATCGGTAAGGAGCGATGGATGAGCGGTGTACGGGTGTTGGTCGGAACGCGCAAGGGCGCGTTCGTGTTGACCTCCGACGCGAAGCGTGAACGGTGGGAGATCGGCGGCCCGCACTTTGCGGGCTGGGAGATCTATCACCTCAAGGGCTCGCCGGCCGATCCGAACCGGTTGTACGCCTCGCAGTCCACCGGCTGGTTCGGACAGATCATCCAGCGCTCGAGCGACGGCGGAGCGAGCTGGGAACAGGTCGGGAACGGCTTCGCCTACGCGAGCGTCCCCGGCACACACCAATGGTACGACGGCACGCCGCATCCGTGGGAGTTTGCGCGCGTCTGGCATCTCGAGCCGTCGCTCACCGATCCGGATACCGTCTACGCCGGGGTCGAGGACGCGGCGCTGTTCCGCACGATCGACGGCGGGACGACGTGGCACGAGCTCGCCGGGCTGCGCGAACACTCCTCCGGCGCTTCCTGGCAGCCGGGCGCCGGCGGGATGTGTCTGCACACGATCGTGCTCGATCCTTCCGATGCCGCGCGGATGTACGTCGCGATCTCGGCCGCGGGCGCGTTCCGGACCGACGACGGCGGCACGACGTGGCGTCCGATCAACCGCGGCCTGCACTCCGAGGGCATCCCCGACCCGAACGCGGAGGTCGGCCACTGCGTGCACCGCATCGCCATGCACCCGTCGCGGCCCAGCGTGCTGTTCATGCAGAAGCACTGGGACGTCATGCGCAGCGACGACGCGGGCGATTCGTGGCGCGAGATCAGCGGCAACCTGCCGTCCGACTTCGGGTTCCCGATCCAAGTTCACGCGCACGAGCCCGACACGATCTACGTCATCCCGATCAAGAGCGACTCCGAACATTTCCCGCCCGATGGAAAACTGCGCGTGTACCGCAGCCGCACGGGCGGGAACGCCTGGGAAGCGCTGACGAACGGACTGCCGCAAGAGAACTGCTACGTCAACGTGCTGCGCGACGCGATGGCCGTCGACACGCTCGATTCGTGCGGCGTCTATTTCGGAACCACCGGCGGCGCGGTGTACGTATCGGCCGACTCCGGCGAGCGCTGGGCGCCGATCGTGCGCGATCTTCCGGCCGTCCTCTCCGTCGAAGTGCAGACGCTGCCGTGATTCGGGTCGTGCTGCCCGCGCATCTGCGAACGCTGGCGCGCGTCGCCGGAGAAGTCGCGCTGCACGTCGATGGTCCGACGACGCACCGTACGGTTCTCGACGCGCTCGAGGCAAGTTATCCGATGCTGCGTGGGACGATCCGCGATCACGTCACGCAGCGGCGCCGCCCGTTCGTGAGGTTCTTCGCGTGCGGTCAGGATCTCTCGCACGAACCACCGGACACCGCGCTTCCCGAGGCGGTGACGAGCGGAAGCGAGCCCCTGCTGATCGTCGGGGCGATGGCCGGCGGCTGAGGTCTTCGGCCGAGAGTCGCCTCGAGTCCCGACGTCGAACGGTCCCGCCGATGGAAGGCGAGAGCGACGATCCGGCCCGCGATCACGTCGCGGCGTTGCGGCGTCACGTCGCGTCGCGTCTCGCGCGAACTCCGCTCGAGCGGAGTCCCTTTCCGCACCTCGTGATCGACGAGTTCTTCCCGAGCGGAGTTCAACCGGCGTGACGAGCGCGAGGTGTTCTTCTCGCAATACGACGCGCTGGAATTCCTCGTGCGCCCCGAAGAGCTCGAAGAGAGCGGACGCTATGAGCGGCGCCGCAAGCGCTTGACGGAGGGGGTTCGCGACGCGACGCTCTGCGGCGCGATCGCCGCCAACCTGCGCGCGCATGCCGACGCGATCGAGGCCGAGTTGGCGGCGGAGATCACCGAAATGCTGGCGCCGTGACGTCCGCCCTCGCGATCGTCTGCCTTGATCGCCGCAGCTGCGCCGTACGACTGGATCGTCCACGCCGATGCGGACGAGTGGCTCACCCCGCCGGGCGCCGGCGGCACGTTGCGCGAGGCGATCGCCGGCGCCGATGCGGCGGGATACACCTGCGTCAACTTTCACGAATTTGCGTTCGTTCCGCGCTCGGGCGAGGATTTCGCGGTGGAGGAGTACGCTGCGTCCATGGACACGTACGACTTTTTCGAACCGTTCTACCCGCGTTTGATGCGCGCGTGGCGACGCGACTCCGGACTGCACTACGGAGACGCAGGCGGTCACCTGCTGGCCGGCAACCCGCGGGTGTTTCCGGTCGACTTCGTCCTGCGCCATTACGTGATGCTGAGCGAGGCGCAAGGCGCGTGAAGTATCTTGGTCGGCAGTTTGCGCCTGAGGATCTCGCCAAGGGTTGGCACGGCAACCGCGCGACGATCTCCGCAGAGAACCTGCGGGTAGCGGAGCGGCCGGAGCTGCGCCGCCTTCCCTACCCTTCTTCCCGCGCATTCGACACGAGCGCGCCGGTGCGAACGCACTTCTGGGAGTGGGGCGGCCGATAGTTCAGCGGCCGAGCCACCTCGCGCGGACTTGCGGGGCAGCTTCTCTGGCACGTGCGTCGAGCTGTTCGGCGGTGATCGTGCTCAACGGATGGCTGACCACGACCGGCTCGAGCGCTTCCATACCGAGCGCGGTGCGCTGCACGAGGGCTTCGTGCTCGAAGACGGTGGTGACGATGACGGCGGTCGGAATCCCCGATTCCTCGAGCCGGACGGCGTCGTACGTACAGCACGACGTGCAGCTGCCTCAATCACCGATGCCGGTGATCGCGATGTCGTTCTCCGCGGCGATGCGCGCCAGCAGCTCGTCGTCGGCGACCACGGAGAAGCCCTCTTTCTTGTACCGCCGCACCGACGCGAACGCCGTCTCTTCCGCGAGAATCGCCATCGTGCGGTCCAGCAGCTTCCAGCCGTTCCACTTCGTGTTGTCGAGCACCGCGACGCGCAGACCGCCGAGCGACCCGATGCGCGGCGCAGGCTCGCGCCGCTCCGCGTCGATCGTGCCGCGCGGATCGTACAGCGGAATTTCGGAGAGCCCAGGGGCCACGTTCAACACAGAAAAGACTCCTCGTTTTAAAGCGCGCAGGTTCCGTCGACGCAGGCCGGCCCGCCGGGGGCTTCGGTGCCGTCGATTTTGAGCAAGACGGGGCTGGTCATGCGGCCCCAGCCCGGGATGAACGCGGAGAAGCGGCCCGCGGCGCCGCCGGCGACGAAGAGATGGATGTCGTCGGCGCTCGGCACGATCGGGATGCGCGCGCCGCGCTCGCGTTTGTACCAGGCCGGCAACGCCTTGTTGTAGACCTTGCCTCCGGCGGCGTAGCGATCGCCGAAACTGACCGCCTCCCATGCGTTGGTCGCGTTGTACCACAAGTAGTTGCGCACGTCGCGGCGCGTGAAACCGCTCGCCGCGATCGTCGCCGCGTGTTCGGGGCCGATCACGACCGCGCACGAACCGCCCGCCACCGCGTTGTTGTGGGCGATCGTGCTCATCGCCGAGACCATGCTGTCGAGCACGCCCTGCGCGTCGTTCGCGACGTGGTTCACTACGCTGTGCGGCGGTTCGGCCGCGATGACGAACACCGCGCTGTCTTCGGGCGCCATGCCGTGCTCGACGTGATAGGGCGCCCAGGGGCTGAGCTCTTCGTTTTCCGCGATGCAATACGTGTACTTGCCGGGATGACCCAGCGTGCTCTTGTCGAGGTCGCCGGGTATCGCACCGCCGACGGTCAGCAAGATCAGGCGAATCGCCCGGCCGATCGTCGCGTTGGCCCGATTGCCCGAACCGAAGACGTTCGCTCCGGCATTCATGCCGATCTGCGTGCGCACCGGCCCGTTCACGATCAGCAGCGGTCCGGCCATGTGCGTCGTCGCTTGAACACCGTTCAGATTGAACGCTTTGCTACAGAGTGCAAGCATGGCAGCGCGCACGACCGGCGCGTACTCCGGCTTGCAGCCGGCCATGACCATGTTGATGGCCAGCACTTCGCGGGTGAGCGTTCCACGGCGCGGCGGAACGACCGCTTCCGCGAAGTCCGGCTCGCCGCCCAGCGCGGCAACGGCTGCGGCGACTTTGGCGGGCGTCGGCGGGACGATCGGAAGCCCGTCACCCCAGGATTGATCGGTATAGTACTCGATCGGATCGAAGTCGGGATTCGCCGGCGTGACGCCGGGTTCACGCGCGATCGTGGAACTCACGCTAGCTGCTTCGGCTCGCGCCGTGCGTTCCCCGGTCCTTCCGCTGGGCGTGCGAACGAGCGGGTGGCCGTACGTGACATGCCGGGCGCTGTGCTACCATTCTTTCGCCGTATTGCGCAAGCGACACGGCGACGCGCGGCCGCAGGTTACATGCCTGCGCGTTGCGATGCATTCCCCGGTGGAAGCGGGTTTCCGATGACCCCTCAATTCTGCATTGACCGTGACCTCTCGACGGCGTACGTGAGTTATCGTCCGTCGGGAGAGATCGTGCGCCAAGTCGGCGTCGCGCGCGGCCGTACGGGGAGGCTCGGTGCGATACCGTTCGGACGCACGTTCGACGCCGCCCCGCTCCTGATCGCGGACTACGATGCCGCGGGCGAGGTCGTCGGCGTGCAGATCATCGGGCTCGGCCTCGAAACGCTCTCGCTGGCGGCGGAGTTCCTGACGCTGGTCGAACTGCCGCTGCCCGCGCCGCTCGCGCGCACGATCGGACCCTGACGACCGTCCGGGTCCGTTCACGGCGAGAGCCGGAGTTGTCCGGAGTCGTCGAACCCGAAGCCCCGGTAGAGCGCGCGGTTCTGCGCCGTCGGCTGCAGCACGATGCGCCGGACGCCGCGCGCGCGGGCGGTAGCCAGCGTCTCGGAGATCAGTTCGGAAGCATAGCCGCGGCGACGGTACTCCGGCGCAACGTAGACTCCCGCGAGCTCGGCGTGCAGCGACGTGCCCGGATACGGCAGACGCTGCCAGAAGACGACGGACGCGCATCCGACAGCGACGCCGTCGGCGCACAGCAGCCACGACGCGGCCGAGTCGGTCGTGTAGAGGCGCCACAATTCCGCCAGCGCGCGCGGCGTGAACGTCGCGCAGTCGGCCGGCGCAAGCAAATCCATCTCGACGAGCGCTTCGACGCGCAGTCTGGCGAGGGCGGCAACATCGAAACGATCGGCTTGCCGCAGATGGACGCGGCCGTACGGTTCTACCATGGATGGCTCCAACAAAAGAAAAAGCGCGCCGTCCGTCGGCGCGCCCATGCAGTTCTGTCGTCCGGTTCGTCTTCACCCAGCGCGAAGCGAACCCGATGCGGAATGCATGGGGCTCCTCGGCGGTCGGTGCAGGCGGTCGCGGAACATGTCCGTTGCTTGTACCATGCGATCCGGCCCAGCGCAAGGGTTGGGGGCCCCTGCGGGCGGAAAGCGGCGGTTCGGGATCTCTGAGGGAGAAGCCATGATCGCCGAGACGTCCGCTCCGAGGGTCCATCTGCACGCACTGGACCCGTTCGACTTTCTCGAACGCGCGGCGTTCGTCTATCCCGAGCGGATCGCCGTCGTCGACGGCGCGGTTCGACGCACGTATCCGGAGTTTCTCGAGCGCGTGCGCCGGCTGGCGGCTGCGCTTCAAGCTGCCGGGATCCGGCGGGGCGAACGGGTCGCGGTGGTCTCGCCGAACACCGCGATGCCGCTCGAAGCGACGTTCGCGGTCCCGCTCGCCGGGGGCGTCCTGTGCGCCATCAACACGCGCTTGGCTCCCGAAGAGATCGACTACATCCTCGGCCACTGCGGCGCGACGCTGCTGCTGCACGACTACGAGCTGGACCCGCTGGTCGCGCGGCTCGAATCCCGCCTGCCGCGAGTGCGGGTCGCCGCTCCGGGCGAACGTCCGGCGACTGACGGTCCACCCGACTACGAAGCGTTCCTCGCAGGCGCCGATCCGCAGGCGCTGATCCCGCGCAGCGGCGACGAGGACGACACGATCTCGATCAACTACACCAGCGGGACGACCGGCAAGCCGAAGGGCGTGATGTACACGTTTCGGGGCGCGTACCTCAACGCGCTGGCGGAGATCTTCCACGCGAACGTGCGGCCGGAGAGCGTGTATCTCTGGACGCTGCCGATGTTCCACTGCAACGGCTGGTGCTTTCCGTGGGCGATCGCGGCCGCCGGCGCGACGCACGTCTGCTTGCGCAAGGTCGACGCGAACGGCATCAACCACGGCATCCACCGCGAAGGCGTCACCCACTTCAACGCGGCGCCGACCGTGCTCATCGCGCTGGCGAACGATCCCGCGACGGTCGCCTTTCCGCGGCGCGTGATCGTCACGACGGCGGGCGCGCCGCCCTCGCCGACCACGATTGCGCAGATCGAAGGGCTCGGCGCCGAGATCCATCACGTCTACGGCTTGACCGAAACGTACGGCCCGATCACCGAGTCGGCGTGGCACACCCCGGCTTGGGACGAGCTTCCCGCCGCCGACCGGGCCCGGCTTCGCAGCCGGCAGGGGGTGCCGATGATAACGCTCGGCGCAAACGACGTGCGCGTGGTCGATCCCGACCTGATCGACGTCCCCGCCGACGGCGCGACGCACGGGGAGATCGTCATGCGCGGCAACAACGTGATGAAGGGCTACTACGGCGATCCGGAGGCGACCGCTCGCGCGTTCGCGGGCGGATGGTTCCACTCCGGCGACATCGCGGTGCGCCACCCGGACGGCTACATCGAGATCGTCGACCGTGCGAAAGACGTGATCATCAGCGGTGGGGAGAACATCTCGACGGTGCAAGTCGAACGGGTGCTGCTCGAACACGATGCGGTGCTGGAATGCGCCGTCGTCGCGATCCCCGACGAGAAGTGGGGCGAAGTGCCCAAAGCGTTCGTCACGCTCAAGCCGGGCCGAACGCTCGATGCCGAGGAGCTGCGCCTCTTCGCGCGTGAACGGATCGCCGCGTACAAGGTGCCGAAGGCGTACGAGTTCGGCGACCTGCCGAAGACGTCGACCGGCAAGATCCAGAAATACGTCCTGCGCGAACGCGAATGGTCCGGCCGCACGAAACGGGTCAATTAGCACCGTGAAAACTGTGGGGATGAGGGTCGAGCCGGTGACGCTCACCGGCCTCAGCGTGCGCCTCGAGCTTTTGACGCTGGATCACGTAGCGGACCTTGCTCGCGTCGGTTTGGACCCGGAACTCTGGCGCTGGATTCCGACCGGCGTGACCACCGAGGAGGATATGCGCGTATACGTCTTGACGGCGCTCGAAGAGCAGAGTCGAGGCGTTTCGTTGCCTTTCGCGATCGTCGATAGAGCCGGCGATCAAGTCATCGGAAGTACCCGGTATGCCAATATCGACTCGCGCAACCGCCGGCTCGAGATCGGGTGGACGTGGCTGACGTCCTCTCATCAGCGCACTATGGCGAATACCGAGACCAAGTTGCTCCTTTTGACCCATGCTTTCGAGACCTTGGAAATGAATCGCGTCGAATTCAAGACCGATGCCCTGAACGAACAATCGCGTAGGGCAATCAAGCGGCTTGGTGCGATCGAAGAGGGCACATTCCGCCAACACGTCGTGACGGCTTCAGGACGAGTGCGTGACACGGTCTACTTCTCCATCATCGCTGCTGAATGGCCGGCGACGAAGGAGAAGCTCGCGGGCTTGCACCAACGTGTGCCCGCGTCAGCGAGCGGCGATCAGGTCTTTCACTAGCAGTTCGAGGTCGCGGAGGCGGCTGAACTCGCGTACGTCGTGGCAGTAGGTGGCGTAGCGGCGCATCTCGGAGTCGCCGATGTTCCACGACCACGGTGACTCCGGGTTCAGCCAGACGACGCGCTTGGCGCGTTCGTAGAGGACTCGCATTACTTCGACCCGCGGCGCGGTGAAGTTGCTGCGCGCGTCGCCCATGATGATGACGGTCGTCTTGCGATCGACCTTGTCCATCCAGCCCGCCTCGAAATCGCGCAGCGAGCGGCCGTAGTCGGACGAGCGGAACCCGATGTCGGCGACGATCTTGGCGACGGCGTCTTCGATGGTCATTCGTTCGAGGGTTTCGCTGACCTCGATGAGGTGGCTCGAGAACGCGAACGAGCGAATGTCCGAGACGACCTCGTTCAGACTGTACAAGAAGAGCAGGAGGAACTGCGCAACGGCGGCGACCGAGCCGCTCACGTCGCACAGCACCATCACGCGCGGCTTCTCGATCTTGCGGCGTTTCCACGCGGTGACGAACGGCACGCCGTCATAGCCCATGTTGCGGCGCAGCGTCCCGCGCACGTCGAGGAAACCGCGTCGCCGCCGGCGGCGATTGCGGCCGTAGCGGGTGGCGATCCGCTTCGCCATCGCCCGCACGACGACGCGCATTCGTTCGACGTCTTTGCGCTCGAGGTTTACGAACCGCGACGCGTTGCGCGGGTCTTGGTTCCAGCGCGCCGCCTCGGCCCCAGCCGTGAGGTCGAGCGCCTGCTGGACGAAAGCGCGCACGGCGGCGCGCAGGTACTCGCGGCCGCGCTCGAGCGCCTCGGCAGTCTGCTCGCCTTCGGCGCCGCCGTCGCGGAGGCGCGCGATGTCGCGCAGCAGCGCTTCGATCCCCATGCGGTCCAGCACGCGCTGGGTGAAGCTTCCGGTTTGCGTGAAGAGGCGAATTCCGCCGACACCGACCTCGGCTGCGGCGCGTTCGAGCGCCGTAGCCAAACCTGCGCGGTCGCCTGCCAGCAGCAGACGCGCGAGTGGCGAGAGGTCGCCCGGCGGCGCGGCGGCACCCCGCCGAAGTTCGAACAAGCCGTCGCGCTGAAAATAGCGCTCGAAGCAGGCGTCGAAGACGAACTTCTCGGGGATCGTCTTGGCGAGGACGAGTCCGAGCGTCTCCTTGAGCAGCGCGCGGTCGGCGTACCCGACGGTCTCGAGCGCCGCGAAGGCGTCGAGGCTCTCGGCGACCGAGATGCGCAAACCCGCGCGGCGCGCCGCCTGCAGAAACCCGACGATCGGCTTCTTCAGGGACGACATGGCCGCTAGTTGCGCAGCGCCGCTTCGCGCGCTTTGCGCAGCAGTTCGGCGGCTTGGTTGGAGACGGCTACGACGTCGTCTTCGAACTTGAGCAGCACGTTGAGCGTGTCGCGGACGAGGTCGACGTCGAGTTCCTCCGCATGCAGGAGGACCAGAGTGCGCGCCCAGTCGATCGTTTCGCTCACCGACGGCAGTTTCTTGAGCTCGAGCGCGCGGATCTGCTGCACGAACCCGACCAGCTGCCGCCGCAGGCGCGGTTCGACGCCCGGCACGCGCACGTCGACGATGCGCTCCTCCAAGCGCGCGTCCGGAAAACCGATCGAGAGGTGCAGGCAGCGGCGCTTTAGCGCGTCGCCGAAATCGCGGGTCCCGTTCGAGGTGAGGATCACGAACGGCGGTACGGCGGCGGATATCGTGCCGATCTCCGGGATCGTCACTTGGAAATCGGAGAGAATCTCGAGCAGAAACGCTTCGAACTCCTGATCCGACTTGTCCACCTCGTCGATCAGCAGCACGGCACCCGCGGGCTGGCGCAGCGCGCGCAGCAGCGGGCGCGATTCGAGGAACGGCTCGGAGAAAAAGACGTCGTCGAAGCCGTGCAGCTTGCGCATCGCCGCGTCGAGATCGTCGTCGGGGCCGAAGACGGAACCGAATTTGTCCTTGAGGATCTGCGTGTACAGCAGCTGCTTGCCGTACTTCCATTCGTAGAGGGCCTTCGATTCGTCGAGGCCCTCGTAGCACTGCATGCGGATCAGCGGCACGGCGAGGAACTGCGCCGCCGCCTTGGCCAGTTCGGTCTTGCCGACCCCGGCGGGTCCTTCCACCAGAATCGGCTTCTGCAAAGCGCGGCCGAGATAGACGGCGGTTGCGATCTGCCGGGTACAGATGTAGCCGCTCGCTGCCAGACCTTCGGTGACCGCGTCGATGGCGGCGTTCGGGGTGGAAATGGCCCGTCTCCCGTCAGTGCGGCGGAACGATCCAGCTGGTGTGCGGGATGCCCAAGCGATCGGGCCACATCCGGTCATGCCAGGCCTCGTACGTGATCGGCACGCCGGCCAGGACGGGATAGAAGTACGCGAAGAGGCCGATCACGGCGACGGCGTAGGCGCCGAGGTACCAGTTCCGCTTCGGCTCGCTCCACTTCTGGTACAGGCGTTGGATCAGGATCGCGTTGCAGAGCACGATCAGCGCGAGGTTCGGAAAGAAGTGGTACTCGAAGAGCAGCCGCGGCGTGCGCGACCACGGAAGCCACTGTAGGAAGTACGCGATCACCAGCAGCGCGTAGCCTTTGTTGCGCTCGCGCCACGCCAAGTAGCCGACGTACGGCACGGAGGCGAGGCCGAGCAGGAAGACCAGCGGGTTCGGAAGCGCCAGGATCTCGGCGACGCAGCACGCGCTGCCTTGCTGGAGCGCCGCGCCGACGCGGAAGTCGTGATAGTAGTACGATATCGGGATCTGCATGATCGGCCACTGCCACCATCCCGAGGAGTACGGGTGCGTCGCGTTCGCGACGCCGTGCGAGTGGTACCAGTACATCTGCCACTGCAGCGCGATCATGTCGGGGAAGCCGTGACCGAGTGCGAAGAACGGGGTGTAGGTGATCGTGTAAATCGTCGCCCCGACGAACAGCATCAGCGCGATCACGATGTCGACCGAGAAGCCGCGCGGATTCCCGTACAGCGCGCGGGCCGGGATGTACCGCTGGAGCACGACGAGCACGACGACCGCGCCGACGACCGCGAAGTCGAATGCTCCGTTCCATTTGCTCGACGCCAAGAGACCGAGCGCACCGAGCAGGACGATCAGCCAAGTGCGTGCCGCATTCGGACGAACGATCGCCGCGCCCTCGACCTGCATCGAGCCGTCCGGGACGAACGTCGCGGTGCCGGCGGGCGTCGCATACTGCAGCGTCCCGTCGGGCTTTGCCGTCACGCGCAGTTCCGGCGGATCGATTGCCGACGGCGGCTGCCGCACCGCCGGGGCCCTGGTGCCCTCCACCGTGACGACCGTTCCGTCGGCATACGAGATGCGGCGCCCGATCGAGGGCAGGAAGCGCGGCACGATCGTTCGCGCGACGAGGTACACGCCCAGCAACGCGTAGACCAGAGCGAACTCGTAGCTGCCGGCGTAGTAGACGAACGGGTAGATCGGTGAGCCTTCGAAGTTGTGGGCCCAGTCCGTGTTGATCCACGTCGCGCTGGACTGCGCGATCCCCGAGGCGATCTCCGGGTTGTGCACGGACGGGTTCTGGTTCACCAGCCACGTGAACGCCGCGGCGACCGGGATCCCGGCCGCGATCGCGATCCAGAAAGGGACGCCGAAGGGTTCCCGCACCCGCGTCTGCACGCGCACCTGCGCGGCGATCCAGTACCGGTAGAGCGCGTAGAGCACGATCACGATCAGCGTCGAGATCGTGATCTCTCCCGTCGCGATCCGCTGTTCGACGAAGTGGAAACCGTCGAAGGAGATCATCAGCGCCGCGAGCCCGGCGAAGAGCGTCGAGGACGTCAGCCGCTTGGCGAACGCGTAGACGAATCCGACTTCGACGGCGCCGATCACGATGTTGAGGAAGCGCCACCCGTACCCGGTGTTGCCCAGGCCGTGCAGTCCGCCGAACAGGAACATCGAAAGAGCGATGATCTCTTTGGTGAACGGCGGATGCGTCCACTCGAACTGGTTGACTCCTTTGAGATACTCCTCGCCGGCGCGCGCGAAGTAGATCTCATCGAAGATGCGCTCGGAAGGCCAGCCGTAGTTCACGATCGCCACGGCGAAGGTGATCAGGACGAATCCGCCGATCGCCATCCAGTCGGTGCGGGTGAGCGTGGCGATCCCTTCGCGAGGACTGAACCACCCGCGGCCCGTCGCGGCCAGCCACTGCAAAACGCTCTGGCCCGCAGCGCGCTGCGGAACGAGGGGCGCGTCGGGCGCCTCGCCGGCCGCGCCGAGATAGCGGTACCCCAGCCAGAAGAAGAGCGCGACGTTCGCGAACGCCGCGCTGTGCGAGATCGCCGGCCACAGATCGGTCGCGTCGACGCCCGCAACGTGATTCTCCATCACGGTCTGGTAGGCGAGCGAATAGGCCAAGTTCAGGTACATCGTCACGGTCAGCACGACCGACGAGACGAGCCCCGTTCGGCCGAACGCGATCAGGGGCATCGCCAACAGAAAGGCGCCGTAGATGTACCGTTCGTGCATGCGGGTCGCCAGGACGAAGAACGCCAGCGCGCACAGCATCGCGCCTTCGAGCAGCGCCCGGTCGTCGCGCCGCTGCAGATACCGGCCGACGATCAGGACGGTCGCGGCGAAGACCAAGGCCACGCCCCACAGCGACCGCGAGCCCAGCGAGAACGTGCCGATCACCAGCGGCTCGGAGTCCGGGATCCAGAAGTGCTGGACCAGCGCGTACAAGTTGAACGCGTTGACGGTCGTGTAGGCGTAGACGTTGCTGCCGAAGAGATAACGGCCGAACAGCCAGCCAAGCACGTCCGCCTGCGGATGGAAGAGCAGCCCGCACACGATCGCGAGGCCGAGTGCGGCGCCGACGCCGGCCAGTGTGCCGGTCAGCCGGCGCGCGCGACCGACGGCGTCGGCGGCGGCGAACGGATACGCGAGGAACAGCAGTCCGATCGTCGCGGCCTGCGGTTTGATCAGCACCGAGAAGGCGAAGGCCAGCCACGCCCAGGTCATGCGCGGCACGGTCTTCTCCGGGTCGTCGCCGGCCCGCAGCAGCGACCACACCGCGATCAGGACCATCCCCCACGAGACCGAGTCGATTTGTCCCCAAAACGCGGAGACGTAGATCGCCGCCGGATTGAGCGCGAGGAACCCGGCGGCGAAGAGCGCGATGCCGGCGCTCGCGTAGCGCCGCACGATCGCGTAGACGACCGCCGCGTCGACCAGGTCCATCGCGATCGCCGGCAGCTTGACGACGGCGCGCAACAGCGACCACCCATGATCGCCGACGATCAGCGAGATCGCCGCGTACAGCTTGGCGAGGACCCACAGGACCAGGAAATAGCCCGGTGGATAATCGGCGAAGCCGGATTTGGCGTAGAACGCCCAGGTGGGGTTGTCGCGCAACGTGAGCGTCCACGACTGGAACGCCGCGACATCGTTGTGAAAACCTTCGCCGCCGATCAACAGGAGCCGGAGCACGAGGCCCGTCCCGAGGATGGCGAAGAGCGGAACGTTGACGGCCGGCCGGACCACCGATGGCGCTGCGTCGAGTCGGACGCCTGTCTGCATGACCTCTTCCTTACTCCCCGACCCGCGCCCGCGACCTTCGTGGTCGCGGCCGAACGTTACGATTGCTGGGAGAAGGAGATCCGGCGGGAGAGCGTCCGTTTGACCGGGCAGGCGGCGGCGGCGCGTGCCAGCCGGGTCCGCTGGTCGTCGGTCAGCGGTCCGTCCAGGCGGAGCGTGTATTCGAACGCCGCCTCGTCGGGGTCGTCGCGGTTCAGCGTGACCGTCGTCTGCACGCCTTCGAGCGGGATGCCGTGGGTGCCGGCATACATGCGCAGCGTGACGTTCATGCAGCTCGCGAGCGATGCTTCCAGCAGTTCGTGCGGCAGAAAACCGGCGGCGCCGCCGCCGGAACCGACCTCGGCGTCGGCGAGGACGACCTGCGTCCCGTTCGTGATGCGAGTGCGAAAGTTCGGGCCTTCGCTGGCGGCGGTGATCACGCTCCCGGTATTCAGCGCGGCGCGCGCGATGCACTTCGAAGCGCCGCGAGAACCTCGCCCGCCGCTCGCTCGGCGCTTTGGAGGGCACCGGCGACGGTCCCCGCTTCGCTCGCGCCCGCCGTCGCCTCGCCCGCGAAGAACAGCATGCCGTCGACCGGCTGTGCTAGTGCCGCTCGCGCGCCGGTTCCGCCGACCGCGACGTAGCTGTACGCGCCGCGCGCGTACGGGTCGACCTGCCAGTCGTGCGTATACGCCGCCTCGAGTTCGGCCGGCGGGTCGGCGTCTCCGAACAGCACACGCAGATCGTCGAGCGCGGCGGCGGTGCGTCCCGACTCGTCGAGGCCCGCGAGCGCGTCGGCTTTCGGCCCGCCGGCCCAGGCGATGAGGATCGGCGTCCGCAGCGGCAGCAGCGTCCAGAAGGTGGGAAAGTGCGCCTCCGCGCGGTGAAAGAACGCGGCGTCGAGATACCGGCGGTTGCGCAGCCGCTCCCAAAAGGCGCTGCGGAAGCGCAGCACGAGTTTGACGACCGGACCCATCACCAACTGCGACAGCGCGTCGCGCGCGGCGCGCGGCAGCGGCGGTTCGAACGACGGCACCGGCGACTGCAGCACGCCGACCGGCAACGTCACGATCGCCGCGCGCGCGTGCACTGCGACCGGAGCGTCGCCCGCCGACGTCGCGTCGACGTCGACGCCGCGGTCACCACGGCGGATTGCGTGAACGGGCGTTCCGAGCAGGACGCGAACCCGCAGCGGATCGAGCGCGCCGTGCAGCGCGCGCAACAGCCGGGCGTAGCCCCCGAGGGGACGGAATGAGCGCGAGGTCTGGCCCTCCTCGTCACCGTTCCATTCCTCGGCGAGCGCGCGCGTGCTCGCGCGAGCCGGGTCGGCCGCGTCGAACCCTTCGACCATCATCAGGGCGAGCCGGCGCTCGTCGGGCGCGATGTCGCGGGTGAACGCCTCGACGCTGACGTCGTCATGCAGCGTGCTCGCGCGCCGCATGACCCGGGCGGCGATGTCGAAGGGACTGGTCGCTTCGCGCAACTGGCCGCCTTCGTAAGCGAACGACGACTCGGCGGTGTCGATCGCGACGCTTCCGGCGCTGCGCAGTAGCGCGAAACTGGCCTCTGCCGTTCCGTGCACGAACTCGCCCCCGAGCTCGACCGGAACAGGCAGCTCGGGGTCCTCGAGGGTCAGCAGCCGCCCGCCGATCCGCGTGCGGGCTTCGAGCACGACGACCCGAACGCCGGCTCCGCAGAGGGAGCGCGCGGCGGCGAGCCCCGCCGCGCCGGCACCGATCACGACGACGTCCGTCTCGAGCTTCATCGCTCCGTTCTACCACCCGGAGGCTGTCGCGGTCGCGTAAGCCAGAGATCGGCTGCCCGCCTTGCCTCGATAAGGACCGTGGCGGAAAATTCACGGACCCTGGGCTCTCGCGCTTCACTTTCTCGCGCTTCGACCGAAACTACAAAAAGAGCGAACCGCTCGTCCACAGCGAGGGTGCTTTTGGTACATGGACGTCCCTGAAAACCTGGACACATTTCTCTGCGAGCTCCTCAAGGAAGAGGGCGGCGCGGTCCAATTGGACGACGAGGACCGAGCGTTCATCGATCGCATCCTGCAATCGATCACGACCGGTAGCAAGGGCGTCTTTGTCGTGCTGCACCCCAACGATCGAATGCAGTACATGCTGCTGAACACCAATCGCGCCGGCGCCATCGCGCTGCTCGCGAAGATCATGCAGCGCACCGCCGAGGGGCTTGAAGCCGACCTCGACTGACGCCTCAGCGCGGCGTGCAGCCGAGTGCCGCGGCCGACTCGTCGAGTTCGACGACGCATTTGGTCCAGATCCCGGCGCCGACGTGCGCGCCGAGCTGCGTGCGGTTCACGGTAGCGCGAGCAGCACCGAGCGCGATCGGGCCGAGCCGCACGTCGGGGATCGTGACGACGAACGCATCGACGCTGCCGGCGACGCCGGCGGCTCGAACGCGATCGACCACGGGCCACTGCGGACCCTGGCGGTACTCGGCGTATCCGAGCGAGACGACGGACGCATCGCCGCTGTCGAAGAGTGCGCTCGACGGTCGTCCGTCCAGCGTGACGTCGACGCGCGGAACGCCGTCGGCGAACCGCAGCGCGACGGCCCCGTCATGCGGTCCGCCGCGGGGGGCGGCGATCTCGGCCCGTCCGCGCGCGCGATCGAGGACGAGCCGCACCTCGCCGAGCAGATCGGCGCCGACGACCACGTCGAAGCGGGCGGCCGAGACCGCCGGGATGACCGCGAAGCGCGCTCGAGCGAACCGCGCGGCGCCCAGCGTCAGCGGTCCGGTTTCGACGAAGCCGGTCGCGAAGCGGGAGAACCCGGCGATCTCGAGTTCGCCCCGCGGTTCGAGACCGAGCGCCTCGGCCAGCGGAAGCACGACGGCGCTCGGCGTCGCGCCGGTGTCCAGTAAACAGCGCACGTCACGGCCGCCCAACGTGCACGGAACGATCGGTACGCCCTCGGCGCCGAGCGCGGCGGCGCCGTCGCCGGAGAACGCGACGGCCGCGCCCGCGGGCGGCTGCAGCGGTTCCGGCAGCGCGACCGCGGTCTCGAGCGAGAGTTCTTCGAGCTCGCCGCGCCGTTCGAGCGCGAACGCCGCGCCGTCCGCCCGCACGTAGCGGCGGTACCTTTCGATCTCCCGTCCGCGCTCGGTCGCGACGCTGCGCAAGAGATGGGTGAGGGGATCGAGCCGGGCGATCAAGGCGTCGCCGCCGCGGGCGCGCACGAGCCAGGCGTCGCGGCCGGCAGGTTCCACCGAGCCGCCGGCCGCACGAAAGGCCGGCTCGGCAAAGGCAAAAGAGGTGATCGCGGTGAGCGTACGCCGTGCCGGCAGCGCCGCGTCCTCGTCGGGGAGCGGCACGTCGTTCAAGCCCAACGCCCAGCGCCGCCTACCGTCGAACCACGAACCGCTGCAGACCTCGGCGACGCAGCGCCTGAACAAACGAGTACTTCCTTGTTGATCGAGCGTCTCGGTGATGCGGCGGCCTTCGAACGCACGGCTGGTCGTGCCGCGCACGTGCACTAGGGCCGGATGACCGTTCGCGGCCGCGGCGGCGGCAAGCGGATCCGCGGGGGGCGCCGCGCCCAAGGTGACCGCCGCGGCAAGCGCGGCGAGACGCTTCGCGAATCGCATCGAAGTGGAACTGCACCCTCTCGACGGCTACCTCCTCGACGGCACCCCGACCAAGAGCGACGCGATCGCCGCGGTGCTGCGCGATCGCTCGAGCGATCCGCGCGCGCAGCCCTTCTACCGGGCCCTCGACGCGCTGGGCGTGCGCGCGGCGGACGAGGCGTTGCTGGCGTTGCGGCTCGTCCTCGCCGGAAGGGCGCCGACCGACGACGCCGTCGTCGCGGCCCGAGAGGCGCGAAGCCGCGCGAAAACGGGCGCGGCGGGCGCCCGCGAAGCGTACTTTTCTGCTATAGGGGCGGATTGAGCGAGAACGGAACGCTGGGAGTCCTTCGATGCGTTCTCTCCTCGCAATGCCCCGCTTCGCACCCGTCGTACTCGCGTTGGGTCTCGTCCTCACGCCCATCGTCGCCTTTGCCGCCGCCAAGCCGCCCGCTCCGACGGCGAGCCCTCAGGCGGACCAAAGCGCGCACGACGGCGGGATCATCGAGGGTCGCGTCACCAACGTCGACTACAACCGCGGCGTGATCAGCGTCGATTCGAGGACGCAGGGCAAGGTCGACGTCTCCACGATGCCGACCACGTCGGTGACGACGGACGATCCGGGCTATCACTCCCTGACCGACGTCTCGAAGGGGTCGAAGGTACAGATCTTCATCTCACGGACGGCCGGCAAGCTGATCGCGCAGATCATCCACCTGGTCAAGCACTAGGCGGCGTGCTGACCGTCCGCGTCGAGGGCATCGATCCGGCGGTTTTGGCGCGCGGCGTGATCGGCGTGGGCTTCGAGGGTGCCGATCCGAGCACGGCGCCGCTCGCCGCGCTGCGCGCGTTCGGCCCCGGCGGCATCATCCTCTTCGGGCGCAACGTCGGCGACGCCGGTGCGCTGCGCGCGCTGGTTGCGGCGTTGCGCGAGCTCGGTGACCCGCCGCCGCTGGTGACGATCGATCAGGAAGGCGGTCGCGTCGCACGCATCAGCGACGGCGTCGTGGCGCTCCCGTCGGCGATGGCGCTGGGCGCGGGCGGCGACCCGGCGGCGGCCGGAACGCTCGCAACGCTGCTCGGCCGCGATCTCGCGCGGCTCGGCGTGTGCGTCGACTTCGCGCCCGTCGCGGACCTTTCGCTGCAGCCCGCCAGCCGAGTGATCGGGACGCGCGCATTCGGCGACGATGCGGGCCGCGTCGCAGCGTTCGTCACCGCGTTCGCACGGGGTCTCGAACGCGGCGGCGTGGCCGCGGCGCTGAAGCATTTTCCCGGCCACGGTTCGACCGCCGAGGACTCCCACGTCGCGTTCCCGCGGGTCGCCGCCGATGCGGCGACGCTGCGCGAGCGCGACCTCGTGCCGTTCGCGCGAGCGATCGCGGCGCGGGCCGCATCGATCGTCATGACCGCGCACGTCGTGATCGACGCGTTCGACGCGGACCGTCCGGCGACGCTCTCGCGCGCGGTGCTCACCAGCCTGTTGCGCGAAGAGCTCGGTTTCGACGGTGTCGTCGCGACCGATTGTCTGGAGATGGACGCGATCGCGCGCGGCGTCGGGACGGTGCGCGGCGCGGTCGAAGCGCTGGCGGCGGGCGCGGATCTTCTGTTGATCAGTCATCATCTCGAGCTCGCCCGCGAAGCCGCCGACGCGATCGCGGCGGCGGTTCGCACGGAGCGCATTCCGGCGCGGCGGCTGCACGAGGCATACGCCCGCGTGATGACGCTGCGGAACCGCTTTGCCGTGCTCGCCCCGTTCGCGCAGCCGCTCGACGAGGACGCGCCGCTCGAGGCGGCCCGGCGCGCGGTGACGGTGCTGCGCGGCGACGCGCGCCTCGCCGCAGGCAAGCCGGTGACCGTGATCTCGTTCGAAGGCGCGCTGACGGACAACGCGGCGGCATCGGGCGCGCGCGCGCGTGCCGTCGAGGAGCCTTCGCTCAGCTCGGCGCTGCGCCGGCGGCGCTGGAAGAGCGAGGTGATGCGCGTCCCGCTGGAACCGGACGGTGACGACGTCGACTTACTGCTCGAGCACGTCACGCGCCTGGGCGAGCGCGAGTTCGTCCTCGTCACCCGCAGCGCGCACCTCTATCCGGCGCAGCGCGACGCGGTCGCGCGCCTTCTCGCGGTCGTCCCCGATGCCCTGATCGTCTCGGCGCGCGAACCGTACGACGCGCCGCTCTGGCCGCAGGCTCGCCGGATCGCGTGCATCTACGGCGATAAGCCGCTCGCCTTCGAAGGCTGCGCCGACGTCCTCTCAGGCCGCGCCGAGCCGCGCGGCATCCTCCCGATTCGCCTGCCCGCGCACGCGTGAACGACCGTTTCGCGTCGCTCGACCGAGCCGTGCGAGCCGAACTCGGCACGCGCTTCAGCGCCGCCGTCGTACGGGTCGAACGCGCCGGCCGCGTGTGCTTCGAGCGCGCCTACGGCCGGGCGCGCGCGGCGGAAGCGGCGCCTGCGTGCTTCGTCGACACGCGCTTCGATCTCGCGTCGATCACCAAGGTGTTCGTCGCAACGGTCGCGCTCGACGACGCGTCGCGCGGCGCGCTCGCATTGGATGCGCCGCTGCTGGGGCTCGTGCCGGAGTGGCGCCGCACCGCGCACGAACCGATCTCGCTGCGCGCGATCCTCTCGCACACGGCCGGTTTCAAGAGCGGCGCCGACTATCGCACGCTGCTCGATCGAGACGTCGCGGCGTTCGCGCTGACCGAGCCGCTCGGCGGTGTCCCCGGCGAGCGCGTCGTGTACAGCGATCTCGGTTTCATCGTGCTCGGCACGATCCTGGCGCGGCTGCACGGCCGCTCGCTCGCGGAGGTCGTCGCCGAGCGGCTGCGCGGTTGGGGCGCCGTGTCGACCGCGTACGTCCCGCGCGCGACGCAGCGGCAGGCGATTCCCGCGACCGAGACCGACGCCTGGCGCGGCAGCGTGCAAGGCACGGTGCACGACGAAAAGGCGCATCTGCTCGGCGGCGTCGCCGGTCACGCCGGACTGTTCGGTACCGCGCGCGACGTCGCGCTGCTGGGCGAATGGTATCTCGCGACGCTGCGCGGCCGCCCGGCGCCGCTCGATTCGGGAATCGTACGCGAAGCGCTGCGCGAGCAGGCGTACGATCCGGTGCTGCGGCGGGGTCTCGGCTGGGCGCTCAAGACCAACGACGAGAACTCGTGCGGCCCACTGATGTCCTCGAACGCCTTCGGCCACACGGGATTCACCGGCACGAGCGTCTGGGTCGATCCCGAGCGTGACGTCAGCGTGGTGCTGCTCACCAACGCGGTGCACTACGGGCGCAGCGACATCCGGCTCATTCGCATCGCCGCATGCGACGCGGCGCTCGAAGCGCTGGAGGACGCGGTGCCGGCCGCAGCGCGGTGTTGATCGCCGGCGTGCTGTCGGGGACGTCGCTCGACGGAATCGACGTCGCGGTGTGCAACGTGCGGCTGCGCGACGACGGCGCCTCGGTAACCTGCGAACGGTTTGTGACGGTTCCCTTCGACGAAGCGCTGCGCGCGCGCATCGTCGCCGCATATCCGCCGGCACCGGTCGGCGCGCTCGAACTCTCAGCACTTCACGCGGCGATCGGCGAAGCGTTCGGCGACGCGGTGCGCGCGGTCGCCGCGGATCTCCCGCTCGACGCCGTCGCTTCGCACGGCGTGACCCTGGCGCACGACAACGCGGCGCGTCACACGCTGCAGCTGGGCGATGCGTTCCGGATCCGCGAGCGGACCGGCACGACCGTCGTGTACGATTTTCGTTCGGCCGATACTGCGGCAGGCGGGACGGGCGCGCCGCTGGTGCCGTTCGTCGACGCGCTGCTCTTCGCCGACCACGCGCCGTGCGTCGCGCTCAACCTCGGCGGCATCGCGAACCTGACCGTCCTGCCGGAGGGCATCGCGTTCGACACCGGCCCAGCGAACTTGCCGAGCGACACGTACCTGCAGTCGCGCAGCGCGGGCGCGCAGCGCTACGATCGTGACGGCAGGCTGGCGCGCGCAGGGAGCATCGACGAACCGCTGCTCGCGCACTTGCTCGACGATCCGTACTTGCGCTCCGCTCCGCCCAAAACGACGGGCCGCGAAGAGTACGGTGCGCCGTTCGTCGCGCGCTGGCGCGACGCGCTGGACGCCTTGCCGCTCGCCGATGCGATCGCGACGCTTGCCGCGCTGACCGTGCGCAGCGTCGCGGACGCGATCGCCGCATACGCGCCGCACGCGCGGCTGGCGATCGTCAGCGGCGGGGGAGCGCGCAACCCGGCGCTGCTCGACGGACTGCGCGCCGCGCTCCCGCAGGTCACGGTGTCGACCTCGGATGCGTACGGCATCGACGCCGATGCGAAGGAGGCGGTCGCCTTCGCAGTTCTGGGCGCGATGACGCTCGCCGGCCGGGCGGCCGGCCTGCCGCGGGTCACCGGCGCGCGCGGCCCGCGCGTGCTCGGCGCCATCGCCCCGGGCGGATCGACCCCGCCACCGGAGAAGAGCGTTCGGTGATTTGCGTAGGAGTCGACGCGGGCGGGACATCGACCGTTGCCGCCTTGTCCGAAAACGGTGAGTTCCAGCGTGCCGAGCGCGGTCGCGGTGCGAACGCGACGACGCTCGGCGTCGACGATGCGGCTGACGCAGTGATCGGCACGATCCGGGCGGTGCTCGCCGGCGCGAAGCCGGCGGCGATTCACGTCGGCGCGGCCGGCAGCGGCCGTCCGCGCATCGCCGCGGCGCTCCGGGATGACATCGCTAGCGCATTCCCGCACGCGCGGGTCGCGGTCGGCGACGACGCGGCGATCGCCTTGCGCGGAGCGATTCCTTACGGTGACGGCGCTGTCTTGATCGCGGGGACCGGTTCGATTGCGTACGCGGAGCACGGCCCGGGGGTGCAGCGGGTCGGCGGTCTCGGCTACCTCGCCGGCGACGAGGGTTCGGGGTTCTGGATCGGGATGCAGGCGGTGAAGTTGTACGGCCGCGTGCTCGACGGCCGTTCGCAGCGCGACGAGACGACCGACCTCGCCGCACGCGCGCTCGACGTCTCCGACCGCGACGGTTTTCTCGACGCGCTGTACGACGCGCCGCTCAAACCGGCGCAGATCGCAGCGCTCGCGCCGAGCATCATCGCCTTTGCGGGGAAAGGCAATCGCGCGTCGAGCAAGATCGTGCAGCAAGCCGCCTCGGAACTGGGCGATCTGCTGAAGTCGGCGCTGCGTGCGGCCGGCCTGCTCGAAGCGACGCCGCACGTCGCCCTGTGCGGCGGGCTCTTGGAAGAGAACAGCCTGCTGACGTTTCTGCTCGAGACTCGGCTGAACGGTGACGTCCCCGGTGTGAGGATCGTGAGGGGTGCCGGCGACGCCGCGCGCGGCGCGCTGCGCCTGGCGGAACGCGCGGCGGAAGCGGTGGCGTGAACGACCTTCCGGCGACCGAGTCGGTCGACCCCGCGACGGCCCAGATCGATCGGCTCGACGACGTCGCGCTGGCGCGTGCGCTGATCGAGACGCACCGCGCGGCGATCGACGCGGCGCTCGCGGCGAGCGGCGAGATCGCCCGCGCCACCGCGCTGGTCGCCGGCGCGATCGAACGCGGCGGACGCATCGTGCTGATCGGTGCCGGCACGAGCGGACGCCTCGCGGTGCTCGACGCATCCGAACTCCCGCCGACGTTCGGCGTCGATCCCGCGCTCGTGCAGGGCCGCATCGCCGGCGGCGATCGTGCGCTGCGCACGGCGATCGAAGGCGCGGAAGACGACGTCGACGCCGGCGCGGCAGCGGTCGCCGACGTCACGGAACACGACGTCGTCATCGGCATCTCGGCCAGCGGCGGCGCGCCGTTCGTGCGCGCCGCGCTGCGCGCCGCGCGCGAGCGCGGCGCGGCCACGGTCGCGATCGCGAACGCCGCGGGCGGCGCCATTGCCGCGGAAGCGGACGTCGCGATCGTCGCCGCGACCGGCGCCGAGCCGATCGCCGGCTCGACCCGCATGCGCGCGGGAACGGCGCAGAAAGTCGTCCTCAACGCGATCTCGACCGGAGCGATGATTCGCCTGGGAAAAACCTACGGCAACCGGATGGTCGATCTCGTCGCAACGAACGCGAAGCTGCGCGCGCGCGGCGAGCGTCTGGTGCGTGAGCTCGCGGGCGACGCGGTCGACGCGGCGGCGCTGCTGGCGGCGGCCGGCGGTTCGGTCAAGACGGCCGTCGTCATGGGACGGCGGAGCGTCGAACGCGACGAAGCGGAGCGGCTGCTGCGCATGGCGAGCGGCCGGCTCGCGCGCGTCATCGACGCTGCAGGCTGAACGTCGTCTCGTTGCGGTCGCGATAGCCGCGCGCGGAGAGGAGCCCGCTCAGAGCGGGATCGTGCGGCACCGGCGCGTCGATACGCGTGACGCCGAGCTGATCGAGACGGCCGTGCAAGGTCGCGAGGAGAGCCGAGCCGATCCCGTGACGCCGCCGTTCGCGCACGACCCACAGATCGCGCAGTTCGGCGAACAAGCCGCCGCTTTCGGTCGAGATGCCGAACGCGATGGAAACGCACGCGACGGGTATACCGTCCGCATACGCCAGCCACACGAACCCGTAGTCCGGCCGGTCGACGAAGAGCGCGAGCGCGTCGCCCAGCGCGGCTTCGTCGGGGCGGAACTGCCGCATCAGGGTGTAGGCGTCGACTCGCTCAGGGCCGGACATCGTCCGGCATTCGATCACGGAAGGAACCATATCCGATGTTGTTCGCCTCAATCCGCCGTTCGCTTTCCGCTGCGGCGGCGCTTGCCGCCCTGGCGATGAGCGCCGTGCCCGCCCCGGCAGCGGTGACCCAGAACAGCGGTGCATCCGTGCCCGGCGGAAAGATCCGCCAGTGTCACGGCTACGTCCGCCACGTCTCGACCGAGAACATTCGGGTGCACTGCATCGACGGCGTCCCGGCCGACCTCTCGTTCCTCTACGCCCCGAACTTCGCGACGCTCTTCTCGAACGGCAAGAGCGTGCAGACCAAGGACCTCAAGCCGGGTACGCCCGTCCACGTCGAGTTCACCCAGTCGCTCGGGATTCGCAAAGCGTACAAGATCTTCGTCGCGAACCCGAACGGCCACGGGCTGTACGGTTTCAAGAGTTAAGCCGGCTCGGGTGGCGAACGGGCGCCGCGGTGGCTTCGCTCGCGGCGCTCTGTACGTTCCTCCTCGGGCTGACGTTCGTCGTCGTCCCGCTCGACGACCGGCCCGTCACCGCGCAGTTGCCGCGGCTGCTCGGCGGGATCGCGGGCGTGCGCGTCGTCGAACCGCCGCGGCCCCTGCTCGGCCGCTACCTCCAGCCGGGCGACTCGGCGGGGATTCTTCGCTGGCTGCGTGAGGATGCGCCGCGCGACGCGCGCGCGTTCGTCGTCTCGAACGACATGGTGGTGTACGGCGGCTTGGTCGCCTCGCGCGTCCCGGACGTCTCGCGCGCGGTGGCCTACACGCGGGTGAGCGACCTCGCGGCGTTCCGCGCGACGCGGCCCGACGCATCGTTCGCCGTTTTCGGCACGGTGATGCGGCTCGCGCCGACCGGCGTTCCGGCCACCGGGCCGGCCGCGTCGTTCCCGTTCGCGGGCGAGGTGTGGCCGCTGCTGCAGGAGTACGCGAACTTGCCCGACCCGCCGGTGACGCCGGAGGACCGCGACAAAGCAGCGCGCCTGCGTGCGCGCCTCGGGCCGAATCTGGACGCGTACCTCGAGACGCGTGCACGCGACCGTGACGTCGACCTCTTCGCGCTGCGCACCGCGGCGGAAGGCGGCTTCGACCGCATCGTGCTCGGCCAGGACGACGCCGGGCCGGTCGGTCTGCACCTGCGCGATCTCGAGTCGCTGCGCGGCTTCGCGCGGCGCTGGCTGCCGGCGCGGGTCGCGTCGATCGAGCCCGGCGCCGACGAGCTCGCGATGGCGCTGCTCGCCGCCGCGCTGGCCCGCGAAGCGCAGGTCGTCCCGCGCGTGCGCGTCGTGTACTCGCGTCCCGACGGCGGGATGCTCAACGACCCGATCGAGTTCGCCCCGATCGCGACGACGATCGCCGACTTGATCGCGACGTGCGGCGGGGTCGCGGTTCCCGACGATGCATCACCGGCCGACATCGAACTGTTCGTGCGCGTTCCCGGCACGAGCGACGCGGCCGAGAACGCCTTCGCGGCGCGCATCGCGGCACGCTATGCGAGCTCAGCGCCCGGGCCGCTCGCGGCGGTCGCCGACCTCTCGTTCCTCACCGAGGGCGACTACGCGCAGCACAAACGGCTGACGGAAGATCTCATCGCGCGCGGGGTCGCCGGCCGGATCGCCGCGTTCGCATCGTGGAACACGGTCGCGAACACCGTCGGCACCGCGCTCCCCGAAGCGATCGCCGTGCTGGCCGGGAAACGGATGGGAACGTACGACGCGCGCACGCACGCCGCGTTCACGCTGATGCGCTACGCCGACGACGTCGCGTTCCACGCCGACGTGCGGCCGAAGCTGAACGCCGACCTGAGCGCCGCGGGTATCGTCGACCACACGTACCTGCTGCCGGACGTCGCGCAGCGAACCGCGGCGGCGAACCGCGCGCTGCTCTGGCCAGCCGGGCTCGACCTGATGCAGCGCATCGCGCCGCAGTTCCGCGACGCCGGCTTCACCATCACGCTGCCGTGGGACCGCACGTTCGAAACAGAACTCGAACTGCGGCTCGCGCCGTCGCGTTAGCCGCGCAAGCGCGGCGTGAGGAATGCGATCGTCCGCTGCCAGGAGTCCTCGGCGGCGGCAGGGTCGTAGGCTTCGCGGCGGTCGAAGAAGCCGTGGCTCGCACCCGGGTAGATTCGCACGTCGTGTTCTCCGCGCAGGCCGTCACGGAAGCGCTCGACGGCGTCGACGGGGATACCCGCGTCCTCCGCGCCGTAGCTGGCGACGACCGGGATCTCGACGAGCGCCGGATCGAGATCGGGAACCAGGCAGTACCAGATCGCCGCAGCCGCGAAGAGGTCGCCGTAGCCGTGCGTGCGGCGCATCGCCATCACGCCACCCATGCAGAAGCCGGCGATCCCCGTCTTCGTCTGTGGAAAGCGTTCGCGCAACCAGGTTGTACCGGCGCGGAGGTCGGGATCGACCGTCTCGTGCTTGAGCCCTCGCGCGAACGCGACGAACGGGCGGGGATCGGTCGCGCCGTCGCCGCTGGGCGCATCGAAGCGCGCGTACAGGTCGGGGATCACCGTGGCGAACCCGGCCTGCGCGAAGCGGTTCGCTTCCTCGCGCATCGTGCTATCGACGCCGAAGAGATGCATCGCGAGGACGAGCGTCGGCGTGTGCGCGGTCGTCTTGCGCGGCGCGGCGTAATAGGCCGGCATGTTCTCACCGTCGCGCGGGATCGTGATCCATTCGGCGAGGACCGCCGGATCGTGCTCGGAGGGTTCCATGCGCTGCATGGTGGCGCACCGGCGATCGGACCTGAAGCGCCGAACGTCGTTGAAAAAATTCTGAAAATATGGTAATATGTCGGTCGAAATCGCGAAACGTCTTCGCGCGTTCGCTGCCGTTACAGCCGCTGCGTAACCGCGCGCGCGATGGTGAGTGCCGCGCCCTCGCCCTTCGCGCGGAAGTACGCGTCGCTGCCGGCGCGTTCGGCGATCGTCGCGCTCGGCGCGAAGCGGCCCGGCGCGCGGTATTGGCAGGCACCGTTGCCGAGCGCGCAGGTGTCGACGGTCGGCGGCGCGGCGGCGGCCGCGGGCGCTGCGGTCAGCGCCGCCGCGGCGAGCACGATCACTCTCGCGGCGACACCGCTCAGGCTCACGGGTCGGTCTGCGGTTTGTCGTCCGACATGCCGAACGCGAACTTCCAGCCGGTCGCGCTCGCGCTCGGCGCGAACTCATCGAACGACACGGTCAGCCAGTGCAGCATTCCGGCAGCGCCATAGTCGACGTCGGCGAGCGCCGTCTCGCGCGCGATGTACGTACCGCCTTGCGTCTGACGATATTCGATTCGCCACGGAACCGTCGTGAGCGGCGGCTGGCTCCCGATGCCGGACACGATCGCTTCCTCGGGCAGCCACGTCTTCGCGTCGACCCACAGCTCGCGCAGCCGGTACTTCGCCGGGTCGTGCAGCGGCGTGAGGCCCAGATGGTATTCGCGTCCGCGCTCGTCGTCGAGCGTTTCGATCAGCCGCACGTCGTAGTCGCGCACCTTGACGCCGGTGCGGCCGATGATCGGCAGCGTCTTGCCGATGGCGGCGAAGTCGGCGGCCGACACCGCGTGCGTGTACCGGCGCTCGGCGGGAGCGAGCCCGTAGTCCTGATCGACCGCGAACGCGACGTGACCGACCGGATCGATCTGCTGCACTTTGTTCAGCGTGCCGAGGAACGGGATGTCGATGTTGATCCCGCGCGGAGCGTCGGGCGGGCTCGCCACCTCTTCCCGGCTGAACTTGCGCGAGAAGACGACCGCGTGACGAAAGTCTTCAATGGTGTCCCAGGTTCGCTTGATGTGCCGCGTCGCAGTGTGGAACTCCACGATCGTCGCGTAGGACCCGAAGCGCGGGTACGCTCCGGCGCTCCAGGCCGCGCGCGCGTTCGCGAAGATCGCCTCGGGATCGGGCGTCGAGGGTCCCGGCGCGGGCGTTGCCGCGATCGTGGTGACGCCGATCGCCGCCGCGGCGATCACTCCGAACAAACCGCTCGCTCGCATCACCCGGTCAACGCCGCAAAGCCCCGCCGGGTTCCCGTCCGCCTCATCGCGGCGGCTGGCAAAGTTCGATCAGAACGCCGGCCGTCGACTTGGGGTGGAGAAAGGCGATCGTGTTGCCGTGCGCGCCGAGGCGCGGCTCCTCGTCGATCAGGCGCACGCCGGCGGCTTTGAGGCGCGCGAGTTCGGCCCGGATGTCGGCGACGCGATATGCGGTGTGGTGTAGCCTCGTCGCCGCATCGCCGCGATATTTCGCTAGCGGTGAGTCGTCGCTGAGCGGCCGCAGCAGCTCGATGACGGCGTCGCCGCTCCGCACGCCGACCGCTTCGACGCCTTGGTCGGCGACAATCTCGCGATAGACCAGCGAGAATCCCAGCGTCTGGGTGTACAGCGCGACCGTTTCGTCGAGATCTTTGACGACGATCGCCACGTGATCGATCGGCGCGTCGTTCATGGACGCAAGTCTTCGTATTCGTCCGGTGTAAGCGTGACGATCGTGCTGACGTCAGAGGATTCAGCGCCCAAAGTTACGCGGACAACGTCCCACAGATCGTCTTGTCGCTGATCCGTGGTCAAGCCCTCGAAGTCAGGAGAGACCAGAATGCCTGAGATGCGACCGGCTCGCTGTGGGCCGAAGTCCACGTGGACTTCGCGATAGCGATCGCTGAGTGCACGCTCCAGCCGCTCTCGAACAGTTGCTGCGCCGTTCATAGGAGTCTCCTCGCCTCTTCGATAGAATCGGGATCGATTCAGAGAGCAAACGCTTGCTTAAATATGTCGTAGGCAGCCTCGACGAGGAAGTTTGCGTTGCCCTTTGCGTCGCGATATGTCTCCACGCGCGGTTTGATCAGTCGCTCGGTCAAGACCGTTGGATAGTAACGCTGACCGTTGTTCCAGCGTATCATGACGTCTGTGAGAATCCTTCCGACCTCCTTTGCGCGTCGTGGGGCGAGTCGCTGAGAAAAGCCGGCGCCTGAGAGCAGAGCGAGGTTGTGATTGCCGCCCAAGTGGTGCCCCGAGGGCAAGAATGAGTGAAGCGCGCATTCGATGCTGACGCCCGCGAGGTAGATTGCACCCCCGAAGCGCTCGGTGCGGTAGAGGTCTTTCGAATCTTGTGCTCGATCCGCCGCGGCGTCGAGGTACTCTCGCGGCGAACCAACGCGCCTCATCCTATGCGATTCTTTCACGCGCGACGTGCGTGCCGAAGACGTCGCGCAGCACGTTGCAGATCTCGCCGAGCGTCGCGCCCGCGTCGACCGCTTCGATGAAGCGCGGCATCAGATTCTCCGTCCCCGCTGCGGCGGTGCGCACCGCGGCGAGCGCCGCGCTCGTGCGCGCCGCATCGCGCCGGGCACGGAAGGCGCGCGTGCGTTCGACCTGATCGCGTTCGATCTGCGGATCGATCCGCAGGATCGGTATCGTGATGCTCCTGTCGCCGTCGGCGAAGGCGTTCACCCCGACGACGACGCTGGTGCCGCTCTCGATCTGTTGCTGCGCGCGATACGCGGACTCGCCGATCTGGTCTTGCATCCAACCGCTCTCGACCGCGGCCACCGCGCCGCCCATCGCGTCGACCTCGGCGATCAGTTCGCGAGCGCGGGCGATGAGCTCGTCGGTGAGTGACTCGACGTAGTATGAACCGGCCAGCGGGTCGACGACGTCGGTGACACCGCTCTCGTGCGCGATGATCTGCTGGGTGCGCAGTGCCACCCGGGCCGACTCCTCGGTCGGCAGGCCGAGCGCTTCGTCCTGGCCGTTGGTGTGGAGCGACTGCGTTCCGCCCAGGACGGCCGCGAGCGCCTGCAGTGCGACGCGCACGACGTTGTTCTGTGGTTCCTGCGCCGTCAAGGTCGAGCCGCCGGTCTGCGTGTGAAAGCGGAGCATCTGCGACTTCGGATCGGTGGAGCCGAACTCGTCGCGGACGATCTCGGCCCACAGCGTGCGCGCGGCGCGGAACTTCGCGATCTCTTCGAAGAAATCGTTGTGCGCGTTCCAGAAGAAGGAGATGCGCGGCGCGACCGTGTCGACGGGGAGTCCCGCCGCTTGCGCCGCGCGCAGATACGCCTTTGCGTTGGCGAGCGTGAACGCGATCTCTTGGAGCGCGGTCGACCCGGCTTCGCGGATGTGGTATCCGGAGATCGAAATCGTGTTCCAATTGGGGACGTGCTCGGCGCAGTACGCCATCACGTCGGTCACCAAGCGCATCGAGGGCACCGGAGGGTAGATGTACGTCCCGCGCGCCACGTACTCTTTGAGCACGTCGTTCTGAACCGTGCCGCTCAATTGCTCGAACGGTATCCCGCGCCGTCGCGCGACGGCCAGGACGAACGCCAGCAGGATCGACGCCGGCGCGTTGATCGTCATCGAGACGCTGACCCGCTCGAGCGGGATCTGGTCGAAGAGCATCTCGACGTCTTCGATCGTGTCGATGGCGACGCCGACCTTGCCGACTTCGCCGCGCGCCGGAGGCGCGTCGGAATCGTGCCCGAGCTGGGTGACCAGATCGAACGCGACCGAAAGGCCGGTTACCCCGTTTGCCAGGAGGTAGCGGTAGCGTTCGTTCGATTCGGCGGCGGTCGCGAAGCCCGCGTACTGGCGCATCGTCCAGTGGCGCCCGCGATACATGTCGCGGCGGATGCCGCGGGTGTACGGGAACGCCCCCGGGGCGGCGCGGTGGACCGGCGGTTCGGGCTCCTCGTAGAACGGCCGCAGCGGGATGCCGCTGGCATTGAGATCGCGGGCGCTCACCGGGTACGGTTGCGCCGGGCGGCCCGGCGCCACCTACGCCCGTTCGGGCGCGGACCCGACGTAAGCCCGCCCACCGCAATCCGTTTCCCATTGCTGTATCGTTGAGTGCACGATGACACGTGGAAGACTTCTCGCCGCCCTCGCCGCCCTGGCCGCGCTCGGTCCCACCGCGGCGTCGGCGGCGGCACAGGTAACGCACACGGACGCCGAGTGGCGCGCGCTCCTGCCGCCCGAAGCCTACGACGTGCTGCGGCACGAAGGGACCGAGTACGCGTTCTCCAGCCCGCTCGACCATGAGAAGCGAGCCGGCACCTATGCATGCCGCGGCTGCGACCTCCCGCTGTTCTCCTCGAAGACCAAGTACGACAGCGGGACCGGCTGGCCGAGCTTCTGGGCACCGCTGCCGAACGCGGTGGCGACGAAGACCGACATGAAGATGATCGTCCCGCGGACCGAGGTGCACTGCCGCCGCTGCGAGAGTCACCTGGGCCATGTCTTCGACGACGGGCCGAAGCCGACGGGCCTGCGCTACTGCATGAACGGCGTCGCACTGCGCTTCAAGCCGAGGGTTACGACGTCTTGACCGCAACTCGACGGGGCCGCGAGATTCTGTAGCGCCGGCGAGCGCCTCCTAAGCTAGGCTACAGGCCGGGCTCAGCGACGAAGGCGAAGGAGCTTCACCGTGAGTGACGCGATCGTCGTCGAAGGGCTGGTGAGGCGCTACGGCTCGCTCGAGGCCGTGGCGGGAATAAGCTTCTCGGTACCGCGCGGTACGGTCTTCGGACTGCTCGGGCGAAATGGGGCCGGGAAGACGACGACCCTGGAATGCTGCATCGGCATCGGCAAGCCGGACGCCGGCAGCGTGCGCGTTCTCGGCCTCGATCCGACGCGGCCGCAGGGACTGGCGCGTCTGCGCCCGCGCATCGGCGTCCAACTGCAGGCGACGTCATTGCCGGAGAAAGCGAACGTGCGCGAAGTGCTCGAGCTGTACGCAGCCTACTATGGGATTGCGCCGCGAGCGGCAGAGATGCCCGCGCGCGTCGGGCTCGATGGCAAGCTGACCCGGCAGGTCGCACAGATGTCGGGCGGCGAGCAGCAGCGCCTCGCGCTCGCGCTGGCGCTGCAGCACGATCCCGAGGTGCTGTTCCTCGACGAACCGACTGCCGGGATGGACGCTTTCGGCCGGCGCATCCTATGGGGCGAGGTCGAACGCCTGCGCGCCGCCGGAAAGACGATCGTCCTCACGACCCACTACATCGAGGAAGCCGAACGATTGAGCGACCGGATCTGCATCGTGCAGCGCGGGAAGATCGTCGCCGAGGACGCGCCGGCCGAGCTCGTCGCACGCCACGGCGGCGACGCGACGGTGAGCATCGAAGCCGAAGGATTCGCGCCCGATGACGCCCTGCAGAACCTCGGAAGGTGGACACGCACGGGCACCGAGTGGAAGCTCGCGACCCGTACCGAACCCGGCCTGGCGCTCGCAGCGGTCGTGACTCGCGCGAATTCGATGAACGCCAAGATCACGTCGCTCGACATGCACCGCCCGACCCTCGAGGACGCCTTCATCGCGATCACCGGCGAGACGATCGGAGAGGCCGCATGACCCTGCTGCGGATGTTCCTCGTGCAGACGAAGATGCACTTCATGTGGTATTTCCGGCGTGACGGCGAGATGATCTTCTGGACCCTGGTGATGCCGGTCTTTTTTCTGGTGCTGTTCTCGTACGCGTTCTCGGACGGCACGACGTCGCGTTCGTCGGCCTTTCTCGTGCCCGGAATCATCGGCGCCCAAGTGCTCAGCTCGGGCTTTTGGGGCGTCGGCGTGATGCTGGCGACCTTCCGCGAGAAGCATCTGTTGCGCCGGGTCTACATTACGCCGATGCCGGCCTCGGTGTTCTTCGCGTCGCTGGTCGTCTACCGCATGACGCTCCTGGCGGCGCAGGCGGTCTTGCTGATCGCCGCCGGCGCGCTGCTGTTCCACGTGCGCCTGCTCGGGAATCCGCTCGAGATCCTGGCGATTCTGCTGCTCGGGACGGCGACGTTCGTCTCGCTCGGCACGATCATCGGAGCCGTGACGCGCACGACGGAGAGTGCGAACAACATCGCATCGATCCTCACCGTGCCGTTGGCGTTCCTCTCCGATGCGTACGTCCCGATCGATCGTTTCCCGCACGCCGTCAGCTCGGCACTGCGCCTCTTGCCGTCGACGGAGTTCATCGACATCCTTCGCGACGTCTCGATTTCCGGGGCGTCGCTGACCCACTACGGGGTTTGGATCGCCGCCCTCCTCGTCTGGATGATCGCGGGGACGGTGATCAGCGCCCGAACCTTCCGCTGGGTCTAAGCGGCAGGCTCCAGGCGGTAGGCCCGAGGCTAAGGGTGTCGGGACGGGCGGATAATATCGAAATATGATATGCTAAGTTCAGAAATGGCCTCTAATGATGCGTATTTCGATGCTAGGCTCTATACGCCGGCGGAGATCCGCCGCCAAGTAGCCGTGCGCGCCCGCGAGCTGCGCCTTACTCGCTCCATGAGGCAAACCGACCTTGCACGCGCTGCTGGGGTCACGCAGGCGACGATCAGTCGTTTCGAATCGACCGGTCTCATCGGCTTCGACGCATTGGTCAAAATTGCGATTGCGCTCGGGGCTGCTTCCGGCCTCGCGCACCTCTTCGCCGGTTCGCAAACTCGCTCGGTCGATGACATCCTGTCTTCAGCGAAGCGCAGATCCCCGGTGCGCAGGGTCCGATGAAACTGCCCTCAACCTCGCCGCTGTATGTTGAAATGATCGTCGGCGCGAAGCGCATCCCTGTCGGGCGGCTCGCTATGGATCGCGGCGGTGCGGTTTTCGAGTACGACGCAGCCTTCATCAGCGCCGGGCTTTCGTTGAACCCGCTTTGGGAAACGCCGTCGCGGGAACCGATTCCGGCGAGAAACCCGCGGACATTCGAGGGGCTGCATGGCGTTTTTGCCGACAGCTTACCTGATGCATGGGGACGTGAACTCATGCGCAGACGTTGCGCGCGCGCAGGCCTCGATTTCGACTCGCTGACGGGACTGGAGCATCTGGCTCTGGTTGGCGAACGCGCAATGGGCGCGATGGCGTACCGCCCCGCGGTTTCGGACCAGGGCGACGACATCGTCGACCTTGACCTCCTGGCGTTCGAAGCACATGAGATTCTCGAGGGACGCGACAGCGACGTCCTCCTGGAGCTGGAGCGTCTCGGAGGGTCGTCCGGCGGCGCTCGTCCGAAGGTTCTGGTCGCGCTGAACGACCGAGGCGAAGCGCGGTCCGGCGTCGGGGATATCCCCGACGGCTACGACGCATGGCTCGTCAAGTTTGCGAACTCGCGCGACGTGCCCGATATCGGCCCGCTCGAGGCCGCGTATGCGGCGATCGCACGCGCAGCCGGGCTGCGCGTGCCCGATCACCGGCTCATTGCGGCCAAACGCGGCCCAGGATACTTCGCATCGAAGCGCTTCGACCGCGGAGCAGGCGCAGTCCGAAAGCACGTCATCTCCGCAGCCGGTGTTCTCGAGATTGATTGGAGCGTGCCCGCGATCGACTACGACAATCTTCTCCGCCTCGTGAGGGCCGTCACGCGCGACCAGCAAGAAGTCGAGGAGATGTTTCGCCGCATGGTGTTCAACGTCGTTGCGCACAATCGCGATGACCATGCAAAGCAGCACGCCTTCATCTACGATCACCTCACCAAACGCTGGGCGCTTGCGCCGGCGTACGATCTGTCGAATTCGTCGGGTCCCGGCGGCGAACACTATCTTGCCGTGGCCGGCGAGGGCCGCAACGTCAGCGCGCGAGCCGTGAAAGTCGTCGCGAGCGCACACGACATCAAGCCCAGGCGCGTGCGCGCCATCGTTGCTGAGGTTCTTGGAGGCGTCGAGCTCTTCGAGAAGTTTGCAGCCGACTACGACCTCTCCGTGGCGACGCGAACCGCAACGTCACGTGCGATCTCAGCGGCCGCGAATAAACTCGGCGAACTGGCCTAGCTTAGCGCCGCGCTCGACACCGCCCGAAAAAGACAAAGACCGCCCGTGAGCGTTTCTCACGGACGGTCTTCGCTAGGGAGACGTGTTGGGGGTCGTCTCCCTTATGGGCCAGGTCTGTTGATCGTATCGACGGCATTAATCGGTATCGTTACCGCGGCGTTCTGTGCCAACGCTCTCCCGTTGATCGTCGTGGTGAGGCCCAGCGTGATCGATGAAAACGCCAGGATGTTGCCGCTGAACGAATTGCCGTTGATGGTTGCCGAACTGCCGACCTGCCAGAAGACGTTGCACGGGTTCGCAAGGCCGATCAGCGCGACGGTGCTGCCGACCGCCGTCGTCAAGCCGGACCCGATCTGGAAGATGAACACGGCGTTGGGGTTACCGCCGCCATCGAGCACGAGCGGTCCGGTGATGAACAGTGTCGACGCTGATTTGTAGACGCCGGCCGGGAGCGTGCGCCCGCCGATATCGGTGCCGCCGACGTACGTGACCGTGGCGGGCCGTCCGGCAGCCTGGTTGTAGGCGTTGGTCAGATCCAACTGCGCGTTGGCCGCGTACGGCACGGCGAGGAAAATCGAGCCGTTCACCGTTCCGGTCGTTCCCGGCCCGAATCCGGTCTGCGCGCTACCCGGACTCACGCCGAGATCGCCGTTGATGGTGGCGATTCCGCCGTTCGTGGCCGTGGAGCCGGCGAGCACGGCGAAACTGACGGCGTTCGCTCCGAGCGAGACGGATTGGTTCGGCAGGGTCGCGTTCTGCGCGCATGAGAGCGCGACGGGACCCGGCGTTGGTGTCGCAGTGGGTGTTGGCGTTAGTGTCGGCGTCGGCGTCGGCGTAACCCCCGGAGGGAGCGGCGTTGGCGTCGGTGTCGGGGTAACGCCCGGGGGGAGCGGCGTTGGCGTCGGTGTCGGCGTAACGCCCGGAGGGAGCGGCGTTCCTGTGGGAGCCGGGCCCGGAGTCGCGTTGTTGAAGGCAGGTACGGTGCAATTGCCGCACCCGCCGCCGCTGCACGAGGCAAGGGACACGAGCGCAGCCAGCGCGGCGAACCGTCGGGCGTTGAAGAAGCGCGGGGTCTTGAGCATGTGTATCGTCCTCACGTTCGCTTAGAGCTTCACGCCGAGGCCGATGTATGGACCGTCATGCGTCTGACCGATCGGTGCGTTCTGTTTCGCGGTATACCGGTCGGCGGTGAGACCACCGTAAAGATACACGGGTGAATGGCCCGGGACGTACGCCAGACCGATGTCGGCTTTCAGAATCTGGTACTGCTGCCGATACGTCTTGCCGGCGTTTATGCTCGCGGAGTTCGTGATCGTGTAGTTGCCGCGCGCGCTCGGATAATAGAACGCCGAGCCGAAGAGGCTCAGTCCCGACCGCAGATCGGGCAGCTTTTCGATGCCGGCACCGAGGCCGTTCAGCTGCGGGTAGCCGAAGTTGTTGGCGGTGTGGACGTATCCCACGCCGACGTAGATGCGCGGAGCCGCGATCTGATACTCCAAGCGCGCATCCAAGCTGCTCTGCCGCCCCAGGAATACGGGCGTGAATGCGACGCCGCCGTCGATGGTCGCGAACTGCGTATAGTGGTTGCCGAGCGAGTTGGTGAGATTGTCGCTCGTGACGTACGCGTATTGACGGAAGTCGACTTTCACGGCGAGCGCTGAGTTCTTCGGGGCGTACGCTCCGCTCACCAGATACGATTGGTCGCACCACTGACCGGCCGAGAACTCGTTGTAATTCTTGGCTGCCGAGAACGCGGCTTGGACGAAAGCGTGATAGGACGGCTCCGTCGGCACCGGCGTCGGCGTGGGCTTGGGGGTCGGTGCGATCGGCGGAGCGGTCGGCATCGGGGTGGGCACCGGCGTAGCCGCCGGTGGCGGCGCGACGGGTGCGGGAATGTAGCGCACGACGACGATGCGGCGGTCGGGCACCCACTGGACGTACGCGCCCAGCGCTTCTGAGATCACGCGCACCGGGACGAGCACGATTCCCTTGTAGAGGATCGGCGGCACGTCGAGCGGCCGCGTCTCGCCGTTGATGACGACCTCGGGGTTGCCGACCGTGACCGAGACGCTCGCGCCCGGCTTGTCGGCGGTGACCTTCTTGCCGTCGGCGGACGCCGAGACGGTGGCGCCCATCTGCTCGAACATGCTGCGCAGCGGCACGTAGATTCGGCCGTTCCTGACCAGCGCGGCAAGCACGCGCCGCTGCTTGAGAATGTCGGGCGTGGAATAGACCGTATGATCGTTGTAGAGGATCGGAAACTCGCCCGCGGGCGGGCTGCCGAAGTCCGGCGAAGCGGCATGCGCGTTGGCCGCGGACCCGCAAAAAAGCAGAACGAGAAGCGACGCCGCAGCCAAGCGCTTCGCGGCTACTGTCCCTATCGAATTGGGCCTAATAAGCCAAGCATGCATAGGTCTCGGAGTATAGACAACCGACGCCTCGACGTCTGGTCACAATTGCTCACTTACGTGAGCGTGCTGTCAGAAGTTCGTTGTAGGGTAACGGCTACCGATTGCTAGCTTGTTTGCGCGCTGCGCCCGTGAGGTACATCGCGACGAGCGCCAGCTGGAACGGTATCGGGCCGAGCGTCTTGGCGGTTGCCGGCGCGTGTCCGCGCGCGATCTCGAGCGCCGGGAGCAGCACGCCCAGAAATTGATCCAACGCGCATAGCCATAGCAACGGTCGCCATCGCACCGGGTCACGCAGCGCGAGGGCGTAGATACCGACGATGACGAGCAGTGCGCCGCCGTAGATCGTGGTGAGTGCCGGGTCTTTCACCGGGATGTCGAGGATCGGTTCGATCAGCGGCTGCGCGAAGAGCGCCAGCAGGCCGACGAAGGCGTCGATCGCGAGGCCACAGGCGAGCGCGATGCGCAGGATGCGGTCGAACATCAGCCGATCGTGAGCAGCGGTGTGCGCGCTTCGACCGTTGCGCCGGCGGCGACGTGGACGGCGCCGACCGTGCCCGCTTTGTGAGCGCGGATTTCGTTCATCATCTTCATCGCCTCGATCACCGCCACGACGTCCCCTGCGGCGACCGTCGCACCGGCCGCGACCGGCATCTCGACGACGACGCCGTGCATCGGCGCGACGACGTCGTTCCCCGCTGCGGCCGTCGCCTTGCGGGAAGCGCCGCCTTTCTTCGGCAGCGCTTTGGCCGCGCCGTTCTGCACCGCGCCCGGCGCGATCGGCAGATCGACGAAGCGAACGCGGAACAGCCGGTCGTTCACCTCGACCCGGATCGTATCCGGTGCATCGAGCGGCTCTGCGGGGTGGGAGTCCGCTTCGCCGGCGTCTTGTGCAACCTGCGCGAGCGATGCTGCGAACGGCTCGAGCGTCGCCGTCCCGTACGATGCGTCGCGCACCGGTTCGAAATCGACCAGCGCGCGCAGCAGCGGCAACGTCGTCGGGACGCCGTCGATCACGTACTCGTCGATCGCGCGGCCCATTCGTGCCAGTGCCTCGGCGCGCGTGCGACCGCGCACGATGAGTTTCGCGATCATCGAATCGTAGTCGGCCGTGATCGTGAATCCGGGGTAGGCGGCGGAATCGACGCGAACGCCGAAGCCGCCCGGCTCTTTGTAGCGCGTGAGGGTCCCCGGAGCCGGGCGGAAGCCTTGCGAGGGGTCTTCGGCGTTGACCCGCACTTCGATCGCGTGGCCGCGAAAGGTGATGTCGTCCTGTTCGAACGAGAGCGGCCGGCCCGCCGCGACGAGGATCTGTTCGCGCACGAGGTCGATCCCGGAGATCTCCTCGGAGACGGTGTGCTCGACTTGGATGCGCGTGTTCATCTCGAGGAAATAGAACGCGTCGCCGCTGACCAGACACTCGATCGTTCCCGCCGAGTCATACCCAATCGCCCGCGCCGCCTGCACGCCGGCGGCGCGCATCCCGTCGCGCACCGCGGCACTGATCTGGGCGGGTGCCTCTTCCCAGAGTTTCTGGTGACGGCGCTGCAGCGAACAGTCGCGCTCGCCGACATGCACGACGTGTCCCTGCTTGTCTGCGAGAACTTGCAGCTCAACGTGCTTGGGGTTCTCGAGGTAGCGTTCGACGTAGATCGTCGGGTTGCCGAAGTACGCGATCGCCTCGCGCTGCGCCGTCGAAAAGGCGGATTCGAGCTCGTCGACGGTGCGCGCGACCTTCAGCCCCTTGCCGCCCCCGCCGCCCGATGCTTTGAGCGCCAGCGGCAGACCGTACTTCTCGGCGGCGGCGCGCGCGGCGTTGCCGTCAGCGATCGAGTCGGTCCCGCCGGGAACGACCGGCACGCCGGCCGCCACCATCGCTTGCCGGGCGCGAATCTTGTCGCCCATCGCGTCGATCGCGTCCGGGTGCGGACCGATCCACGTCATGCCGGCGGCAATGACTTGCCGCGCGAAGCCGGCGTTCTCGGCGAAGAAGCCGTAGCCCGGGTGAACCGCGTCGGCCCCCGCGCGCGCGGCGACGTCGAGCAGCCGTTCGGCATTCAAATACGATTGTGACGGCGCGGCCGCTCCGAGATGATACGCCTCGTCCGCGTAACGAACGTGCAGCGCGTCGCGGTCCGCATCGGAATAGACGGCGACGGTCGCGCACCCGAGCTCCTTCGCGCTGCGCATGACGCGGATCGCGATCTCGCCGCGGTTCGCGACGAGAATCTTGCGAAACGGCGCGTCAGTCATCGAGCCGGCCTGCGATGGTCCAGCGCGATGCGGAGCGCGCCGCGCTGCGGGCCTGCGCGGCGTCCGCGACCGGTAGGCGGCCCGCAAGCCGCCAGCGCGACGGTGCCGCCGCCGGTTGCGCACTCGGAGCCACCGCGCGCGAGATCGACAGGTACGCGGCGGCGATCGCCGCGAGCTCCTCTGCCGTCGGAACGCGCATCACGCCTTGGCCGCGTCCGGATACATTCCCATCGCGTGATAGCCGGCGTCGATGAAATGCACGTCGGCCGTCACTTGCGATGAAAGATCGGAGGCGAGATAGACGGCGCAGTTGCCGACGTCCTCGATCGTGATGTTCCGCTTGAGCGGCGCCGCGGCCGCAACCTTCCCGCCCATCGAGGAGAAGCCGGCGACTTGGCGCGAGGACGCGGTCTTGATCGGCCCGGCCGAAATCGCGTTGACGCGGATCCCGCGTTCGCCCAAGTCGAACGCCAAGTAGCGGACGATCGATTCGAGGGCCGCTTTCGCGATGCCGGCGATGTTGTAGTTCGGGACGATCTGACCCGAGCCCAGATACGTGAGCGCCATGATCGATGCCCCGTCGTTCAGGTTCTCGTTGAGGTGTCCGACGAGTGCGATCAGCGAGTAGGCGCTGATGTCGAGGGCCAGATTGAAGCCGTCGCGCGAGGTGTCGTAGACCTTGCCCGAGAGGTCCTCCTTTTTCACGAAAGCGATCGAGTGGACCAGTCCGTCGATCTTGCCGGCAGCCGCCGCGAGGGCGCGCAGCGAGTCGTCGCTGGTGACGTCGCATTCGAACACCGCCGCGCCGCCGAACTCTTTGGCGTGATCGCGAACCGCGTCTTGCACCCGCCCGCCCTGATAGGTCAGGATGAGGCGTGCACCGTGCGCGTGCAGCCGGCGCGCGATTCCGCTGGCGATCGACCACCGGTTGGCGACCCCGGTGACGAGGATAGTCTTTCCGTCGAGCAGTCCCACGAAGCCGAACGATCATCCACGACGACCCGACAACCCTTTTCGGCCCCTCTGCCGGCAGGGCGAGCGACTCAACCGGGACGGGAACATGGGGACGGGACGACGCTCCGCCTTCGGTTCCCACCTTCTCCCGAGCTGTCCACATATTTCGAGGTGATTGTCCACATGGGCACCGCGAAACTGCGCAGACACGCGGCTCGTACCCGGGGGAAAACGCGAGCTCAACGGCTTACGACGAATGCCGAGGCTTATCGTTGTGTTTCTGCTCGAACTTCCAACCAAAACGCACATCGTCGATGACGCTGCCGCACGAGCGATCATGCAAGCATGGGCGGATCGTCAGCCTGCGGTTACCATACCGATCGAAATCAACGGTGAGGGCAGCGGAGCGTGGAACGTGACGATCAACACCGCGCAGGTGATCCAGCTCGTGGAACAACGCGGCGGCGCCTCGGGACTCAGTTTCGACCGTCGATTTCACGCGCATCGCGCGGTGGATTGAGCGCGCATTGGTAGAGGCGACGCAAGAGGTACAGGTCGAGCCGGTTGTCGGCGCCGCGTTGGACGACGTCGCGAAATAATCGCTCGATCTGATCGTACGGCGCGAGCACCGCGCCCTTTCCGCTATCGTGCTTCTGACAAGCGGTGACGAGTTGCCGATTTCGCGCGAACTCGAAGAGCTCGCGTTGCGTCTCGACGCCCTTATCGAGAAGCCGAAGCCGAGGGATGATAGGGTCGGCCGCGCATCGGATGACGGTACCGTCGGCGAACGACTTCCCGTGCTCGCATCCGAGGTATACGCACGTACGATTGTCGCGAAGTACGACGCTGATCGCGACCTCAGGGCTCGGCTCGAAGACGTCCGGCGACGTCTGAGCCCTTGGCTTGGACGTACGATTGATGCCAAGCGTGAGGGCGACCCGCGCTGCGCCCACGTGGTCGACATGTGTGCCGCACTTCGCGCACTCGCGCGTGTAGCGCATTTCGTCGTCGGTTCCGTACGGGCTTGGCCGAACGGTTCCGTCCAACGACGCGCACGATACACCAAGACGGGACGCGCCGCACGCTTTGTCGAGCGGAAACGGGATGCGAAGCGTGGGGTCGCGCGGGAGCTCTGGGGGCCCGAAGCCCGACAGAAGCGCGTCGAAGTCGGCCATTGGGGACTCGACCACTAGCTTGGGCCGGTCCGAGGTTCCCCCGAAACGTATGTTCGGGCAAAATGTCGGACGACGGTCGCTTGAGCCGAGACCAGGTCGGCATCTCGGGACCGCGGGGCGGATGATGCTGAACTGCGAATCTCGCCCGCATCGTGTCCGTCCGGCGCGTTGACCTCCCATGACCGACGACGTCCGTGCCGCGCAGGCCGGCGACGGCGAGGCGCGCGATCGCGTGCTGCGCGCGTTCTGGCCGCGCGCCTACCGGCTCGCTTACGCCGTGCTGAACCAGCGGGCGGCTGCTGAGGACGCCGCGCAAGAGGCGCTGATCCGCGTCGACGCGCGGCTGGACGCGTTGCGCGACGCCGACGCATTTGCCGTCTGGTCGGCGCGTATTGCGGTCAACGCAGCGCGCGACGCCGTCCGCAGACGCCGCGAGCACGAGACGCTGGCCGACGGCGAGGGCGCCGAGCGCTTCGAGGAGGCCGCCGCGCTCCGGCTCGACGTCGCACGGGCGCTGGCCGCCCTTCCGGCCTGGCTGCGCGAGCCGGTCGTCTTGTGCTATCTCGAAGGGTTCACCAGCGCGCAGGCCGGCGCGGCGCTCGGCGCGCCGGCGGCGACGATCCGCTTCCGGCTGCTGCTCGCGCGCCGGCGGCTCACGCCGCTTCTGCTCGAGCGGTCGCGCGTCTCCGAAGGATACGCCGGATGAGGGAAGACGCGCTTTCCGGCGCCGTGCGCGACGCGTACGAGGCCTTGCCGGTCCCGCCGTATCCCGCGGGACTCGTCGCCGCGACGCGCCTCGCGCACGCGCCGCGGAGCGCGCCGTCGCGCGGCCTGCGCTTCACGCTCGCCGGCGCGGTAGGGCTTCTTGCGGGAGCACTGTTCGCAGTGCTGCCGTGGCCGCAGCACGATCGCGCGGTCGAACTCTTCGCGCGCGCCGTCAGCGGCACCAGCGCCGAGACGGCCGTTACACACACCGTTTCGCTGGACGACGCGCGGCGGCTGGCCACGTTTCCCCTCGTCGTGCCGTCCGGCGTCCCAGTGGACTCGGTGCGGATCGGCGCCGACAACGCGAGCGTGCAGCTGGTGGTCGAACCGCGGCGCGGCGATCGCGTGCTGATGGTCGAGCGCGCCGCCGACGGCGACGCCGAATCGTCGAGCTGGATCTCCGGTTCGACCTCCGTCACGGTCCTCGGCCCGCCCGACGGGCCGATCGTGCAGCGTTTGCGAGCGGCGACCGCCACCACGCCATAAGGCGCCGGCGGCGTTCGCGTTAGAGCGGGATGTTGCCGTGTTTGCGCCGTGGCCGCTCGACGCGTTTGTTGGCGAGCGCGTCGAGGGCACGCGAGACGGCGCGGCGGGTTTCGCTCGCGTTGATGACGTCGTCGACGTAGCCGCGCTGCGCGGCGATGAACGGGTTCGCGAAGTGCTCGGTGTATTCGGCCGCGAGCTCGGCGGCTTTCGCGTCGGCGTCGGAGGCGGCGGAGATTTCGCGGCGGCTGAGGATCTTGACCGCTCCGGCCGAACCCATCACCGCGATCTCCGCCGTCGGCCAGGCGAAGTTGAAGTCGGCCCGGATGTGCTTGGACGCCATGACGTCGTACGCGCCGCCGTACGCCTTGCGCGTGATGACGGTGATCTTCGGCACCGTCGCTTCGGCGAACGCGTAGAGCAGCTTCGCACCGTGTTTGATGATGCCGCCCCACTCCTGGCTCGTGCCGGGCAAGAACCCCGGCACGTCGACGAAGGTCAGCAGCGGGATGTTGAAGGCGTCGCAGAAGCGCACGAACCGCGCGGCTTTGATCGAAGCGTTGATGTCGAGCACGCCGGCCAGGAACATCGGCTGATTGGCAACGACGCCGACGCTGCGGCCGCCGATCCGTCCGAAGCCCGTCACGACGTTCTGCGCCCAGAGCGGCAAGATCTCGAAGAAGTCGCCGTCGTCGAGGGTCGGAACGATTGCGTCAAGGATGTCGTACGGTTTGTTCGGCGAGTCGGGGATCAAGGCGTCGAGCTCGCTCGCGACGCGCAGCGGATCGTCGCCGGTCGGGACGACCGGCGGATCGTCGAGATTGTTCGAGGGCATGAACGAGAGCAGGCGCCGGCAGTGATCGTTCATCTCGTCTTCGTCAGCCGCGATGAGATGGGCGACGCCGCTCTTGGTGGCGTGGGTCAGCGCGCCGCCCAATTCGTCGAAGCTGACGTCTTCGCCGGTCACCGTCTTCGTCACGTCGGGGCCGGTGATGAACATCTGCGAGATGCCCTCGACCATGACGGTGAAGTCGGTGATCGCCGGCGAGTAGACCGCGCCGCCGGCGCACGGACCGGCGATCAGGCTGATCTGCGGGATCACGCCCGAGGCCTGGACGTTGCGCCAGAAGATCTCGGCATAGCCGCCGAGGCTCACGACGCCTTCTTGAATGCGCGCGCCGCCCGAGTCGTTGATGCCGATCATCGGCGAACCGGTGCGCACGGCGAGATCCATCGTTTTGCAGATTTTCTCGGCCATCACCTCACCGAGCGACCCGCCGAGCACGGTGAAGTCCTGCGAGAAGATGAAGATCTGGCGCCCGTCGATCGTGGCATGACCGGTGACGACGCCGTCGCCGAGAAACGATCGCTCGTCGAGGCCGAACTCGGTCGTACGATGGACGGCGAAGCGGTCGAGCTCGACGAATGAGTCGGGATCGACCAGCGCTTCGACGCGTTCGCGGGCGGTGCGCTTCCCGCGCGCGCGCTGCCGCTCGTTGGCCTCCTCGCCGGCGGGTGCCAGCGACTCGGCCCGCATCTGTTCCAAACGGCGGTAGGCGCGGTCGTGCGGCGATTCGGTCGTGCTCACCCCGCGTGCTTCGCCCCGGCGCGCGGGCGCTACTGGTACGTCGTGCCGTTGAGGATGACGTAGCCGGGCTGGCTCCACGCGCGGCTGACGGTCTGCGTGACGCGGTCGATCCAGTCGGCGCCGGACTTGTCGCGATGGTAGCGGCCGTGGACGACGACGGTGTCGCCGGGATTCCCGTTCGGCGCGCCGATCACGGCGATCGGCTTCGTGCCGTCGACGTCGACGGCGAATGCGGGGCGCGGGCCGCCGCGGGTCAAGCCGGCGGGCGCGTCGATCACCCTCCCACACACGGTGACCTCTTGCTCCCAGGGCTCCGGCACCGAGCGGGCCGCCAGGAATGAATCGTCCGCGCACGAGTCGACCGCGCTTGGCGAGCCGACGCTGAGCGGCGGAGCCGCGAGGTTGAAGATCGGGGTCGGGGTCGGAATCGGGTCCGCGCTCATCTGCGGGAGGTCCGTCCCGCGCGCCGCGATGGCGGCAGGCGGCGCGCCGAGCCCGGCGGCCAAGACGATGCACGCCAGCGCCGCGACGGCGAGCGGCGTACGCACGATGCTGCTCTTCACGAAGAGTTCGTACCCAACCGGCGGGGTCGCTCGGGCGTGCGCTCAGGCGAAGAGGGCGTCGATCTTTTCCGCGGCGTGCTCGTCACGCCGGACGATCGCTGCCGGCCGCTGCGCGAGGAGTACCGGCGCGCGCCGGGCTCGTCCGCCGCCGGTGACGTGGAGCAGCACGGCGTCGTCGGGACCTACGTCGCCGTCGCGCGCGGCGCGGGCGAGCGCCGCGAGCGCGACACCGGCGGCCGGCTCGACGTCGATTCCCTCGAGCTCGGCGAACTGCAGCATCGCCGCCGTCAAGTCGTCGTTACCGATCGCGTAGGTGCCGCCGTCGCTGTCGGTTAGCGCCTCGCGCACCCCGCCGACCGTCGCGTACGGGGGGGCCTGGTTCGAGAGCACCGCGGCACCGATGCGGGCGAGCTGATCGCGCGCGACCAGCGGGCTGCGCTCGTCGAGCGCAGCACTGCGGCGCGTCCAGGCGTCGTGGATCGGCGTGAAGGGCGCGTTCTGGGCGAGCAGCAGGCGCGGCAGACGGGTACCGAATCGGCCGTCGTCGAGCAGACGCAGCGCCGCCTCGTGCGCGGCCAGCGCACCCGCCGCGCTTCCGACGGCTTGGACGTACGCGTCGGGCAGCGCTCCGATCGCTTCGACCCCGGCGAGCAGCGCGGTGCCCATCCCGTCGCGGCGGCCGACGTTGCGCACGCCGCCCTCGAAGACGTAGCCGTCGCGGGATGCGAGCCGCTTCGCGATGACGATCGCGTCGTCGTAGGTGCCGTCCTCGACAGCGGCGACACGGACGGTCGGCCCGATCCGCACCTGCGCGGCGAGCCCGTCCCACGCGTCGAGCGGGATGACGATCAGGACCGGCAGGTCGTGCTCGGTCGCGATCTGAGCGAACGCCGCCGCCGTGTTGCCGGCCGACGCGACGACCATCGTGCGGCGTTCGTCCGGCGCGAGGCGGCCGAGCACCGCCACCGCTTCGAGTTCCTTGAACGTCGCGCTCTCCAAAGTCGCCCCGCGCTCGGGCCACCAGCCGCTGAACGCGATCCAGAGCCGGCGCAAGCCCAGTCGCGCGCCCAGCGCTTCGCTGCGGTACACGCCGGTGCGGGCTCGGGTGACGACCTCTCGCCCCAGCGGAAGCCAACCGCGGTAGCGCGCCATCGACGGGAGGTCGGTGCACGCAAAGGCGCGCTCGGCGTAGACGCTGCGCAGCAGCGAGGGCGCGTGCAGCCGCGAGCAGTCCAACCGGACGCCGTCGTCGTCGTAGAGCGCACCGCACGCGGTGCAGCGCAAACGGTAAGGCCGCACCTCCGATGAATCGGCAGGCAGGCACCGCGGCGTTACCGCCGCGGGTAAAGTTGGGGCGCTACCAGATTCCGAGCGCCAGCTTCACGTCGTCGCTGGCCATCGTTTTCGGATCCCATGGCGGGCTGAACGTGATCTCGACGTTGGCCTTCTTGACGCCCTCGACGCTCTCGACTTTGCTGAGGACCGCCTGCTTGAACATCGGGCCCACCGGACACATCGGCGAGGTCAGCGTCATCGTGACGGTGACGTCCGCCCCGTGAGGCCCCTCGCACGCGACATCGTACACGAGCCCCAGATCCAGGATCCCCATGTGCAGCTCGGGGTCTTCCACGTCCTTGAGCGCCTCGCGCACGATTTCCGTCGTCACCATACGGCCGCTACGATACGCCGGCGCGGCCAAAGGTTCCGGTGACCGTCAGACGGCCAGGTAACGCTGCATCATCGGCTCGTCGGCTTCGAGCTCCGCGATCGACCCCGAACCGACGACCCGGCCGTTCGAGAGGACGTAGCCGCGGCTGGAGAGGCTCATCGCCACGTGCGCGTTCTGCTCGACCAGCAAGATCGTGTGTCCCTCGTCGCGGATCGCACGCACGACCTCTTCCACGTTGCGTGCGATGAGCGGAGCGAGTCCTTCCATCGGTTCGTCGAGCAGGATGATGTCGGGATTGGCGATCAGTGCGCGCGCGATCGCCAGCATCTGCTGTTCGCCGCCCGAAAGCTTCGCCGGTTTGTCGCGGCGTTCGCCGAGCACCGCGAAGTACTCGTAGACCCGCTTCTCGGTCCACACGCCTTTGCGTCCGGCGAGCGACGCCAGCCGCAGGTTCTCACCGACCGTCAGGTTCGGAAAGATGCGGCGGTCTTCCGGAACGAACGCGATCCCCATCTGCGCGAGCGCGAACGGCGTCTTGTTCGTGATGTCCCTGCCTTTGAACCGAATCGTGCCGGTCTTCGCCTGGACGAGTCCCATGATCGTCTTGCACGTCGTCGAACGGCCCGACCCGTTCCGACCGAGCAGCGCGACGACCTCGCCCTCATCCACCTCGAGCGACACGCTCTGCAGAACGTGGCTCTTATCGTAGTAGGCGTTAATGCGGTCGAGTTCAAGGAGCATGCTCAGACCAACTCTCCCAAGTACGCGCGCTGGACGGCTTCGTTGCTGCGGATTTCGGCCGGCGTCCCGGTCGCCAGCACGGCGCCTGTTTGGAGGACGGTGATGGTGGTCGAGATCGACATCACCACGTCGATGTCGTGCTCGACGAGCAGGATCGTGCGACCCGGCGAGATGCGCTGGATCAACTCGACCGTCTCGTGCGTCTCGGTCGGCGACATTCCGGCGAGCGGTTCGTCCAGCAAGAGGACCGGCGGATCGCCGGCGATCACCAGGCCGATCTCGAGCCGGCGCTGATCGCCGTGCGAGAGATTCTCGGCCAGCGCGTCGCGGGCGTCCCACAGGCCGACGTCGTGGAGCACGCGCTCCGTCGTCTCGTTCAGATTCCCCATCCGCGAAGCCGGGAGGAAGAAGTTGGCCTTGCCGTCGTTGACCGCTTGCGCCGCCAGCCGCACGTTTTCGAACACCGTGAGGTGCCCGAAGATGTTCGTGATCTGGAACGACCGGGAGATCCCGAGCCGCGCCCGCTGGTAGGCGAGGAGTTTGGTGATCTCGCGGTCGCGGAACCAGATGCGCCCTTCGCTGGGCGGCAGCAGGCCGCTGAGCAGGTTGAAGAAGGTCGTCTTGCCCGCGCCGTTCGGGCCGATGATCGTGCGGACGCCGCCTTCGGGGATCTCGATCGAGACGTTGTTGACGGCGGTGAAGCCGGAGAAACGCCGGGTCAGACCCTCGGTGCGGAAGATGATGCCGTCGCTCGCCATCAGCGCACCGACTCGGCGGCGGACGGCTCGTCCTCGACGACGGGCGGGACCTCTTCCTGCATCTCCGTCTCGACGCGCGCCTTGCGCGAGAACCCGCGGCGCAGCGCCGTCGCGAAACCGTAATGGCGGATGTCGTCGGCGATCCCCATGATGCCGCGCGGCCCGATCAACACGAAGACGACGAACACGATGCCGATCCAGGCTTCCCAGTACTTGGTCAGCTGCGAGACGTTGTTCTGCAGCTCGTAGTAGATCGACGCGCCGAGCGTCGGACCGAGAAACGCCTGCATGCCGCCGAGCATCGACATCATCACGACGTTGCCGGAGTACTCGACCGAGCCGGCGTCCGGATTGATCGATTGCTGGAAGTACGTCCACAGCCAGCCCGCGATCGCCGGGAACATCGCCGAGAGGACGAACGCGTTGACGCGGTATTTGTCGACGTCGTAGCCGAGGAAGCGCGCGCGCTGCTTGTTCTCGCGGATCGCGTGCAGCACGCTGCCGAACGGCGAGTGCAGGATCCAGTACAGGCCGCAGAGCGCGACGAACACGCAGACCGCCGCGAACCAATAGAAGTGGTCCGAGCTCGAGAGCCAATCGGCGCCGAAGAGCTGCGGCCGTGCGATGTTCTGCAGCCCGTCCTCTCCGCCGGTGAGGTCGCTCCAGCGGTACGTGATGAAGAAGATCACCTGAGCGAACGCCAGCGTGATCATCGAGAAGTAGATGCCGCTCGAGCGCGGGACGATGATTCGTGCCAACAGCCACGCCCACAACAGGGCAACGAGCAGCGAGAGGACGAGCGCGACCAGCAGGTTGCCGCCCTTGTCGTGATGGAGCGTCATGCCCAACACCTGGACGTTGAAGCCGTTGCTGTAGAGCGCGGTCGTGTACGCGCCGAGCGTGAAGAACATCGCGTGGCCGAACGAGAGTTCGCCGACGTGGCCGAACAGCAGGTTGAACCCGCCGGCGAACAGCGCGAAGATCACCATCGTCGTGGCGATGCCGACGAAGCCGCTCCACTGGCCGGTGAACGGGTTCGCGCCGGCGATTTTCGGCAGGATCAGGAACAGGATCGCCGTCCACACCAGCGGGTGGGTGAGCACGGCGCGAACGCCGCCCTTCGTGTCACCCTGAGCTTGTCGAACGATCATTCGAAGAGCCCTTCGACGCCGAACAGACCGCGCGGCCGCACCAGCAAGATGATCCCCATGAGGATGTAGGCGGTGACGTCGACGGCGGGCGGCCAGAGCAGCGCCATCAGGCTCGAAAGAATGCCGATCAGCAGTCCGCCGACGATCGCGCCCCAGAATGAGCCGATGCCGCCGACGATCACGATGACGAAGGTCAGCACGATCCACTGCGAGGCGAGGCTCGGCTGGATCGCGTAGATCGGCGCCGCGAGCGCGCCGGCGAGTCCGGCCATCAGCGAGCCGATCCCGAACACCAGCGTGAACATCAGCGGCATGTTGATCCCGAGGATCTTGACCATCTCCGCGTCGCGCGTCCCGGCCCGAATGATGATGCCGATGTTCGTTTTATTGAGCAGCAGCCACACGGCGGCGAGGATCACGATCGTCAGGAGCACGAGGAACACGTCCTTGTAGAACGGGAACTGCAGGCCCCCCAGATTGATCGACTGCGGGATGTAGCCCGGCGTGTCGACCCGAACCGCGTCGTCGCCCCAGACCTTGCGTACGATCTGCGCGAAGATCAGCGCCGTCCCGAAGGTGAGCAGCAGCGTGTACTCGGGTATTCGTTTGTACAGCGGCCGAATGAGCGTCGACTCGAATGCCATCCCGAGCAGGCCGACGAGGACCGCGGCGACGACGATTGCCGGCCAAAAGCCGAGCATGCCGTTGAACTGGTACATCAAGTAGGCGCCCAACATGAAGAAGGCGCCATGGGAGAAGTTGATCACTCCCATCAGGCCCAGAATGATGTTGAGTCCGAGGGCGACGAGGATGTAGAGCATCCCCAAGGTGATCCCGTTGACGAGCTGGTCCGTCAACTGGGCGACTGTCAGGTGGATTGCAGGCAACCTCTCGGGTGCGGCGGAGAGCCCCTCCGTTCGCCCCGAGGCACCCAGGTTCCATGCTGGGTAGAGGACAAACGAACGAAGCTTTCACGAAGCCGGCCGAGGACCGATGCAGGGCATGTCGGCCACCGAGGAAACCAACCATGCCTGCAGCCGTGCCCGGCTGAGGGTTTGAAACTGAACGAACCGGTTTACAGTTTAATAATCACCAAGGCCGTGCTGGGTTCTTCCAAACTTCGGCGGCTTGGCGGCAGGAGCGGCTGGGCCGCTCGGGGAGTTTCGTAGGGTCATGTCAATGTGGGAACCGTTCACCGAACGCGCGCGGCGCAGCATCGTGCTGGCTCAAGAAGAAGCACAGCGCCTCGGGAACAACTACATCGGGACCGAGCACATCCTGCTCGGCATCATCTCTGAGGGCGAAAGCTTAGCGGCCAAAGTGCTGGAGACGCTCGGCGTCAACCTGGCCAAGGTCCGCCAGGAGGTCGAGGCGATCGTCGGGCGCGGCGGCCAGACCGTTCAGCAGGAGATGGTGTTCACGCCGCGCGCCAAGCGCGTGATCGAGCTCGCGTTTGAAGAAGCGCGCCAGCTCAACCATAATTACATTGGGACTGAGCACTTGCTGCTCGGCCTCATCCGCGAGGGTGAAGGCGTGGCGGCTCGCGTCCTGACCAACCTGGGCGTCGACCCGGCGAAGGTGCGGGTCCAAACGACCTCGCTGCTCGGCGCCGAGGGCCAGCCGCCTGCGCCCAAGGGCAAGTCGAAGACCCCGACCCTCGACGCGTACGGCCGCGATCTCACCACGCTCGCCCGCGAGAACAAGCTCGACCCGGTCATCGGCCGGGCCAACGAGATCGAGCGGGTCATCCAGATCCTCAGCCGCCGGACCAAGAACAACCCGGCGCTGATCGGTGAGCCGGGCGTCGGCAAGACCGCGATCGCCGAGGGCCTGGCCCAGCGCGTCATCAAGAGCGAAGTGCCGGAGCCCCTGCGCGACAAGCGCGTGATCACGCTCGACCTCGCCGGCCTCGTCGCCGGGACCAAGTATCGCGGTGAGTTCGAGGAGCGCATGAAGCGCGTCATGGACGAGATCCGCGGCGCCGCCGGCGAGATCATCCTCTTCATCGACGAACTGCACACGCTGGTCGGTGCGGGCGCCGCCGAGGGCGCGATCGACGCGTCGAACATCATCAAGCCCGCGCTCGCGCGCGGCGAGCTGCAATGCATCGGCGCGACCACGCTCAACGAGTTCCGCAAGCACATCGAGAAGGACTCGGCGCTGGAGCGCCGCTTCCAGCCGGTCATGGTCGGAGAGCCGTCGGTCGAAGAGACCGTCGAGATCCTCAAGGGCCTGCGTGACCGCTACGAAGCGCATCACAAGGTCACCATCACCGACGAAGCGCTGGTCGCAGCTGCCAAACTCGGCGATCGCTACATCGCGGATCGCTTCCTGCCCGACAAGGCCGTCGACTTGATCGACGAAGCCGCGTCGCGCGTGCGGCTGCAGGCCACCCTGCCCCCTCCGGAGATCCGCGAGATCGAGAACCAGATCCGGCAGGTCAAGCAAGAAAAAGAGTCGGTCGTCAAGTCGCAAGAGTTTGAAAAAGCCGCCGCGATCCGCGACCGCGAGGAGAAGCTGCGCCTCGAGAAGCAGCGTCTCGAGTCCGAGTGGGCCGACAAGCGCGCGCTGCAGGACAAGACGCTCAAAGTCACCGAGGACGACATCGCCCACATCGTCTCGTCGTGGACGAAGATTCCGGTCTCGCGCCTCGCGCAGGCCGAGACGGCGAAGCTGCTCGGGATGGAAGATCAGCTGCACAAGCGCGTGATCGGCCAGAACCAAGCGGTCTCGACGGTCACCCGGGCGATCCGCCGTTCGCGCGCGGGCCTCAAGAACCCGAAGCGTCCGATCGGCTCGTTCATCTTCCTCGGCCCGACGGGCGTCGGCAAAACCGAGGTCGCGCGTTCGCTCGCCGAGTTCATGTTCGACGACTCCGAGTCGATGATCCGCATCGACATGTCGGAGTACATGGAGAAGTACGCGGTCTCGCGGCTGGTCGGCGCACCTCCGGGATACGTCGGCTACGAAGAGGGCGGACAGCTCACCGAAGCGGTGCGCCGCCGTCCGTACTCCGTGGTGCTGCTCGACGAGATCGAGAAGGCGCATCCGGACGTGTTCAACCTGCTGCTGCAGGTGCTCGAAGACGGCCGGCTGACCGACTCTCAGGGCCGCGTCGTCGACTTCAAGAACACCGTGATCATCATGACCTCGAACGTCGGCGCCACCGGGATGCAGACGTCGACCGACATCGGCTTCCGCCCGCGCAAGCAGGACGGGACGCCCGACGATCAGGCGTACGAGCGCATGAAGAACAAGGTGCTCGACGAGGTGAAGCACGCCTTCCGGCCGGAGTTCCTCAACCGCGTCGACGAGATCGTCGTCTTCCATCAGCTCAGCCGCGAGCAGATCGCCGAGATCGTCGGGCTGGAGCTGGAGAAGGTCATCCGCGAGGTGAAGGCTCAGGACATGCACCTCGAAGTGACCGAAGACGCCAAGCAGCTCCTCGCGAAGAAGGGCTGGGACCCGCAGTTCGGCGCTCGCCCGCTGCGCCGGGCGATCCAACGCGAGGTCGAAGACGAACTGGCCGAGGAGATGCTCAAAGGCAACTTCTCGACCGGCGACCGCATCCTCGCCGAAGTGAGCGCGGACAACCCCGAGAAGCTGCGCTTCTCGAAGATCCCCCACATCGAGCCGCCGGCTCCGAGCCAGCCCGAAGTCCAGCCCGTCTAGTGCGGGCGGCTTCGCCGAAACCACACAAACCCGTCGGGAAACCGACGGGTTTGTGACGAATACCGAAAGGTTGACCCCGTACGCATTGTGGCGATCCCGGCTTCCGGCCCAGATCGGCACGTGGTTCGCCCGTGACCTGACCCGCAACGCACTCGCCCTCGTCGACGACGGCCGAGTCGCCTTGCGATCCGTCGAAGCCGCCCGCATCGAAGCGGCGGTGAAGGACCGCGTCCCGGTCCAGACAGCCGTCGAGTGGGCGTCCGGAACGGGGCCGCAGGCGCTGCGTTCGGTGTGCACCTGCGGTGCGACCGGCGTGTGCGAACACGTCGTCGCGACGCTGGAGATCGTGCGGACCGCCGAGGACGCGGCGCTGCCCATGCCCTCGCCCGACCCGGCGGAAGCCGACCTCTCGTGGCTTCCCGATGCGGAGTCCGATGCGGCGCGCACGCGCGCGCGAGCCGTGTGGCCGGTCGTGACGCTGAGTTCCGCCGGTGCGATCGGCGGCGCGCTCTATCTCGACACACCGCGACTGCGCGGCGTCATTCGCGATGCCGACGCGATCCTCGCGATGATGGACCAGACGCCGGCCGACGATTGGGACGAAGTCGATCGCTCGCTGCTGCGCGACGACGCGGTGCAAGAGGCGTTCGGCGCGCGCGCGTCCACCAAAGCCCTCGCGCGGGCACTATTCCGTTTGGCGCGCCATCCGCGGCTGCGCTTCGACGACGCTCCCGGCGACAACCGGCACCCGGCGGAATTGCCCCCGTTCGCGATCGAGACACGAGGAGTGCGCCTGCGCGCGCAGCGCCAAGGTGCCGCCTTCGCGCCGGTGCTCGAAGCCGCCGAAGACGTGCGCGTCTCGCCGGCCGGCGGCTTCGTCCTCGACGGGCCGCCGGGTTGGCTGGTCGTCGATCGAACCGCGTATCTCCTCGACGGCGCGTTCGACCCGCGCAAGATCATCGCGGCGGCGAAGATCGCCGAGGCTGCCGCCGCGCAAGACGGTGCTCCGTCCATGCGCGCGATCGCGCGCGTCGCGCCGTTCCTGACCGCCGAGGAGCGCAAGGCGCTCGGCGTCATCGACGCACAGCGGCCCGGGATGGTGATCCGCGCGGCGTGGCGCGATGGCGCGCTGCTCGCGCGCTTGGGCTTCGTCGACCTCGCCGGCGGCGCGTACGTCGCATTCAATCCGCACGGTGCAGTGACCCCGAACGACGGCCGTTTCGTCCGCTTCGCACCTGAGGTCGCGCGCGCGTTCTCGCGCCGCTTCCTCGAGGCGGGCTTCGTGCCGCGCGGTGCAGACGGCTTCGCGCTGCACGACGCCGATCGCGCGGCCGACGTCGTGCGCACGCTGTGGCCCGAGTGGGACGACGCCGAAGTACGGCTCGACGACTCGCTCGCGACGCTCGTCGGCGGCGGTACGGTCGACGTCTCGGTGCACGCGACGGCGACCGAGAGCGGCGACTGGTTCGACCTCGACGTCTCGGTCTTCGTCGGGAGCGGCGAGCCGCTCACCCGCGATGAACTGCGCGCGCTGCTCGGAGCGAAGGGCCGCTACGCCGAAGTGCGCGGTCAACTGGTCGACGTCGGCGATCTGCGTTCGCGCCAGAATCTGCTCTCGGAACTCAATGACCGGCGCCGCACCGGGCTCGCATCGCTGGTCGCGATGCGCGACGAGCTGCACGAGGCGTTCGGCGACGTCGCGCTGCCGGAGGAAGTCGAACGCGTTCGCGAACGGCTGCGTAATTTCGAGGGGATCGAGCAGGTCGAAGCGCCGGAGGCGCTCGTGTTGCCGCTGCGCGACTACCAGCGCCGCGGTCTCGATTTCTTGTCGTACCTCTCGTCGTTCCGCTTCGGCGGTATCCTCGCGGACGACATGGGCACCGGGAAGACCTCGCAACTGATCGCGCACGTCGCGAAGCGCAAGGAAGACGAAGGCAGCTCTCCCGTTCTCGTGATCGCCCCGACGTCGGTGACGCATACGTGGGAGAACGAGATTCGGAAGTTCGCGCCGAGCTTGAGCACCCTGCGCCTGCAATCGGGGAGCGATCGGGCGTCGAAGTACGACACGATCCACGAGTTCGACGTGATCATCACCTCGTATGCGCTGGCGCGCCTGGACGCGCAGCACCTGGAGCGCTTCCGCTTCCGGACCCTCGTCCTCGACGAGGCGCAGAACGCGAAGAATCCCAGTTCGCAGATCGCCAAGGTCGTGCGCGGGCTGCAGGCCGACCATCGGCTGGCGCTGACGGGAACGCCGGTCGAGAACTCGCTGCGCGATCTGTGGGCGATCTTCGGGTTCGTCGAACCGGGGCTGCTCGGCTCGGAGGCGTCGTTCCGGCGGCGGTTCGAGCTCCCGATCGCGGACGGCGACGAGCGAGCGGCGATGTCGCTGCGCTCGCGCCTGGAGCCCTTCCTGCTCCGGCGCACCAAAGAAGACGTCGCGAAAGAACTACCGGAACGGACCGAAGCGATCATCGAGTGCGAGCTCACGCCGCTGCAGCGGCGGTTGTATCGCGGGATCGCCGAGGCCGCGCGGCGCGACGTGCTGGCGAAGCTGGACGAAGACGGCGCCGAATCGGCGACGGTGCACGTACTCGCGGCGCTCACGCGCTTGCGCCAGGTGTGCGCGCATCCGGGCTTGCTGGTGCCGGAGTATTTGGACGACCCCGAGGCCAGCGGCAAGTTCGACGCTTTCCTCGAGACGGTCGACGAAGTGCTCGACGGCGGCCACAAGGTGCTGGTGTTCAGCGCGTTCTCCTCGATGCTCAAGGTGATGCGCACGGCGCTCGACCGGCGCGGCGTCGCCTACGGCTACCTCGACGGCTCGACCAAGGACCGCGATCGGCAGGCCGAAGTCGAACGGTTCATGAGCGACGACGGACCGCCGGTGTTTCTCTGCTCGCTCAAGGCGGGCGGCGTCGGCCTGACGCTGACGGCCGCCGACTACGTGATCCTCTACGATCCGTGGTGGAATCCGGCGGTCGAGCGCCAGGCTATCGATCGAACGCACCGCATCGGGCAGATCCGCCCGGTCACCGCGTATCGCATGGTGACCGCCGGCTCGGTCGAGGAGAAGATCCGCGCGCTCGCCGAGCGCAAGACCGCCTTGTCCAGGACGGTCGTGAAGGCCGACAGCGCGGTGGCGAAGACGCTGACTCGCGAAGATCTCGCGTTCTTGTTCGCCGATCCCGAATAAGCGCTCGCCCGCGGATGGGCGTCACACTACCGTGCACGTGACGAACGGACGCTTCCTCGCGGACTGAATTCAGCGACGGAGGCGTCCGATAGAGGTCATACGAGCGGCAGCCATGGACTGGTTGCGGGCACGCTCGTTCACCCCTGCGACAAGGACGTGCTCGTTATGAAGCGGATCTTCTTGGCATTGCTGCTCGTGGCATCGTTCGCCGCCCCAGTGATTGCGAAACCGATGTCGGGTCTCGCGCCGGCCGATCGCTATTTTGGGCGGTTGAAGATGAGCATCCTGGGCGTTCGCAATTCGCTGCGCGATCTGGCCGCGCGCGCCGACGTGGAACCCGGGCAGGCCGAGCACATCTTCGACAAGGCGGTCCTGGTCGAGGACGCATTGCGCGACTGGCAGACCCACTTCCCGCGCGATCCGTGGATCCCCAAGTACGCCTACGCGCTCGCGCAGCTCTACGCCAAACTCGACTTGGACGACGCGCGGGTGCGCAAGAACGACACGCTCGATTGGCTCATCGCCTCGTATCCGCAGAGCGAGTACGCTCAGCAGCCGCGATACTGACTCCAGGAGGTTTCCATGCGTCGCACGCTCCTCATCGTCGCAATGCTCGCTGCGTGTCTGTGTTCGACCGCGCAAGCCAGGAGCATTCACGACCTGGCGCCGGCCGACGAGTACTTCGGCCGGATGAAGATGAGCGTGCTCGGTATTCGCAATGCCCTCGACGGTCTGGAGCGCCGTGCCGCGGGCGGCGAGCGCAACGTGGCCTCGATGAGCGGGATGCTCGCGCTCGTCGACGACGCGATCTCCGATTGGCGGGCGAAGTATCCGCGCGACACGTGGCTGCCCCGCTTCTTTGCCGAACGGCGCCGCGTCGCCGTCATGATCGCTCGCCGCTAGCGTCCTAAACGTCAGGGACTCTCGCGCTCGTCCGGCGGCGCCGGCGGCACGGGTGGCAACGGCGGGACGGACGGGATCGCAACGTCGCCGTCGCCGATCCAGACGGAGCGGCGGTCGTGCGCCGAGCGATGGACGCCGACGCTGCCGTGACGGCACGAACGCGGTCGATCGCCATCGGTGAACGGGCACCAACGCGGGCGGTCGGATCACGAATGACTCCTTGCAACTAACGATATAAGAGTGACGAGCACGAGAAAGAGGCTCGGCGTCAGCCGCCGAGCACGGTCCCTTGCAAGGTCATGCCGGTGGTTTTGGCGCCGTGCAGGTTGGTGCCGCCGAGCTGGCATCCGCTTAAAATCGCGCCGCTCAGATCGGCGCCGCTGAGGTTGGCGTACGAGAAGTCGACGCCGCTGAAGCGCACGTTCGCGAGGTTCGCGTTGCGCAGGTCGGCCCGACTGAAGTCGGCCCCGATTAGCGTGATGCCGTGCAGGTCCTGCCCGTGCAGATCCATCCCGGAGAAATCGCAGCCGCTGCAGTTCGCGACAACGCTGCGCAGCGCCACTCCGCGCAGGCTCACGTGTCTGAACGAAACGCCGTTAAGACGGACATCGTCGAGCAGCGCGCCGTCGAAGTTGGCATCGCGCAGTTCGACGCCCCTCAGCACCGCGCCGCGCAGGTCGGCCGTCGAGAGGTTTGCGCGCGCCAGCGAGACGCCGGTGAGCCGAGCGCCGGCCAGGTTCGCGCCGCGCAGGTCGGCGCCGCTCATGTTGTCGCCGACCAGCGTGAGACCGTGCAGATCGAGCCCCCGCATGTCGGCGTTGCGCAGCGAACATCCCTTGCATTCCGCGATCAGGTCTCGGGTGAGCTTCAGACCATTCAACGATCGGCCGCTGTGCGGCATGCCGGGCTCGTCTTGCGCGATTTGTTTGGGCAGATCGGCGAGCGCGTCGTGGATGATCGCGGCGACGTCGACGTGCACGTGCGGCACCGGCGCCACGTCCGGAAGCGGCGGCGTCGGCCGCACCGGGACGGTGGGCGGCACGACGGTCAGGTCGCTCCGCGGCTGCTGAACGATGATGATGTGCTGATCGGCGGCCATAGCGGAGAGCGGAGCGGCGGGAAGCTCAACTGCCGGCGCGCTCGTCGCGACGAACCCGACGGCGAGCAGCCCGGCCAGAACGACGCCGCAGGCGGCCGCCGGGGAACGGCGCAGCCGCGCGCGGTTCTTGTCGAGCAGCAGCTCGATGCGCACGGTGATCTGCTTGCGGGTGAGCAGCGCGCCGGGCGCGACCACCGCGTGTTCCGGCATGCGCATCTCGCGCGCCAGCCGCCACAGCGACGTGGCGTACTCGTGGGCCGCGCCGGTCTTCTCGACGACCGCGTCGTCGGAGGCGATCTCGCGTTCGAGCGCGATGCGCCGCCCGACCAGCCACACGATCGGGTTGAACCAGAAGACGCGTTCGATCGTGCGCTGCACGAGGTTCGTCCAGTCGTCGTAGCGCCGCAGGTGCGCGTGTTCGTGGAGGATGAGCGATTCGATCCCGCCGAGACCGGCCGCGGTCGCCAGCTCGGTCGGGATCAAGATCACGGGCCGCCGGAAACCGATCGCGACGGGCGTCTCGGTCTCGAACGAGAGGCGCAGATAGATCTCGCGTCCGGAGGCGACGTCGGTGAGCCAGGGCAGCTCGTCGGCGAGGTCGCCTTCGAGCGGGCTGGACCGCTTCTTGAGCCCCCGGACGCGCACGATGCTCGCCAACAGCCCGACGAGGCCGATCAGCGCGCCGGCCAGCCACACGCCGACGACGCCGAGCGCCAGCTCTCGCGACAGCCGCGGCGTGAAGTTGAAGCCAGTGAAGCCGAGGTGCGGGAACGAGAAGCCGGCGGGGCGTGACGCCGCGGCGTAGTGCGACGATGCTCCGCCCGACGGGTCCGGATGCGTGTTCGGTGCGGCATGGTGCGCGGGCACGGGATCGACGACGGCGGGTGAGTCGGCGACGAGGGCGGGCCGCGGAGCCATGCCGCGGGCGAGGCTGACGCCCAGCCCGGCAAGAGGCATCACCGCCATCGCGATGAGAGCGATCGTCCAGAGAGCGTGGCGGGTCGATGCGGTGAGGGACAGCCAGCGGGTCGCGGCGAGGACGGCGAGGACCAGCACGCCGCCCAGCAGGACGCTGGCGAGGATCGCTCGCAGCGCGACGTTGACGATCGCCTCCAGCACGTTATTTCTCCCGCGCGCCGTCCAGCAGTTCGCGCAGCCGCGCGAGTTCGCGGTCGTCCACGGCCTCGGACTCGAGCAGGTTCAGGACCAGTTCGCGCGGCGAGCCGTCGAAGAAGCGCGAGAGGACGTGCTGGACGACGCTGCGCTGCGCTTCGTCGCGCGCGACGATCGCCCGATAGATGAACGCGCGGCCGACGGCCTTGTGCCGCACGTAGCCCTTTTGCTCGAGGATCCGCATCGTCGTGAGAACCGTGTTGTAGGCGAGCGGCGGATCGCCGATGGCTTCGACCACATCCGCGACGCTGGACTCCTCGCGGTCCCACAGGACCTGCATGAGCCGGTACTCCGCCTCGGTGAGGGTCGGCGACTTCTTACGGGGCATACGCCGACGCTATCACGGCCCGTCCGAGGCTGTCAACTAAGGTTTTAAGAACGAGGTGAAAAAAGAAGGGCGGCCGCGCTCGGCGACCGCCCTGGGGTCTGGAACCCAGTCGCCTACACCTTGACGACGGTGTAGCCTTCGCGCGGTCCGATCTTCTCCGAGGAGATGATTTTCTCGGCCGCCACGCTGTCGGGGTTGGAGCACGATTCCGCCGCGAACTCGCCGCCGACGGTCGCAGCGATCCCGAAGTACTCGCCCTCCGTGCGGCGCTTGTTCTTCGGGAGGATTACACCGGCGTACGTCTGCTGGATCGCCTGGTGGTCGCACTTGCGGAAGTACGCGCCGCTCTTCTTCGCGGCGTCGTAGTGGTAGTTCTCGAACGCCTCGACGAGCTTCTCGGTGTCCGTCGTGCCGGCGGCGTTGAGACGGTTGATGATGTTCCGGCCGGTCATGTAACCGAGATACTGGCGCCAATCGACGGCGTTCACGCCCGGCTTGAGCGCGTTGTAGACTTGCATTGCATCACCGCCGGCTTCCGGACCCCAGACGTACCCCCAGATGGAGCCGACGATGTCGTCGACCGGCATGCCGATTGCGACGTCGTTGCCGGAGAGGATGCCGCCGAAGGTCATCTTCTTGTTGAGGCCGAGCTGCACCGCGGCCTTCGTCGCGTTCTGGCAGTCGGGGCCGTAGTTGGAGAAGAACAGCACGTCGGCGTTGGTGTTGCGCGCCTTGGTGAGGTACGACGAGTAGTCCGTCTGTCCGAGCGGGTGCAGGTCTTCACCGGCGACCTGTCCGCCGTGCGCCAGCAGGATCTTCTTGACGCGCGCGGCGCCGTCGGTCCCGAACGCGTAGTCGGCGATCAGGAAGTACCACTTCTTGCCGTGCTTGAGCAGCTCCGGTCCGATCGCGTTGGCGAGCATCGCGTTCGAACAGGTCTGACGGAAGGTGACGCGGTGCGCCTTCGGGCCGGTGATGTTGGTGTCGTGCGTCCCGATCGCCATGAAGAACGTGTTGTTCTCCTCGGCCGTCGCCGACACGGCGAGGCCGACCGCCGAGCTCAGGCACCCGGCGAGGACGTCGACTTTCTCCTGCGAGATGAGCCGCTTGGCCTCGGTGGTCCCGTCGGCGGGTTTGCTCGCGTCGTCGCCTTTGACGATCTGGTACTTGATGCGGTTGTTTTTCTTCATCGCCTCAGCGACGGCGACTTCCAGCCCGTGCTGCTGCGATTGCGACGCGGAGGCATAGACGCCGGAGAAGCCGTCGATGTGGCCGATCTTGATGGTCGCACCGCCGCCGGCCGCGATCACGTCGCGCGGGGGGAGCAGGGTCGCCGCGCCGGCGGCGCGCGTTTCGAGGAGGGGGAAGCCGAGGGCGGCCGCGCCGGCGATGCCGAGCGCGCCGGACCGGCGAAGAAACTCTTTTCGATCGACGGGCTTCGCCGTGCGTTGGTCGTCCATGGTGCTCCTTGCCAAAGTGTGAGCTGTTGGAGAAAGGATTCTTCGCAATCCTCACGCGCCCTATGTGAAAACGCACGGACACCGTACGGAAATGGCGAAGCCGGTTATGTGGCGGATGAACGGGCCGAGCCCAAGGTCGTGCTCCTGGTGCGGCTCCTCAGCGCGATCGACGAGGGTCGCTTCACCTTCGAGGAGCTCAAGGACCAAATCGGGGAGGACAAGCCGCCGAGCACGCGGACCTTGCGGCGCTACCTCAGCGTCCTCTCCGACGCCGGTTTCCCGTGGTTTTTCGATCGGGGAACCGGGACGTACCGCTTCGCCGAAGGCTACAGCCTGCGACGGCTCAACCTCTCGCACCGCGAACTGCTCGGCCTCGTGACGCTCAAGCGGCTAGGCTCGTCGCTCGGTGGCACTTTCGCTACTGCGATCGAAGAAACGACGCAGAAGCTGCTGCGCTCGAGCGACCGCCGCACCGGAGCCTCGGTCGAGTACGCGTCGGTGGCGATCCGGTTCGGCGCGATCGCGATGGACGCCGAGGTCGAGCGGGTGTTCGAGCAGCTGCAGGCGGCCGAGCGCGAGCGCCGCCGCGTGCAGTTCGACTACACCGACAAGAACGCGGCGCGTACTCAGCGTCGGGTCGATCCGTACGGTTTCATCGTGTCGTCCGGGCGGATATACCTGGTCGGGTTCGATCACGCGCGCACCGACATGCGGGTCTTCGCCGTCGACAACGTCTCGGAGGTCGTGGTAACGCCGCAGACCTTCGAACGCCCGGCCGACTTCAACCTCGAGGCGTACGGCGCCAACTCGGTCAGCGGCGTGCGCCACTCCGACACGGTCGCGGAGGTGACGGTGCGCTTCTCGCCGGTGGTGGCGAAGGCCGCGACGGCGCGGACGATCGCGCGCGATCAGCGCGTCGTTCGACAGCCGGACGGCGGCGTCGAGATCACCTATCGCGTCGTCGACCCGCTCGAGATCGTGCGCTTCTCCCTCGGCTGGGGCGCCGAGGCCGAAGTGATCGCGCCCGACGACGTGCGCCGTGCGGCGGCCGACGTTGCTCGCGCCGTCGCCGCCCGTTACGGCTAGGCAGGCATACGAAGGAGCACGCTGAGCCGGAACAGCAAGGCCCTCACCGGCGTTCCAGCAGGGGAGCGTCATTTTGCGAGGTTTATGCGAGTATTCAGCGTCCTCTTGATCGCAGCGGCGACATTCATCGCGGCGTCGCACGCCGGCGTCGCGCGGGCCGCGGCTCCGAACGGCCAACCGATCGACGGCATCCGGTGCGACACGATGGAAGGATCGGTGCTGCACATCCATCAGCATCTTACGATTCTCGATCACGGCAAAGCCGTCGCGATCCCGCCCGACGTCGGCCGTCCGCTCGTCGCCGGGTGCTTGTACTGGATCCACACCCATACACCCGACGGCATCATTCACATCGAAGCGCCGAACTTCAAGTCGTTCACGCTCGGCGAGCTGTTCGACGTCTGGGGTGAGCCGCTCGGCCGTACCGACGTCGCCGGCGCGAAGACGAAGAAGGGCGAGCGCGTCGCCGTCTGGGTCGACGGCCGTCCGTACGCCGGCGATCCGCGCAAGATCGACCTCACCAACCATCTCGATATGACGATCGAAGTCGGGCCGCCCTATGTGAAGCCCGCGCCCTTCACCGCGTGGAACGGCAACTGAACACGCGACGAAGCCGCGCGGCGCGGGCCGCACGGCTTCAGTCAGCACGAGAACTCGATCTGCGCGCGCCCTCGCCGTGAGGCCAGAGCGGCGTCGAACTTCGTGTCGGCGGTGTCGGATCCGTTGGGCTTGCGCCTTCCGTGGTCCGCGTCCGCCGGCGAGCTTCTCGCTGCTCGCCCGTCGCTGACGAATCGTTGACGTACACGTAGCGTAACCGCCGCGTTTTCGCTCGACAATACCCTCGGCGACCTTCTCCACAAGAAACTTCCGTTGTCCACGGCGTTCCGCAGCATTGCACGCAATCCACACCCTTCGACGGCAGCGCGTTCCGGAACGCGAAGAAGCCGCGTGAGTTTCCTCACACGGCTTCGATCGGCGAGAATCATTTCGCGAACGCCCTCGCCGGCTTGCACCAGCCATGACGCCGTCGTCGTTGTTCGGCTCGTTGCACACGCCGCCCGGCATTCACCGCGCGACCTCCGCTCCTCGCCTGCGAGCTTCTCGCCGCTCGCACGCCCCCGCATCACCGTTGACGTGCAAGCATCGTACCGACGCACTCATGCAGACGCAAGACGCGCACGCAACCTCTCCACAAGAAACTTGCGTTGTCCACGTCATTCCGCAGCAATGCACGCATTACACACCCATCGACGAGGCTAAGGATGACGCGTAGCGACACACGGTGCCGGCGACGTGCTGCGCAGCAGCCGCGGAACGCGACGAAGCCGCTCCAGTTGCCCGGCGCGGCTTCGATCAGCGCGAGAGTTTGATCTGCGCGCGGCCTCGCCGACTTTCATCAGCCAGACCGGCGTCGAACTTCATTTCGGTGTCGTCCTGAGTGCGCCCGGCTTGCGCCGTTCGTCTCTCGTCCAGCCCCGGCGAGCATCTCGCCGCTCGCCCGTCGTCGTGTTACCGCCGACGTGTCCGCATCATACAAGCCCCACGAAGAACACCGCAAGATCATTCCGCCACAAAACTGCCACGATCCACAAGAATCTTCAGTTCTCCACGCCGTTCCCCACCAATTCACCCAATCCACAACCCCACCAACGTTCCCAGAACAGTGGAAGTCCCTGCCGACTACCACGAAGTTGATCGTCGCGCACCCGTAAACCGTGCCTTGACGCGCACGCCACGATCGCCCGCCGCACACCCAGCCACCAAAGCCACAAAGCGCGACAAAGCCGCCCAAGTTTCCCCAAGCGGCTTCGATCAGCACGAGAATCGATCTGCGCGCGTCCTCGCTGACTTGCGTCAGCCATTACGGCGTCGAACTTCGTTCGGTGTTTTCACTGTGCGTCGTCCGACTTGCGTCGTCCGTCGTTCGTTCCTTCACCTCCGAGCCTCTCGTTGCTCGCCGTCGTCGTATTACCGTCGACGTGTCCGTATCATACGTGCGACTATCGTCGTCGCGCAAGTCCCTTGCGTATCGCTCGGTCGCTTGTCCACAAAAAAGTTGCGTTATCCACCGGGATTCGCCGGTATCCACCGCTTTCGCGAGCAGTTCTCAGCCGCCGAGATAGGCCGCGACGACGTCGCGGTGCGTAGCGAGTTCGGCGCCGGTGCCCGCGAGGACGATGCGCCCGCGTTCCATGACGTACGCGGTGTCGGCGAGCGCGAGCGCACGCCGGGCGTTCTGCTCGACGAGCAAGATCGACGTTCCGCGCGCGCGTTCGTCGGCGACGATCGCGAAGATCTCGTCGACCAGTTTCGGCGCGAGACCCATCGATGGTTCGTCGAGCAGCAACGCGCGCGGATCGATCGCCAGCGCGCGGGCGATGGCGAGCATTTGCTGTTCGCCGCCGGAGAGCGAACCGGCCGGCACGTTGCGCCGGGTGCGCAAGATCGGGAAGCGGTCGAAGAGTCCCGCGATCCGCGCGTAGCCCGCCGCGCCGCGCACCGCAGCGGCGACTTGCAGATTCTCCTCGACGCTCATCGAGGGCAGCATACGGCGCCCTTCCGGTACCAGGACGAGCCCCCGTTTCACCAATGCGTGCGAGGGCATGCGCGTGACGTCGCGCCCGTCGAAGTGCACCGTCCCGCCGCGCGTCGGAACCGCGCCGGCCAGCGCCATCAGCAGTGTGGTCTTGCCTGCCCCGTTGGCGCCGACGATCGCGCAGAGCGTCCCTTCGGCGAGCGCGATCGAGACGTCGTGCAGGATCTCGATGTTGCCGTACGCCGCGCGCAGTGCGGAGGCGGCGAGGATCGGCGTCACGACAACGCCTCGGCGCCGCTGCCGAGATACGCTTCGACCACGACCGGATCGCGGCCGACCTGCGCCGGTGTGCCGCGCGCGATCACTTCCCCGAAGTTCAGCACGACGACGTCATCGCAGGCGGCGCGAACGAGGGTCATGTCGTGCTCGATCAGCAGCACCGCGATCCCGTCGGCGGCGATCGCGCGAATCGTCGCGACGAGCCGTCCGGTCTCCGAGGGGTTCATCCCCGCGGCGGGTTCGTCGAGCATGATGACGCGCGGGGAGGCCGCGAGCGCCCGGCCGATCTCGAGCCGGCGCTGGTCGCCGTACGGCAGGGAACTGGCCGCCGCGTCGAGGTCGGCGCCGGCGATCCCGGCGCGCTCCAGCAGACGAAGAAGCTCGACGGTGCCCAGCCGGCCAGGACGCGCGTAGGCGCCGGCGGCCAGGTTGCCGCGCACGTCGAGGGCGCCGAACAGCCGGATGTTCTGGTACGTCCGCGCTATCCCGGCACGCGCGATGCGGTGCGACGGCAGGCCGTCGACGCGCTCACCGTCGAGCGCAATCGTTCCGCTCGCGAGCGGCGCGAGGCCGGTGGCCGCGTTCACCAGCGTGGTCTTGCCGGCGCCGTTGGGACCGATCAGGCCGAGCACGCGGCCGGGCTCGAGCGTGAGGGAGACGCCGCGCAAAGCGTCGACGCCGCCGTAGCGGACGCCGACGTCGTCGAGCGTGAGGCTCATCGCGGCGGCCTCATCAGCGAACGCGGATCGCGCCGCGCCGCCACAGCGACGAGAGGCCGCCCGGTGCGAACAGAATGACCAGCAGCAGGATCACGCCGTTGGTCACCTCGCGCCAATCGGAGAGGAAGCGGATCACTTCGGGCAAGATCGAGAGCAGCGCCGCACCGATCACCGCGCCGAGCGGGCTCGTCACGCCGCCGATCACGCACCAGACCAGGATCTGTTCCATTCGCGCGAAGCCGAAGTCGGTCGGAGTGAGGAAGAAGGAGGCGTGCGCGTACAACGCGCCGCCGAGACCCGCGATCGCGCCGCCCAGCGCGAGCGAGAGCGTGCGCACCATGCCGACGTCGACGCCGACACCGCGCGCCGCGTGCTCGTCCTCGCGGACCAGCGTCACGGCCAGCGCGAACTTCGTGCGCGAGAGCGCGAACAGCACGAAAGCCACGACGGCGAGCGACCCATAGATCACCGGCGTCGTCGCGTCGTTGGGAATACCGCTGAGGCCCTCGGCGCCGCCCGTGATCGAAAGGTTGTTGGCGAAGACGCGCACGATCTCGCCGAAGCCGATCGTCGCGATCGCCAGAAAGACGCCGCGCAGCCGGCGCACGGGAAGCGCCAGCAGCGCCGCGACGACCGTCGAGACGAGCACCGCCGCGAGGATCGTGGCGATCAGCGGCCAGTGCGCCTGCATCGCGAGAATCGCGGAGACGTATGCCGCGATCCCCATGAACGCGGCCTGGGCCAATGCGAGCTGTCCCGCTTGCAGCGAGACGGAAAGCGAGAGCGCCAGGAGCGCGTTCACGCCGATCTGATCGATCAGGCGCGAGTGTTTGGCGTAGAAGTCGACGAGTGCTCCGGGCACGGTCAGGCCTGGCGCAGCGCGCGCTTGCCGAACAATCCGGTCGGCCGCGCGACGAGCAGCACGAACATCACCCCGAACACGAGCGCGTCGCGCCAGGGCGAGAGGCCGTACGCGACCGCGAACGTCTCGACTGCGCCCAAGATGAAGCCGCCGATGACGGCGCCGGTGATGCTGCCCATCCCACCCAAGATGATCACCGCCAGACCTTTGAGTTCGATCGGGCCGCCCATGTCGAGCGTGACGCTGTTGTACTCGAGTCCGGTCAGCACGCCGGCCGCGCCGCCGAGCGACGACGCGATGAAGAACGTCGCCGCGATCGTCTTCTCGAGATCCACGCCGAGCAGCGCCGCGGCGATGCGATCGTCGGCGACGGCACGGATGCGCCGGCCGAGCGTGGTCGACCGCAAGATCCAGCTCAACACCACCATGAGCGCGATCGCGGCAAGAAAGATCGTCAACTCGACCGTCGTGAACGTAATGGGACCGAGATGGATCGCCGGAGCCGTATCGAGCCCGCCCAGCGTAAAGTGCCGTTCGTCGACCCCGTACACCGCACGCAGCACCGCGCCGATGATGATAGCCACGCCGATCGAGGAGATCAGCGGCACGAGCGTCCCCGCGTTCCGCTTCCGCAGCGGAGCAAATGCGACCCGATCCAGCAAAATCCCCAAAAGCCCCGCGAAGATCGCCGCGAGCAGGAACGCCGCCGGTAACGGCACCCCCGCCGCAACCAACGAGAACGCCGCAAACGCCGCCGCCGTAAAAATCGCGGCATGCGCCAAATTCAGAATATCCAACACCCCGAAAACCAGCGTATACCCCACCGCGAACAGCGCATACACCGCCCCCAAAAACAACCCATTCAACAACTGCTGCGCAAACACGGCGTACGTCAGTAGCTAGCGGTCAGCACGAATGGCGATGGAGCGAGCACAGCAGAATCACGACCGTACCACCCTGTTGTTGCGAGCTCGGCCCGGGGGCCCCACGGTGCAAAGCACCGTGGGGGGCGCGCAGCAGAGCGGAGCGCCTTCTCAATGAAAGTAAGCAAAGCCGTTCTTGACGATCTCTAGGATTACCGGCGAGCTCTTGACGTCGCGGTTCGCGTCGAAGCCGAGCGGACCGAGGACCGTTTGGATCACACGCACCCCGCGCAGGCCGGAGAGCATCTCGTCTTTCGTCACGGCGCCGTGTGCGACGAGGTAGGCGACGATCTCCGCCGCCGCGTACGACTGCGCGGCGAACTGGTCGGGCGCTTTGCCGTATTTTGCGGTGTACGATTTCACGAAGCGTTCGTTCGAGGGGTACTTGCCGGCGAGCGCCCACGCCGCGCCGACGACGACGCCTTGGGCCGCCGGACCGGCGACGGCGTACATCTCGGGCGAGTTGAGCCCGTTGCCGCCCATCATGTGGGCCTTGATGCCGAGCTTGCCGGCCTGCGCGATGATCTTCGTCGCTTCCGGGAAGAGGCCGCCGATCGCGATGACGTCGGGCTTCTTCGAGTCGATCCGGGTCAGCGCGGCTTGGAAGTCGGTGTCCTTGATGTGGAACGTCTCGGTGTCGACGACCTGGACGCCGGCCTTCTCGAGCTCGCGCTTGAAGACGTCGTAGTCGGTCTTCGTGAAGGCGTTGTCGTCGCCGTAGATGATCGCGGCCGTCTTGTACTTCCACTTCGCGTGCGTCCGCGCGACGGTGGTCGGGATCACCTGAGATTCGGCGAGCGCGTCGCGGTAGATCGTCGGGCCGATCGCGGTCACGCCTTCGGCCGTCGTCGAGGTTCCCATCGCCGGAAAGTTCGCCCGCGCCGCGAGCGGAAAGGCCTTGAAGGCTTCGCCCGAGAGCGTCGGTCCGATGACGATCGCGGTCGAACCGTCGGTGGTGAACTTCTGCATCAGGTTGACGACCTGGGCGCCGTCCGTCGCCGCGTCTTGGACGTCGAACGTCAGGTTCGCGCCGCCGGCGTCCAGCTTGCCGGACTTGATGTCGTCGTTGGCCAGCTCGTACGCGTTTTTCTGCGGCGTCCCGTACACGCCGGCACCGCCGGTCACGTCGGCGATCACGCCGACATGAACGGCCTTGCCTGCCGCGGGACCTTTCGACGCTGCGCCTGCGGGCGCGACGAGTGCGGCCATCGCAAGTAGCGCGACCGCCGACGCGGTAAATCGATTCATCGTCAACTCCATGGTCACGAGGGGTTCAAGGCGCCGTTCGCAGGTTCGCCGACCGCTCCTTCGGCGAAGAGCGCGCGCCGATCGCGTTCGAGCGCCTGCGTCCGCTCCAGCGAGCGAAGGCTCTGCTCGCTGTGATACCGGTTTGTGACAAGGTGCGTGGGGTCGGCGTGCATTACGCTCCTGTTAGGCGGCCGCGGAAATGCATGGACGCAGCGCTCGCATGAACGCGCCGAGGCGCTGATCGTTCTCCTCGCAGCTGGGGAGGTCCGTGTAGACGACGATCGCCCAGCGGGGACCCTCGGCGAGCGAGAGAAGGCCGCCGTCGTGCGAGACCTCGTCGGTGTCGCCGGTCTTGTGCGCGAAGCGGTCGTCCGGCTCGAGGCCGCGGCTGAGCTTGACGTCCCACCACGACGTCGCGAGGATGCGCCGCAGCGCCGCCGCCTGGGGCAGGCGATCCGCGGCCAGTGCGATCAGCAGTGCCACCGCCTCGGCGGCCGGAAAGCTGTTCCGGCCGGTCGCGGCGGGGTCGTCGATCAGCGGCTCCGCTCCCGAGAGCTTGCGGCGGAAGAACGTCTGGCGGAAGCCCAGCGCCTGTACGTCGGCAGTCGCACGGCCGCGCTCGAGGACATCGTAGAGCACGTTGGTCGCCACGTTATCCGAGCGCTGGAGCATCAGCGTGACCAGCTCGTCGACGGTCGTCCGGTAGCCCGGGAGCATCGGCGAGGGGGTGTCGTTCTGAGTGCCGTTGGAGGCTTCCACCGTGACGGTGGTGTCCCAGCCGAGGCGCCCTGCGTCGATCGCGGCCCCGGCTGCCACGGCGAGCGGGAGCTTGATCATCGACGCCGGGTAGAGCCAACGGCCGTCGTCGTGGGCCCATCGCTCGCCCGAGGAGAGGTTTGCAAGGTGGATCTGGGCGGCGCCGAGCCCGGCTTCCAGGGCCAGGACGCCGAGGTCGCGTTCAGTCATCCCGCGTTCATGCGTGTGGGCACTTGCATGAATCCATCGGCCGGCGTACACTGTTCATGCAAGTACCCACACGCATGCTGACGATGATGAACGATTTGACACACGACCCCCTACGTTTGAACGCTGACGATCCAGCCGCCCGCTCACTGGTCCAGGCCGCTGTGGATACGTTACTGGCCGGCGAAACCGCGCCCCGCTTGCGCGTCGTGCTCGACGGCGACCGGCTGCCGGCCGAGACGATCGCCGGCCTCGTCGCCGGCCTGCGCCGGCTGCGTGAACGCGGCGGCGCCATCGAGGTCACGGCCCTGCGAGACGGCGTCCGCGACGCGCTGGCCATCACCGGCCTCGAGCGTGTCTTCGCATTTCCTATCGAACAGCCCGAGCGGCGCCGCCGCTCAGGGCTGCTTTCCCGGCTCACCGCCGCGACGTTCGCGGCGGCGCTGACCGGGCTCGCCGCTCCGGCGCCCGCCGCCGTCGAGTTGCCGACCGATCCGGGCGCGATCATCGCGCGCGTGGTCGAGCGCAATCCAAGCTTGAGTTCGTATCAAGGACGGCTGCACGTCGATCTGCGGATGACGTCGTTTCCGTTCTACCGCACGGGGCTCGACGGAACGACGTATTATAAGAAGCCCTCGAACTTCGAAGTCGTGTTCGATCGGGTGCCGCGTTTGGCCAAGGGCTTCGACAAGATGTTCACCGACATCGGTGACGCGTCGAACTGGGAGAAGCGGTTCGTCGTGACCTATCAGGGCGAGGCGGATTTCGACGGGCGCAAAGACCTCGAACTGCGGATGGTCCAGCGGGTGCGCGGCATGATCGATCACGAGACCGTGCTGATCGATCCGACCTCGTGGACGATCGACTCGATCAGGTACGACTACTATAACGGCGGCCACATCACGATGACGCAGACCTTCCGCGAGATCGCGGGGTATCTGATGCCGGCCGAGCAGCACGCCGAGATCTCTATCCCCTACGCGAAGGCCGTGGTTTACGGCGTGTACAGCGACTATAAGACGAACGTCGCGCTCGACGACGCCGTCTTCACGAAGAAGAATTGATGATCGTTACCGGTCAGCGCGGTCACGCCGGCGTCGAGGAGACCCGTTCCCGGATCCTCACGGCGGCGCGTGAACTGTTCGAGCTCAAGGGGACGCGCGGCACGACGACCCGTGAGGTCGCGGAGCGCGCGGGGGTCAACGAGGCGACCCTGTTCCGGCACTTCGGTTCGAAGCGCGCCCTGCTGGTCGCGATGCGCGAGGCGGCGTGCAGCGTGGACGAGTTCCGCTCCGTGCTGGCCTCGATGCCCGGGACCGATCAGGCCGGCGACCTGAGCCAAATCGCCCGCTATGTCGTCGACCGCATGGTCGCCAAGCGGGCGATGATGTGCGTCTCGCTGGCCGAGGATGCCGCCGGAACAGACGACGTGCCCGAATTTCGCGGCCCGGCTCAGCTGGTCATCGACTTGGCCGACTACTTCACGGCCAAGGTCGCGGCTGGGAAGATGCACGGCGATCCGCAACTGATGGCGCGCTGTTTTTTGGGCATCCTCTTCTCGTCGGTCGTTGGTCGCAAGTTGTGGGCATCCGACGCTCCCGAGCAAGCGACGCTCGACGGCATTGTCGATATCTTCCTGAACGGAGTTTTTTGAGTACCGTGGAAACCCGAACCGAAGCCCCATCCTCCCCGCGTCCCATCGTGGTCGAGAGCGTCGGCGCGCCGCCGCCGCCCGAGGGTGGAGCGAACGGTGCTCCCAACGGCCGCCGCCGGCGCCCGCCGCTGGCGGTCATCATCATCGGCGCCCTGGTGGTGATCTTCGGGCTGATCTGGGGGGTGCGCTATCTCGCATACTCGACGACGCACCAATCGACTGATGATGCGCGGGTCGACGCCGACACGATTACGATTACGAGCAAGATTCAGGAGCGCGTCGCGCAGATTCTGGTCGACACCGATCAGCCGGTTCGCGCGGGCCAAATCGTGATTCGGCTCGACGATCGAGACGAGCGTGCTGCGCTGCAGCAGGCCCAGGCCGCGCTCGCCGCGCAACGGTCGCAGGCACGCGCCGCGCAAGCCAACGTCGACTTGACGCGCGTCCAAGTTGCCGCGCAGGCGACACAAGGCGTCGGCGGCGTCACCGCGGCGCAAAGCTTGGTCAAGAACGCACAGGCGCAGACCCAATCGGCGCAGCAGCAAGCCGACGCGGCGCGCTCGGCGATCGGTCAAGCGCAAGCGCAGCTGCAGGCCACCCGGGCGCAGGTGCCGGGAGCGCAGGCTGCGTTGACCCGCGCCGACGCCGACCTGGGCCGCTACACCGCACTGGTACGCACCGGTGACGTCGCCACGCAGCAGCTCGACGCGCAGCGCGCCACGCAGGCGCAGGCCCAATCGCAATATCGAGCCGCGCTGGAAAACGTCACCGCGGCGCAGACCGGCGTCGCGCAGGCCGAGGCACGCTACACGGCCGCGCTCGCGGCGGCGAACGCCGCGGGAGCGGGAATCGGCGCCCAGCAAGGGCAGCTGCAGACGGCGCAAGGCCGGCTGACCGAAAGCGACAATCCGTATCGCGTCTCCACCACGCAGGCGCAAGCCGACGCGGCGTTCGCTCAAGCGGGTTCGCTCCAGGCGCAGGTCAAGGCGGCGCAGGATCGTCTCGGCTACACCGTCATCCGCTCGCCGATCGACGGCGTGATCGGCGCGAAGAACGTCGAGATCGGCGCGGCGGTCGCGCCGGGACAATCGCTGATGTCGATCATCCCGATTCACCATCTCTACATCACGGCGAACTACAAGGAGACGCAGCTCGGCAAGGTAGCGGTCGGACAGCCGGTCGACGTCGCCGTCGATGCGTACAAGGGAGTCGCGTTCGAAGGGCACGTCTGCGCGATCGCGCCGGCTTCCCAGAATACGTACAGCCTGGTCCCCGCGCAGAACGCGACCGGTAACTTCGTCAAGGTCACCCAGCGGATTCCCGTGCGGGTGTGCGTCGACAATCCGCCGGCGAGCGATCCGCTGCGAGTCGGAATGTCCGTCACGACCTCGATCAAGGTCAAGTAGCGCGATGCTCGTTCGACGGCGTTCGCTCGCGCTCGCGTTGAGCGTCGGGATCTTCAGCGCGTCCTTCCTTTCGTTGGGTGGCGCGGCGAGCGCGCAGGCGGCAACGCCGTTCCCATCGCCGTCCCCGGCCGTTCTCCCGCCGGTCCCGAATATCGACCAGGGTCCCTTTGCGCCGGCCAATACCGTTCCGAACGGCGATCTGGTCGGTGTGCAGCAGCAGCCGTTCGTCGGCCTCGCGCTGCGCGACGCGCTGGCGATGGCGCTGCAGCGGAACACGGATCTCGCGCTCGCGCAATCGAACCGGCGCATCGCAAACTATCAGATCGTCTCGGCCGAAGGCGCGTACGACGTGCGCTTTCAACTCGCTCCGTCGTATTCGCACAGCGTCAGCGCGGCGGTCAGCGCGTTTCAGACCGGACCGAACGGCGGCCCGATCACTCAGGACACCGCCGGCGCGACGGCGGCGCTGCAAGGTCAGACGCAGATGGGCGGCCGCTACTCGGTCGGACTGAACGGTTCGCGGATCACCTCGGACTCGTTGGCCAACTCGTACAATCCGTTCTATCAGACCGCGCTCCAGCTGAGCGTGACCCAGCCGCTGCTGCGCGGTCGGGCGATCGACCAGCCGCGGCTGCAGCTGGAGCTGGCCCGGACCAACGCTGCGATCGCAAGCGACGTCGCGCTGACCCAGGCGTCGAACGCGATCGTGCAAGTCTCGGACACCTACTACGATCTGGTCGCCGGGTGGCGCAACGTCGCGATCCAAGAAGAAGGTCTGCGCCAAGCCACCGCACAGGCGCAGTCGAACCAGCGCCTCGCGGCGCGCGGCGTCGTCGCACCGACCGACATCGTCGAAGCGAACACGCAGGTCGACGTCTTCCAAGACAACGTCTTCTCGGCGCTGCAGAACGTGCAGCGGCTGCAGACGACGCTCAAATCGCTCATCCTCTCGAATCCGGCCGATCCGGTCTGGTCCGCCAACCTCGTACCGACCACCGCGATCGCACAGGTCCCGCAGGAGCCGACGCTCGACGCGCTGATCGTCGCGGCGATCGCGAACCGTCCGGAGATCGCGCAATTGCGCTCGCAGGGCATCAACGCCGATACGAACCTGACCTTCGCACGCGATCAGCTCAAGCCACAGCTGGATCTGGGCCTCGGCTACAGCTCGAACGGGTTCGCCGGCATCCCGACCGATCCGAACGCCAACCCGATCTTCGGCCTCTTCAACGCGCAGATCAATGCGATCGACGCGCTGATCGCGCGTTCGAACGCGCAGAATCCCGGCTCGCCGCCGATTCTGCCGATCCTCGGCGGCATCCCGACCGCGCCGACGTACCAGACCGGCCGGGTCGGGCAGTCGTTCCGCAACCTCCTCGACAACCGCTTTCCGACCTATAGCCTGCAGCTCACGCTGCAGGTCCCGATCGGCAACCGAACCGCGAAGGCCGACTACGCGGTCGCGCGGGAGCAGCAGCGCCAAGTCGCCGTGCAGCAGACGGCACTCCTCCAGCGCATTCGCTCGGAGTCGGTCAACGCGATCCAGGGATTGCGCGCCGCGCAATACCGCACGATCGCGGCGCGCGCCGCTCGAGAGGCGGCCGAACGCGTGCTGCTCGGCGAGCAGCGGCGTTTCGCAGCCGGCACGTCGACGACGTATCTCGTGCTGCAGCGCCAGCTCGACGTCGCCAACCAGCGCGGCCGCGAACTGCAGGCCCAGACGGACCTCGACAAGGCGATCGTCGAGCTCGATCGGGTCAGCGGTGGGGTGTTCGCGCAAAACGGGATCGACGTAACGAACGTCGGCGCCGGCACGCTCAACGCCGCGACCCCGAACGCCGTGCTGCCGCGGCCCTGACGCAGCCGCGCGGGGCGCTCATCGTGCCGCCGCCGCGTAATGCTCGACGATCGAGCGCGCCCGCGCGAGGAGCTCGTCGCGCAGGGCGAGCGGCTCGACGAGCCGCGCGCGCGTACCCCAGGCGATCAGCTGCTGCAGCGCGAGGTCCTCGTTCGGGAACACCACCCGTACGGTGACCGTGTCGCCGCTCGGTTCGCTCAGAACCCGTGCCTCCCAGTAGCGCATCACGGCGTCGAGCGCATCGGCATCGACGCTGACGACGACGGGAACGCGTCGTGCGCCCTCTTCCAGATTGGCGATCCAGTTGCGCCAGTAGACATCGAGATCGAAATCGCGCGGGCGCTCGAAGGTCGTCTCCGCGGCGCTGACGCCGAGGATGCGCTCGGCTCGAAAGGTCCGGTATTCGGCGCCCGAACGCGCGACGAGATACCACACGCCGGCCTTCGCGACGAGGCCGAGCGGGTCGATCGCCCGTTCAGTGATTTTCGCCTCGCGATCGCGATACTGCAGCACCACCCGCCGGTCGTCCCACACCGCGCGCCGCAGCACGGCGAGGTGTTCCTGCGGCTGATCGGCTTGATTCCAGCGCCGCTGATCGAGATGAATCCGGCCGCGCGATTTGGCGGCAGCTTTGCGCTGCACGTCGCTGAGCGCACCGCTCAACTTCTCGAGCGCGCGCTCGCGTTCGACGCCCAGGCCCAGATCGACCAGCGGGTTCGAGCCCGAGATGAACAACGCCCGGATCTCCTCGTCGCCGAATTGCGTCAGCGCGCGGCGGTAGCCGGCGGCAAGCGCGATACCACCGAGCGCGCCGCGTTCGGCATACACCGGAACCCCGGCCGCGCTCAGCGCGTCGACGTCGCGGTAGACGGTGCGCTCTGAAACCTCGAGCTCCATCGCCAGCGCGCGGGCGGAGCGCCGTTCCGTGCCCTGAAGGATCAGCAGCATCGAGAGCAGCCGGCTCGCTTTCATGGCGAAAGCCTATGAATCCTGACAGCCCGTGTCAAGTATCGCGGGTTATCGTGAGGCCATGATCACCGCCATCGACGCTCATTACTACTTGGCCAAAGACCTCGACCGTGCCGTGGCGTTCTACCGCGACTCGCTCGGCCTCACGATCGAGGCCGAATTCCCCTCCAGCGCCGAGTTCGTGCTCGCCGACGGAAGCGCGTTCGGGATCGCGAAGATGCCGGGCGACGAGTGGCATCAAGGCGGCGGCGTCATGTTCGCGGTCCCCGACGTCCCCGCCGCGCTCGAACGCGTCCTCGCCGGCGGCGGCGTGGTGTTCGGCGAGCCGATGGACTACCCGGTGTGCACGACGGCGTGGTGCTGGGATCCCGAAGGCAACACCTTCGCTCTCCATCACCGCAAGTAGCCTAAGCTCCTGCGGGGACGGGGCGGTGCCGGTGGAATCCCGGCAGAATGCCCGAGGCTTACATTTACGATGCCGTCCGCACCCCGCGCGGCCGCGGGAAGAAGGACGGCAGCCTGTACGACGTGACGCCGGTCCAGCTCGCCGCCGCGGCACTTGCCGCCGTCCGCGACCGCACCGGAATCGATACCGCGCTGATCGACGACGTGATCCTGGGTTGCGTCGAGCCGGTCGGCGAGCAAGGGGCGGTCATCGCGCGCACGGCGGTGATCGTGGCGCGCTACGCGGAGACCGTCGCCGGGATGCAGATCAACCGGTTCTGTTCCTCCGGCCTCGAGGCGGTGAACCTCGCCGCCGCGAAGGTCGCCAGCGGCGAGGCCGACTTCGCGATCGGCGGCGGCGTCGAGTCGATGTCGCGCGTCCCGATGGGCGCGAGCGGCGGCGCGATGTGGAGCGATCCGCAGGTGGCGCATCTCGCGCACTTCGTGCCGCAGGGGATCTCGGCTGATCTGATTGCGACGAAGTACGGCTACTCGCGCGACGACGTCGACGCGTTCGCGCTGAGCTCGCAGCAGCGTGCGGCGGCGGCGTGGAGCGACGACCGTTTCTCGCATTCGGTCGTGCCGGTCGTCGATCAAAACGGCGAGACGGTTCTGGCGCGCGACGAGTATCTGCGCCCGCAGACGACGCGTGAGGGGCTGGCGGCGCTGAAGCCTGCGTTCGAGACGATCGGCGAGCGCGCCGGATTCGACGCGGTGGCGATCCAACGCTATCCCGAGGTCGAGCGCATCGAGCACGTGCACACCGCCGGAAATTCGTCGGGGATCGTCGACGGAGCTGCCGCGGTGCTGGTCGGCTCGCTGGAAGCGGGACGGCGCGCCGGGTTGATCCCGCGCGCGCGGATCCGCGCCGCCGCGTCGATCGGAACGGAGCCGGCGATCATGCTGACAGGTCCGGTGCCCGCGGTGCTCAAGGCGCTGAAGAAGGCCGGGATGAGCATCGGCGACATCGATCTCTTCGAGGTCAACGAAGCGTTCGCCGTCGTGCCGCTGTGGTTCATGGACGAGCTCGGCGTCGGTCACGACCGGCTCAACGTGAACGGCGGCGCGATCGCGCTGGGTCATCCGCTCGGTGCGACCGGTGCGATGCTGCTCGGCACGGTGCTCGACGAACTCGAACGGCGCGATCTCGCCGTCGGGCTCGTGACGCTGTGCGTCGGCGGCGGGATGGGAACCGCGACGATCGTGGAGCGCGTGTGATGAGCGATGGTCCGGTGCGCTACGAACTCGGCGGTGACGGCGTCGCGACGATCACCTGGGACGCGCCCGACCGCCCGGTCAACGTCCTCAATGCTGCGAGCATCGCCGCGTTCGGCACCGCGGTGCGCCGCGCGCTCGATGACGAAGCGGTGCGCGGCGTGATCGTCGCGTCGGCGAAGAGCGATTTCATCGTCGGCGCCGATCTCGAGCGGATCTTCGACGACGCGACCGCCGTCGCCGACGTCGCGGCAATGCACGCGCTGCTGCGCTCGATGGAAGCCGGCGGGAAACCGTTCGTCTTGGCGCTCGAGGGCAGCGCGCTCGGCGGCGGCCTCGAGATCGCCCTCGCCTGTCATCATCGGATCGGCACGGCGTCGGCGCGGGCGCGGCTCGGCTTCCCCGAGGTCACGCTGGGACTGCTGCCGGGTGCGGGCGGGACGCAACGGCTGCCGCGACTGATCGGGATCGCGAAGGCGCTGCCGCTGCTGCTCGAAGGACGCCGCTTCAGCTTCGACGAGGCGTACGAACTGGGTGTGCTCGGCGCGCTCGTCCCGGCCGGCGGCGCGCTCGCGGCCGCGCGAGCATGGCTCCTGCAATCGCCGGCCCCGATACAGCCCTGGGACGCGAAGGGCTATCGCGTCCCCGGCGGCGAGGTGCAGTCACCGCACGTCAGCGACCTGTTCGGCGCCGCCTCCGCGACGGTTCGCAAGAAGACGTACGGCAACTACCCCGCCCCCCGCGCGATCCTCTCAAGCGTGTTCGAAGGGCTGCAGCTCACGATCGACGCGGGTCTGCGGGTCGAAGGGCGCTACTTCATCGAGCTGCTGCGCGGACCCGAAGCGAGGGCGATGGTCCGCACGATGTTCTTCAGCCTGGGGGCCGCGAACAAGCTCAGCAGCCGTCCGGCCGGCATACCGCCCACGGTGATTCACACCGTCGGCGTGCTCGGCGCGGGGATGATGGGTGCCGGCATAGCGGCGGTCACGGCCAAAGCCGGAGCACGGGTCGTGCTGATCGATCGCGATCGGGAACTGGCCGAACGCGGACGGGCGCGCACCGTGGACGACGCGGTCCGCGAACGCATCGTCGCCACCGCCGAGTACGACGGCCTCGCGACCGCCGACCTCGTCATCGAAGCGGTCTTCGAAGATCGCGCGATCAAGGCCGACGTCACGCGGCGCGCGGAAGACGTCTTGCCCCAGCGCGCGATCTTCGCGTCGAACACGTCTACGTTGCCGATCTCGTCGCTCGCCGCAGCGAGCCGCAGCCCCGAGCGCTTCATCGGGATCCATTTCTTCTCACCGGTGGAGAAGATGCCGCTGGTCGAGATCATCCGCGGCGACGTCACCAGCGACGCGACGCTGGCGGCGGCGCTCGACTACGTGCGGCTGATCGGCAAGACGCCGATCGTCGTCAACGACAGCCGCGGGTTCTTCACGAGTCGCGTCTTCGCGACGTATCTGAACGAAGGTCTGGCGCTGCTGCGCGACGGCGTGGCACCGGCGCTGATCGAAAACGCGGGACGCATGGCGGGAATGGCGGTGGGACCGCTCGCCGTCGCCGACGAGGTCAGCCTCTCGCTCAGCCATCGCGTCCGGCTGCAGACGCAGGCCGACCTCGGCGACGCCTACGTCGCCGGACCCGCCGACGAAGTGATCGAGCGCTTCGTCACCGAGTTCGACCGTCCGGGAAAGCGCGCCGGCAAAGGCCTCTACGACTATCCGGCGGGCGGCCGCAAGACGCTCTGGCCGGGTTTGGCGCAGCAATTCCCGCCGGCGCGGACTCAGCCCGACGTCGAGGCGGTGAAGCGGCGCCTCTTGTACGTGCAGTCGCTCGAAGCCGCGCGCGCGTATGCGGACGGCGTGATCGCCAACGCCGCCGACGGCGACGTCGCATCGATCCTCGGCTGGGGCTTCCCGGCGTACACGGGCGGCGTGTTCTCGCTGATCGAGCGCGACGCTGCGGCGTTCGCGGCCGAATGCGAGCGCCTCGCCGCAGTGCACGGCGACCGCTTCCGCGCGCCCGCGATCGTCTACGAACTGGCGCGTAGCGGAAAGCGATTCGCCGACCTCGGCCGCGGCGCACGTACCCGTGCGCTTGACGCTACCGCGCGGGCGAGGGCTGGTACTTGAGGCCCGTGTCGCACAGCACGGTGGCCACGATCGCGCCTTCTCGCAAACGTCCTGCCGAGAGCAGCTTGCGGGCTGCGACGACGTTCGCGGCCGACGAATAGCCGACGTAGAGGCCGCGCCGGCCGAGCGCCGCGCGCTCCTCGGACGCTTCGTCGTCGCCGACCGCGGCGAACGCGTCGACGAGCGTATCGTCCCAGAGCGGCGGCCGCGCGGCGTACCCCGTGCCCTGTAAGAGATGCGCCGGCTTCGTGACCGGTTCGCCGGCCAGCACGGCGGCACCGCGCGGTTCGATGGCGACGCCAAGGATGTGTGGATCGTGCCGCTTGAGGTCGCGCAGCGTGCCGATCAGCGTCGCGCCGGTCCCAACGCAGGCGACGAACGCGTCGATGCGTTCGCACGCGGCGCGCAGTTCCGGACCGGTGGTGGTCTCGTGTGCCGCGACGCAGTCCGGGTTGTTGAACTGGTCGACGTAAAAACCGCCGCGTTCGGCGGCGATCTCGCGTGCCCGATGCGCCGCCGCGTCGATGTCGCGGCCGGTGACGTTGCCGTGCGTGCCTTCGACCTGCGGAACGAGCACGACGTCGGCGCCGAGGCCGCGCATCATCGTTGCGCGTTCCGGGCTGTTCCCGGTGGACATCACCGCGACGAACGGATGACCGAGGACGCCGCAGACGACGGCGAGCCCCGCGCCCATGTTGCCGCTGGTCATCTCGACGACGGTTTGTCCGGGGCGAAGGGAGCCGCGCGCACGGGCACCTTCGATGGCGCCGAGCGCGGCCCGATCCTTGACGCTTCCGCCGGGCTGGAGGTACTCGGCTTTGGCGACGATTCGGCCGCCCGGCACGTCCAGCGTGACGTGACCCGTGCCCCCGATCAGGGCGAGCGCGCCGAACCGGCCGCCGTCGCGACGGATCAGACCTCCGCGGCGAGGTGCGTCGGAGTGATCGTCCAGTTCCCGTCGGGCCCGAGCGTCGCATCCATCGCAGAGAGGTTCCCAGGGAAGTCGATCTGGGCCGCGTTGACGATGGTGCTGACGTCCAGCACCTCGCCCGATGCGTACTTGCCGAAGGCGATCCAGTACTGCGTGCGCGTACTGAATTGGAACATGAAGTTTGGCTGGGCCGGCATGAGGAACGTCGGCTGCCCCGACATCCCGATCCCCGCCGACGCCATCCCGGAGGGGATCGTGGCATCTTCGATGATCGACATGATGCCGCGTTGCCGGCCCGGGCCCTGGTTGACGAAGTTGAACCCCTGATCGTACGTCAGCGTGATCAGGTTGCCGTCCGCGGGGTCGGCCGCGATCGCCTGCGACGCGCTGGCGATGATCCCGGGGACGAGCTGGCCGGTGTCAGACCAAACGAAGCTCAGCTCGGTGGTCCACTGGAAGCTCACCCGCGTTTTCGGATAGTTGTACTTCGCGAACCACGCGAGCGACCGCGCGTCGGACCGTTCGTCGGCGTCGCGCTGAAAGAGCATGACGCTCCCCGGGTTCGATCCGTTGTTGAAGAAGTTGACCGTGAAGATCATGGCCACGGTGGTTGCCCTTCTGCGCGCACCCGCGCGCGGTGTCCGATCGTCGACGTCCCCAGCGGTTTGCTCGCGCAGCGGTTCGAATCGTCTCCCTATACGAACCTTGGGAGTCAAGTCCTGGACCTCTGCGCGCTCAGAGGGTGAGGTGTGCGGCGGCGGCGGTGTCGACGAACCAATGGAGTTCGCCCGCGCGCGGGCGGATGAGCTGGGCCGGGAAGACGTCCGGATCGCGCGGGCCGTTCAGCACGGCTTCGAGCGCGTCGGCCTTCTCGGCTCCGCCGGCGGTGATCGCGATGTTGCGCGCTGCATTGATCGCATGCGGGGTGAGCGTGATGCGCCAGCGGTCGAACTTCGGGATGTAGTGCGCGACGCAGAGCTCGGTGCGCCCCATCGCTTTGGTCGTGCCGGGGAAGAGCGAAGCGGTGTGACCGTCCGGGCCCATTCCGAGCAGCACCAGGTCGAGTTGCGGACGGTCGCCGAGCTCGAGCATCAGCACGGCGGCGTAGTCGGCCGCCGACGCGGCGGGATCCCCTTCGCCGTGGATGCGATGCACCTGATGCGAGGCGATACCGAGCGGATCGAGCAGCGTCTCGCGGTTCATGCGATAGTTCGATTCGGGATCGTCCGGCGGCACGCAGCGCTCGTCGCCGAACCAGAACACGATACGGGTCCAGTCGAGCGAAGAGCGCCGGGGCTCAGCGGTGAGCAGCGCGTTCATCGCGCGCGGCGTCGACCCGCCGGCGAGCGCGATGTGCGCGCGCTCGCGCCGCGCGAGCGCCGCGCGCAGGACGTCCAGCGTGTGATCGGCCGCCTCCGTCGCGAGCGCCGCCGCGTCCGGCAGGACCGTGACGATGCGAATGTGCGCCATCGCGCGTCGCCGCGTCAGCTTCCGGCGAGGACGGGTCGTTGAAGGCGATTCATCCGAGCAGCGTACCCACGGTGCGAAGAGAGGTTTCGAACATCTCGTCCGGTCCTTGCTCGAGGATGGCGCGTTCGATGAGCGACGCGGTGTCGATCGCCGGCAGCGGAAAGAGGCGAACCTCACGCGCGTGGTCGCCTTCGACCCAAATCGAGACGACGGTGGGATCTTCGGTCACTTCGCCGTGGTACCACGACGTATCGCTGTCCAGGCAGATGCTGTGCACGCGGCGGATCTCTCCGTCGATCGTGCGGGAGAAAGAGATTTCTTTTCCCTGCGCGTCGGTGAACGCGTCACGTCCGCTTGCCGTCCAGCCCAGACGGCTGGCCAGCCAGCCGCCCAAGTACAGCGCCTCCGACGCGGATCCGCTGGTGATGTACAGCTTGCGAATCGTGTAGAGTTCGTTCAACAGCGCCGGGTTGTCGAAGAAGTTCGCGATCATGTCCTGCCACGGACTCAGGCGCATCCAGGCGAGGTCGCGCAGCACCACCGTCGGGCGCGCGCGGTGAAAGTCGGCCACCAACCGCAACGCCGATTCGTCGCGCACGGCACCTGACGAATCGACCAGCAGGGTGTCGGAGAGCGGAAGCAGCGCCTCGAATGCGGGCCGGCTGGATTCACGGATGCCGCTCCACCACAAGAGGGTCGGGACGCCGCTCGGGCAGAGTGCGGTGACGTACTCGACGAGCGCTTCGGCACCGAACCGCGAGGCGTCGATGCGGACCTGTTCGCCCTGCACGGTGAAGTGCGATTCCGGGTCGCGCGGGCAGGTCGTCACCGTCGCGCTTCCGCCATCGGCGCCGGTGTTGTCGAGAACCAGCGTGAACGACGGGTGTTTGCGGCTGAGTTTCGCCGCGCGCTCCAGGATCCAGTCGCGCCGGTTCGGGTCGTCGATCCACACGATGAAGTTGAGCGTCGAAGTCGAGAGCTTCGTGCGCGAAAGTTCGGCGCGAATCGCGTCGAGCGATGCGGCGACCGTGGACGACTCGAGGTTCATATCTTGCGCCACTCCCGGTCGTCCATCGCCAGCATGCGATCCGACGAAGGCGGGCCTTGGCTTCCGGCGCTGTAGTTGGGGAAGCTTTCGTCGATCGTGTTGAGCCAGCGGTCGAGAATCGGCATGACGATCTGCCAGGCGGTTTCGACGGCATCCCAGCGCGTGAAGAGCGTCGCGTCGCCGCGCATCGCGTCGCCGATCAGCCGTTCGTACGCGGGGGCGGAGACGACACCGAAGCCCGTTCCGTAGTTGAAGTCCATCGACACCGAGCGAATGTGCATCTTCGGCCCCGGCACCTTTGCGTTGAAGCGCAGCGAGATGCCCTCTTCCGGCTGGATCTTCATCACCAGGACGTTGTTGTCGAGCGCGTCGCCGGCTTCACCGAACAGCCGGTGTGGGAGCGAACGAAAGCGGATCGCGATCTCGGAGTTCTTGTGGCCGAGCCGCTTGCCGGAGCGCAGGTAGAACGGAACGTCGGCCCAGCGCCAGTTGTCGATCCAGAGCTTCACCGCAGCGTACGTCTCGGTGTTCGAGTCGGGCCGCACGTCGGGTTCCTCACGATAGCCGGGGACCGGCTTCCCGCCGATCGAGCCCGCGTCGTACTGACCGCGCGCGGCGTCGAGCGTCACCCGGTTCGCTTCGATGGGGCGAACCGCGCGCAGCACCTTGTACTTCTCGTCGCGGATCGAGTCCGCATCGGAGGCGACCGGCGGTTCCATCGCCACCAGCGCGAGCAGGTTCATGACGTGGTTTTGGATCATGTCGCGCAGCGCGCCGGCATTGTCGTAGTAGCCGCCGCGCTGTTCGACGCCGACCGTCTCCGCCGCGGTGATCTGCACCGAGTCGACGTAGCGCCGATTCCAAATCGGCTCGAAGATGACGTTCGCGAAGCGCAGCGCCATGATGTCCTGGACCGGCTCTTTGCCCAGGTAATGGTCGATCCGGTAGATCAGCTTCTCGTCGAAGACCTTCGATACTTCGGCCTGCAGCGCGCGCGCCGAGTCGAGGTCGGTCCCGAACGGCTTCTCGACGATGATCCGGCTCCAGCCGGTCTTGTTGTCGCGCGGTCCGAGGCCCGCCGCGTCGAGTTGTTCGACGATGGCCGCGAACACCGACGGCGGCGTGCTCAAATAGAACAGGCGGTTGCCGCCGGTTCCGAGCTCCCGATCGTTGCGTTCCAGCGCTTCGCGCAACGTCGCAAACGACGCCGGGTCGTCGAACTTGCCGGAGACGTACGAGACGTGCTTGGCGAAGTCGCTCCAGAGCGGATCTTTTGCGGGACCGGTGCGCGAGAACTCGTCGATGGCCTCGTGCATCGCGTCGCGGAATTCGTCGTCGCTGAACTGCGAGCGTGAGAAACCGACGATCCCGTAGTGTTCCGGAAGAATGTCGGCCAGCCGCAGGTTCCACAGCGCCGGCATCAGCATGCGCTTCGTCAAGTCGCCGCTCGCGCCGAAGAAGACGATCGAACAAGGATCAGTGATTCGGCTCGAGACCAGCCCCTTACGGAGCGGATTTACGAGAGTGCTGGTCATTCTGACTTCACGGCGTGGCCGCCGAATTCGTTGCGGAGTGCGGCGATGACCTTGGCGCTGAACGACTCTTCTTGGCGGGAGACGAAGCGGGACATCAGCGATGCGGTGATGACGGGGGCGGGGACGTCTTCGTCGATGGCGGCCTGCACGGTCCAGCGGCCCTCACCGGAATCGGCGACCCAGCCCTTGACCTTCGTCAATTCGGGATCGCCCTTGAGCGCGAGTTCGAGCAGCTCGAGCAGCCACGACCGCACGACCGACCCGTACCGCCAGATCGACGCCAGCTGGTGCAAGTCGAACGTGTACTCGGATTTCTCCAGGATCTCGAACCCCTCGCCGTACGCGGCGAGCATCCCGTATTCGATGCCGTTGTGCACCATCTTCGAGAAGTGACCGGCGCCGCTGGGACCGACGTGTGCGTACCCGCCGGGCGGCGCGAGGGTGAGGAAGATCGGTTCGACGCGTTTCACCGCGTCGTCGTCACCGCCGACCATGAGAGAGTACCCGTTCGCGAGACCCCACACGCCGCCCGACGTTCCCGCGTCGACGAACGCGACGCCCTTGTCTTTGCAGCGCAGGTACCGCTGCTTCGAGTCGGTCCAGCGTGAGTTGCCGCCGTCGACGATGGCATCGCCCGGCTGCAGCAGCCCGAGGAGCTCGCCGATCGTCGAATCGGTCGGATCGCCGGAGGGAACCATGATCCACACGGCGCGCGGTGCGGCGAGCTTCGTTACGAGGTCGGCGAGCGAACCGGCGCCGGTCGCGCCGTCGCCGGCCGAACGCTGCACCGCCGCCGGGTCGCGGTCGTACGCGACGACCTGATGTCCGCCGCGAATCAGACGCGTGGTCATGTTCGCACCCATGCGTCCTAGACCGATCATCCCGAGTTGCAAGCGCTGCTCCTAGGCTTTCGCGGAGACCGCGGCTTCGAGGGCCGCGGCTAGGGCTTCGAGGCCGCGGTGGGCGTCGCCGGGGAAATGGATGCGCGCGCCGCGACGGTCGCGCTTGTCGAGCGATTCGAAGTCGCCGAGCGCCTGCGCGCGCTGCAGCGTGCGGAAGCCGACCATCCCCGGGATCGGCAGATCGAACGGGGCGTCGTAGGTGATCTGAAAGAAGACGCCCTCGTTCGATCCGCCCTTGTGGAGCTGGCCGGTCGAGTGCAGGAAGCGCGGCCCGAACCCAACGGTCGTCGCGACCTTCTGCGCATCGCGCACCGTCGTGCGAAGGCCGCGCAGGACCGCTTGATTCTCACCGTTCATCGGAACGTAGGCGTTGAACGCGACGTAGTCGCCGGGCCGAATCATCTCGACGACCGCGTTGACCGCACTCTGCAGATCGCTGCCGAGCGCTGCACCGCGCGACCCGGAGAGCGGGAACACGAGCACGTCGCCCGTCCGCACGCGCGGCTCGGGCTCCGGGAAGGCTCCCTTCGCAGCGTATTCGGCGAGCAGCCGTTTCGTGTTGTCCTTCGATTCCTGGACGTTAGGCTGATCGAACGCGTCGATTCCGAGCACGGCGCCCGCGGCTGCGGTCGCGATCTCCCACACGTAGAACTGCTCGCCCACGTCGAGCGTGTCGGTCATTGCGAGGCGGATCACCGGATGCCCGGCCGCTTCGAGTTCGGTGAGGCGCGCGAGGGTCTGCGCGTCGTCGCCGGGCAGTCCCGCGCCGACGTAGGCGAAGATGCGGTCGTCGCCGTAGGCCGACACCGCGCCGAGCGGCTCGCCTTCGACCGGCACGATGCCGACGCCCGACTTGCCGGTCGATTCGGCAACGAGCTGTTCCGCCCACGCGCCGAAGGCGCGCACCGACGGATGGGTCAGGATGGTGAGCTTGTCGCGGCCGCCCTTCGCGAGCGATCCGAGCGCTGCGCCGAAGCGGAGTCCCGGCGCATCCTGCGGCGCTACGGTCGGCGCGTCGGCGTGCATCGCGTTGATCGCGCGATCGAGGATCGCGGTCACGTCGTAGCCGGCCAGCGCGGCGGGGACCATCCCGAAGTAGGACAGCGCCGAATAGCGTCCGCCGATGTTGGGATCGTTGGTGAAGACGCGCAGGAAACCGGTGTCCTTCGCCTCCTTTTCCAGCTTGGTTCCGGGATCGGTGATCGCGACGAAGTGGTCCGCGGCGTTGGCGCCGCCGACGGTCTGCTGTACGCGCGCGAAGAAGTAGCGGTAGAAGGCGTCGGGTTCGGTGGTCGTCCCCGACTTCGAGGCGACGATGAACAACGACCGCGCGATGTCGAGCGATTCGTCGAGCGCCTGGATCTGCTGCGGGTCGGTCGAATCGAGGACGTGCAGCGTCGGGTAGCCCGGCGTTCTGCCGAACGTCTCGCGCAGGATGTCCGGGGCCAGCGAGCTGCCGCCCATTCCGAGCACGACGACGTGATCGAAACGCTTCGCGCAGGCGTGCGCGAAGTCGCGCAGTTCGCCGCTCTGCGCGTGCGTCTGCTGCGGGATCTCGACCCAGCCCAGCGCGTGTTTGATGATCTCGACGTGTTCCGGCGCGGTCGACCACGGCGAGGGATCGGCCTTCCAGAGCTTCTGGAGGAAGTCGATGCCGGCCAAGTGGTTCAGCGCCGCTTGAGCGGCGTCGTGCCCGCCCCCGAGCGCCAGCGCGACGCGCGGAGGCGCGTCGCTGCGCAGCTTCTCGAGCTTGGTTTGGATCGCGGCGAGCATCGCGTCGAACGAGTCGGCGAACGACTTGACGCCTTCGGCGACCAGCTCTTCGGTCACGTCGTAGAGGGAGATCTGCTCCTTCGCGAGCGCCTCCACGACCGCGCGCGCGCGGTCCAGGTCCTCGAGGATGGTGTCGGCGCGAACGACGCCGTGATCGAGCAGCGCTTCGAGCGTGTTCGGCGGGACCGTGTTGACGGTATCCCTCCCGACCAGCGAATCGACGTACATCAGCTCGGGATAGGCCGGGTTCTTGGTCGACGTGGAGGCCCAGAGCGGACGCTGCACGTGCGCGCCCTTGGCGCGCAGCGCGGCGAAGCGGCCGCTCTCGAACAGCTTCTGGAAACGCTGATAGGTCAGCTTCGTGCTGGCGATCGCGGCTTTGCCGAGCAAGTACTCGACGTGTTCGCCGCGATCGATCTTCGCCTGCAGCTTCTTGTCGACGGCGGTGTCGATGCGGGAGACGAAGACGGAGGCGACCGACGCGATCCGGTCGATCGACTCGCCGCGCGCGGCGCGCTCTTCGAGGCCTTCGATGTAGGCGTTGGCGGCCGCTTCGTACCGGTCGACCGAGAACAGCAGCGTGACGTTGATGTTGATGCCGGCCGCGATCGAGGCTTTGATCGCCGGGACGCCTTCCGGCGTTCCCGGAATCTTGATCATCACGTTGGGCCGCTCGACCGCCTGCCACAGACGCTGCGCCGCGGCGATCGTCCCCTCGGTGTCGCGCGCCAGCGTCGGTGAGACTTCGAGCGAGACGTAGCCGTCCAGCGCGTTCGTCGCTTCGTAGACCGGCGCGAAGAGGTCGCACGCGCTGCGAATGTCGCGGATCGCGAGCGCCTCGAAGACTTTTACCGGGTCGCGCTCGTCGACCAGCGTGCGCAGCTGCTCGTCGTAGTCGGTCCCTGCGCCGATCGCCTTCTCGAAGATGGTCGGGTTCGACGTCATCCCGCGCAGACCGAGGTCGATGAGCCGCTGCAATTCGCCCGAAGCGAACATGCTGCGCCGGATGTTGTCGAGCCAGATGCTCTGGCCGACGGCCGCAAGTTCTCGAAGCTGATTGCCCATGATGGTTCTCTTTCCTCAGACGTTCGCGAGCAGACCGGAGGCGACGTCCGCGACGTGCTCCGGGGTGAAATCGTATTCTCGTGTGATCGCGGCGGCCGGCGCCGACGTCCCGAAATGGTCGAGGCCGTAGGCTATGCCGCCGTCGCCGACGTAGGTGCGCCAACCGATCGTCGCGCCGGCCTCGATCGACATGCGCGCCCTCACCGCCGGCGGCAGCACGCTCTCGCGATACGCTTCGTCCTGCCGATCGAAGAGTTTCCACGACGGCATCGAGACGACACGTACCTTGGTCCCGCGCGCCGCGAGCAGCTTGGCGGCCTCGACTGCCAGCGAGACCTCGGAGCCGGTCCCGATCAGGATCAGATCGATGTCGCCGTCGCCTGCGGCGGGGTCGGAGAGGACGTACGCGCCGCGCGCGACGTCGGCGCGCCGTTCACCCAAGAACGGCAGCTTCTGGCGCGAGAGGACGATCGCGGTCGGCCCCGACTTCGGCTGGACGGCGATCTTCCAAGCCTCGAGCGTTTCGAGCGCGTCGGCCGGCCGCAGGTCGATGACGTTCGGCGTCGCGCGCAGCATGGCGAGCTGCTCGATCGGCTGATGCGTCGGGCCGTCTTCGCCCAAGAACACCGAATCGTGGGTGAAGACGAACACCTCGCGGATCTCGTTGAGCGCGGCGAGTCGCAGCGCCGGCTTGAGGTAATCGAGGAAGTTGAAGAAGGTCGCTCCGAACGGGAGCAGGCCGCCGTGCAGCGCGATCCCGTTGTTGGCAGCCGCCATCGCGTGCTCGCGCACGCCGTAGTGGATGTTGCGTCCGCCGTAAGATCCGGGCTGGAAGTCACCCTGACCCTTCAAATACGTCTTGGTCGAAGGATCGAGATCGGCCGAGCCGCCGACCAGTTCGGGCAGCGCGGCGGCGATCGCGTTCATCACGGCGCCGCCGGCGTCGCGCGTCGCGACGTTGCCGTTCTCGGCCGTGAACGTGGGCCACGGCAAGTCCGCCGGCAGCACCCCGTCGCGCGCCCGTTCGAACTGCGCGGCGAGGGCGGGGTTGGCGCTCTTCCATGCCGCGTACGTGGTGTTCCAGCTCTCTTGCAGCGCCGCGCCCTTCGCGCCGGCGGCTTTGAAGAAGGCGGCCGGTTCGCTCGGGACGGTGAACGGCGGCAAGTCCCAGTGCAGCGCCTTGCGGGTCGCCTCCATGTTTTTGCCGAGCGGCTCGCCGTGCGTCTTGAACGTGCCGGCCTCCGGCGAGCCGTAGCCGATCGTCGTGCGGATCGCGATCAGCGACGGCTGCAGTTTCTCCGATTTGGCCAGCGCGATCGCGCGGTCGATGGCCTCGACGTCATTCGCCTCTTCCGGGCCGACTTCGATTGTCTGCCAGCCGTAGGCTTCGAACCGCTCGCGCACGTCCTCGGTGAACGTCAGCGAGGTGGCTCCGGCAAGCGAAACCTTGTTGTCGTCGTACAGGACGATCAGCTTGCCGAGCGCGAGGTGTCCGGCGAGCGAGGCGGCCTCCGAGGACACGCCTTCCATCAAGTCGCCGTCACCCGCCAGCGCGTAGGTGAAGTGGTCGACGATCGTTTGCTCGCGGTTGTAGACCGCGGCCAGATGCGCTTCGGCGATCGCCAAGCCGACGGCGTTCGCGAACCCTTGCCCGAGCGGGCCGGTCGTGACCTCGACCCCGGCCGTGTGGTGGTACTCCGGATGACCCGGGGTTCGGCTTCCGAGCTGACGGAACGCCTTGAGGTCGTCGATGGTCAGGTCGAACCCGGTCAGATGCAGCAGCGCGTAGAGCAGCGCCGATCCGTGGCCGGCGCTGAGCACGAACCGGTCGCGGTCGAACCACTTCGGATCCGCGGCGTTGAAACGCAGATGACGGGTCCAGAGCGTGTACGCGGCGGCCGCCGCGCCGAGCGGCAATCCCGGATGCCCGGAATTCGCTTGCTGCACCGCGTCGACGGCGAGAAAACGGATTGCGTTGATGCGAAGTTCGTCCGTTGCGGTGTTCACGTCGTCTCCTCGAAACCCGGGGTGAGCGCGTTACCCGCCCATCGTCCCCGCCCCCTCCAAACACTCCACAACCCACGAAAGCGGCGAAAGGTAAAACACACCTGGCCCTGGACCGAGCGCAGTACGATCGCGCCCGTGCACGGTGTGGCGGCGAGGTCGGACCCGGGGGCCCGCGCTTGGCGCGGGGGGCGCGCAGCCTAGGGCGGAGCGCCTTTAAACCGAAGCGCCTCGCAATGAATGAAGCGTTGGAGCGGCGGGTTGTCGAGCTCGAGGATCGGTTGGCGGCCGAGCCGGAGGCGGTTAAGAAGAAGGCGGGGCGGGTCGTCGACGAGGTGCTCGATGGGCTCGACAACGGGATCTTGCGCGTGTGCGAGCCGCGCGAGGGGGAGTGGGTCGTCCACGCCTGGATCAAGCGAGCGATCCTCTTGTCGTTCGCGCGCTACGACATCGTCTCGATCCACGAGCTGATGGCCCGGCCGATCGTCTTCAAGGACGCGCGCGCCGGCCGCGCCGCGCTCCCTTCTTATTATGACAAGCTCCCGACCAAGAGAAATTGGAAGCAGCTCGGCGCGCGCTGCGTCCCAGGCGGGATCGCACGCTACGGCTCGTATCTGGGGCGCGGGGCGATCTTGATGCCCGGTTTCGTCAACATCGGCGCGTACGTCGACGACGGAACGATGGTCGATACGTGGGCGACCGTCGGCTCGTGCGCGCAGATCGGCAAGAACGTGCACCTCAGCGGCGGCGTCGGGATCGGCGGCGTGCTCGAGCCGGCCCAAGCGATGCCGGTTATCGTGGAAGACGGCGCGTTCGTCGGTTCGCGCTGCATCGTGGTCGAGGGCGTGCGCGTCGGCACGGAAGCCGTACTCGGCGCCGGCGTCGTGCTGACTGCGTCGACGCCGATCGTCGACGTCCGCGGCAGCGAGCCCGTCACGACGAAAGGAGCGATCCCCGCGCGCGCCGTCGTGATCCCCGGCACCCTCCCCAAGCGTTTCCCGGCCGGCGAGTTCGGGACGCCCTGCGCGCTCATCATCGGCGAACGCACCGCCTCGACCGACACGAAAACCTCGCTCACCGCCGCATTGCGCGACTTCGAGGTCGCAGTCTAGCGTGAATCCACGAGTTACGGCGATCGAGCCGTCGCTGATTCGCGCCATCGCGGCGAAGAAGAAGGCGGACTCGATCGATTTGGGTTTGGGCGAACCGACGCTGCTGCCGCAGCAGCGGTTCATCGAGGCGGCGGCGCGCTGGGCGGCGGAGTTCGGCGTGAAGTACACGGTGAACGCCGGCGACGTTCGTTTACGCGAACGGGTCGCCGCGCACTATGCCTACCCCGGCATGAGCGCCGCGCGCAACGTGGTCGTGACGACCGGTTCGCAAGAAGCGGTGTACGTCGCGATCAAGACGATGCTCGACCCGGCCGGCGACGAGCTCTTGATCGTCGACCCGGCCTTTCCGGCGTACGCGAAGATGGCGCAGCTCGAGGGGATCCCGTATCGCCACGTGCACCTGCGCGAAGACGACGCGTATCGCTACGACGTCGAGCTGATCCTCGACGCCGTCGACCGCGCGACGCGGATGATCGTGATCGCGTCACCGGCGAATCCGACCGGCCGCGTGCTGCGCGACGCCGACGCGCGCCGCCTCGCCGAAGGGTTGCTCGCGCGCGGCGGACCGCCGGTGTGGGTGCTGCAGGACGAGATCTACCGCGAGCTGACGTACGTCGACGACCCCGGCAACCTCGCCCGCCACTACCCGTTCACGATCGCCGTGAACTCGCTCTCGAAATCGAACGCGCTGACCGGGATGCGCATCGGCTGGATCATCGCGCCGGACGACGCGATCGACGCGATGAACAAGACCCACAGCTACGTCACGTCGACCGCCAGCGCGTTCGGCCAGCGGGTCGCGTACGAGATCTTCGGCGAACCGGGCGCGCTCGCCGAGCAGTCGGCGTGGTACCGGGCGCAGCATGCACGGGTGACGGCCGCGCTCGATGCGAGCGGGCTGCGCTACGTCCCGATCGACGGAGCGTTCTACGCCTGCGTGAAGCTGCCGAACGGTCACGACTCGCTGGCCGCGGCGCTGGACCTCGTCGAACGCCGCGGCGTCGTCGCGATCCCCGGCCGCATCTTCGGCGACTCGCTCGAAGGCTGGCTGCGGCTGAGCTGGGTCGCCCCGATCGACCAAGTGGAAGAAGGGTTGCACCGCATCGCGAACATGTAGCCATGCTGCGGGTCCACCTGTTCGGGCGGCCGCGGTTATTGCTCGACGAGATCGCGTTCTCCGTCGGCGGCCGACCGAAAGTCGTCCCCTTGCTCGCCTATCTGCTGCTGCACCGCGAGGCCGCGCTGCCGCGCCCGGCAATTGCGAACGCGATGTGGCCGGACGAGCCCGAAGAAGAAGCCCGCGCGAACCTGCGCCGCCACCTGAGCTACCTGCAGCATCTGCTGCCGCAAGCCGCTGAAGGCCGGCCGTGGCTGCTCGCTTCAGGCGGAACGCTGCAGTGGAACCCGCGCAGCGCCGTGTGGCTCGACGTCGAGGAATTCGACGCGCTGGCGCGGCTGCCGCACCGGCGGCGCGACGCGATCGCGCTCTATGCGGGGGAGCTGCTCGCCGGCATCGAGGAGGAGTGGATCGAGCCGGAACGGCGGCGCTGGGAAGCGCGTTACCGCGAGACGCTCGCCGCGCACGTCGCGGCGCTGCGCGGCGCACGCGAGTTCGCGCCGGCGGTCGCGGCGGCGCAGCGGCTGCTCGCGGACGATCCATGGCGTGAAGACACGCTGCGCGCGCTCGTGCTCAGCCGCTACGACCTCGGCGACCGCGCGGGCGCCATCGCCGAATACGAGCGATTCGCGCAGACGCTGCGCGACGAGCTCGGTGCCGAACCGATGGCAGAAACCGTAGCGGTGTATACGGCGATCCTGCGCGACGACGGTTCGCGCGAAGCCGCGCCGGACGCAGCGCGGCCGGACTCCGATGCAGCGCCGCAGCTCCTGCCGTTCTGCGGCCGGGCGCGAGAACTCGGCGCGCTGCGCCGGCACTGGGAGTCGGCGGCGACCGGAACCGGCTCTCTGGTGTTGCTCGGCGGCGAAGCGGGCGTCGGGAAGTCGCGGCTCGTGCGCGAGTTGACCTCCGTCTGCGAAGCGGCGGGCGCGCTCGTCTACGGCGCCGCGGCGAGTTTTCCGGAGGCGGTGCCGTACCAGCCGCACGCGGCCTTGGTGCGCGCCGCCGCACCACTCGCGTCGACGGTGCGCGTCGACCCGGTCTGGTTGAGCGCGCTGGCTTCGCTGAGCCACTCGATGGCCGACCATGTCGCCGACTTGCCGGCGCTGCCCGCCGTCGATTCGGCACGCGAACGGCTGCGGCTCTTCGAGTCGTACGTCAACTTCTGGGAGGCGCTGGCGGTCCGCCGTCCGATCGTGCTCGTGCTCGAAGATCTGCACTGGGCCGGCGCCGCGACGTTCGCGCTGCTCGAGCACCTCGCGTGCCGCGTGCGTGCCGCGCGGGTCCTGATCGTCGCGACGTACCGCGAGGACGAGCTCGGCTTGACCCACGGGCTGCGTGGCGTGCGGCGCCGGCTCGAACGAGGCGGCGCTGCCGTTCACGTCGCGCTCGCGCGGCTGCCCGGCGAAGCGGTCGAGGAGCTGGTGCGCGCGCTGGCCGACTCGGACGATGCGGCGGCCCTCGCGGGCGTTTTGCACGAGCGCAGCGAAGGGAACCCGTTCGTGCTCGGCGAGATGCTGCGCGATCTGAGCGAGTCCGGGGCGTTGCGGATCGTCGACCGGCGCTGGACGTTCGAGGCGACCCCCGAGGAAGCGGTGCCGCCGGCGGTGCGCGGCGCGCTCGCTTCGCGCCTGGCCCGGCTGAACGATCGTTCGCGTTCGCTCGCCGAAGTGGCGGCGGTCGTCGGGCGCGCATTCGACGCCGAGCTGCTGCGCGAAGTGACCGGGTGGACGGAAGCGACCGTGCTCGACGCGCTGGGCGAACTCGTCGATCGGCGATTGGTCGGCGAAGCGGGGACGCGGGCGGGCTTCGACTTTGCCTTCACGCACCACTTGATCGCCGCCGTCGTGTACGACGCGATTCCGGACGCGGCGCGCGTGCGCCGGCATCGCCGCGTCGCACACGTGATGACGGAGCTGTATCGAGAGGCGCGCGACGACGTCGCGGCCGAGATCGCGCTGCACTGGGATCGCGGCGGTGAGCCGGAACTCGCGGCGCAAGAGTACCTCGCAGCAGCGCGCCGGGCCGATGCGGTGCACGCCCACGACGAGGCGGCGGCCCACCTCACGCGCGCGCTCGAGCTCGCGCAGGAATCGCGGCTCCGCTTCGAGGCGCTGCTGCTGCGCGAGAGTATCGCCTCCGCCCGGGGCGATCGCGACCTCCAGGCGCGCGCCCTCGAGCACCTGGCCGGGCTCGCTCGGACGTTGGGCGACGACGACGCGATCTGCGCGGTGCTCGAGCGGCGGCTGGAGCTCACCAACGTGATCAGCGACGTGCGCCGCGAGCGCGTGCTGCTGCGGCTGCTGCAGCGGCGCGTTCGCCGGTCGGGCGATCCGCGCTGGCAAGCGCGCGCGCTCGAAGCGGAAGCGCGGTATCTGCGAACCGTCAACGAGTTCGAGGGATCGCGCAGCGCGTTCGCACGATTGATCGCCCTCGCAGGCGGGTCCGGCGATCGCGGCACGCACTTCAAGGCGCGATTGGCACTCGCCGACACGTTCATCTACGAAGGCCGGCTCCCGGAAGCGCGGGCGGCATTGGCCGATCTGCGCGCGGCGGTGCAGCTCGAGGGGAACCAAAGCGCTTGGGTCCGCACGCTCATGGCGTTCGCGCGCGCCGCGTTGACGCAGCAGGACTACGCCGCGATGTCGGCGTTCGCCGTCGAAGCGCACGACCTCAGCTGCGCGATCGGCGACCGCGAGGGCGAAGCGCTGGCGCTGCATACGATCGCCAACGGGCACGTCACGACGTTCGCCGTCGCCGAAGCGGAGTCGGCGTACCGCCGCGCGCTCGAGATCTACGAGCGGATCGATCATCGCGTCGGGGTCGCGAGCATCTCCGTCGACCTCGGCTTGTTCCACACGGAGCTCGGCCTGTTGGATCGCGCGATCGAGTTCTACGCGCGGGCACGCGAGATCGCCGCCGAGATCGGGTTCCGCTGGGTCGCCTGCGTCGAACGGATCGATACGAGCTACTGCCTGCGCCTGCGCGGCGAGTTCGCAGCGGCGTGCGCCGCCGCCCAGACCGCGCTCGCCATCGCGCGTGAGATCCGCTCGCAGCCGCTCGAGTCGGCAGCGCTCGGAACACTCGGGTTCGCGCAGTGCGAACTCGGCGCGCTCGCCGACGCGGTCGCGAACCTGCGGCGCGGCGTCGAATTACGGCGTCCGGCCGGCAGCACGCCGCGACTGGGCGACAACCTGTGCGCGCTCGCTCTGGCGTATCTGCGCAGCGCCGACGTCGGCGCGGCGGAGACCGCCGTGAGCGAACTGCTCGCCCTCTACGACGAGAATCCGAAATTGCCGCCGCAGCCGACGGAATGGCTGTGGACCGCGGCCCAGGTCGAGCGCGCGGCGGGCCGGATCGACGCGGCCGGGCGGCTCATCCGCCAAGCCGCGTCAGTCATGCGCACGCGCGCCGCTGCGATCGATGATGCGGCGACGCGCGCTGCGTATCTGGCGCTTCCGTTCAACCGCGCCGTCGCCGATGCGGCGCTGGTCCGCTAGGGACGCGCCTCGAAGATCAGGTTGAACGGCGTCTCGGTCGCGCGCCGGAACTGCGCGAAGCCGGCGCCGGTGAAGATCTCGCGCATCCGCGCTTCGCCCGCTTGCGCGCCCAAGCCCAACCCGACGTCCTGCGAGAGCGACGACGGCGTGCACAAGATCGTCGACGCCGCGTAGTACACCCGGCCGACCGGATTGAGGTTGTCGCCGAGATCGTCGTTGGCGAACGGTTCGACCATCATGAACGTCCCGTCCGGCTTGAGCGCGGCGCGAATGTGCGCGGCCGCGCCGGCCGGGTCGCCCATGTCGTGGATGCAATCGAAGCAGGCGATGAAGTCGTAGCCGGAACCGGGGAACGTCTGTGCCGAGGCGACCTCGAAGCGGACCCGGTCGGCGACGCCGGCCTTCGCGGCGGCTTCGCGCGCCGCGGCGATCGAGCCGTCGTGGTAGTCGTAGCCGACGAACGTCGATTTCGGATACGCGCGCGCCATGACGATGGTCGACGTGCCGAGGCCGCAGCCGACGTCTGCGACCTGCGCGCCCGCGCGCAGTTTCGCTTCGACACCGTCGAGCGCCGGGATCCACTGCGCCACCAGATGCGCGTTGTAGCCCGGCCGGAAGAAGCGTTCCGTCGCGCCGAAGAGCCGCTCGTCGTGCTCGTGCCAGCCGAAGCCGCCGCCGGAGCGGAACGCTTCGGTGATGTGCGGTTCGTCGACGAACATCGTTTGGGCGATCTGGTAGAGACCGCACAGCAGCACCGGGCTCGACTCGTCGGCGAGCTCGGCCTGGTGTTCGGGCGGCAGCGTGAAGTGTTTCGTTTGCCGATCGTACTCGAGGTATCCGCTGGCTGCCTGATTCGCCAGCCATTCGCGAACGTAGCGTTCGTGCGTGCCGGTCTTCTGGGCGAGCGTCTCCGAGGTCATCGGGCCGTGCTGCGCGAGCGCGCGGTACAGTCCGAGCCGATCGCCGATGATCACGAGCGCGCCGCTGAGGGTCGCGCCGACGTCGCCGAGCATCTTGCCGAGGAACGCGTTCGCTTTCGCCTCGTCGATGCGGGCTGGTACCGAAGCGGTGGCGGACATCAGCGTTCGTCCCGCAGCGCGGAGCGGAGCAACTCGCGCAGTTCCGCCTCGTCCTTGTGGCCGTGGCTGGCGACGGCGTGCTGGACGGCCGCGGTCAGCACTTCCTCTTGGGTCCCGGAGATCTTCAGCGAGCAGTTGTTCTCGCTCGGAAATTCGCGGCAGTCGACATACTTGCGGATGGTTGTCTTGGCGGATGTAGTGGCCATGGCGCGCCTCCTGGGGCGTGGGTGAGCGGGCTCCAAGTCCCGCTCCGCCCAGCCTAAGGAGGCGGCGTCTCAAAAGCGTCTCGCCCGGCGTCAGCTCGAGGTGCTCGGTCCGCGCAAACGCTCGACGTGGCGCGCGAACGCCACGAACCACAAATCCAACAGCTGCCGGTCGCGCACGTCGGACAAACCTGATGCGTCCGCGTGCGGACGGAGCAGGGTGATGATCCGCCGGTCGCTCAGCCGTCCGAACTTATGGCGGCGCAGCACGCGCCGGGCCGTCCGTTCGGCATCCTCGTCGAGGATGCGCTGCAACTCGTCCACGCGATTGGATTCGTTCCGCCCCGTTCCGGGTCCCGCGCGCGACGGTGTTGTGGTTATGAGGCCTTCGGCCCCGTCCGCACTTCGACGAGACGCTCGGGATGGAAGTACGTGCGCGCCGCGCGCTGAACGTCCGCCGGCGAGACGCGCGCGAACCGCTCGGCGAGCGTCGCGTAGTAATTCGCCGCGTACGCTTGCGTTCCGATCGTCATCAGATCGCTCGCGATCGTCGCGGTGGCTTGCTCTTGGAGGATCGTACGTGCCGCCTGGCGCGTCTCGCAGCGGCGCAGTTCCTCGAGCGGGACCGGTTCGTTCTGCAAGCGCCGGAGCTGGTCGCGGACGACCGCCGCTGCCGCGTCGACCTTGGCGGGGACCGCGCGAAACGTCGCCGTCCACGTGCCGCGATCGGCGCTCGACGAATACGTCGTCCCGATGCTGTACACCAAGCCGCGCTTCTCGCGCGCTTCAAGAAACAGCCGGCTCGCGAACGATTGATCGTCGAGCAAGGCATCGGCGATCAAGAAGGCGTCGGCGTCGGCGGCGCCGTCGGCTGGCGCGGGCTGACCGAGCTGCACGGTGACGTCCTGGCTCGCGGTTTCGACCAGCTTGCGGACCGCCGCCGGGAGCGGGATCGGTGCGAGGTGCGCATCGGGTCGCGGGCCGGCGGCGCGCCAGTCGCCGAAGGCGCGCACGACGCTCGCGCGAACCGCCTCGGGATCGATGTCGCCGACGACCACCAGCGTGGTCAGATCGGGACGGTCGTAGCGCGCCGCGAACGAGCGCACGTCCTCGATCGTGATGGAGCCGAGCGAGCGCGGCGTCGATTCGCGCAGCGCCGGGTCGTCGGCCGGATAGAGCGCTTCGGCAAACGCGCGCTGCGCGCGGTACGCCGAATCGATCGTACGGCGGCCGATCGCGTTCAGACTCGACTCGCGGATCAGCGTGAAACGGTCGCGCGGCAGCTGCGGACGGCGCACGTCGTCGGCGAGCGCCTCGAGGAGGGCCGGAAAGTCGCGCGCCAAACCGTGCCCGCCGAAGTTGGAGCCGAAGCGCAGCTGCGCGCCGGAATCGTCGGCGAGCCGATGCTGCGCGGTGTAGTCGTACCGCGCGCTGCCGTACGCCATCAGCGTCGAGGCGATCGCCGCCACGCCCTCTTTGCCGGCCGGCTCGAACGTCGCGGAGCGCCGCATCGACCCGGCGATGAAGACGGTCGGGTTGTCGGCGACCCGCTGCACGAGCAGGTGCAGGCCGTTCGGCAGCGTCGTCTCGATCGGCGCCACGCGGCTGCGTAGCGCCAGCGGCCGGGCGAGGTCGTCGCGCATCCACTGCGGCTGCACGAGCGGGCCGTCGGGGGCGCGGCCGCCGAACGCATCGCTCACGGTATTGCCGAGATCGGCGAGCGGCTTGGCCCGGTTCGGATCGGTCGTCGTCGGTTCGAGGATCGCGTCGGCGTTCGGCGCGGCAAACACGCGGCGCGCGACCGCGTTCACCTGGTTCGTCGTCACCGCGTCGATGTCGGCGGCGAAGGTGCTCGGATCGCGGTCGCCGGGAAACGCGTACGCGCCACCGTAGATGGCGGCGAGTCCGGAGATCGAGTCGCCTGCGTACACGAGGCCGGTGAGCGCGCTGCGCTTCGCGGCGGCGACGTAGTCCGGGTCGATGCCTCGCGCCAGCGTCGCGGCGACGGTTGCGCGGAAGGCCTTCGCCGCCGCTTCGGCGCTATGTCCCGGCGCGACGATGAGAAACGCGTGGAAGGTCGCGACGTCGCGCTCGAGCGCGGGCTGCATCCCGAAGGTCAGCGTCAGGCCGCTGTCGACGAGTTCGCGCCGAAACGGGCCGCGCGGATTCTGCATTGCGATCAGCGCGATCAGCGCGCGCAGGCTCTCGGCTTCCGTCGCGCCGCTGACGGGCGGTGCCGCATAGGCCAGATCGACGACGGTGAACGGATAGTCGCCTCTGAAGCGGGTGACGATCCCGCTCGCGGCCTTCGGCCGCTGGAGGGTGACCGCGGGTAACGGGCGCGGCGCCAGCGGACCGAACCAGCGGCGTGCCGACGCCAAGACCGCCTGCGGATCGACGTCGCCGGTCACGACGACCGTCGCGTTGTTGGGCACGTACCACATTTCGTAGTAAGCGCGCAGGTCGGCAACGGTCGCCTGCTCGATGTCGGCGCGTACGCCGAGCGTACTCTTGCCGAGCGGTGAGTTGGGATAGAGTTTTTCCTGCAGCCCGGTGCCGAGCGTGAAGAGGGGATTGCTGTAATCTTGCGCCCACTCTTGCAGCACCGCGCCGCGCTCTTTGTCCCAATCTGCCGGATCGAGCTTGAGGTCGTGCATCCGGTCGGATTCGAGGTGCAGCGCAGCGTCGACGCGATCGGCCGGCAGGGTGAGATCGAACCGGGTGAACTCGCTCGTCGTCTGCGCGTTGACCGTCGCGCTCAGCCGCGCTCCCCAGTCGTCGAGCCCCGACGACGACAGATCGTGCGTGCCGCGAAACATCATGTGTTCGAGGGCGTGCGCCAACCCCGTTTTGCCCGGCGTCTCGTACGCCGCACCGAACCGGTACCACACGTTGACGACGGCCACCGGCGCGGCGTGATCCTCGACGACGACGACCCGCAGGCCGTTCGGCAATGTCTCGACGTGGGCCGAAACGTTCGGGGTGAGCGTCGCGGCGCGACCGGGGGTCGCGGAAGCGCACGCCAAGATCGCGGCCGCGACGGCGGCGGCGATGCGGCGAAGGATCATCCGCGGTGACTACTGAGGAGCGGCGCGATTCTCCGCCGCGGCGTAGGCGTGGGCGACGCGCTCGATCGCTCGATACGGCGCGAGGCCGATCAGCTCGCTGCGGGCGATCGAGACGCCCGCCCGCGCGGCGGCACGCCGGACCAGTTCGGTCACGCGATAGAGCGGGACCGCGTCGACGTCGGTCACGTTGCACGATACCTGAACCCGGTCGGCGCCGAGCCGCAGTCCAAGGCATTTGAGCGTCCGCAAGCCGCCGCTGGAGCCGCGCAGCGTGCGGGCGATGCGCCGGGCGAGCGCAAGGTCTCCGCTCGCCAGTTCGACGTTGAACGCGATGAGGAACGGCCGCGCACCGACGGCGATCGCCCCAGCCGACGGATGAGCGGCGTCGCCGTAGTCGAACTGCCACCCCTCGTCGCCGAGCAGCCGTGCCCTGAGGCCCTCGAACTCGCCCCGCCGGATTTCGGCGAGGTGTTCGCGTTGCGGCGCGGACGCAGCCGCCCCGTACAGATATGCCGGTACGCCGACTTCGCGCCAGATCCGCGCCGCCGCCCGGTGCGCCAGGGTCACCGCATCGTCGAGCCGCGCCTCGCCGAGCGGAACGAACGGCAGTACGTCGAGCGCGCCGATCCGCGGGTGCGCGCCGCGATGTTCGCGTACGTCGATCCGATCGCGCGCGACGCGAGCCAACGCGACCGCCGCCGCGACGACCTGCGAGGCGCGCCCGACGGCGGTGATCACGCTGCGGTTGTGCAGCGGGTCGCTGGTCTGGTGCACGACCCGCGCGCCCTCCGCCTCCATCGCCGCGACGCAGGCGGCGATCACCTCGAGATCGCGCCCCTCGCTGAGGTTCGGTACGATCTCGAACTCGAACGCGGGCGTCACAGCCTGCTAGATGCGCGGACCGATGCGGACTCCGACCAGGTTGTCGGGATGGAAATAGGTCTGCGCCGCGCGGCGGACGTCTGCCGCGGTCAGGCCGTCATAGCGTTGCGCGAGGGTCGAATAGTACGACGGCGAGAGATCGTCGAGCGAGATGCGCAAGAGGTCGGCCGCGATCGCGGACGTCGCCTGTTCGGCGTTGAGTTGCGTCGCCACCACACGCGTCTTCGCGCGCGCCAACTCTCCGGGGCTCACGTCCTCGTCCTGCATCCGCTTGAGTTCGGCGCGCACGAGGGCCTCGGCGGCGTCGATCTTCGCCGGGACCGCGCTGAACGAGACGGTGAACGTGCCGCGATCGCGGTCGGCGTTCAGCGAACTCGCCGCCGTGTAGACGAGACCGCGCTTCTCGCGCACCTCGCGGAACAGCCGCGTATCGAGCGAGCCGCCTCCGTAGATCGCGTTCGCCAGCGCGAGCGCGTCGTAGTCCGGCGCGGTCCGCGCCGCCGCGGGCGCGCCGAGCTCGACGCTGATCTCCTGAGTCGCCGTTTCGACCAGCGCCGTGCGCGGCTGGGGCAGCGGGATCGGCGGCAGGTGCGGGTCGGGGGTCGGCCCGGCCGCGCTCCAATCGCCGAACCGCGCACTGACCTGGCGCGCCACGTCGGCCGGATCGACGTCGCCGACGACGACGAGCGTCACGAGATCCGGCCGCACGTATTGCGCGCGATACGCCGCTACGTCCTCGAGGGTCAGCCGGTCGAACGACGCGGCGCTCGGCACGCGCAGCACCGGATCGCCGGCGGGATAGAGTGCAGCGTCGAAGATCCGCTGCGCGTGGAAGCCGGCTTGCAGTGCCTGCTTGCCCGCGTACGCGCTGAGTTGCGAGCGGATCTGCGCCAACTTGTCGGCGGGCAGAAGCGGGTGGCGCACGTCGTCGGCGAGCACGTCGAGCAGCGCTCCGAAGTCGCCGGACCGACCGTGCGCGGAAAATGCCAGACCGAACTGCAGGTCCGCCGCGCGGTCGTCGGCGACTTTGCGCTGCGCGTCGTAGCTGTACTTGGCGCTGCCCCACTGCATCAGCGATGAGGTGAGCTCTCCCACTCCTTCCTTGCCGACCGGATCGAACGCGGGGGACGTGCGTACGACGCCGTCGATGAAGACGGTCGGGTTCGACGCGACCCGCTGCACGAGCAGCCGCATTCCGTTGGGCAGCGTGGTGAGCACCGGGTCGACCGCGCTGCGCAGCGCGAGCGGCTTGGCGAGCGCGGCGCGCATCCATTCCGGCTGCTGCAGCGGGCCGTTCGGAACGCGCGCGCCGAAGTCGTCGGTCACCGACGAGGTCACACCGGCCGGCGCTTTCGCCTTCGCGGGATCGAACGCGGTCGGTTCCAGGACGGCGACGACGCTCGGCTTCGCATACACCTTGCGGGCGACCGCGGTCGACTCGTCGCGCGTGATCGAGTTGTAGAGGGCGTAGAATTGCGTCGGCGGCGTGTCGCCGGGGAAGACCATGTTCGCGCCGATCGCCGTGCCGATGCCGACGATCGAATCGCGAGCGTACGTCATCGAAGCGAGCTGCGAGCGCTTCGAGGCAGAGAAGAGTTCCGGATCGAGTCCGGCCGCGAGCACGTGGGCCATCGTTTTTTCGTATGCCGCGCGGACTTCGGCGGCGGTGTGCCCCGGCGCGACGATCAGCAGCACGTGGATGACGGAGGCCCGGCGGTCCTCCATCGGCATCGGTTCGTACGCGAGCGCGAGCCCGCTGTCGACCAGCGCGTGGCGGAACGGACCGCGCTCGTTGAAGATCGCGCCGAGCGCGACGTCGTTGCGGACCTGGTCGTGCTCGAAGGGTTTGGCGTTGCCGGGTGCGGCGTAGGCTTCGTCGACCATCGTATAGGGATAGTCCGATGTCTTCGTCCAGTGAACGCCTGACGCGGGGGCAAGCGCGTAGTGCCGGCGCGCGGGAAGCGGCGTCTTGGCGAGCGGGCCGAACCAGCGCTGCGCTTGATCGAACACGTCCGCCGCGTGCACGTCACCCGAGACGACCAGCGTCGCGTTGTTCGGCCGGTACCAGGCATCGTAGTAGCGGCGCAAGTCCGCGACGGTCGCGTGTTCGATGTCTGCCTTCTCGCCGAGCGACGTCCCGCCCAGCCGCGAAGCCGGAAACACGCGCTGGTTCACGTCGAAGATGAAGGACGACACCGGATCGCTGTGCTTCTCGGCGTATTCTTCGAGCACGGCGCCGCGTTCGAGATTCCAGTCGGCCGGATCGAGCTTGAGCCCGCGCATGCGGTCCGCCTCGAAGTGGACGATCGTTTCGACGCGATCGGCCGGCACGACGAAGTAGAAGTGGGTCATCTCGTTCTCGGTCTCGGCGTTCACCTCCGCGCCGAGCCGAGCCGTCATGTCGTCGATGCCGGCGCTCGAGATGTCGCCCGTACCGCGGAACATCATGTGTTCGAGCGCGTGCGCGAGCCCCGTTTTCCCCGGCGTCTCGTCGAGCGCGCCGAAGCGGTACCAGATGTGCACCTGGGCGACCGGCGCGGCGTGGTCCTCGATGACGACGATGCGCAGCCCGTTCGCCAGCGTGCGCTCCTGCGCGGCGGCCGGTCCGGGCTGGGCGGCGGCGGCGAGCGGCGGGACCGCGGAACCCAGCAGTGCAAGCACGCACGCGAGGACGAAAGAACGGAGCATGCGGTCTAGTACGACGTAGTGCCGCGCAGCACATAGCTAGCGCAGAAACGCCTCGATCGAGTCGTCGGGCCGGGCAGGTTCGGCACGCCCGCCGAGGTTGTGGGCTAAGAAGCGCTCGACTGCGGCATTGAAGCGCTTCGCGTTCTCGGGGCGCGCGAAGCCGTGACCTTCGTCTTCGAAGACGACGTAGGTCACCTCGAGCTTGCGATCGCGCATCGCCTGGACGATCTGATCGGACTCGGCGATCTTGACGCGCGGATCGTTCGCACCTTGACCGATCAGCAGCGGCGCGCGAATGTCGTTCGCGCGGTGCAGGGGTGACGCTTCGGCAAGAACGGCTTCCGTATCGCCCATCCGCCGGGTGAACGTCGCCCGCATCGTCTCCCAATAGGCCGGAATGGACGAGAGCAGCGTGTTGAGGTTCGACGGTCCGACGATGTCGACGCCGCACGCGAAGGCCAGCGGTTCGAACGCGAGCGCGGTCAGCGTCGCGTAACCGCCGTACGATCCCCCCATGATGCCGACCCGCAGCGGATCGGCGATCCCGTGCTGCACGAGCCAGGCCTTCGCGTCGAGGAGGTCGGTGCGCATCGTGCCCGCCCATTCGCGGTCGCCGGCGTTGATGAACGCTTTCCCGTAGCCGGTCGAACCGCGAAAGTTGGGCTGAAGGACGGCGTAGCCGCGGTTCGCGAGCCACTGCACGGAGCCGTTGTAACCCCAGGTGTCGCGCGCCCACGGCCCGCCGTGCACGAGGATGATCGCCGGCAGGCGCTTCGCCGGAACGCCGGCCGGCGTGGTGAGGTACCCGTGGATCGTCAAGCCGTCGCGCGCCGCGTAGGTCACCGGCGTCATCGGCGCGAGCGTGTACGCGTCGAGCGCCGGCCGGGTCGCGAACATCTTCGTCGCACGTTTGGTCGAACGGTCGTACGTCCAATACGACGGCGAGCCGGTGTCGATCAAGGACGAGACGAGCCAGGTGCGGTCGTCGCGGTCGATCGAATCGATCCCGACGTCGCCCGGGATGTGTTCTTCGATGGCGCGGAAATCGTCGGCGTACGCCGGATCGAGCACGATCCATTCGGTGCGATCGCGCACCACGGAGGCGGCGATCGGCGTCTTCGTCTTCGGCGAAAAGCGCACGTCGCTGATGTCGTACTGCGGATCGCCGGCGAGTTCGCGCAGCGTGCCGTCCGCGACGTCGTACCGCACCAGGCGGGCCGCGTTGGCACCGATGCTCGTAACGGTCAACAGGCCGTTGCCGTCGGTCGTGAATCCCGCCAGCAGCGGGGTCCCATCGTCGGGTTCGAAGCGCGCCAGCGTTCGCCAGGGCACATCGACGCCGTCGCGCACGACGATCTCGGTCGATGCGTCGTCGTGCTGGATGACGCCCGCGCGGATCCGCATCTCGGTGTCATCGGCGAAGGAGGCGATCGTCCCGGGATTCTGGGTATCGAGGGTTGCCTTGCCGCTCGTCGGGTCGAGCCGGTAGATGTCGAACAGCTGCCGATCGCGGCGGTTCATCGCGACCAGCATCGTGTCGGGCCGCGTGAAGTCGAGCGACTGGACCTCGACCCGCGTTCCCGGATACGGCGTCAGGTCGATCGCGTCGGAATCCCCGCTCGGGTCGGCAGCAAAGAGATGGAAGTCTTCATTGCCGCCTGCATCCTGCAGGAAGAGCACGCGGGCACCGTCCGGCGACCAGAAGGCATTGCGGATCGGCCGGGTGGGGTCGCACGCGACCACCCGGTCGTCGTCGGCACCGATCGTCCGAACCCACACCGCGAGGACGCCGTCGTGCGGTGCCAAGTATGCGATGCGGCTCCCGTCGGGCGAGAGTGCGGGCGCCGTCTTCTCCGGGTTCCCGAACAACACGTCGCGTGGTATCAGTTCGACCATCGCGCCTCGCCTTCGGATCGCGTGTCGGCCGGCCCTCGCCGTCGACGCGTCAATCAAATGCTAAACGGATCGCTGCGGCGATGTCGCGTGCGCTCTCTGGTGCGAGCAGCCGCGTGAAGCCGAGCTTCGTCGCTTCGGCCGCGCGGCGTGCCGGCTGCGAGACGCTGCGCACTTCGCCCGAAAGTCCCAGTTCGCCGAAGGCGACGGTCCCGGCGGCGAGCGGAACGTCGCGAAACGCCGATGCGATCGCCAGCGCGATGCCGAGATCCGCGCCCGTTTCGGAGACGCGTAAACCGCCGGCGACGGAACAGTAGACATCGTGACCGGCGAGCAGCAGGCCGGCGCGGCGTTCGAGGATCGCGATGATCATCGCGAGCCGCGCCGCATCGACGTTCGCGGCAAGGCGGCGAGCCGTGCCGTACGCGGCCTCGCCGACCAGCGCTTGGATCTCGACCAGCACCGGACGCTGGCCGACGAGCGTCGGGACGACGCACGATCCGCTCGGCCGCGCGCCCCGGCCTTCGAGGAAGAGCGCCGAGGGATCGGCGATCTCGTGCAGGCCGCGATCGTCCATCGCGAAGACGCAGATCTCGTCGATCCCGCCGAAGCGGTTCTTGTACGCGCGCACGATGCGGTACTCGCCGGACTGATCGCCCTCGAAGTACAGCACGGTGTCGACGAGGTGTTCGAGCAGACGCGGGCCGGCGATCGCTCCGTCCTTCGTGACGTGGCCGACGACGAAGGTCGCGCAGCCGGTTCGCTTCGCGAACTCCATGAGGACCTGCGTGCAGTCGCGGATCTGGGAGACGCTGCCGGCGAACGAGTCGACGTCGGGCAGCCACATCGTCTGGATCGAGTCGATGACCATGATTTCGGGGACGTCGCGCTCGAGCGCGTCGAGCACCGCGCGCAAGTTGGTCTCCGCAAAGACCAGCAGCGAGTCGACCGCGCCGACCCGCTGCGCGCGCAGCTTCGTCTGCGCCGCCGACTCTTCGCCGCAGACGTACACCGAACGCGCGCCGTCGCGAGCGAGCGTCGTCGCCAGCTGCAGCAGCAGGGTGGACTTTCCGGCGCCGGGCGGGCCGCCGAGGAGCACGAGGCTGCCGGGCACGATCCCGCCGCCCAGCAGCGCGTCGAACTCGGCCATCCCGGTGCGCCGCCGCGCGATGCGCGAATCGTCGATCTGGGAGAGCGGCACCGGGCCCGCGACGCGCAAGGGCGTGGCGGCGGCGCGCGCCGCCGCCGCCTTCACCGGGCGTACGACCGGCGCGTCCTCGAAGGTGTTCCACGCCTCGCACGACGGGCAGCGCCCGATCCAACGCGCCGATTCAAACCCGCACGCGGTACAGAAATAGACCGACTTGGGCTTCGCCACGCTCCGATCTTCGCGCACCGGCGTGCCAGGTGCCTGGCACTACCGCTACCGCATGACGGGCATCGTGAACTGCGAGCCGGTTGCGGCGCCCTTGGGCCAACGTTCGGTGGTCGTCTTGATGTGCGTGTAGAAGCGCACCCCTTCGGGGCCGTGGATCGCGTGGTCGCCGAAGATCGAGCGCTTCCAGCCGCGGCGTTTGCGACCAGCCGCGGAACGCGCGCTTCGCCGCCGCCACCGCGTGTCGACTTCCGCTTCGCTCGCGAAGGCGACGTGCGCCCAGACGGCACCGCGTGCTGGGCCCGTCGAGTTTCGGCGCGCGACAAGTGAGCAAGGACCATCGAATCGTAACGACCGATGCGGAGATCCGCGAGGGCGGGGAAGCGCGCGCGAGCGGCTGCGAAGTCGCTGACGACGATCGTCGAAGCGCGGTATTCGCGCGCGCAGGATGCGTTTGTCGTCCAGCTCAACAACGGGGCATCATTCACGATTCCCCGCGGTCGCATAACCGGACTGGCGAAGGTGGCCCCGGCGACGCTGCGTCGGCCCGACATCGAGCCTCCAGGAAACGCGTTGTGGTTCGAGGCAGCAGACATGGGCGTTCGCCTTGAAACGCTGATGATCGCTGCGGCGGGCGAGAACGCGGTGCGAAGCGCGGCTTCGCAACTGCTCGGATCACGGACCAGCGAGAAGAAGGCATCGTCGTCGGCTGAGAACGGCAAACGCGGCGGCCGGCCTCCGAAGAAGAAAGCTGCATAGCGCGGCCTGCGACCAACGTCGCTTCGGCGGCGCGCGGAATGGCAACGTATCGTGGAGAACGTGACCGTCCGGCATGGCGAACGACCACGTCGCGATTGACGGCAACGTAGCTAGCGGCAAAACCACTGTTTCTCAAGCGCTGGCAGCGCGCACCGGGCACCTCTACCTCGACACCGGTGCGATGTACCGGGCGGTGGCGTATCTCGCGCTCCGCAACGGCGTGGACCTCGACAACGAGTCCGCGCTGCTCACGATGCTTGCGCACCACAAGATCGCGATCGTGCCGGATGCCTCGACGACGTCCGGGTACCGCGTGCTGCTCGACGGGCGCGGGACCGGGGACCGGCTCTTCGATCCCGACGTCGCGGCGGCGGTCTCGACCGTTGCCGCGCTCGCGGGAATCCGCCACGAGCTCGTCGATCGTCAGCGCACGATCGCCGCGGAGGGACCCGTCGTGATGGCCGGGCGCGACATCGGCACGGTCGTGCTCCCTGACGCGCGGCACAAGTTTTTCCTCACGGCGTCGGTGGACGAGCGGGCGCGGCGGCGCCAGGCGGAGTTCCACGAGCGCGGGCTCGACGTGCCCTTCGACGAGGTACGGGCCCAGATCGTCGAGCGCGATCGCCTAGACTCGACCCGGGCGGTCTCGCCGTTGCGCGCCGCCGAGGACGCGATCACCATCGATTCGACCGAGCTCCAGCCGGAGGACGTCGTTGCTCGCATGCTCGCTGCGATGGGCGCCGCATAGGCATGACGGTCTACGGCATCGCCAGAGCGGCGGTGCAGGCAGTCGCGCGGCTGACGTTCCGGTACCGGGTCATCGGCGCAGAGAAGGTGCCGCGCACCGGCGGCCTGCTCGTGGTTGCCAACCACATCTCGAACCTGGATCCGCCGCTGCTCGGGATCGGGATGCCGCGACCGATTTCGTACATGGCGAAGAAGGAGCTCTTCGCGATGCCGATTCTCAAGCAGCTCCTCCCGCACCTCAACGCCTTCCCGGTCGACCGCCAGGCCGGCGGGACGGCCGCCCTGCGGGCGAGCCTGCGGATGCTCAAAGAGGGCCGCTGCGTCGGGATCTTCCCGGAGGGGGGCCGCAACGTGAACGGGACCAACGAGGAGAAGGCCGGCGCCGCCTTCCTCGCTGCGGCTTCGGGCGTGCCGGTCGTCCCAGCCGCGATCGTCGGGACGCGGAAGCTCCGGCCGTTCGCCCGGGTGACGGTCGTTTTCGGCGATCCGTTCACGGTGGAGCGGAACCGGAAGTCGGATGAAGGTGATCTGGAGAAGAAGGCAACGGAGATCATGCAGCGGATCCGCCAGCTCGAGGGGAGCATCCGGTGATCATCAAGCGAGCCAAAACCCAGGGCTTCTGTTTCGGCGTGGCCATCACGGTCAAGAAGGCGGAAGCGGCGATCGCGCGCCCGGGCGCGAGCGTGACGACTCTCGGGCACGTCGTCCACAATCCGCAGATGGTCGCGCAGCTGGAAGCGCAGGGCCTCAAGAACGCGGTCTCGGTCGACGAGATCGAGAGCGGCACGATGTTCGTGCGCGCCCACGGGCTGCCGGTCGAGACGTTCGAGAAGGCGCAGGCCAAGGGTCTCACCGTGATCGACGCGACCTGTCCGATGGTCACCAAGATCCACGTGCAGGCCGAGAAGCTCCGCGACGAAGGCTACAAGATCATCGTCGTCGGCGATCCCACCCATCCGGAGGTCAAGGGCACGCTCTCGCACGTGCCGGGCGCGTGGTGCATCACGAGCGCCGGCGACATCGACGCGCTGCCGCGCGCGAGCCGAGTCGGCGTCGTCGTGCAGTCGACGTGGAACGGCGTCGGTTTCGCCGACATCGTGCGCAAGCTCAGCGAGAAGTACTACGAAGTCCGCGCGATCAACACGATCTGCACCGACACGAAGAATCGGCAGTCCGAAGTCGACGGCCTCTCGCGCGAAGTCGACGTAATGGTCGTCGTCGGCGGGAAGACGTCGGCCAACACCAAGCATCTGGCCGAACTCGCCGCGATGAACGGCGCGCGCTCGTATCACATCGAGGGGCCCGACGAACTCGCCGCGGAGTGGTTCGAGGGCGTTGAAACCGCGGGCTTGATGTCGGGCGCATCGACGCCGGGCTGGCTGGTCGACAAAGTGGCCGATCGGATGGAAGCTCTCGCTCACGGCAGTCGATAAGCTGGATTTGGAAGGCGCGCTCGAACGCGCCGTCGCGCGCTTCGACGATGACTCGGCAACTGCGGCGCAGGTGCGCTACCAGCTGGGTTTCGACGGCGCAGCGGAGCGAGCGCGCCGCCTCTGCTTGCGGCTCGCGCTCGCCGTCGCCGAGGCGGAGGGCGGGCGTCCGGAGGACGCGCTCGACGTCGCGTGCGCCGTCGAGATCGTGTATCAATTCTCGCTCGTGCACGACGATATCGAGGACGGCGCATCCACTCGCGCCGGACGCGACGCCGTGTGGAGCAAGTTCGGCCTGGCGCACGCCATCAACGCCGGCGACGCGCTGTGCGCGGTGGCGTACCTCGCGCTGCTCGAAGGTTCCGCGCCGCGCCCGCCGGAGCAGACCGTCGCGATGACGCGGGTGCTGCTCGAAGCGCAGCTCGCGATGTGCGGCGCGCAAGCGCGCACGATCGCCGGCGTCGCGATCGACGCCAAGGCCGCCTTGCTGGGCGCGGCGTGCGAACTCGGCGCGGTGTCCGCCGGCGCAGGCGCCGAGCGGGCGAGCGCGTACGCTCGCCTTGGCCGCGCGTATGCGACCGCCTGCACGACGGCGGCCGCCGAGGCCGACGCGCTGGCCGCTTCGCTCGGACTCGACCGCGACGGACGCGTGCGGTCGCTCTTCGCGCACCCGCCGGGATGACCGGCGCGGCGGGTCGCGAAGCGAAACCTCTAGATCCCTCACCGCTCCCCTGGTAGGCTGCATGTCAGGTCATTCCAAGTGGCACAACATCAAGCTGCGCAAAGGTAAGGCCGACGCGCAGCGCGGTGCGCTCTTCACGAAACTCAGCAAAGAGATCATCCTCGCGGCCAAGAACGGCTCGCCCGATCCGGCGGCCAATTACCGGCTGAAGATGGCGGTCGACAAGGCGCGTGCCAACAACGTGCCGGCCGACAACATCAAGCGCGCCATCGCGCGCGCGAGCGGCGCGGGAGAGAAGGAAATCGAGGAGATCCGCTACGAGGGTTACGGTCCGGCGGGGGTGGCGGTCATCGTCGATGCCGCGACCGACAACCGCAACCGCACCGCGTCGGAGCTGCGCTTTCTGTTCAGCCGCAACGAGGGGAGTCTCGGCGAGACGGGGAGCGTCGGCTGGATGTTCGCGCCGCGCGGATTGATCGCCGTCGATCCCGGCCGGTTGAACGAGGACGCGCTGACCGAGAAGGCGCTGGTCGACGGCGTCATCGACGTGCGCTTCGGCGAGCCGTCCGAAGTGGTCACCGAACCGCAGCTGGTGATGGCGGTGAAGGACGCGCTCGAAGCGGCCGGACTGCACGTGAACTCGGCCGAGCTCGCGATGGAAGCGACGCAGACGACCCGGCCCGCCGACGCGGATGCCGAAAAGATCCTCACCTTCCTCGACGCGCTTGAGGAGCACGAGGACGTGCAGCGGGTGTACAGCAACGTCGACTTCGACGAAGCGCAGCTCGAGGCGCTCGCCTGATGCAACTGGACGGCGCCGAGGCGGCAGGCCCCGCGCGTCGCAGCCCGCTCGAGTGGTTCCTGCGTCAGGATTGGCTCTTCGCGGTCGCGCTCGCGCTGAGCGTCGGCGTACTGGTGTGGTTCGGCCGCTCGATCAAGGACTTCTTCGGGCCGAGTGCCGCCAGCATCCAGACGCCGGCGATGACGGGCCAGACGCAAGCCGACGCGATCGCCGAATGCGCGCCGCTGCAGCTGCGCTGCGTCGTCATCGCAAGCCGGCCCAGCGACCGCTTTCCCAAGGACGTCGTGATGAGCCAGGCGCCGCCGCCCGGATCGCGCGTGCGCGAAGGGCGTCAGATCTCGCTCGTCGTCAGCACCGGCGTGACGATCTTCCCGATGCCGGATTTGCGGTTCGAATCGCTGCGCAACGCGGGGCTCGATCTCAATCGGCTCAAGCTGCTGCTCGAGCGGACGACCACGGTCGCGAACGACGACATTCCCGCGAACCACATCGTCGCGCAGGATCCGCCGCCGCTCTCGAGCGTGCGCCAAGGTTCGAAGGTGTCGCTGACGTTGAGCAAAGGGCCGCCCAGCGGCGTGAAGGTGCCGAATTTCGGCGGGATGTCGATCGACGAAGCCCGTTCGGAGGCGCAGCGCGATCGCATCAAAATCGGCCAAGTCGTGTGGACGCCGTTCGGCCCGAGCGGTAAGCCGCGCGGTACGATCGTGCGGCAGAACCCGGGCGCCGGCGCGCAGATCGACCCGTTCGAAGAAGTGTCGCTGCAAGTCAGCGCCGGCCCGGGAGAATACGGTTATATCATCCGGCAAGTGCACGCGACGGCAACCGTCCCCGCCCGTGACGACGCCGCGCACGTGCGTATGGAAGTGCGCGACGACACCGGAACCTGGAACGTGTATGACGGGTTCGCGCAAGGCGGTCAAAAGCTCGACTTCAACCTCACCGTCGTCGGCACGGCCGAACTCGACACCTACATCAACAACGAGCTGCTCAACCAGACGACGATCGGCAAGGAGCCCAAATTGCCGCCGCCGCCGACGAGCCCGCCGGACGAAAAGAAGAAGCGGTGACGACCCCGCGTCGCGCCAAGATCGCGCCGTCGCTGCTCTCCGCCGATTTCGCCGACATCGCGGAGCAGATCCGCATGGTCGAAGCCGCCGGCGCCGACGAGCTGCACCTCGACTCGATGGACGGCCGCTTCGTCCCCAACCTCACTTGGGGGATGAAGATCGTCAAGGACTTGCGGCGTCTCAGCGCGCTGCCGTTCGATTGTCACCTGATGATCGTCGAGCCGGAGAAGTACGTCGACGCGTTTCGTGAGGCCGGCGCCGACGTGATCACGTTCCATTACGAAGCAACGCCGCACCAGCATCGCCTGCTGCGGCACCTGCGCGCGATCGGCGCGAAAGCGGGGATCGCGATCAACCCCGGTACGCCCGTCACGATGCTCGCCGACCTGATCGAAGAGATCGATCGAGTCCTGGTGATGAGCGTCAATCCCGGCTTCGGCGGCCAGTCCTTCATCGAACGCGCGCTTACGAAGGTGAGCGAGGTGCGCGCCCTGCTCGACGAACGCAATCCCGCCTGCGAGATCGAAGTCGACGGCGGTATCGGCCTGCAAAATCTCGAGCGCGCGGCGCTCGCCGGGGCGGACGTCCTCGTCGCCGGCAACTCCGTCTTCGCCGCCGCGGACCCGCCCGCCGCACTGCACGAAATGCGCCGCCGCCTCGACGCGGCGCACGTGCGCGCGCGTTGACCGAAGACGAGTTCGTAGGCGCGATTCGCGAACGTTTGCGTGACGTTCCGGATCAGCGCGTGCTGGTTGGGATCGGCGACGATGCGGCGGTGTGGCAGCCGTCGCGGAGCAACCGCAGCGTCGTCACGACCGACGCGCTGGTCGAAGGCGTGCACTTCACGCGCGAGGCGATGCGGGCGCAAGACGTCGGGCACCGCGCGCTGGCGGCGAACCTCTCGGACCTGGCGGCGATGGGTGCGCGTCCGGTGCTCGCAACGATCGCGTTCGGATTTCCGGCGGGAACCGATCCCGAGTGGATCCTCGCCTGTTACGACGGGATCGCCGCGCTCGCGAAACGCACGCGCTGCGCGATCGCGGGCGGCGATCTGACCCGCTCGCCCGCGATCGTCCTGGCGATCACGGCGATCGGCGAAGTCCGCCCGAGCAACCTGAAACTGCGCTCCGGTGCGTGCCCGGGCGACGTCGTCGCGGTGACCGGTCCGCTCGGCGCCAGCCGCGCCGGCTTGGCTGCCGCGCTGGAAGGGCCGGAGCTTGCGGCGGATCCGGCGAACGCCGGCGTCCTCGCCGCCTATCGGACCCCGGAGCCGCGTCTGCGCGAGGGTCGGTGGCTGGCCGCCTCGCGCCACGTCCGTGCGATGATGGACTCCTCGGACGGTCTCTCGACCGATCTCTCCCGGTTGTGCGTCGCTTCTGGTGCCGGCGCGGTCGTCGAGGAGATCCCGGTGAACGCGGGCGCGCGTGCGCTGGCCGAGCGGATCGGTGCCGACGCGGAGCGCTGGGCGCTCGACGGCGGCGAAGATTTCGAGCTGCTGGTGACGATCGAGCACCGCGCGTTCGCGCACGTCGCGAACCGCTTCCGCGCGCACTTCGGCCGCGATTTGCTGCGCGTCGGCCGGATCACCGAGGGAGCAGGCGTTCGGCTCGCCAACGGGGCGGCCATCGCTTCTTCCGGTTGGGACCACCTGAGATGAGCAACGACGACGCGGCGATCAAGGCGTATCCGCTGCTCGGCTCCATTCAGAACAGCGTCGGTTACGGCTTTCTCGGCAACGAGGCGGTCAGCGCGATCGCGCACCGCATGAACGTGCGGACCGTGACGGTCCCGACCGCGTATGCGAGCGCGCGGGGCGGCGTCGAAGGGCGCATGAACCTCGCCGTCGACGAGCGTGAGTTCCGCCGCGGGGTCGATTTTCTGATCGCCCGCGAGCCGACCGTGGTGATCATCGGGTACCTGGCGCATCCGGATCAGGTCGACATCGTGGCCGAGGCGCTGGAACGTTTCGTCGGCTTGGTCGTCCTCGATCCGGTGCTTGGAAGTTACGAGAAGGGGCTCTTCGTCCCGGTCGAGACTGCGCGCCGGATCCGCGACCTGCTGCTCCCGCGCGCCCAGATCGTCACGCCGAACCGGTTCGAGGCCGAGGTGCTGCTCGATCTGACCCGGATGCGCCGGGCGAACGAGCGGACGTTTCTCGACGGCTTCGCGGCGCGCGGCCCCCAGACGGCGATCATCTCGTCGTTCACCCGCGACCCCGACAAGCGCCAGCTGACGACGATCTTCTCGAACGGCTACGTCTACGAACGGATCACCGCCCCGTTTCATCCAGCCTTCCCGGGCTACGGCGCCGGCGACGTCTTTGCGGGCGCGATCGCCACGATGCTCGCGGTCGGCGCGAGTCCCTGGGCCGCGACGATCCTCGGGACCGCGCTGGCGTCGCTCAGCGTCGAGCGGACGACGGGTTACGGCGGCGCGACGGTCGACCCGGTCGCTGCGCTGGATCTCTTCAAGCCCCTACCGTACCTGGGCGACGATGCGTGCGCTCGGTACGCGGACCGCTTCGGCGTCGGCTCGACCCCGATCCCGACCCTCGAAGGCGAAGGGGCGCGCCTGAAGTTCTCGCCGCCGAAGAACAAGATCGTGTACTAGACCGTACGAAGGGAACGCAACGTTCCTGCGCGGTCGCCCGTTGGAACCGGTATGAAGGTGCGTGTACTCCCTCTTGCGGCAGCCCTGTGGATCGGCGGCACCGGCGCCGCGCTCGCCCAGGGCATCCCCTCCGTCCCGCCGGACGTGCAGAACAACCCGATCGTGCAGAGTATCCTCCAATCGGTGGGCGGGCTGCTGCAGACGACCAACGGTAACACCGCGCACGGCAGGGTGACGTACTTCCGCCGCTTCGAACTCCAGGTCGAAACGGCACCGAACGTCTACCGCCAGATCCACCTGCACCAAGGGACGATCATCAATCCGCGCGGCACGACGCTCACCCCGGGGATGACGGTCGACGTAAGCGGATACGCGCAGGGCGACCATAGTCTAAACGCTGACTCGATCGTCGCGCGCTAAGCGCGCTGGCAAGATTCCGGTGATGGACCGAGCGCAGCAGCATCTCGCCTAGGCAGGATGTTGTTGCGAGGTCGGACCCGGGGGGGGCCACGTCATTGGCGTGGGGGGGCGCGCAGCCAGGGGCGGAGCGCCTTTAGACTTCTAGACGCCGGCTACGCCGATGCGCTTTACGCGCTTGCTGCGCAGGCAGTTGGTGCAGACTCGGGCGGTCTTGTGGGTTCCGCGCTCGTCGATGCGGACGGCCTGGAGGTTGGGCAACCACCGGCGCTTGGTCTTGTTCATCGCGTGACTGACATTGTTTCCCGACATGGGACCCTTGCCGCACACGTCGCATCGCTTGGCCATAACAGAGCGAGTGTATCAAAAACCACCCTCCCCGACAAGGCCAAGGTCGATCCGGACTCCGAGCTAGTCGCGCTCCCCTGCATCGCGACCGCTGTCGTACCCGAGGCCCAGAAGGTCCAGCTCGACCGTTTTCGGCCGCGCGGCCGCATCGTCCGGGCAGTCTCCCCGCTCGGCTTGCCGCCTCCTCTCGCACGCGCAGGGCGCGCGCTGCTCGTGCCGGAACGCGAGTGGCGCTCCATGGCAGTCACCCAGCTCGATGGCCGGGCGTTCGAGAAATTCGTCGCCGCCGGGACGTACTTTTTGCGGAAGTATCGGGGCGTCCTGAACGACCTGAACGTCTTTCCCGTCCCCGACGGCGACACGGGTTCGAACATGTACCTCACGGCCAGAGCCGCCCTGCACGACGCGCGCCCGGTCCGCGCGGGGACGCTGTCCGTCGTCGCCGCCGCCGCAGCCCATGGCTCGCTGCTCGGTGCGCGTGGGAACAGCGGCGTCATTCTCTCGCAGATGCTGCGCGGCTTCGCGCACAGCGTCCGTCATCGCGACACCATCGACACGTTCCAGCTCTCGCTCGCCATGCGTGAAGCCGTGGCGGCGGCGCGCGCGGCGCTGACCAAGCCCGTTGAGGGGACGATCCTCTCGGTCGCCGGCGCCGCCGCGGACGAGGCATATCGCCTCGCGGTTCGCGAGACCGACTTCTACCGGTTGGCCGACGCCGTGCTGCGGGCGGCCAACGCCGCCCTGGAGCGGACGCCCGAGCAGTTGCCCGCGCTCAAGGAAGCCGGCGTCGTCGACGCTGGCGGCGCCGGGTTCTGCTACTTCCTGGAAGGCGCGCTGCGCTTCATCCCCGAGACCTCGAAGCGCACGACCGCGTTCCCGCAGCGGCCGGTGCGCTCGGCGGTCTTCACCCGCCAGCAAGTGGTCGGAGAGCACCGCTTCTGCACCGAGTTCGTGCTCGAGGACGCGACGATCGAGGTGGCTCCGTTTCGCGGCAGCCTCGAGAAGTACGGCGACTCGCTGCTGGTGATCGGTGCGGCGACGACGATCAAGGTTCACGTGCATACGGGCGAGCCCGAGGCGGTGAGGGCGCTCGCCGCTCGCCACGGAACCGTCACCCGCTGGAAAGTCGAGGACATGGCGCGCCAGCACAACCTCTTGGTCGTCGATGCTCCGGCGAAGGCGATCGGGATAGCGGCCGTCGTCCCCGGACCGGGCTTCGACCGGATCGTGCGGGAGCTCGGCGCCGACGTGACGATCCCGGTTCCCGCCGGGGCGAACCCCTCCGTCGAAGATCTGCTGATCGGCGTCAACGCGTCGCTCGCGCAGACCGTGTACCTGCTGCCGAACGACCCCAACGTCGCGCTGGCGGCCCGTGAGGTCCCCGCGCTCAGCGGCAAGACGGTGATCGTCGCGCCGACGCGCGACCCGGTCGCGGGGCTGGCGATGCTCTTGCGGCTCGGCGGAATCGAAGCGCCGCTCGAAGCCGGCGAGCTGACCGCCGCGCTGGACGCGGTCCGCAGCGCCTCGGTGTTCTTTGCCGGCAAGGACACGAGCGTCGGCGGGGTCGCCGTGACGAAGGGTGCGCCGACGGCCGCGTTCGGGAAAGCACTCGTGACGGGTGCCACGATGGCCGACGTCATCGCCACCGCGGCGGCCGAGCTCGGCGCTGCGGACGGAGGTCTGGTCACCTTGTATTACGGCGGCTCTCAGAAGGAACGCGACGCGCAAAAGCACGCGGCGCTCTTGGACGAACGGTTCGCCGGCGTGGAAGTCCAGTATTACTACGGCGGTCAGCCCGGCATCGAGTATTGGATCAGCGTTGAACGCTAGCGACGCGCGGCTCCCGGTGATCGCGGTCGACGCGATGGGCGGCGATGACGCGCCGGGCGAGATCGTGGCCGGTGCGCTGCTGGCGCACCGCGACAAGCTCGGCCGGATCGTGCTGGTCGGCGACCGCGCGCGCATCGAGCCGCTGCTCGGCGGCGAGCGCGGCATCGAGATCGTGCACTCGGCCGGCGAGGTCGCGATGGACGCCGCCGCGTCGGCGGCGGTGCGCAAGGCGGCCGGAACGTCGCTCGGTGACGCGGTCGATCTCGTGCGCGACGGCCGCGCGGACGCCGTCGTGTCGGCCGGCAACAGCGGCGCGTTTCTGGCGATCGCCCTGATCCGCTTGCGCACGATCTCCGGGATCGCGCGGCCCGCGATCGGTGCGGTGCTGCCGGGCCGTTCGGGGCCGGTCGTCTTGTGCGACGCCGGTGCGAACGTCGATTGCAAACCGGAATGGCTGCTGCAGTTCGGGCTGATGGGCAGCGCCTACGCGCGCGCCGGCCTCGGCATCGCGGAACCGCGGGTCGGAATCGTGTCGGTCGGTGAAGAGCGTACCAAAGGAAACGCGCAGACGATCGAGGCCGCCGCGCTGCTCGAACGTGCGCCGATCCGCTTCATCGGAAACATCGAGGGGAAGGACATCTTCACGAACCACGCCGACGTGGTCGTCGCCGATGGGTTCGTCGGCAACGTGATCTTGAAAACCGCGGAGGGCAGCGGCACGTACTTTCGCGATACGCTCGCCGCGTCGTATGCATCGGCCGGCATGCTCGGGAAGATCGGCGGTGCGCTCAGCGGCCGCGTCTTCGACGCGATGCGCGCGCGGGTCAACTACTCCACCTACGGCGGTGCGCCGCTGCTCGGCGTGCGCGGCAACTGCATCGTCGCGCACGGCCGCTCCGACCGGGTCGCCATGCGCAACGCGATCCGGCAAGCGGCGGCCGTGACCGGCGCCAACCTCATCGGATCGATCGAAGCGGTTCTGGCCGCATGACCTCCCTTTCGAAGAGTGCCGCGCAGGTCGTCGCGATCGTCACCGATTCGACCTCGGATCTCGACCCGGCGGCAGCCCGCGCCGAAGGGATCGACGTCGTTCCGCTGTTCGTCAACTTCGGCGACACGCGCTTTCGCGACACCATCGACCTCACGCGCGAGGAATTCTACCGCAAGCTTGCGAGCCTCAAGGCGCTCCCGACGACGGCGCAGCCGACGCCGGCGATGTTCGAAGACGCGTTCCGCCCGCACGTGGAGGCGGGGAGGCCGATCGTCTGCGTGACGATCATGGCCAGCCTCTCGGGGACGATCAACGCGGCGACCACGGCGGCGCGTTCGTTTCCGGAGGCCGAGATTCACGTCGTCGACAGCGGCAGCGTCGCCGGCGGCCTCGCGCTGATGGCGCAGCACGCCGGCGAGATGGCGCGCGCCGGTGCCGGCGCGGCGTCGATCGTCGCGGTACTCGAGCGTGACGGCACAGTGTTGCGCGGCTTCGCGACCGTCCCGGATCTCTCGCACGCGGTGCGGACCGGGCGCGTCTCGCGAACGCAAGCGTTCATCGGCTCGCTGGTGAAGATCGTTCCGGTGCTGCGCATCGACGGCGGCAAAGTGCAGGAGCACGCGCGGGTGCGCACCTATGCGCGCGCGCTCGACACGATGGTCGAATCCGCCGCGCTGGAAGTGAACAAAGCCGACGGCGCGCGCATCTGCATCATCCATTCCAACGCGGCCGGCGAGGCCGCCGGACTCGCGACGAAACTGCGCGACCGGATCACGACCGTACCGGCGGTCTTCGAACAACTCGAAGCAGGCCCGGTGATCGGCACGCACGCGGGGCAGGGCGCGGTCGGGCTGTTCGTCATTCCCGGTCCATGAGCGCGAACGCGTCGTCGTGACGCCGTCCGCTGGCGTCTACGTCCATCTCCCGTTTTGCCCGTACATCTGCCCGTACTGCGACTTCGCGAAGTGGGCGTGGGACGAGGATGGCGCGGCACGCTACCTCGCCGCGCTGCGATCGGAGCTAGCATCGGCTCCTCCGGTGCAGGCGACGACGCTCTTCTTCGGGGGCGGGACGCCGACGACGTACGGTCCAGAGGTCATCGCTTCGCTCGTCGACGACGTGCGCGGGCGCTTCAATCTACCCGCCGGCGCCGAGATCACGGTCGAAGCGAATCCGGATCCGTCGCTCGTGCACCGTCTGGGCGGTCTCTACGCTGCGGGCGTGAACCGGCTGTCGATCGGTGTACAGTCGTTCGATCCGGGCGAATTACGCGTGCTGGGGCGCCGCCACACGCCGGCGGACGTTGCCGGTGCGATGCAAGCCGCGCGCGCAGCCGGTTTCCGGAACGTCTCGATCGATCTGATCTTCGGCGCGCCCGGCCAAACGGAGGAAAGCTGGGCGGCTTCGCTCGACTCCGCGCTTGCGCTCGGTCCCGAGCACATTTCGTGCTATGGGCTCACGATCGAGGAAGGCACGCCGTACGCAACGTGGTTCGCGCGCGATCCGAGCGCCTTTGCCGGTGAGTCGCTCGAAGCGCGGCTGTACGCGCTCGCCATCGAGCGCTTGCGCGGCGCCGGCTTCGAGCACTACGAGATCTCCAACTGGGCTCGGCCGGGCTTCCGCTGTCGGCACAATGAAGGCTACTGGCGCAACGACCCGTACCTCGGCCTGGGTGTCGGGGCCGCCTCATACCTGGACGGCGTGCGCTCGACGCACACCCGCGATCTGGGAATGTACTGTGAGGCTGCCCTGGCCGGGCGGGCGATACCCGGCGAGAGCGAGCAGCTCGAGGGGCCGGCGCGCGTCGGCGAGGCGATTATGCTGGCGCTGCGCACCGCGGAAGGGGTCGACACCGACCGGTTCCGCGAACGGTACGGCATCGATGTGTTCGAAACGTATCGCGGGGTGGTCGATGACCTGGTCGCTGCCGGCGTCCTCGTCGCCGGTGAGGGTGCGCTGCGCCTCACCGAGCGCGGGCGTTTCGTAGCGAACGATGTCTGTGGCGCGTTCCTCGCCGACTGAACCGGGCCGCCGGTTGTCCACCATGCTGCTGCGGCTGAGCTTCGTCGCGATCTTCGGGATCACCGGATTTCTGCTCGGCAGAGAAGCGTATCTGCGGCTGATCTCGCTGCACGTCGCAAGCCAGTTCTGGCAACTGACGCTGCTGGTCGCCGCACCGGTCGTCGGCGCGGTGGTCGGCGTCGTGGTCGTCCCGCTCGCGCAGACGTTCTTCGAGCGCGAGCTGCACGCGGTGGAGCGCTCGATCGACCGGCTCGCACCGGGCGAACTCGTCGGCGGCGCAATCGGGTTGGTCACGGGCCTCGTCGTCGCGTTCTTGGTGAAGAGCGTGCTGTTCGAATTCGTCGCGTTCGCCGGCCCGACCGGCGGCTACATCGCGATCGCGCTCTATCTCGTGCTCAGCTTGTTCGCAGCGTTCCTGGGGGCGCGCGTCGGTGCGAAGCAGCGCATTGCGCTCACCCGCATGGCCGGCCCGTCGAGCGCTTCGGCCGGTGGCGAGCCGAAGGTTCTCGACACCTCCGTGATCATCGACGGCCGCGTGCTCGACATCGTGCGCAGCGGCTTCCTCGAAGGCCCGCTGCTCCTGCCGCGCTTCGTGCTGCGCGAACTGCAGCTGATCGCGGACAGTTCCGATCCGCTCAAACGAACGCGCGGCCGCCGCGGCCTCGAATTGCTCGGCAAGCTGCAAGAGACGGTCCCGATCGAGATCGTCGAACGCGATCCCGAAGAGATCTCCCAGGTCGACGCCAAACTCGTGCGGCTCGCGCAAGAGCGCGGCGCGAAGCTGGTCACCAACGACTACAACCTCAATCGCGTCGCCCTCGTCGAGGGCGTAACGGTCTTGAACATCAACGAGCTCGCCAACGCGGTGAAGCCGGTCCTGCTGCCCGGAGACGAGCTGCGGGTCGCCGTCATCCGCGAGGGCCGAGAACCGCACCAAGGCGTAGGGTACCTGGACGATGGAACGATGATCGTTGTGGAAAACGGACGCCGCCTGATCGGCGAGACCATCGACGTCGCAGTGACCAGCGCCCTGCAAACAAACGCCGGCCGCATGATCTTCGCCCGCCCGAAGCAGAGAGTTTAGCAAAGTGGTGATGGAGCGAGCGCAGCAGAATCGCGACGTTGGGACCAGGCCCGTTGCGAGGTCGGACCCGGGGGCCCCGCGCGAAGCGCGGGGGGCGCGGAGCCTAGGGCGGAGCGCCTTGTGATCTGGGGTGCCGTCATCGTTGCGGCTGGGCGTGGTACGCGGTTCGGGGGGCCGAAGCAGTTCGCCGAGTTGGCCGGGAAGCCGATGGTCGCGTGGTCGATCGAGGCTTTTGCGGCGATGCCGGAGATCAGCGAATTGGTCGTGGTGACCGAGCCCGAGTTCGTGACGCGGATGGAGACGCTGGCGCATCCGCGCGTGCGTCACGCGTCCGTGCGGATCGTGCGCGGCGGCGACGAGCGGCAGGCGAGCGTGCGGTTGGGAATCGAGGCGCTCTCCGATCAGGTGGCGGCGATTCTCGTGCACGACGGCGCGCGTCCGCTCGTGCAAGCCGAGGACGTCCGCGCGGGGATGCGTCCGGTCCGGCCGGGAACCGCCTCGCTGCTCGCGATCCCGGTCGTCGACACGATCAAGGTTGCCGACGCCGACGGAAAGGTCACGCGCACGCTCGACCGGGGGACGCTGTGGGCTGCGCAGACGCCGCAGTTCGCGACGGCCCGCGATCTGCGCCGCGCCCACGCCGACGCGTTCAAACACGGCACGGCGCCCGCCACGGACGACGCGGCTCTGCTCGAACGTGCCGGCCTCGACGTGCTGATCGTGCAAGGCGCGGCGGAGAACTTCAAGGTAACGCTCTCGAGCGATCTGCTGCGCGCCGAAGCGCTGCTGAGCGCCCGCGCGCCGGGTATCGGTGACGAAGAGATCCTCGTCGTCGAATGCTACGTCGACGCGCGGGCCGTCGAGGCGGTGCTGGCCGAGCTCGAAGAGCGCGAAGCGCGCATCGACGAGATCGACCGCGAGCTGCCCGGCGCCGTCGTGATCCGCGCGTATGCGACGAACGCCGCGCTGCGAGGTTTCGGCACGCGCCTGCACGCGCTCGCCGGCGAGGACGCACTCTTCACCGCGCACCTCTCGCACCTCGCTCCGCGCACGCCGGCGACATTGGATCGCCAGCACTGATGCACGAACCCAAGTCGCGCGTTGGGCATGGGTTCGACGTTCATCGGCTCGTCGAAGGGCGGCCGTTTATTTTGGGCGGCGTGCGGATTCCGTTCGAGAAGGGGCCGCTCGGACACAGCGATGCCGACGTGCTCACGCATGCGATCTGTGACGCGCTGCTCGGCGCGTGCGCGCAAGGCGATCTCGGCACGCATTTCCCCGACAGCGATCCGCAGTGGAAGGGCGCCGACTCGCTGCGGCTGCTCGCGGCGTGTCACGAACTTGCGGTGCGCCACGGCTGGACGATCGCCAACATCGACTCGACGGTCGTCGTCCAACTGCCGAAGCTCGCGCCGTACGTGACCGCGATGCGGGACGCGCTCGCCGACGTGCTGGGTCTCGAGGCGTCGCGCATCAGCGTGAAGGCGAAGACCAGCGAGGGCCTAGGCTATACCGGTGACGGCACCGGCATCGCTGCGTATGCGGTGGTGCTGGTCGAAGCGCTCCACCGCTAGCGGCGCGGGTCGTCGAACGGTCGCAGCCGGATCCGCGTCTCGTGCTCCGGCGCGCGTTCTCCGCGTGGTGTCTCGCCGCGCACGTAGTGCTTCTCCCACGCCAGCAGGTTCGCCGGATCCGCGGCGAAGGCACGGCGCGCGGCGCGCGCTGCGCGGAAATCGCCGGCGATCGCGGGCTGCTCGTCGATCGCTCCGAAGACGGGCTCGAACTGCTGCAGCTCGCCGCGGCGCTGCGGAACGATTCGGCCGATCGGCTCGCCGGGTTCGAAGCTGACCGTGAGGCCGGGCCGCGTGATCTTCCAGTTGAGCGTGAACGGGGTGCTGGCCCAGTCCGTCTCGACGATCCCTTCGAGCGGGGCGATGCCGTCCTTCGGCGCGTTCACGGGACCCCGCGCGAGCAGATTCCAGCCGGGCGGCGTCCGGAACAAGAAGGGGAGGTTCCAGGTCAGAATTCCGGTGCCGAAGTGCGAGATCGGCGGCTCGCTCGGGGCCGGATCGCCCAGCGCGATCACGGTGTCCTCCGGCCGCTCGCCGCCGTTCCAGACGGCGCTGAACGCGCCGTCGCCGATCAGGTCCCAGCCGTACTGGTTCGCGATGAGAAGCGGAAGGCAGCGGTTCGCGAACCGGATCTTCGTCGCGTCCATCCAGTCGCGTCCCGGTTCGCCCGGGACGATGCGCGTCTCCGTGTCGATGAGGCGGAGCGCGTGCATGCGAAGCGGCCCGCCGGCGCGAGGGAGAGGATCATCCACGAAGTCGAGTTCTGCGCGGCGATGTGCAGCGGTCCTCCCGTTGCGCGTCGGGAATCGCGATCGGATCGAGCTCGGGGATAGGCGGCAGCCAGATCACAGTGCTTTCACCGAACGTTCCTCGCTGTGGATCTCGGGAAGTCGCGTCTCGTCACGCTGGCGGCGCCGGGCCGTGAACTCGTCGTCCCACACTCCGGCGGCGGCGCATTCGGCCGCGACCGATTGCAGCTCGGCCAGGAACCGGAGCGCGCCGACGACGCGGCGCTGAGAAGGAGGTGCGTCCATGCCCACACGCTACGGGAACCGTCCGGCCGCGCACATCCGGGGCGGTACCGAGATCGAGGTTGGCCGGTACGCAGGGAGTTTCCCGAGTCAGAAGATTTTTGTGGCGCTATCGCGATGCGGCGGAATCGGCCAGCAGCGACGCGAGCGCCTGACGGCTCGAGACGCCCAGCTTCCGGTAAGCGGCGGCGATGTGTGTCTCGACGGTGCGCTCGGAGAGCGTGAGGAGCTCGGCGATCGCCCGGGTCGTGCTGCCGCCCGCGACGAGCCGGGCGATCTCGCGTTCCCGGCCGGTCAGCGTCCGATCGCCACGGCGGCGTTCTGCCGGCGCGGCGTCGGTCAGGCGGCGGACCTCCCCGCGCGCGCCGGCGCGGCGAAAGAGCGCGAGCGCGTCGGCGAGCCGGCCCGCGGCCTCGAGCGCGTAGGCTTCTTCAAGGTGCCATTCCGCAGTGCGGAACGCCTCGGCTGCCGCCTCGGCGTGGCGGGTGCTCTCGTCGCGGTCGCGGCGCCGGGCCGCTTCACGCGCGTCGGCGAGGGCGAGGAAGCCGCGCGCCGGCCAGGCGCCGTCGTGCTCGATCAGGGCTTCGAGCCGTCGCCGCGCGCGGTCGCGCAAAGGGCGGTCGCCGTAGCGGCCGACGGCGTCGAGGATCCAGTACGGCGCGTCGACGCCCTCGAGCGCGTCGGCCGCAAAGGCGACGATCCGCGCCGCTTCGTCGATGTCGCCGAGCACGCCGTAGTGCAGCGCCAGTGCGGCTCCAACGATCTGCACCGTGAGTATCGAGACAGTGGAATCGGCCTCGAGCTGCGACGCTTCAAAGGCCCGGACCGCATCAGCGACGAGGTCGCCGGATTCGTTGCCGAGCAGGGTCGCGAGCCGTACCCGAAGCGCGAGGACCCAACGGTATGTCGTCGGAAAGCCGGAGCTCTGGTCGCTTGCGTGCGCGAGCGTGCGCGCCGCCGCGTCGAGGTCGCCCGCGAGCAGAGCGCCCAGCGCATCGTTCGGCAACAGCCAGGCGGAATGTCGCAAATTGCGCGTCTGACGCGCCAGCTCGAGCGCGCGCGCATAGAGTTCGCGCGCCCGGCTGAGCTTGCCGTACGCCGTCTCCACGGTGCCCCAATTGTTGTACGTGCGAAGCACCAGATCCAGATCGCCGATCGCGTTCGCGGCATCGACGGTCTCTTCAAAGCGTGGGCGCGCGTCGTCGGCTCGGCCGACGAAGCTCAACGCGTAGGCATAGGTCGCAGTATATCGCGCGGTCACGGCGCGGTCGAGCGGCGAGGAGTTCGGGTCGAGGGTGCGTACCCGGTCGAGCGCCGCCGCCGCTTGACCGCACAGGACGAGCAGGCCCGACGCCATCGTGTCGGCTTCGAATCGAATCGCCACGTCGTCCCCGTACTCGCCGCGTGCCACGGCATCCGCCTCGGCGAGACCCAACTCGTGGCGGCCCGACTCGAAGATGATTCGCGCGCGGCGCAGCCGCAGCCGTGCAGCGCGCGACGACGGTCCGCCGCGGCCGAGCGCGTCGGCCGCTTCGCCGTACCAGCGGGCGGCGTTCTCGGCGTCAGCCGTCGCATACCACGCTTCGGCCGCGCGCTCTGCGACGCGGGCGCGGCGGGCGTCGTCGGCGCTCGAGCGAAATGCGCGGTCGTAGAAGCGAGCGGCCTCGACATACGCGTAAACGGCCGCGGCCGCGTCTCCGGCACGCTCGTTCCAGTCCGCCGCGTTCTCGCCGTCGCGCGCGCGCCATGCGTGTTCCCCTACTTCGGCGGGATTGGGCTCGGGTGCCGCGGCGAGCAGCGCGGCGACGCGTCCGTGCACGAGCCGCGCCTCCGCGCGCAGAAGCTCGGCGTAGATCGCTTCGCGCGTGAGGGCGTGGCGGAATGCGAAGCGATCGCCCTCGTCGTCGCTCGTGTCTTCCACGACGAGCTGGAGTTCTCGCGCGCGGCGCAGCGCCGCGTAGACCGTGCCGAGGTCGATCGCGAGCAGGCGCGCCAGCGCCGAGGCCGAGAAGTGCCTGCCGATCACGGCGGCGTGCAGAAGAATATCGCGCGCTTGCTGCTCGAGCGTGGCGTAGCGCTCGCGAACTGTCGCGCGAATGCTGCTCGGGACCGACGGCTCGGCGCGCTCGTCGTGCTCGATGCGTACGAGTACGCCGCGCAGCAGTTCTTCGGCGTAGAACGGCCGTCCGTCGGCGAGATCGCGAATCTCGGCGATGATCTCGACGCGCACGCTCCGGCCGATCTCCGTGAGGACCCCGGTGAGGAGGTGTTCGATCTGCCCCGGCGCGAGCGGGTTGAGCGTCACGACGTCCGAGTCGCGTTCGAGCGCGGCGAAGGCGCGCGCGCGCAGCGCGTCGCTCTCGGCGTCATCGGTGCGGTACGTCGCGACGAAGAGGACCGGCGCGTCGGCCAAGTGCGTTGCGCAGAAGCGCAACAAGTCGATCGTCGCCGGGTCGGCCCAATGGAGGTCCTCGACGATGACCACCGCCCCGGCCTCGCTGAGCGCGCCCCGCAACGCTTCGGCGACGGTCGCGAACCAGGCCGCCTTCGCATCGTCGCCCTGCTCGGTCGCGGCCGGAAGCGAAGTGACGCCGAGCGCGGCGAGTGCCTCGGTGAACGGCGCGTAGGGTCCGATCCCGTACTCGCGCGCGGCGCCCGTTCCGACCGGCATCGCGTCGGCGCGAGCGCACGCTCCGAAGTCCTCGATCAGCCGGGTCTTGCCGATCCCCGACTCGCCGCGCACGACGATCGCGCCGCCGTGGTGGCGCACGTCACGCGCGCGCTCGACCAGGAACGCGAGTTCACGCGAACGGCCGATGAGCTGACGGCTGTAAACGCCTCGGGAGATCATTGCGCTTCCTTCGTTCGACGCCGCCGACTGCATCGCATGGTTTTGTGAGCGACCGCACGAACGCCGGTCCCCATCATGCCGCTTGAATTGCTTGAACGTCCCACCATCTTTGGCGGGGGAGCCCCGCCGAACCGACCCTACGAGGCACCGGCGGAGCCCGACGAACCCGAAGAAGAAGAGGAAGAAGAAGCCAAGTAGTTAGGGACTGAGCCCGTGGCGGAAAACCGTTCCGCCACGGGGCATGTCCTGGGGCTGATGCCCTCCGCAAACCTCGATCGCCCGCTCCGCGTACGCTTCGCCCCCTCACCGGCGGGGACGCTGCACGTCGGCGCCGCGAGAACCGCGCTCTTCAACTGGCTGCTCGCGCGCAAGACGGGCGGCCGGTTCGTCTTGCGCATCGACGACACCGATGACGCCCTGGGCGAAGCCGGCAGTGAGGGCGGGATCCTGCGCGACCTGCGCTGGCTCGGCCTCCAATGGGACGAGGGACCGGAGGTCGGCGGACCGGCGGCGCCCTATCGCCAGTCGGAACGCGCCGCGATCCATCGCGAGCACGTCGGCCGGCTGCTCGCCGGCGGTGCGGCCTACGAACGCGACGGCGCGGTGTGGTTTCGCGTGCCGCCCGGGACGACCGTCGTGCACGATCTCGTCAAAGGCGACGTCGCGTTCGATCATGACGCGCTGGCCGACTTCGTGATCCGCAAGTCGACCGGCAGCACCACCTCGAACCTCGCGACCGCGGTCGACGACGCGACGATGCGCATCGACGTCGTGCTGCGCGGCGAGGAACATCTCGACAACACGCCGCGTCAGATCCTGATCGCGCGGGCGCTCGGCTACGAGCCACCGGCCTTCGGGCACACCGGATTGATCGTGAACGCCGAGCACGCGAAGCTCTCGAAGCGCGACGAGGCGGCGGGCATCGATGACCTGCGGCGCGCCGGGTACCTGGCGGAAGCGTTGATCGAACATCTGGCGCTGCTCGGCTGGTCGCCGCCCGCGCCGCGCGAGGCGTTCACGCTGGAAGAGCTCGCCGCGCTGTTCGACGTGGCGCGCGTCGGCGGGTCACCCTCGGAGTTCGATGCCGACCGGCTGCGCGCGTTCAACGGTCGCGCGCTGCGCGCGCTGCCGCGTGCGCGCTATCACGCGCTGGTGGTCGAATGGATGCAGCGCTACGGCCTGCTCGAGGATCCGGTCCCGGACGCGGCGGGTCGCTGGATCGAGACGTTTCTCGACGCATACGGCAGCGAGGTCCACACGCTGCGCGAAACGGTCGACGAGATCGCGAAGCTGCGCGAAGAAGCCGTCACGCTCCCGGCGCTCGAACTCGAGCGGCTGCGCAATCGGCACGTGCTGTTCTTTCTCGACGCGGTCTCGCAATACGTCGACGCCCAGCCGGAGCTGCGCGGCTTGCCGCTCGGCGCCGATCTGCCGGAGATCGCCAAGGAGTTCGGTCTCTCGGCGACCGACGCGTTCGCGGCCGTGCGCATGGCGATCACCGGTTCGCACGACGGGCCGCCGCTCGCGCTGCTCTTTCCGCTGCTCGGCCACGACCGCATCATGATTCGGATCGGGGCGGTCAGCTCGCACATCCTCCACGGCCGCGGGCTCGAGCCGATCAAGTACGGCCCCGGCGGCGTGCCCTTCGAAACGATCCAGCCCACGCCGCCCGAGCCGAACGGGGCGTAAGGCCGGCCTGCCGAAAGCACCGCATCGCAGTATGGCTCTTCGTCTCTACAATACGCGGACTCGCACGGTCGAACCGTTCCGCACGCTCGAACCAAATCACGCGCGGATCTACGTGTGCGGCCTGACGCCGTCCGCCGAGGGGCACCTCGGTCACGCACGCTCGTTCCTCTTTTTCGACGTCTTGCGGCGGTATCTCGAGCATCCGCGCAACGGCTATCGTGTGACGTTCGTGAAGAACGTGACCGACATCGACGACCGCTCGATCGCCGCCGCGCAGCGTGAAGGAACGACCTACGACCGCATCATCGCGCGGTATTATGACGCGTTCAAGACCTCGATGGCGCGGCTGGGCGTGCGGGAGCCCGATGAAGAGCCGTTCGCCACGCAGTTCATCCCGCAGATCGTCGAGATGATCGAAGAACTGATCGCGCGGGACTTCGCCTACGTCACCGGCGACGGCATCTACTACCGGGTCGCCGCGTTTCCGCGCTACGGTCAGCTCAGCGGCAAGAACGTGGACGAACTGCTGGTCGGCGCGCGCATCGCCGAGAACGAGCAGAAGCGCGACCCGCTCGATTTCGCGCTGTGGAAGTTCGCCAAGCCCGGCGAGCCGTCGTGGCCCTCGCCATGGGGCGAAGGACGGCCCGGCTGGCACATCGAGTGCAGCGCGATGTCGCGTGCGCTGCTCGGCGTCCCCTTCGACCTGCACGGCGGCGGCTACGACTTAATCTTCCCGCACCACGAGAACGAGATCGCGCAGAGCGAGCCGCTGATGGACGCGCCGCCGATGGCCGTGATGTGGTCGCACGGCGGCTTGCTGAACTTCGAAGGCCGCAAGATGTCGAAGTCGCTGGGGAACTTCGAGCCGCTCTCGGCGCTGCTCGACCGGCACGACCCGCTGGCGATTCGGCTGCTGTTTCTGAACACCGGCTATCAGAAGCCGATGAACTTCACCGAGGATTCGATCGCCGGCGCAAAGACCGCGCTGGAACGGCTGCAGAAGGCCGCCTACCGCTTTCGGGAAGCGGCGCGCAGCACGCCCAGCGTTGGTTCCGGCATCGACGCCGGCGAGGTCTTCGCCGCGCTCGACAACGACATGGACACGTCGAGCGCGCTTGGCGCGCTCTTCAAGCTCGCGAACTCGGCGCAGACGATCGTCGCGGACGGAGGGGCCGGCGCGGCGCTGGCGGTGCTGCGCGAAGCCGGTGCGATCCTCGGCATCGGACCGGCCTTCGGCGACGCCGCGCTCGACGCGTTCTCTACCGAGAGCCGCGTTCGCACCGTCCTCTCCACACTCGACGACGGTTTCGTCGAGCGGCTGGCGGCGCGTTTGGGTGATGTCGTGCACCTGAACGGACACGCGCCGGAGGGCGCGATCGAAGCCGTGATCGCGGCGCGCAACGCGGCCCGCAAAGCGAAGGATTTCGCGCTCAGCGACCGGCTGCGCGACGCGCTCGCCGCCGAAGGGATCGCGCTCAAGGATTCCAAGGAGGGTACGACGTGGACCGCAGCCGGCGCATAGGCGCGGGACGTCCGCAACCGCAGCGCGGCGCGCCGCGGATCGATCTCGACGACGTCATCTACGGCGTGCACGCGGTCGACGAGATGCTGGTGGCCGGCGAGCCGCTGCGCCACATCCACGTGGGCGACGACCGCAAGCGCGACCCGGTGCTGAAGAACCTGCTCGAGCGCGCACGCGCGGCGAACGTCCCGGTGCGCTTCGAGAGCCGCGCATACTTCGCGTCGTTTCCGTACAAAGCGCACCAGGGCGTGGTCGCGTTCGGCGAGCCGTTCGAGTACGTGACGCTCGAAGACGCGATCAATGCCGGCAAGGGGCCGCGCCCGGCACTCTACGTCGTGCTCGACCACGTGACCGATCCGCACAACGTCGGCGCGATCATCCGGTCGGCCGAATGCGCGGCGGCGACGGCCGTGATCCTGCCCGAGCGGCGCAGCGCCGGCGTCAACCCGACCGTCCGCAAATCGTCGGCCGGCGCGACCGCGTTCGTCCCGATCGCCCGGGTCGCCAACGTCGCGCAGGCGGTCCGCACCCTCAAGAAGGCCGGGATCTGGGTGTACGGCGCGGCGATCGGAGAAGGAGCGAAACCGTACACCGAGCTCCGCTTCGACGGTCCGGCGGCGTTCGTGATCGGAGCGGAGGGCGAGGGGGTCTCGCCGCTGGTCAAGCGCGAGTGCGACGGGCTGGTCTCGATCCCCCTGCTCGGCCGGGTCGGGTCGCTGAACGCCTCGGTGGCTTCCGGGATCCTGCTGTTCGAAGCGGTGCGGCAGCGGCGGGCCGAGCCGGGCGAGGCTGGCGAGCAGGCGTAAGGCCGGCGGCCCTCGACTCAACGTTGCGACCGTACAAAGCCGTCGGAGGCCTCCCTTGTCCTTGACCCGCTAGCAGGACCCTCCTATACTAGGACGGTCATGCACGGCTCGACGGGCTCCGGCCCGCGTTTTCGTGCCTGACCGTTCCTGGCAAGGTAGGTTCACTTGGCGCTCACGCAGCCCGCCGCCGAGGCCCTCGAATATCACGAGCGGCCGGACGAAGACCTCGTCTCAGCGGCGAAATCCGGCGACAATCTCGCCATGGAGTTCTTGCTCAACAAGTACAAGAACTTCGTCCGGATCAAGGCAAAGAGCTACTTCCTCATCGGCGCGGACCGAGAGGATATCATCCAAGAAGGGATGATCGGACTCTATAAAGCCGTTCGCGATTTCAAAGCGGACAAGCTTTCGAGTTTCCGTGCCTTCGCGGAGCTCTGCATCACGCGGCAGATCATCACCGCGATCAAGACCGCGACCCGGCAGAAACACATCCCGCTCAATCAGTACATCTCGCTCAACAAGCCGATCTACGACGAGGACAGCGAACGCACGCTGCTCGACGTGATGCCTTCGCAGAAGACGTCCGATCCCGAAGAACTCGTGATCAACCAGGAAGTCTCGGAAGACATCAAGGCGCGCATCCAAGAGAACCTCTCCGATCTCGAATCGCAGGTGTTGCTCTCGTACCTGGAAGGCAAGTCCTATCAGGAGATGGCGCGCGATCTGAATCGGCACGTGAAGTCGATCGACAACGCGCTGCAGCGCGTGAAGCGCAAGATCGAGAAGAACCTCGCCGAGATCGAGCTTCCTTGAAAGGACCTAGGGGCGCGTAGCTGATCCGTCAGCCGACGCCTTCGAGGATCCAGACGGAAAAACGAACGAGACGCCGCTGCGTGCGGGGTCTCTTCGTTTTCAGCGCCGGGCGAGGAACCGCCGTACGTCGGCATCTTTGAGCTGCGTGAAGTTCTCGTACCACGCGCCGACGCCGCCGAACGGCACGGGCGTCCAGCAGCAGATCAGCTCGTCCGCCTCGCGCCGCACGAGCTCGCAGGTTTCGCTCGCAGCGACCGGGATCGCGACGACGACCCGGGCGGGCTCGCGTGCACGCAGCGCTGCGACCGCGGCGAGCATGCTGGCGCCCGTGGCGAGGCCGTCGTCGACCACGATGACGGTCGCACCGCGCAGATCGGGGGGCGTGCGATTGTTGCGGTAGCGCCGCTCGCGCCGGGCGAGTTCCACGCGCTCGCGCGTGATGACCTCGTCGATCGTGGCCTGATGGATCCGCAGCGCAGCGATCACGTCGTCGTTGAGCACGGTGATGCCGCCGGCGCCGATCGCGCCGAGCGCCAGCTCTTCGCGGCCGGGGACGCCGAGTTTGCGAACGATCGCGAGATCCAGCGGCGCGTTCAGCGCGCGCGCGACCTCGTGGGCGACCGCGACGCCGCCGCGCGGAAGCGCGAGGACCACGACATCGCGCCGGCCGGCGTAGCCTCGCAGCATTGCCGCCAGCGATCGGCCGGCGTCACGCCGGTCGCGAAATCGCGGATGTGCCTCCACGTATGCCGCCGCTAGCCCGTCGCGCTACGACGCCGCCTTGTGCGCCTGCGGCGGTCCGAGCTCGCGCACGACCGTCTGATAGATCAGCTCGCGATCCTCGAGCGGGTCGAACACGAGGCATTTCGGCTCGCCGTCCCGGCCGACCGGATCGAGGAAGATCGTGACCCGCCCCTTCGCGCAGACGTCGAGACAGGTCGTGCCGGTCGCGCGGATCGGCCCCCAGTAGCCTTCGCGCTTGAGCCGGTCCTTGAGCCACTCGCGCAGTTTGAGGCGTTCGTCCCCGGCGTGCTCCGGGAAATCTTCCGGGAAGCGCACGTTCAGGCACTTCTCGCAGACGAGCGCCAATCCGCCGCTGCGGCGCCAGGCGGGATTGACCTCGATGGGCTCGTTCATGCGAGAAACGACGCCTCGATTCGCGCGAAGGATGCAGAGCCGACGGTGGGGATTGAACCCACGACCCTCTGCTTACAAGGCAGATGCTCTACCACTGAGCTACGTCGGCGCGCTCGGGTTTTTCCTCATCCGGCTCCGCACGGCCTCGCGGCCTGGCCGTGCGAGCCGGCCGCAGTGGTAGGAACGCGACCGCGGGTGCGCGTATCTCAGCGGGTCCCCACCGTGGGTCGGTGGTCGAGTGGTTAATGGCACCGGACTGTAAATTCGGCTCGCGAAAGCGATACGCAGGTTCAAATCCTGCCCGGCCCACCAGCGAGCGGCGCGCGTTTCCGAGAGGGACGCGCGCCGTCTTTTCGTAAGGGACGACCGACCGACACGAGTGCGGGCGTTGCATAATGGTAATGCCCTTGCCTTCCAAGCAAGAGTCGCGGGTTCGATTCCCGCCGCCCGCTCCAATTCGCTCCTACCGAAGTAAGGCTGATTGCCGGATGTCCTGGGAGGCCCTCAGCGCGCTCGCGTCTTTAGCGAGTGCCGTCATCGTCTTGGTCGCCGCCCTTGCCGCCGTGCTTCAGCTGCGGCACCTACGTCTGGCCAACCAGCTGCACTCGTATTTGGAGCTCAGCCGTGTGACGCAGTCGCGGGAGATGATCGAGGCACGCCGCTATCTCCAGGGTCAGGACTTCGGGGACCCCGAGACGCTTCGGGCCGCGACGACGCCCGAACTCGATCGCCGGATCTCCACGATCGCCATCCATTACCAGGAGGTGGCGCGGCTGCTCAATCGCGGCGTGCTCGATCAAGAATTGTTCGGCGCATATTTCGACATGACACCGCGCGTGTGGAAGCAGCTTCAGCCGGTTGCCGCCGTGATTCGCGAACGCGCCGGATCGCCAATCTGGATCGACATCGAGTACCTCGTATCTCGTATATCGAGGTGAGAAGCGGCGCCTTCTGCAGAGGTATCTCAGCCACTATCCCGACGATTTCGTTCGACAAGCGAAATTGGAACGGTTCATTCCGGCGCACGGCGCGGTGACGAGCCCCAACCCCAGACGCCCGCTCCCGACTTGACGGGCCCTCGCTAGCGAGCGGTATTTTCTTGCGGGCCGCCTCCCTGGTTTTGGGTATGGTTCCCGTCCCGCTTCAGCGATGACGATGTGACGACCGCGAAAGTTTTCATGAGGTCGTCACCGATGCGTGCTCTCCCGTTGCTGGCACTTCCGGCTCTCGCTGCTGCGGTTACGTTGACCGCATGCGGTGGGCCGCGGATCGTCCAGCATCCCCTCACCGAACGTCGTCGGCGCCGCCGGCACCGCTCGGGAAGTGGCCTCCGCCCAGCGGCCGGCACCGACTGCGCCGCCGGACGCCGCCGGCCACACGAATACCGTACCGCCGCCCCTGGCAGCGGGGGCATCCCGCACCGGTGCGATCTACAGCATCTATCTGACCGCATCGACCGGCGACACCGTCGCCTTCACGGTCTTCGAACCCTCGACGATCACCGGCGGCTCGTCCTACCCGCTCGTGCTGCACGGCCACGGTTGGGGCGGCAGCCGCACGAAGACGCTCGGCTCGCCGGCCGCGAGTTCCAGCGCGGGCGTCGGCGTGGGCGCGAATCTTTCGGAGCTGGTCGCCAACGGGTATGGGGTCATCAGCTTCGACCAGCGCGGGTTCGGCGAGAACACCGGCATCGTCGACTCGATGGACCCCGATAAGGATGCGGCCGACATTCTCGCGGTCATGGATTGGGCGCAAGCGAAGCTGTCGTGGCTTGCGTACGGCCCGACGCTGGACGGCAAGGATCCGCACGAGCCGATCATGGGCGCGATCGGCGGATCGTACGGCGGGATGTACCAGTATCTCATCCTCAATACCGATCCGCGCCGTCGTTTGCGCGCGATCACGCCGAACATGGCGCCGGCGAATCTGAATTACGCGCTCGTGCCGAACGGTGTCTTCAAATCACTGTGGAACGACTTTCTGTGGGGTGCGGGTCTCGGCGCGGCGCAGCAGCGGCTCGATCCGTTCATTTCGACGCAGTTCCTCGCGACCGACTCGACGCTCAACAATACGGAGAGCTCGTACGCCCACGATTTCTATGACTATCACAGCGCCGATTATTTCTGCGACAGCACCAGCGTCGCGACGAACGGCGGTCCGGGAACGGCTCCGCTGCTGCCGCCGACGACCGTTCCGCCGAAGGTCAACGCGATGATCTGGATCGGGGTCCGCGACACGCTGTTCGACTATAACAACGGCTATCGGAACTACAAGTGCCTCCAACGCTCGGGCGGCGACGTACGGCTGTTGAGCTATCAGGCGGGGCACAATAGCCTCGGCATCGTTCCGGACCCCGGCGCGGCGCTCTACTATCCCTCGGGTGACTCGAGCGATTCACGCTGCGGTGCGACGCTCAATGAAGATGCTGCCCAGCTGATGTGGTTCAACCGCTACCTCAAAGGTCAGACCAACGCAACGGCGGGCATCCCGACGGACCCGTGCATCTCGCTCTCGGCCGGCGACGCGATCACGCTGCCGACCGTTCCGACGGCGACATCCGGATCGCTGACCGCATTCGACATCGGATCGCTCGCGGTCGTCGCGGGCGCCAACGTCGACGTGCCGGCCGCGGTCGGTCTCTATACCGCCGGTGCGAACGGCGCGATCGTCGCCGGCATCCCGCACGTCACCTTCCAAGTGTCGGCGATCGGCGGTGTCGCAGCCGGAATCCCGATCGTGTTCGTGGGACTCGGTCAGATGCACGCGTCGAACCCGGGCGTGTGGGATCTCATCGACAATCAGCTCACGCCGCTGCGCGGACAGGGCCAGTTCGACGTCGATCTCTCAGGCGGCGGCGTCCGGCTCGCGCCGCGCGACCAGCTCGGAATCCTCGTGTACGGGTTGCAGGATCAATACGCGCGCAACGGGACGGCAAACGCGGCGAAACCTGCGGTTGTCCCCGTCACCGTGACGGGCACCGCGCGGCTGCCGATCCTCGCGACGACGCCGACGTCGATTTAGTCAGTGCCGTACTGGTGGCACACGCAGACGATACGATGCACGTATGCATCGAACCAATTTATCGTGTCTCGACACTCCCGTCTCGTTTTTGATCCAGCAGTCGCTGCTCGAAGCGGCAGAGGTCAAGCCGCTCGAGCAATCGACGCGCGTCAAACGCGACACGAAGCGCATCGGCGATATTTCGGAAGGACGCGTGTTGATTGCGTTGATGGAGGCGGGCTATGCCGTCTCGAAACCGTTCGGCGAAAGTAGCCGTTACGATCTCATCGCAGATGATGGCGAAACGCTCTTTCGCATTCAGGTCAAGACTGGACGGCTGCGTGGCGCCGTCATAAAATATTCGTGTTCCAGTTCGCACACGCATCGGGGCGGCGCGCAGCAGCCGTACTTCGGTCAGGTCGACTTGCTTGCCATCTACTGCCCCGAGACGAGGAAAGTCTATCTCCTCCCAGAATCGCAATTGGTCGCCACGTCCGCCCACCTGAGAGTCGCTCCGACGAAGAACGGCATGACGAAGGGAGTACGATGGGCAGATCAGTTCGAGTTGCTGGCGTAGCTCAGTGGTAGAGCACGATATTGGTAATATCGAGGCCGTGGGTTCAATCCCCACCGCCAGCTCCAGAGAGACAAGACCCTCCCTGCGGAGGGTCTTGTCCGTTTCCTGAGTAGTCGTCGGACCGTATGGCTACGACCGTCTCGACCGACAGTGCAAAGCGCGCCTTGCTCGACCGCCTGATCGACGACGCCTCGCTGTTCCCGCCGGCGCAGCTGCCGATGCACCGGGCCTTGCGGGCGCACGCTCGCCATGCCGAGAGCGCGTACGCTTGGATCGACCGCGCCTTCGTGGTTCCCGCCTCCCGGATCGGCGAGCTCACCGACCGTCGCGACCCCGGCCGTCCGCTGACCCTCAGCGTCATCCTCGACGCCGCGCTCAGCGCCAAAGGCGACACCGTGCGAGCCGACCTCGACCGCGTGGCCCGCGCCGGCCTCGACGGCGCGACCGTGGCATCGTTCGAACTCAAGACGCCGGCGCTGCTGGACGAAGCCGGCCTCCGCGCCGCGATCGCCACGATCGCCGGCCACTACCCGGACCGGCCGGTCGCACTCTACTACGAGTTCCCGTACAACGCCGGCTGGACGGTCGAACCGACCGCATCGCTCGCCGTGCTCGCGGCCGTGCGCGACGCGGCGCCGACCGTCACGGTCGGCGCGAAGCTGCGCTGCGGCGGCTTCGTCCCGGGCGTCACGCCCTCGGTCGCCGACGTCGCGGAGTTCCTCCTCGCCGCGCACGCGCACGACCTGCCGTGGAAGGCGACCGCGGGGCTCCACCATCCCGTGCGCGGGATCTACCACGGCGAACTGATGCACGGCTTCCTCAACGTCTTCATCGCAGGCATCGCGCTGCACGCCGGGGCGTTCGATCCCGCGCTCGTCCACGACGTGATCGCGGAAGAAGATCCGCGCGCGTTCCTGGTCGACCCCATGCACGTCGGCTGGCGTGACGTGCGCGTCGACGCCGAAGCGGTCGCGGCCGCGCGAGCGCGCTGCGTCTCGTACGGCAGCTGCAGTTTCGACGAGCCGGTGAACGGGCTGCGCGAACTCGGCTTGCTCTTATGATGGATCCGCGCGACTTCGGCCTCGCCAACCTCCCGTTCGGCATCGTCTCCGACCGGACGGGACGCCGGCGACCGGCGGTCGCGTTCGAGGATCGGATCATCGATCTCGACGCCCTCGTCGACGGGAACCAGCTCGACGAAGAATCGCTCCTCGCCGCGGAGACGCTCAACGCGTTTCTGTCGCGCGGCCGCGCGGCGTGGCGTACGGTGCGCGCGCGACTGCAGCATCTGCTCGGCCCACAAGCCGACCGCGCGGAACGCGGCCACGTCGAAAAAGCGTCGCTTCCGCGCGATGCGGTGACGATGCACATCCCGGTTGCGATCGGCGACTACGTCGACTTCTATTCCTCGATCGAACACGCGACCAACCTCGGGCGCATCCTCCGGCCGGGCGGCGATCCGCTGCTGCCCAATTATCGGCACATTCCGATCGGCTATCACGGACGTTCGGCGACGGTCGTCGCCAGCGGCACGCCGGTCCGCCGTCCGCACGGACAGACGAAGGCGCCCGATGCCGACGCGCCGTCATTCGGCCCGTCCCGGCTGCTCGACGTGGAGCTCGAACTCGGCTGGATCGCCGGTCCCGGAAACGTCCACGGTGAGCCGATCGCAGCCGACGCCGCCGGCGACCACGTCTTCGGCTACGTGCTGCTCAACGACTGGAGCGCACGCGACATCCAAGGTTGGGAATACCAGCCGCTGGGTCCGTTTCTCTCGAAGTCGTTCGCGACGTCGATCTCACCGTGGATCGTCACGCTCGACGCGCTCGAGCCCTTCCGCGTCGCGGAGCCGGCGCGCGATCCGCAGCCGCTGCCGTATCTGCGCACCCGCGAACCGTGGTCCTACGACGTCGAACTGGAGATGGCGCTGCAGACCGCGCGCATGCGCGAGCACGGACACCCGCCGCTGACGATCTCGCGCACGAACTTCCGCGCGATGTATTGGACCCTGGCGCAGCAGCTCGCGCACGTGACCTCCAACGGAGCGGCGATCCGCCCGGGCGATCTGTTCGGGAGCGGCACGATCAGCGGTTCCGAGCCGGGGACGCAGGGCTCGTTCGTCGAGCTCACTTGGCGCGGCCGCGATCCGCTCGCCCTCCCCGGAGGCGAGTCGCGGACGTTCCTCGAAGACGGCGACACGGTCATCATGCGGGGGCGCGCCGTCCGCGGTGACGTGCGCATCGGGTTCGGCGAGGTCAGCGGCACGATCGTCGGGTGATGCCCGGCGGTTCCCGTTACGCCCCAACCTCGGCCGGAACGGCGCCCATCAGCACCGCGCGAGCACGCGCGCCGCGCGGCGGATCGTTGGTCACGCTGAACTCGCGCGTCAGCCGCGAAACGAGATACAGTCCGCGGCCCGATTCGCTTTCGACCGAGGGCAGGGCGCCCGGGGTGGAAAATCCCGGACCGTCGTCGGCCACCACGAGCACCGGCGCGGCCGGATCCGCCCACGACACTTCGACGTCGACCAATCCCGATGCGTAGCGCACCGCATTCCCCACCAGTTCGCCGAACACGAGCTGCGCGGCGGGGATGTCGATCCCCAATCCGAACAAGGCGAGCGATTCGCTGAAGGCGTCGCGCACGTCGTGCGCGCGGCGTGCTTCGCGGGCGTCGAAGCTCCATCGCACCGTCCAGGCATCGGCCGCCGGTCTATCGTCGGAGAGCCGCACGGTGAGCACGGCGACGTCGTCGCGGATGGCCTCGTCGAGGACGCGCGCGACGAGCAGCGCGGCGGGAGCGCGCCCGCCGGCGATGGAGACGTCGGCGAGCGCTGCCTTCACGCGCCGTTCGCCCTCCTCGATGTCCCGCGTCGCTTCGGTGAGGCCGTCGGTGAAGAAGACGACCAGTGCGGAGTGCGGCAGCACGATCGTCGTCGCGGGCTGATGCCGTCCCTCGCGCAGGCCGAGCGGCAGACCGCGCCCCGGCAACGATCGTACCGTGCCGTCGGCTCCGCGCACGAACGGTGTCGGATGACCGGCCGTCGCGTACGTCATCGTGCCGGCCGACGAATCGATGACGCCGACCAATGCGGTCACGATCGCGTTCGGATGCGCGCGCCGCAGGACTGTGTCGGCCGAATCGAGCAGGCGCACGGGATCCGATTCGTACGTCACGAGCGTCTCGATCGCCTGACGCACGCGGCCCATGATCACCGCGGCCGTGAGACCGCGTCCGGTGACGTCGCCGATGGAGACCAGGACGCGACCGTCGGGCAGTTCGATCGCGTCGTACCAGTCGCCGCCGATCTCGGCGTCGGTCGCGCCCGGGAAGTAGACCGCGTCGAACGTCAACCCGGCGACCGTCGGCAGGACGGCGGGCAGGAGCGCGCGCTGCAAGGTGACGGCGACCCGATGTTCGCGCTCGTACAACAGCGCGTTCTCGATCGCGACGCCGGCGCGAGCGGTGAGTTCCTCGAGCAGCGAGAGATCGTCGTCGTCGAACGGTTCGCCGTCGCGCAGCACGACCGTGCCGAGTTCCGTGTCGCGATGGCGGATGACGGCCTGCAGCGCGGGCGAACCCTCAGGCGGCGTTTTGCGGCTGTGCGCGAACGCGCGTCCGCTCGGCAGACGAATCGTCACCTCATCCGCGAGTTCCTCGACCAGCAGCTCGGCGAAACGGTCGAGCAGACCATCGACGTCGAGCTGCCGAGTGAGCACGTCTCCGGCGCGCGCGACGACTTCGCGCATCTTCGCCATCCGCCGGGTCGCGTCGACGTCGGTCATCGAACCCAGCCACTCGATCACCGACCCGCGCTCGTCGCGGCGCGCGCGTGCGCGCACCAGCTGCCACCGGTACCTCGCGTCGTTCGCGCTGCGCAGGCGGCACACGGCCTCAAAGTCGTCGCCGCCGTCCCGTGCGATGCGCCAACCGCTCGAGAGCTCGGCCAGATCGTCGCGGTGCACGACCGCGCACCAGCCGTAGCCGAGCGCTTCCGTGCGCGTCATCCCGGTAAGCGCCGTCCATCGCTCGTTCAGGTAGGTGATCATCCCGCGCGGGTCCGCCGTCCACACGATCTGCGGCGTCGCTTCGGCGAGCAAGCGGTATTGCGTCTCGATCGCCTTGCGGTCCGTGATGTCCGTCAGCATCCCGAGCGTCCCGGCGAAGTCGCCGTTCGCATCGAGCATCGGGCTCGCGGCGAGGATCGCCCACACGTACGAGCCGTCTTTGCGCAGCAGCTTTCGTTCGGTGCGAATCGTGCTGCGCTCGCTGCGGTGGGTTTCGTACTCGAGCTGAGAGCGGGCGGCCTCGTCCTCGTCCAGGAAGGCGGAGACGGGACGGTCGTACATTTCGTCCGCCGTGTAGCCGAGCAGCTCGGTGAGGCGGTGATTGACGTAGCGGGTGCGTCCCGCCCCGTCGAGGATCCACACGCCTTCCTGTGCGGTGTCGATGATCGCACGGTAACGCGCTTCGCTCGCGACCAGGTCGGCGTACAGCCGCGCGTTCGCCAGCGCCACGGCCGCGCGGCGCGCGACCTCTTCGACGTCCTCGAGGTCGGCCGCACTGAAGCCGCGGCCGGTGCCGCGCGCCGCGCCGAAGGTGAGCACGCCGATTCGTTCGCCGGCCGCGATCATCGGCACGTATGCGATCGATCCGATCGCCGTCGATTGCACGAAGGCTGCATGCGCGTCGTCGCGCACCGTCACGATCGACGGGAGCCCGGTGCGCATGGCGGTGTAGATGGGATGCTGCGTCATCTCCGGCGGCGGGGAGAAGTGCCGGAACGGTTCGGGATCGGGATCCAGGCGCCCGTTCTCGAACGCCACGCGTTCGAGGCGTCCCTCGGCGTCGAGGACGTCGAGGAAGGCGAAGTCGGCGAAGTCTTCGCACATCGCCGTGACCACGGTTCGGGCGGTGCGAGCGAAGTCGAGCGATTCGGCGAACGCGCTGCCGAGTCGCGCGAGGATCGCTCGCGCCTGCTCGCCCGTCCGGCGCGCGTCGACGTCGAGCACCGTGCCGTACCACGTCGCGATCTCGCCGCCGGAGCGGAAGACGGGGACGGCCTGCGAGATCACCCAGCGCGGATCGCCCGCACCGTCGCGGATGCGAAACTCTTCGCGAAACGGCGCCGCGCTGCTCATCGAGCGCATCCAGGCCTGCCCGACCCAATCCGCATCGTCGGGATGGATCACGTCGGCCCACCCCCGGCCGAGAATCACCTCGGAGGAAATGCCGCTCATCGTCGTCCACGCACGGTTCACGTACGCGATCGACCCGTCCGCGCGCGCGACGAAGATGACGGCCGGCGATTGTTCGACCAGTTCGCGGAAGCGTACGTCGTCGGCGGTATCCGTCATCGGCGCGTCCGCTTCAGGCCAGCGTTCCGACGCTCTTCTCGAGCAGCGACCATGCCTCGGGACCGAAAGCGCTCTTTTCCTTGGCGTAGAACGGTTTGAGCTTCGCGCGGAACGGTGCGCCGTCGACCGGGTTGATCTGCATGCCGTAGACGCGGCCCATCTTCTCTTCGAGGCTCGCGTTGGAAAGCTCCATCTCACGACGATTCGTCAACGCTTTCGCGTCGATCTCCTCGCGCAGGATCTGCTGCAGGTCCCGGGGCAGCCCGTTGAACGCATCGGCGTTTGCGACGACCCAGAAGTTCGACCACATGTGGTTGGTGACCGAAACGTACTTCTGGACCTCGAACAGGCGATACGTCTCGAGGATCGTGAACGGGTTCTCCTGGGCGTCGACGACGTGCGTCTGCAGCGCGCTGTACATTTCGCTCGCCGAGATCGGCGTCGGCGCAGCCCCGAGCTCGCTGAACATGTCGACCCAGATCTTGCTGGGCGGCGTGCGGATCTTGAGTCCCTGCATATCGGCCACCGACGTGATCGGGCGTGTCGAGGTCGTCACTTGGCGGAAACCGTTGACCCACGGCCGGGCAAAGGTCACGAACGGTCCCTTGGCGTCCATCTCTTTGCGCACGTACGCGCCGAGCGCGCCGTCGAACGCGGCCAGCGCCTGCGCCTGGTTCTTGAAAGCGAAACCCACGCCTTCGATCCCGGCGGTCGGCGCGATGCTCGAGTAGATGCCGCCGTATCCGGAGTACAGCTGGATCGCGCCGGTGCGCGTCTGCACCAGCATCGCCGGATCGCCGCCGAGCGAGTTGTTCGGGAAGATCTCGATCGCCAGGCGCCCGTGCGACCGCTGCGCGACCGCATTCTTCACGCGCACGGCGTTGACGTGCAGAGGATGGTTGAGCTGCGTCGCGTGAGCCCACTTGAAGGTGAACTGGGCGGCACGCGCCGGCGCGCGGACGAACGCGATCGACGCGAACGCCGCGGCCCCGCCGGCGAGCACGGTGCGCCTAGATGGGATCATGGTACTCCAGGGTGATCATCGCCTGGCTCTGCGCGCGCGCTTCGCGGAAGAGCGCCGCCTGCGCCGGGTCGTCCTTCGCAGGCGCCTCGTTCAGCAGTTTCGCCAGCTCTTCATCGAAGAAGCGGGTGACGTCGGCCGCCGCGTGCATGCCGTGACGGATGCGCTGCGCGATCATCAGACGGTAGATGCGATCGGTCGCGAGATCTTCCATGTAGCCGTCGAGCAGCGATGCACCCAAGCCGTTGAGGTACCCGTGGCGGTAGCGGATGACGGTGCGCACGGCGGCGCGCGTCCCGGATTCCGTCTTCTGGCCGACACCGTCGATCGGCGGACGCAGGTCGGGCGTCGGGTTCGCGCCGGGCTTGCGCGCGAAGCCCTGATTCGGTGCGGGGAATTGCGCGACGGCGATCGCGTTCTGATCCGGATGGCCGGTCCACGCGCCGTCGAAGAGGGCGTGGGATTCGTTCCGCTTGTCCTGCTCGAGCACCGCGAGCGCGCGCGCGTTGAGCTCCGGGTTCGTGCGGTCGGGGAAGAGCGCCGTCATCCCGCCGATCGCGAGCATGCCGTGCTTGTGGCAGATCTCGGGGATCCGCTCGCGCAGGTTCTGGAAGAAGGCTACGTCGTGCGGGATCGTGTTGCGGTCGGGCAGCACCCACTTGGGATCTTCGAGGTTGAAGTTGATCAGCGAGGCCATGTAGTCCCAGCGGCCGAGGTCGAGCGCCAGCAGATGCTCGCGCATGTTGTACGCGAAGTTCTCGCACTCGTACGCCATCGGGTGTGCTTCGACCAATGCCATCGCCTTGATCGCGTACGGGTCGTCGAGGCCCTTCGCCCGGGCGAGCGCTTGGAAAACGTCGCGCCACCAGAACGCCTCGCCGGCGGCTTCCGATTTCGGAATGTAGATCGCGAGCGGGTGCTTCAGACGCGAGAAGTCGAGCTTGTAGACCAGCAGGGCGAGATCGAACAGCGCGGCGGACGTCGGTTCCGCGAAGACGCCGGCCTGCGAGAGGTGCAGGCCGCGCACGCGCGTCCACAGCACCGTCGAGGACGGCTTGATGGCGACGACGTCGCCGCCGCGCTTCTGGTCGACGTAGGTGAGCTCGCCGTAGTACATCGCGACGACGTTGTCGATCCCGGCGAGCGTGTGGTCGAAGGCGTTCGCCATCGAGTCCTCGAGGTCGATCATCACGCCCGGCGCGCCCGAGTTGAGCATCTTCACGCCGAGCTCGCCGTCGTCGGCGGGGCCGGTCATCTGATTGCGCTGATCGGCGGTCCAGCTCGGAAGGTCGATGTGCCAATCGCCCTGCGCGGCGGACGGCGCGGGATACTGCGGTTTGCGCCCTTGCTGCGATGCTTCGAGGACGGCGCGGCGGGCGGCCGTCGCGGCTTGCTGGCGCGGCGTGAACGCCTCGTGGAGCGGTTGATAAAACGCGGCGAACCCCTTGGGAAGGTCGGTTTCGGCCGAGAATCCGGCGGGGGTCGTGCTCATCGGCGGGATATGGCCCGTCTTGGTCTGCATGCGGGACGCTTTCTCTATCCGAGCCGCCTGAACCGGCCGCCGCGCCTCGAGCGGGCCCTCAGGATGCTCGAAGCGCACCTCGCGAGAACAGCACCCGAGCGCGCCCGTAGCTCAACTGGCGACAGTCAGCCGCCTGGTTACGCGGCCTCCGGGGCAATCTGCTCAGCGACGACGCGGGGGGAGCAAAGCCGCCGGGCCACGCAGCTCAAGTACGAAGGAATTCGACCTCGGTAGGCTCGAGCCGGCAGATGTCGCGACCGTGAAGTAGTACCTGCAGCTTCGCGGCTTCTTCGATCTCTTCGGTTACGGCGAGCGCGGCGGCAAGGGTCGGCGCAGCGACAATCGGACCGTGGTTGGCGAGAAGTACCGCGTGGGCGCCGGCGGCGCGTTCGCCGACGGCGAGAGCCAAGTCGGCCGAACCCGGCTTCGCGTAGCGCGCGAGCGGGAGCCGGCCGATCCGCATCACGGCGTATGGCGTGAGCGGGACCAGGACGTCGTCGGGATCGGGATGGCGTAGACATGCCAGCGCGACGGCGTAGGTCGAATGCACGTGCACGATCGCGTTCGCTTCGGGGCGAACGCGATACACCGCGAGGTGGAGATCGCGCTCTTTCGTCTCAGGGTTGCCGCCCGCGCGATTTCCGTCGGGGCCGAGGATCGCGAGCTGCTCCGGCGCGAGCTCGGCCAGCGACGCGTTCGTCGGCGTCATCAGGAAGCCGCCGTCGATGCGCAGGCTGATATTCCCCGAGGTGCCCGGCGTGAGCCCGCGCGCGGCGAGATGCACGCCCGCGGCGCAGACCGCGCACGCAGCCTCATCCCGCGTCACGGTGCGTCCTCCCACGCGCGCAGGAAGAAGTCTTCGCCGCCGAAGTTTCCCGACTTGAGCGCGAGGGCGAGCGACGGTTCCTCGAGCGTCGTCGTCCAGGGGACGCCCGGCGCGATCGGCCGCCCGATCCGCAGCGCCTCGACCGCCAGCGCGGCGACGATCGCGCCCGACGTCTCACCGCCGGCGACGACGAAGCGTCCGACGCCGCGCTCGCGTAAGCCGCGTGCGATCGTCGCGAGGGTGCGCTCGACGCGGGCCGAGGCTCCGTCTGGGCCGTAGCGGCGCTGGTTCTCGGCGACGCGTTCCGGCGGCGCCGACGCGGTGATCAGGATCGGTTGCTCGCCCAGTCGCGACGACGCCCACGCGAGCGCCTCGTCCGCGAGCGCGGCCGGTTCGCCGAGATCGCGTTCGCTCAGATCGAAGACGGGGAGACGCGTGCGCGCATATGCGACCTGCGCGCGGGTCGCGCGCGAGCACGATCCGGCGAGGATCGCCGCCGTGCCCGAGACCGTCGGCGGCGGTGCGACGGCGTCGGCAGGCGTCAGCAAGCCGCGCTCGCGCAGGGCATCTGGGAGACCCATCGCGATCCCCGAACCGCCGGTGATGAGCGCGAGGTTCGCGTCGAGCGCGGCCGCGCCGATCACGCGCAGGTCGGTCTCGTCGACCGCGTCGACGATCGCGTGGCGCAGGCCGTCGCGTTGCGCTGCACCGAACGCGGCGGCGAGCGCGCTACGGCCGCCGCGCACGAGGGCGAAATCGATCCGGCCGACACGATGCGGCGTCTGACGGGCGAGCACGCGCACGAGGTTCGCGTCGCGCATCGGCGTGATCGGATGATCGCGCATCCCCGATTCGGAGAGCAGAACGTCGTCGACGAACAAATAGCCGTTGAAGACGCGTCGGGCGTTCGCGGGAAACGCCGGGCAGACGACCGTGAACGGTGCGCCGAGCGCGTCCAGGAGCGCGTCGGCGACCGGGCCGATGTTCCCGGCGTCCGTCGAGTCGAACGTCGAGCAGTACTTGAAGAAGATCAGCCGAGCGCCGCGCTCACGCAGCGCGCGCAGGGCCTCGAGCGATTGCGCGATCGCCTCCGCGGCCGGGATCGATCGGGTCTTGAGCGCGACGACCAGCGCGTCGGGATCGCCGTAATTGCGTCCGGCGCGCGGGACGCCGATCGTCTGCACCGTGTGCATCCCGCCGCGCGCGAGCGTGTCGGCGAGATCGCTCGCTCCGGTGAAGTCGTCGGCGATCGCGCCGAGGATCACGGCCGGTAGCCGTCCAGTGCCGCGCGTAGGACCTCGTACGCTTGTTGCGCGCAGCGATCGCTGTCGGGTCGTTGGAAGAACTCCATCGCGAGCCATCCGTCGTAACCGACGGCGCGCAGCGTCTCGACGACGTCGACGAAGTTGAAGTGTCCGGAGCCGGGCGCGAGCCGATTCGAGTCACAGATCTGGACGTACGTCATCAGGCCGCTGTGCACGCCGCGCGCGAGCGAGGCGACGAGACTGCGCTCCTCGAGCCCCTGATGGTGAAGATCGGCTTCGTAGACGAGCGACTTCGTGTTGAACGTCCCGATGAACGCGATCGTCTCCTCGATCGTGTTGAGCATGTCGCCGATGTAGCGGGCCTGCGGCTCGAGGACGATCCGCACGCCCAGCGACTCAGCGAGCGGGAGCAGCTCGTCGAGCGCGGCGCGGAACCATTCCCACGCGGCCTCGCGGCTCGGCGCCATCTTCGTCGAGCCGCGGAAGCGCCCGATGCTGCAGTCGACGCCGTACTCGTGTGCGAGACGGATCACCGACTTGTAGCGATCGATCGCCTTACGCCGCGTGCCCGCGTCGCCGTGGACGAGGTAGAGGCCTTCGGACGAGCCGATCCCACCCGTGGAAACGGCGGTGATCGCGAGGCCCGCCCCGTCGGCAAGCTTACGGATCGCCTTCGCATCGAGCTGCTCGGGATCGCGAACTTGGAGCTCGATCCCCTCGTAGCCGATCTCGGCGACGCGGCGGATGATGTGCGCGGGATCGCCGTGCCAACATAGCGGAAGCGCGTCGCAGTCCGGAGTCGTCATCATGTATGCGAGTTTCACGACGAGCGGGAGTTTGCTCTCACGTGTGACAAATCCCGTGTTCCAGATGTCTACGATCGCCCTCGTGCATGCCGTCCTCCCCGCGCTTGCGCCGATGGAGCGCGCAATTCTCGACGAGATCCCCGGCGCTCACGTCCGTCATCTCTTCGACGAAGGGCTCAGCACTGAAGCCGAACGGTACGGCGGCGTGAGCGCCGAGTGCGTCGCGCGAATGATGACCGTTCTCGACCTCGCGATCCGCGCACGCGCCGACGCGGTGCTCCTGACGTGCACGGCTTACTCGACGATCGTGCCGCAGGCACGCGAGCGCTTCCCCGAAACGCCGATCTTCGCCGTCGACCAGATGATGGTCGAGCGCGCCGTCGCGGACGCGACGCGGATCGGCGTCCTCGCAACGTTCCCCGCGGGGCTCGAGCAACAGCGCGTGATGATCCAAGCCGAGGCCGCGGCGCGCGGAAAAACGATCGAGATCGTTCCGAGCCTGCACCCCGAGGCGATGACCGCGCTGCGCAGCGGCGACGCCGCGACGCACGACCGGATCGTCCTCGACGCGCTTCCGGCGCTCGCCGAGCGGAGCGATCTCGTCCTCCTGGCGCAGGTCAGCATGGCGCGCGTCTTCCCGCAGGTCCCCGCGCGCTACGCGGACCGCGTGCTGAGCAGTCCTCAACTTGCGGCCCGCGCACTCAAAGCTTCGCTGTAGAGGCTCGCGCGCTACGGGACAAAGACCACCTTGATCGGATCCCCCTCGCGCTCGCGCACGACGCGGAAGCCTTCCTGGATGTCGTCGAGAGCGAACTTGTGGGTGACGAGCTCCTTGCCGCGCAACAGTCCCCGCTTCGCCATCGCGAGCGCGCGCTTAACGTTGTTTCGGCCTTCACCGCGCGTGGTGTGAAGCGTGACGTCGGAACGGATCGCGCGGCTGAGGTCGAAGCTGACCTTGTCCTTGTAGAACGCCAGGAACAATATCTTCCCGCCGAGCTTGACCATCTCGACGGCCTGCTGCGGTGCGTCCATCGCGCCCGACGCCTCGATGACGAGATCGGCGCCGTAACCGTCGGTGAGACGGCGGACGGCGGCGACGGCGTCCTCGCTGCGCGCGTTGACGACGGCGTCCGCGCCGAAGCGCGTGCCGTATTCGAGCCGGTTGTCGCGCGTCCCGACGAGGATCGTCTGTCCCGCGCCGAGCGCTTTGCAGAGCTGCACGGTCATCAGTCCGACCGGTCCCGGCCCGATGATGACGATCGAGTCACCGGCGATGAAGCCGCCCGTCTCATCGATTCCGTAGAGGCCGGTCCCGGCGGTCGTGACGAGGACGGCGTCCTCGAAGCTGACGTTGTCGGGGAGTTTGTAGAGTGCGTTGATGTGGTGAACGACGTACTCGGCGAATCCGCCGTCGACGGTGAAGCCGCTGGTGCGATGACCCTTCGCGACGTTGCCGTAGTTGAGGCACGCGGTGTACATACCGACGATGCAGTTGTCGCAGCGCATGCAGCCGCTATGCGCCTCGATCCCGACGCGATCGCCGACCTTGAACTCGTCGACTGTCGATCCGAGCGCGACGACCGTCCCCGCCCATTCATGTCCCGGCGTGAACTGCCCGAACGGCGGCTGCCCCGGGAAGGGATGGTGCATGATCTTCAGGTCGGTGCCGCAGGTGCCGCACATTGCGACCTTGACGAGCACCTGACCCGGCCCGGGCTCGGGGACGGGCTTCTCGAGGATGCGGAACTCGCCGGGCTCGACGAGGACCGCGGCGCGCATCGTGCTCGGGATGGCGAGCGACGGCGAGACGGGAGCGACGGAGGTGACGGACATTCGGGACGATCTCCTTAGCGTTGCGGTCAGGACGGGTAGGCGCTGGCGACCGCCGAGGATGGGTCGGTCGCGCGCGAGTGCGCGACCTCGCGCACGCGGAGCGGCCAGAGAACGGCGATGGCGAGGATCGCGGCGATGATGTTCATGACGGCGGCGACGTACAGCGCGGCGGTCCAGCTCCCGGTCATCGCGGTGATGATACCGGAGATCGGAACCAGGAGCGCGCCGACGCCCTTCGCCGTGTACAAGACGCCGTAGTTCGTCGCGGCGTACCGTTGCCCGAAGTGGTCGCGCACGAGAGAGGGGAAGATGCTGTAGATCTCGCCCCAGGCGAAGAAGACGACGGCGGCGAGGGCGATGAACGAGGCCGGCGTGTGGCCGAACTTGCTGAAGAGCCAGATGCCGATCCCTTCGGCGATGAACGCGCCGCAGAGCGTCTTCTCGCGTCCGGCGTAGTCCGAGATCCAGCCGAGGAGCGGCCGCGAGATCCCGCCGACAATGTTGTTGAGCTGGAGCGTCAGCAGCAGCGCCGGCGCGGTCCAAAGCGCGACATGAACCGGCGCGTTCGCGATGTGGAAGGCCTTCGCGATCGGCGCGAGCTGCGCGACGGCCATCAGGCCGCCGGCGGCGACCAGCGTGAACATCGCGTACATCACCCAGAAGACCGGCGAGCGGACCGTCTGGGAGACCGGCGAGTCTCCGGGCCCCTGCAGGCAGCGCACGTCACGCTGCATCGCGAGCGTCGTTTCGCGCGGCGGGCTGACGAGGAAGAGCCCGCACAGCACGATGATCGCGCCCTGCACGATCCCGAAGAAGACGAACGTGTGGAATGGACCCGACCGCTCGACCATCATGACCAGCGGGGTGACGGTGAGCGCCGCGCCTGCGCCGAACCCGGCGACGGTTAACCCGACCGCGAGGCCGCGATGCCGCGAGAACCATTTCACCGCGTTGGGGACGCACGTTCCGTAGATCATTCCCGCGCCGATTCCGGCGATCGCGCTGCCGGCGTAAAGGCCGGCGAGCGAATGAATCGTGCCGTTGCAGACCCAGCCCAGCGCGGCCAATATCCCGCCGCCGATGACCATCACCCGCGGGCCGAACCGGTCGACCAGGGCGGCTTCGAACGGGACGAGCCACGTCTCGACGAGGACGAAGATCGTGAACGCGAGCTGGATCGCGGCGAGCGACCAGTTCATGCTCTTGCGCAACGGATCGACGAAGACAGTCCATCCGAACTGCAGGTTCGCAATCATGAACATGCAGACGATTCCGAGGCCGGCCTGCACCCAGCGGTTCGCGAGCGGCCGGGGCGCGTTCGTGACGGCCACAGGGGTGTGCGCAGCGGTGACCCCCGTGTCCTTGTGGATCAGCGGCTTCAACGTCGCGCCTCCGCGGGGATCGGCGCGCCGCCGCCGGCGAGGACGTCCGCAGGACTGAAGAGCAGCTCGAACGTCACGTTGTCGGGTCCGTCGACGAAGATCTGGCGGTCGCTCGCGAACGGAACGTCCTCTTCGTGGAACGCGATCCCGAGGCTCTTTAGGCGGTCGATCGTCTCGCGGTAGCCTTCGCAGCGGAAGCAGATGTGATCGACGGTCGCCCGCCCACCGGTCGGGACCGCCCCGATGTCGTCGACGTGGGTCTGCTCGTGATTCGTCGCGTCGCTGACGTGGAAGATCGCGATGTCGCCGTCGTAGAGCCAATAGCCAGGGGAACGGAACGGCGGGCGCCACCCGGGCACAACGCCCAGCACGCTGACGAGGAAGTCGCGCATCCGGTTGATGTCGGCCGTCAGAAGATTGATGTGATCGAAGCGCGCCAAGCGCATGGTTCCCCTCGCAGGACGGCGTGCAACAATTTTCCTTTCCGGCACTCTAGCAAGGGAACAATGATTTGGGAAGACAACGTTACCAATGGCTTCGATAGCGTATGGCAATGGATTCGCATTTACGTCTGCCGGATTTGCACGTCATTCGGTCCTTCGTCGCGGTGGCAGAGCAGCAAAGCTTCGGCCGCGCCGCGGAGTCGCTCAATCTCGCGCAGCCGTCGCTGAGCTTACAGATCAAGAAGCTCGAGCGTGAGCTCGGCGTACAGCTGTTCCGCCGCACGAGCCGCAGCGTCGAGCTGACCGACGCGGGCGCGGCGCTGCTCGCGGAGGCGCGCGCGCTCCTCGCGCAGGCGCGGATCGCCATCGATACCGCGCAGAATGCCGGACGGGGCGAGATCGGGAAACTGACGATCGGGTTCTACGACTCGGCGCCGCTGATCATCGTCCCGGAGCTGCTGGGGCGCTTCCATTCACGGTATCCCAAGGTGCATCTCGACTTCGTCGAGCTCAGCACCCGGCAGCAGCTCGCGCGGCTCGCGCGCGGCGAGATCGACATTGGGATCCTCCGCGGGCCCGTCGCCGACAAGGAGATCGCGTCGCGATGCGTCGCCGACGAACCTCTCCTGGTCGCGCTCCCTGACGCGCATCCGCTGGCGCGTCGCAAGACGATCGCCCCGTCGGCGCTCCGCGACGAGCCGTTCGTGCTGATCCCGCGCTCGAAGGGGTCCGCGCTGTACGACGAGATCATCATCCTCTGCCGCCAACACGGCTTCAGCCCGAACGTCGTGCAGGAAGCGAACGAGACGCATACCGTCTGCGGTCTCGTGGCGGCGGGGCTCGGCGTCTCGATCGTCCCCTCGTCGGTTCGCGCGCTGCGCGTGCGCGGGATCGCCTATCGGCCGCTGCGGCCTCGCGCGACGATCCAGCGCTGCGTCGCCTGGCGCAAAGCCTCGCACTCGCCCGCGCTGCGCGCGTTCGTCGCGATGCTCCCCGACGAGAAGATCGAGCTCTAGGGCCGGCCCCAGGATGAACATACTTTAGGTGCAAAAGGGCCCCTCAAGCACGCGCGCCCGTAGCTCAACTGGATAGAGCAGAGCACTCCTAAGGCTAAGGTTGCCAGTTCGATTCTGGCCGGGCGCGCCAGTTTTTCGCCCGCGCGGAACGCGGTCAGGACGCGTTCGCGTCCTCGGGTCGTTCGACGATCTCGAACATGCGCTCGAACTGCAGCACCGCCAGCACGCGCCGCACGTGACGGTTGGCGCCTGCCAGCACGACGCGCTGCGGTGCGATCCGTTTCTTCAGGCGGACGATCTCGCCGAGCGTGGCCGCGTCGATGATGCGAACTCCGCTGAGGTCGATGACGCATGGGCCGTCGACCCGGCTCAAAAGCTGCCGGGTTGACGCGAGGGTGTACGTGTCCAGATCGCCGCTCAGCGAGACGACACGCAGCGCAGCCACGATGTGGACCTCCCGGAAAATGCGAACCCGCCGCCCCCGTGAGGGGCAGGTCCCCTTTTATTGTAGCACAGCCGCCGCGGAAGCCCGTCTCCCACACGCAGAGAGAGGCCGAACGTCCCGGCGCCATAGATCGTTTGTCGCATAACTAGGGACTGCGGTTCGCGCCGGCGAGGGGCAGAGCGAGCAGCTTCCACGAATGGGCAAACGAAGTGATCGGACGGCGCATCTACGAGCTCGTTCGCGCGGCCTCGCTCGTAGCGGCGATCGGTCTGGCGGTCGCGTACGCTCCGGCCGCCGCGCGTGCGCTGCGCCCGCAGGACGCGGTGTTTCTCGCCGCGGCGCTCGCGGTTTCGGTGGCGCTGGGCCTCTTGCGGGCCCCGGCGGCGCATTTCGAACGCAGTTCGCGCCCGACGCCGGAGAGCGATCGCGTCGGACTGATCATCCCCGTTCTGCTGGCAGTGCTGGTGACGGAAGGCTGGTTGTGGGCCGCGGCTCTCAACGTGGTCGCCTTCGTGGTGCGTCCGAACCGCCGTCGCCGCAATCTCGTGCGGGAACGAATCCTCGCCGCTGGGCTGCGCATTCCCGCCTGGTGGGCGGCGCAGTTCGTCGTCGCGCCGCTGCACGGCGCGGCAACTGGGACTCCTTCGCTCGTCGGGATGGGCGCGTTCATCGGTATCGCGACCGGCTACGTGCTGCTCGCCGACCTCGCGTGGGTCGATCCGCTGCAGGCCTGCCGCCAAGGCCGCTCGCTGGTGCGGACGTGGAGCGGGCATATCGCCGACCGCGGCACGATGCTCACGGCCCTGGCGGAATCCGCGTGGGCCTACGTCGTCGCGCGCATCGTGCTGCAAGACGGCGGCGCGTTCGGCGCCGCCCTGCTCGCGCCGCTCGTCCTCTTGGCGGTGATCCTAGTGCGGTTCGCGCGGCTCAACGCGCGCGTTCACCGCCTCGCGCTCTCGCGCGAAGCGGTCGACGCGATGCTGCGAGCGAGCGACCCGCAGCCGCAGATGCGCTCGCTGCTCGAGAGCGTCGATCCGCGCATCGTGCGCGAATCGGTCGAGATCGCGGCATTCGGGCGGGCCGGCGCCGATCGCTGGTCGAGGGTCGTGCGTTTCGGTCCGCCGGTTCCGCCGGAGCTCGAACGGCTCGGCGGGCGCGTGCTGCTCGAACTGCAAGTCACCGGCGAAGACGCAGCCGTCGAAGGGCACGAGGAAGGCACGGTCTCGGCGTATGCGGCGCGCGACGCGCAGGGACGGTTACGCGGTGCGCTCGTCGTCTCGCGCAAGGCCGGCGCGAACGCGCTGGTCGCGGCGCGCGACATCGCCCGCGCCGCGGTCGAACTCGGCCCGCTGCTCGGCGAGTACGGTGCGATCGCGGCGACCCGTTCGGCAGCGACGGTGGACACGCTCACTGGTTTGCCGAATCGGCGCGGCGTTTCGCGCGCGTTCGAAGAGGCGATGGCGCACGTGCGCGACGGCGGAGGGTACGCGGTGCTGCTGCTCGACGTCGATCACTTCAAGTCGATCAACGACCTGCTCGGCCATCAGACCGGCGACCGCGTGCTGGCGCAGATCGGCCGCATCATCGCTGAAAACATCCGCGGCGTCGACGTGGCGGGACGATTCGGAGGCGAGGAGTTTCTCGTGCTGTTGCGCGACGCGGCGCGAGAGCGGGCGATGCAGGTCGCGGAACGTCTGCGGTTCGCGATCGAGACCGGCGGCCTCGCGTACGCCGACGGAAAACCGGTGACCGTCTCGGTCGGCGTCGCGTACGCGCGGGTCGCGGACGGCACGGCCGACGTCATGGAGCGCGCCGACCGCGCGTTGTACCGCGCGAAGAACGCCGGCCGCAATCGGGTCGTCGAATCTCCGCTGGTAGCGGTGTAGCCGACTCGTTTGCACGGCGACACCTCGTCGCTCGTCGAGACGCATGGCGTTCGCGCGCTCGTCTGTCGAGCGGTAAAGGGGGTTTCCCCTTTTATGCCGGGGGGAAATCGCTTCTGCGAATGCGCGTCTTGGGCATAAACGCCGTGTTTCACGATCCTGCAGCCGTTCTGGTTGCGAACGGCAGCATCGTTGCGGCTGCGGAAGAAGAACGCTTCACGCGCCGCAAGCACGGCAAACCATGCGTGCCGTTCTCCACGTGGGAATTGCCGGAAGAGTCGGCCCGTTGGGTGCTCGCGTACGGAAACGTGCGCCCCGCCGACCTCGACGCGATCGCGTACTCCTACGACCCCGACCTCGCGGCGCCCGACGGCGGCGAACTGCACGACAACGAATACGAAAGTCTGCGAACGTACTTTGTGCGCAAGGCGCCCGGCTTCATGGAGGCGGCACTCCCGGGCCTCGACCGCAAGCGCGTGCGGTACGTTCCGCATCACGTCGCCCACGCTGCGTCGGCGTATCTGGCGGGACCCCACCGCGATTGCGCCGTCATGGTGATGGACGGGCGCGGCGAGCAAACATCGTACCTCGGCGGCGTGGTGCGCGACGGCGAACTCGAGGTACTGCGGCGGGTGGCGCTCCCTGACTCGCTCGGTCTGCGCTATGAAGAGCTGACGATGCACGTCGGCTTCGCACGCAGTTCCGACGAGTACAAAGTGATGGCGCTGGCGTCGTACGGAACGCCGCGCTGGCGCGCGGCGATCCGGGAAGCGATGCACCACGACGGCGACGGGGGCTTCGTGGCGCGCGCGATCGATCTCGCGCGCTTCGTTCCGGCGCGGCAAGAAGGCGAGCCGTTCGCCGCCGGCCACGCCGACCTCGCCGCGAGCGTGCAAGCGGCCTTGCAAGAGACGATGCTCGAACTGGCGCGATGGCTCCACGAAACGACCGGCATGCAGGCACTGGTCCTGGCCGGCGGCGTTGCGCTCAACGTCGTGGCGAACTCCTACGTCGCGGAGAACGGACCGTTCGCATCGGTGTGGGTACAGCCGGCGGCCGGCGACGCCGGGACGGCGCTCGGCGCGGCGCTGTACGTCGCCAAGAGCATGGGCGACGACGTGCGGCCGATGGAGTCCGCAGCGCTCGGACGCGAGTGGAACGAGGCGGAGCTCAAAGACTGGCTCGATGGTGCGCAGGTCCGCTATTCGCGGCCGCGCGATATCGCCGAGGAAGTCGCCGGCCTCATCGCGCGCGACCGGATCGTCGCCTGGTTTCAAGGGCGCAGCGAATTCGGTCCGCGGGCGCTGGGGCATCGCTCACTGCTGGCAAATCCGCGCAACGCGGAGACGCTGCACCGGCTCAACGACGTCAAGGGGCGCGAGCAGTTCCGGCCGGTCGCCCCGATGACGCTGCTGGAACGCGCGCCGGAGCTTTTCGAAGGACCGTTCCCGTCACCGTACATGCTGTTCGTCCATTCGGTTCGGCCAGGTTGGACGGAGCGGCTGCGCGCCGTCGTGCACGTCGACGGAACGGCACGCGTGCAAACCGTCGACCGCAATCACGAGCCGCTCATTGCGCGGATGCTCGACGCCGTGGAGCGGAAGACCGGAACTCCCGTCGTGGTGAACACGTCGCTGAACACCGCAGGGCGGCCGATGGTCGACAGCCCGCGCGACGCGCTCGAGTGCTTCGGGTCCGCGCCCGTCGACGCGCTCGCGATCGGTCCGTTCCTGCTCGAGCGCGAGAGCTTGGCGCGCGGGGCGAACGCGGTCTCCGCGGTGGCGTGAGACGATGATCGATCTCGTCGTCCCGACGATCGGGCGGCCCTCGCTGCAGCGGCTGCTGGACTCCATGCGGCGATCGAGCGGCGCGCGGCCAGGGGCAATCATCCTCGTCGACGATCGTCGCGACCGCCGCACGCCGCTCGAGCTCGGGGAACTCGATGCGGATCTGCGCGAGCGCATCGCGGTGCGCGCCGGCCGCGCGGGCGGCCCCGCGTCGGCGCGCAACATCGGCTGGCGGTCCTCGCGCGCGGCGTGGATCGCGTTTCTCGACGACGACGTGGTGGTCGACGAGACCTGGCTCGCCGACCTCGTTCGCGATCTCGGCGATCTGCCGGGGGACGTCGCCGCGTCGCAAGGCCGCGTTCGCGTGCCGCTGCTCACCAGTCGCAAACCGACCGACTGGGAGCGGAACGTCGCGAACCTTGCAACGTCGCGGTGGATCACGGCCGACTGCGCGTACCGCCGCAGCGACCTGCTCGCCGCCGGAGGGTTCGACGAGCGCTTCCGGCGCGCGTACCGCGAGGACGTCGACCTCGCGTTGCGTGTCGTCGCGCGCGGCAAACGCATCGTCTCCGGCGAACGCCAGGTGTCCCATCCGGTGGGTCCCGCCGATTGGACGATCAGCGTACGGCTCCAGGCCGGGAACGCCGACGACGCATTGATGGACGCGCTGCACGGCCGCGCATGGCGGTCACGGGCAGGCGTCCCGCGGGGTGCCCACCGCGAACACGTCGCCGCCGTGACGTCGGCGGCGCTGGCGGCGGGCGCCTTCGCGGCGCGCAAACCGAAGTTAGCCGCGTTCGCCGCCGCCGCGTGGCTGTTGCAGGCGGAGTACTTCGCGTGGCGCCGGATCGCGCCCGGGCCGCGAACGCGCGGCGAGGTTGCCGCCATGCTCGCGACGTCCGTCGCGATACCGTTCGCGGCGGTCTATCATCGAGCGCGTGGTGCGGTTCGCCGGCGCGCGCTGCTCGCCGATCGGGCGCGCGCGCCGAAGCCGGTTCCGGCCGCGGTACTGTTCGACCGCGACGGCACGCTCGTGGTGGACCTGCCGTACAACCGCGACGCCGCGCGCGTCGAGCCGATGCCCGGCGCGGGAGCGGCGCTCGCGCGGCTGCGGGCCGCCGGTGTTGCGACCGCCGTTGTGTCCAACCAAAGCGGCATCGCGCTCGGCCGGCTCACGCACGACGACGTCGACGCCGTCAACGCGCGAATCGATGCGCTGCTCGGACCGCTCGGACCGGTGTTCGTCTGCGCCCACGGGCCAGCCGAGGGGTGCCGGTGTCGCAAGCCCGCGCCCGGATTGCTGGAGGCCGCGGCACGCGAGCTCGGCGTCGGGTTGCGCGATTGCGTCGTCGTCGGCGACGTCGGCGCCGACGTCGAAGCGGCGCACGCCGCCGGTGCTCGGGCGATCCTCGTCCCGACACCCCTCACTCGCGCGGAAGAGATCGCCGCGGCGCCGGTGGTCGCGCACAACCTCGAGCACGCCGTTCGCCTGCTCCTCGGAGAAGACGCGTGAACGTCCTTGCCGTCCGCCAGGACAACAACGGGGACGTGCTCCTGGCGGGGCCCGCGTTGCGCGCGGTCGCCGCGGGGGCTGCGCGCCTCACCCTGCTGTGCGGACCGTCGGGCCGGGCGGCAGCGGACGCGCTGCCCGGAATCGACGAGGTGCTGTGTTGGGAGGCTGCCTGGATCGAGGCGCGTCCGCAGCGGCCGCGGCGCGACGACGTCGATCGCTTCCTCGACCGGGTCGCGCGAATGCGGATCGACGTCGCCGTCATCTTCACGTCGTTCCATCAGAGTCCGTTGCCGATGGCGCTGCTGCTGCGCATGGCCGGCGTTCCGAAGATCGGAGCGATCAGCGAAGACTATCCGGGCGGACTGCTCGACGTCCGTCATCGCGGTGTGTCCGACGACCTTCACGAGGTCGAACGCGCGCTCTCGTTGGCGCGCGCGATGGGTTTCGCGCCGGCGCCGCACGACGAAGGCCGGCTCGCGATGCAGGTGGCGGACGGGAATCGGGCGGCGTACCTCGGCTCGTACGTCGTCGTGCATCCCGGCGCGACGGTTCCGGCGCGCGCCTGGTCCGCGCAGGCGAATCGTGCGCTCGTGCGCGCCCTCGCCGAACGCGGCCGGCCGGTCGTCGTCACCGGGAGCGCAAGCGAACGGGAGCTGTGCGCCGCAGTCGCCGGCGATCGCGCGCTGAACCTTTGCGCAGCGACGGACTTCCGGGAACTCGGCCGGGTCATCGCCGACGCGGACGCGATCGTCGTCGGCAACACGGGCGCCGCGCACGTTGCCGCGGCGGTCGGCACGCCGACCGTCTCGCTCTTTGCGCCGACCGTTCCCGCCGATCGCTTCCGGCCGTGGATGGTCGATCACGTGCTGCTCGGCGACCAGCAGATCGCCTGCCGCGGCTGCCGCGCGCGGACGTGTCCGCGAGGCGATCACGCCTGCTTGAACGGCATCGAGGTCGACGACGTGCTTGCCGCGCTGCAATCGCTGCACGCCAGGCGTTCGGTGTCGGCGTGATCGGGGTCGACCGGCTGCGCGAGCCGACCGTGGCGGCGAAACGCATCTTCCTGTGGCACGTGCACGGCTCGTACACGACGTCGCTGGTGCAGGGTCCGCATACGTATTATCTGCCGGTGCTTCCCGATCGCGGCGAGGACGGTCGCGGCCGTGCACGCACCTGGGCGTGGCCGGACAATGCCGCGGAAGTGACGCCTGCGCAAGCGCGCGAGCTCGACGTCGACGTGGTCGTCGCGCAGCGCCCGCACGAGATGGACCGCCTGCTGCCGGACTGGCTCGGGCGCCGGCCCGGCACCGCCGTTCCGACGATCTACCTCGAACACGACGCGCCGCAGGGACGGATCGCGGAGATGCGTCACCCGATGGCCGACCGTCCGGAGCTGACGATCGTGCACGTGACGCACTTCAACGACCTGTTCTGGGATTGCGGGACGACGCCGACGCGCGTCATCGAACACGGCGTCGTCGATCCGGGGTATCGCTATACCGGCGAGCTGCCGCGCGGCGCCGTCGCGATCAACGAAGCGCGCCGTCGCGGGCGCGTCGTCGGGACCGACCTGCTGCCGCGACTGCACGCCGCGATGCCGCTCGATCTGTTCGGCATCGACGCCGGCGCGCTCGGCGGGATGGACGATCCCGCCCAATCGGTGCTGCACGCCGAGATGCCGCGCCGCCGGGCATACGTTCACCCGATGCGCTGGACGTCGCTCGGGCTCTCCCTCATCGAAGCGATGCACTTGGGAATGCCGATCGTCGCGCTGGCGACGACGGAAGCGGTGGAAGCGGTGGCGCCGGGCTGCGGCACGATCGCAACCGACGTCGATCGTCTGTGCGACGCGCTGCGCCGCTATGCGGCCGACCGCGACGCGGCGCGGGCCGACGGATTGCGAGCGCGCGCGTTCGCGCTCGAGCGGTACGGACTCGATCGATTTTTGCGCGCGTGGGATGCGCTCTTTACGGAGGTGACCTCGTGAGAATTGCGATGGTATCGGAGCACGCGAGCCCGCTCGCGACGCTCGGCGGCGTGGATGCCGGCGGACAGAACGTGCACGTCGCGGCACTGGCGAGCGCTGCGGCGAGGCTCGGCCATCACGTCACGGTCTACACGCGGCGCGACGATCCGAAGCTGCCCGCACGCCTCGTCATGGCGCCCGGAGTCGTCGTCGAGCACGTCAATGCGGGGCCGCCGAAGCCGATCCCCAAGGACGCCATCTATCCGCACATCCGGCGGTTCGCGGGCCACTTGCGCCGCGCGTGGGCCGTCGAACGGCCGGACGTCGTCCACTCGCACTTCTGGATGAGCGGCATCGCAACGCTCGAGGCCGCGAAGCCGCTGGGGATTGCGGTCGCGCATACGTTCCATGCGTTGGGTGCGGAAAAGCGACGCTGCCAAGGTGCAGCCGACACCTCGCCCGACACGCGCATCGCGGAAGAGGAGAAGATCGCGTGCAGCGTCGATCGCATCATCGCGACGTCGAGCGCCGAAGTGTTCGAGCTCTTGCGCATGGGGGCTCACCCGCGCTCGGTACGAATCGTGCCGTGCGGCGTGGACGTGCGGCTCTTCACGCCGGATGGTCCGTGCGAAGAGCGGTGCAGCGAGCGCATGCGCATCGTCACCCTCTCGCGCCTCGTACCGCGCAAGGGCATCGCCGACGTCATCGAGGCACTCGCCGGGGTCCCCGATGCGGACCTCACCGTCGCGGGCGGCGGTGAGGGTCCGGATTTGGCGAGCGACCCCGAAGCGCAGCGGTTGTCCGCGCTCGCGAGCGAATGCGGGGTCGGGAACCGCGTCTCTTTTCGCGGACCGATCGAACGGGAGGCGGTGCCGCCGCTGCTGCGGTCGGCGGACGTCGTCGTGTGCACCCCGTGGTACGAGCCGTTCGGTATCGTGCCGCTCGAAGCGATGGCGTGCGGCGCACCGGTCGTCGTCTCGTCGGTCGGCGGGCTCGTCGACACGGTCCTCGACGGCACGACCGGGGTCCACGTGCCGCCGCGCTCACCGCTCCGGCTCGCCGAAGCACTGAACGCTTTGCGCGCGGACGAACCGCAGCGCCGCTTCCTCGGACGGCTCGGCGCCGAACGCGCACGGTCGCGATACTCCTGGTCGCGCATCGTTGCCGACACGCTCGACGTGTATCGCGGACTCGTTCGGAGCGGAACGAGCGCCGAGGAACTGGCGCTCGGGAGCTGAGGCGGTGCGTATCGTGGTGCTGCGCGCGCTCAAGCTCGGTGACTTCTTGACCGGAGTCGCGGCGTATCGGGCGCTGCGCCGCACGTTCGGTCAGGCGCGCATCGTACTCGCCGCGCCCCGTGCGTTCGAGGCGTTGATCGACCTGCTCGACGGGGCACTCGACGACGTGATCGACGCTCAGCCGCTCGCACCGCTGCGGCATGAGGCACACGGCGCCGAACTCGGCGTCAACTTGCATGGAAGGGGACCGCAATCGCATCGCGTGCTGCTCGCCGCCGGAATCCGCACGCTCGTTGCCTTTCGCAACGACGCGGTCGAAGAAAGCTTCGCCGGACCGGCATACGATCCGCGGGAACACGAGGTCGAGCGCTGGTGCCGGCTGTTGGAGCATGCGGGGATCCCGGCGGACCCGGGGGACCTGGATCTGCGCGTCCCGCCGGTGGCCGTCCCGCGGCGGCTTCGCGGTGCCACGCTGATCCATCCGGGAGCTGCAAGCGAAGCGCGGCGCTGGCCGGCCGATCGTTGGATCGAGGTCGCGCGCGCCGAACGGCGGCTGGGCCGCCGAGTCGTGATCACCGGCGGCCCCGGCGAGGTCGAACGCGCGCGCCGTATCGCGGCGGCTGCGGACGTGCCCTCGACGCACGTCTACGCCGGCCGGACCACGCTGCGCGAGCTCGCTGCGCTCGTCGCGGCGGCGGGCCGCGTCGTGTGCGGCGATACCGGCGTAGCTCACCTTGCCACGGCCTTCCGGCGGCCGTCGGTGGTGCTGTTCGGCCCGATCGCGCCGAGTTCGTGGGGGCCGCCGCCGCGTCCGTATCATCGCGTGCTCTGGAACGGCACGACCGGTGACCCGCACGCCGACCGGATCGACGCCGGCTTGCTGGCCATTCCGGCGGCACAGGTCATCGCGGCGTTGGACGCATTGCAATAGCGCGCCGACCGCCGACGAAGCGGCGAACGACCGCACGCGTGATCGCCGTGACCGCAGCGTCGCGCGCTGCGAGCGCTCGCGCCCAGTCGGTCGTCCCGGCATTGAAGATTTGCCCGTCGCCGCGTGCGAATGCGACCATCGCGGCATGTCCGCCGGCGAAGATCTCCCCGCTGCCGTCCGCGACGTTCCAACGATCGAGCGGCGCGCATCCCAGCGTCACGAGGCCCGGCGGCGCGAACCGCGGATCGATACCGTCGCACTCGTAACCGACGACGCGCACCGCCGCACCGACGACGTCGCCGGCGTGCAGACCCGCTTCCCGCACGATGGGGTGCGTGCCGTTCCCGACGCGGTACCCCGTCGGCGGGCGGGTACCGATCCACTTTCCGCCGCCGCGCCGGAACGAGAGCCCGGTGAGCGCGTCCTCCGGATCGTCGTCGGTCCACCGGCCGTCGCGCGCGATCGTCGCGGTCGCCTCATCGTAGCGGACGCGAAACCAACACGTGTTTCCACCGAAGAACGCCACCGCGCCCCCGGCGTCCGCGAAGCGTTCCACGGCGGATCGTTTCCGTGCCGTCCAGTACTCGTCGTGCCCGAACGTGCACAGCATCGCGTAGCGATCGAGCAGCGTGGGGTCGCGGTGGAGGTCGAGATCGGTGCACACGTCCACGTCGATCCCCTCGCGCGCGAACCAATCCAGCGCCGGCAGATCCCAATGCGCAAAGGTCTGACGCGGCGAACCGCGATCGTACGCGTCGACGTTGACTTCGTCCCACGGATGGCCGCCCGTGCCGCCTCCCGGCCGTGAGAGGGTTACCGCCGGTGAACCGCTGTAGAGGCAGCGTCCTTCGTCTGCGCCGAGCGTTCCGTCGACGTCCGCGACGTTGTACGCGTGATAGGTGAACAGCGGGAGGTTCATCAGCACCCGCGCGCTCGACGGCGCGCGGACGACGAAGAGCGCCGTTCCCAAGCGTTCATCCGGACTGCGGTCGTACGGTTCACCGGGCTGCTGCGGCCCCGCGCCGGCAGCGCGCACGACATAAGCCCCGGCGTCGAGGTCGCGCGGCAGCGGGATCGTCACCCGGGGCCAGTCCCACGGACGGTCGGCCGGACCGGACGGTGCGTCCTCGCCGCGCAACGCTCCGGTCTCGAGGACGGGACGGCATCCGCCGCCCCAACGCTCCAGCCGCAGGCGGTATCGCGATCGGTCGGTCGCCACGTGCAGGCGCAGCGTCCCTCCCGCATCGACCGTCGGCTCCGCCGGATACGCGCGCAGCATCAGGCCGGCAATTCGGTGAGCGTTTCCAAAAAGCGTTCCAGGTTGCCCCGCACCGGGCGCCGCTTGCGCACGATCCATGGCAACCCGCCCAGAGCCGCGCGCAGCGCCGCGCGAGCGACCGGATCGCGACGCCCGGCGCGTGCCAGCGCGACCGTCGAGGACCAGACCACCCGCCAAGAACGCCGCAACCACGCCGTCCACAGGCGATTGCGCATCACGAGCAGCCGTCGCTGATCCGGTTGACGGCCCTCCGCGGTAGGTTCATGGTGCACGACGAGATCCGCCACGTAGATCAGCTCCCAGCCGGCGTCGAGCAGATCGAGCGCGAGCAGCGATTCTTCAGCGCCGATGTGGTAGCGCGGCTCGTATCCGCCGGCTGCGAGAAACGCGGCGCGCCGCACGACGGATGCGCCGGCCATGAACTGCGCGATCGCCGTGCCCGGGCACGCCGTGCGTTTGGGCAGACGGCTGGATGCCATGAGCGCGCAAGCAGGATCGACCCGCATCCGGTGCACGACGACGCGCGCGTTGAGCAGCGCGACGCCTGGATGCGCGTCGAGCAGCAGCACCGCACCTGCGAGCGAGCCCGGCTGCCACCAGCAGTCGTCGTCGCAGAACGCGACGTACCGGCTGGTGGCGGCCTGCACACCGAGCGTGCGCGCGGCCGCCCCGATGTTGACGGGCAGTGCGATCAGCTGCACGCCGGGGTATCCGCGCACTGCGAGCTCTGCCGTTCCGTCGTCCGAGCCGTTGTCGACCACCACGATGTGCGGTGCCTCGGGCAGTGCGCAAAGCCGCGCCAGCGTCGCGTCCAGCAGCCGCGGGCGGTTGTAGGTCGCGACGACGACGGTGCAGTCGTTCACGTGCGCGAACACACGTCCAGACGGAACGTCGCGGCGCGAGAGCCGCTCGAGTGCGCGAAGCGCGCATCGCGCAGGAAGTCTTCGTGCACGGCGTCGGCCGTCGCCGCGTGGCCGTCGACCAAGGGTGTCCAGTGGACGAGAACCAGATCGCCGCCCGAGGACAGCGCGCCGGCGATCGCATCGCGGACCCGCCGGCGGTCGTTCGGGCCGAAGTAGAAGCCCAGCTCGCAGAACGTGATCACATCGAAGCGTCCGGCCGGAAAGTCCGTCAGCAGATCGCAGGCCGCGAACCGTACGTGCGGCGCGCCGGCGCAGCGCTGAGCTGCTCGTGCGAGCGCGTCGTCGGAAACGTCCACCGCGAGGAGTTCCTCGCAGCGCGGAGCGAGCAGCGCCGTGAACACGCCGATCGAACAGCCCAGCTCGAGCGCAGAGCGGTACCGCTCACGGGGCAAGGCGTTCAACGTCGCGTCGTACTTCTGCCGTTCGTAGGTCGAGGCCGCGTAACTCCACGGATCGGCGTTCGTGCGATACAGTTCGCGAAAGTAGTCGGCTGGGACGCTGCTTTCGGAACGTCCCTTCGGCGGCGCCGCCACGTCGAGGTGTAGGTCAGGGCCAGGACGTCTCGCGCGACGGCGTGACGATCATCTCGCGCACTTCGACTCCCTTGGGACGGGTGAGCGCAAAGACGACCGCTTCGGCGACCGCACGAGGATCGTTCAGCTGGTTCTTTTCGAACGCATCCGGTGACGGCTTGAACTGATCGTCGCGGCCGTCGAAGAATCCGGTCTTCATCCCGCCGGGGCAGACGAGCGTCACGCCGACCCGGCCGGCGAGATCGAGCGCGAGTGCGCGGGTGAAGCCGACCACGCCGAACTTCGAGGCGGAGTAGGCGGTGGCCGCGCCCAGCACGCGAAGCCCGAGCGTCGATGCGATCGTCACGATTCGCGGATTCGGCGCGCGCTCGAGATAGGGCAGCGCTGCGCGCGCGAGCGCCGCGGTGCCGACGAGGTTGACCTGGATGACGCGTTCCCACCGGTCCGCCGGAACCTTGTCGAAGTCGCCGCACGCGTCGATGCCGGCGTTCGCTACGACGGCGTCGATGCTGTGCCGGCGCGCGATCCCCGCGACGGCACGTTCGATTTCCGTCCGATCGCCGCAATCGACGATGAGATGCTCGCGGTCGCGCTGCTCGCGCGGCTGGTACAGATCGAACGTGATCGGAACGCCGCCCGCATCGGCGAGCGCGTCGGCGATCGCGGCGCCGAGTCCCGATGCGCCGCCCGTGACGATGACCGTTCCCAGCGTTGTCGCGCGCGCGTGCGCTTCCGGAGCGATGCGGGTCTGCAAAACGGCGTCCCCATACGATGGCGGATTGCAACCGGTGCTTCCGTTACCCCGGCCGCCCGGCGCTCAATCCGCGGTGTCGGCCGAAAGCGTCGCCGTCACGGTCGCACGGCGCGCGCCAGCGCGAGGCCGCCGGAGGCAGCCGCTAGGCCGAACAGGACGCTGCCGGCAAGGTAAAGCAAAGCAAGCGGGGCGCCGCTGTCGCGTCCGACGTTCAGGGTGTCCAGCGAGAACGCCGAAAACGTCGTGAATCCCCCCAGGATGCCCGTCGCGATGAAGAGGCGCATCGTCGGTGAGATACCGGGGGCGGCGGAGGTGGCCAGCCCGGCGACGACGCCGATCGCGAACGAGCCGACCAGGTTCACGGCCACTGTCCCCCAAGGGAAGCCTGGGCCGAACCGCTCGAGGGTTAGCGCCACCGTCGCCCAGCGCAGGACCGATCCGATCGCGCCGCCGAGGGCCACCCAAAACGCCGCCTGCCAGCTCATCGGGCCGCTCCTTCGGTTTACAGAGGCCCGTCCCTATGCTACACTTTGACCTTGGAACGGGCCGCGCGTCCGTTTTCTTCATGTTGTCCGGCGCTCCGGCTCCCACACCGAGAACACGACGATGGCGAAAAAAGAGAACCGCGTGATGGTAACGATGGCTTGCACGGAGTGCAAGCGGCGGAACTACAACACGTTCAAAAACCGGCAGAAGACCAGCGAGCGGCTCGAGTTGAGCAAGTATTGCCGTTGGTGCCGCTGCCACCGCGGCCACCGCGAGACGAAGTAATCTCCATTCTTCGCGGGCAGGCGTCCGGCGCAAGCCGGACATCACCTCTCCAACAGTCCTCCACATGTTCCGTGTTTCGTCTCGACGAAACACGGAGTGGCTTCGGCGAAGCTGAAGCCCCTAGGGCGGTAGCTCAATTGGTAGAGTCCTGGTCTCCAAAACCAGTTGTTGCAGGTTCGAGTCCTGTCCGCCCTGCCAAATTTCTGCGGTACAAGGCATTATGAAGTCCAATCCCCGTCCCGGCGCCCCCGCCCGAGCGGGACAGGCCCGTCCCCAGACGGGTCGTCCGCCGGCGAATCGCCCCCCAGTCACCCCGGCTCAGCGTGCGGCGAACGCGCAGCGGACGCAAGAGTTCGTGCGCGGTGTCATCACCGAGATGCGGCGCGTCACCTGGCCGACCCGTCAGGAATGGATCGCGGCGACCTTGCTGACGATCGCGCTCGTCGTGGGAGTCGGTCTCTTCACTGCGGGCTGCGACTATCTGTTCGGTCTGATCTTCGGCTGGCTTACCGGAGGGACACGCTGATGGATCAAGATCAATCGATCGCCGTCGCGGCCGAGCCGGAAGAAACCGGCGCTCCGGCCGCTCCGTCGCCTGCGAAGAAGCAAGACGATCGCAAGAAATGGTACGTGATCCACACGTACTCGGGCTACGAGAACAAGGTCAAGGCCAATCTCGAACGCCGCATCCATTCGATGAACATGCAGGACAAGATCTTCCGCGTGCTCGTCCCGATGGAAGACGAAGTCGAGTTCAAGGACGGCAAGCGTAAGATCACCCCGAAAAAGGTGTTCCCGGGCTACGTTCTGGTCGAGATGGACATGGACGACGGCTCGTGGTACGTCGTGCGCAACACCTCGGGCGTCACCGGCTTCGTCGGCTCGCCGGGTTCCGGTGAGAAGCCGGTCCCGCTGCAAGACAAAGAAGTGAAGACGATCCTCAAGCAGATGGGCATCGAAACGCCCAAGCTCAAGATCGACTTCGCGAAAGGCGACCGCATCAAGGTCACCTCGGGGCCGTTCTTCGATTTCACCGGAATCGTGGACGACATCCAGCCCGAGAAGGAAAAGGTTCGCGCGCTCATCTCGATCTTCGGCCGCGAAACGCCGGTCGAGCTCGAGTTCTACCAGATCGAAAAAGTCTAGCCCGTCACGCGACGACGAAGCGAAGAGGCCGTCCCTTGCGGGGCGGCCTCTTCGCATGGAACCGCGCGGTTGCGCAGAGCGCGCGTCCGACGACCAGACTCGGGTATCTCGATTCGCTCTCGGGGCGCGCGACGGTTACACGCCGGTGTCCGTTCGCTAACCGCTCTTGCCGGTGATGGTCTGGTAGAGGTAGATGAGCGACGCCGCACTGATGATGAGCGTCACGCCCCAGCCGGCTGCGGCGAGCCGGACGGAGATGCGCCGCTGGTGCATGACGGCGTGATTCCGGCCGATCAGCAGCATCAGCGCCATCGTGAACGGCGTGGCGATCCCGCCGGCGATCCCGCTGAAGAAGAGGAGCGTGATCGGTTTCACGCCCGCGAAGCCGATCGCGACCGCGACGAGCACGCACGCGGAAAGCGTCAAGTAAAACCGGCGGGCGCCGGCGAATTTTGCATCGAGACTATGGCGCCAGCCGAACATCTCCGCGGCGACGTACGCGGAGGTTCCGGCGATGACGGGGATGGCGACCAGCGCCGATCCGAGCAAACCGATCCCGAACACCAGCCCTGCGTACTTTCCCGCGATCGGCACGAGCGCTTGGGCGGCTTGTTCGGCCGTTTCGACCGTCTTGTGGTGCACGCCGAGCGTCGCTCCGGTCGCGATCAGGATGAACCAGAAGGTCAACCCGGCCACGATGATGCCGAGCGCAGCGTCCGCCTGCACCAAACCCAGCCGCCGCAGCGGCGGCTTCTCCTCGGCGAGCTCGATCGTCTCCCAAACGTACGCATAGGCGGTCAGCGTCGTCCCGAGCAGTGCCAGCGCGCCGGCGACGGTCGTCGCGCGAAAGTCGAAGTGCGGAATGAAGGAGCCGCGCAGAACCGCGCCCCAATCGGGCCGGGCGAGAAACGCCGCCCCGACGTAGGTGAGGAAGAGCAGCGCGAAATACCGCAGCACGCTTTCGATCGTGCGGTAGTTTCCGAGCACCAGCATGGCGACGGTCAGCGCGCCGAGCGGCAGCAGCCACCAGCGGTACTCGATGCCGGTGAGCAGATGCAGCGCCGCGCCGCCGCCTTCCAGATCGGCCGCCAGCGTCAGCACGTTGACGACGAGCAATGCTGCGAGCGTCACGAACGCGATAGGCCGCCCGTAGACGGAACGCACGCAGTCTTCGAGGCCTTTCTTCGAGACGACCCCGACCTGCGCCGCGATCGTTTGTATGACGACCAGCATCGGGATGACGAGCAGCGTCAGCCATCCCAGTTCGTAGGTGGTCGTCGAACCGACGACAGCCAGCGTGGCGACGGTCGTCGGATCGTTGTCCGACGCGCCGGCGACGATCCCGGCGCCGAACGTGGCCTTGCGGCTCTTTGGCTGCTTCGGCATCTCGCTCGTCATACCCGAATGCGGTTCGGCGAATCGCCGATTCCAAAGCGCGCATGCAACCTTCGCGCCGGCGGAGAACGGAACGTGCATGGAGCAGCGCGCGCGCAGCATACCGGTGGGTTGGATCGTTTTGCTGGCCGTTCTCGCCGTCGCGACATACGTCGGCTTGAGTCGGCACCACGACGTGCCGAGCGCGGCAGCGACGCCGGTTGCGATGTTCGACGCGAACCGCGGAACGGCAACCGACCGCGCCGAGAGCGCCGACGTGCGGACCGGGATTCTCGCGCTGACGTCACCAATCGACGTGAGCCGGCTCGTCCGGCGATTCACGATCAGCGACGACAGTCTCACCGTCGTCGTGAACGCGGCGGCATACGGTGCGCTCGGTCCGGACGAGCAGGATCGCGCCTTCGTGGACGTCTCGCGCTTGTGGAGTCGAAGTTACGCGGCGCACCATAAGGGCGTCCTCGACCACGCCTTGACGATCGACTTCGTGGACGATGCGAACCAGATCGTCCATCACAACATGCTCTTTCCGCAGCAATAGGACACCGTGACGAGCGCTCGCGCTCGTCGAGGTGCCGCTGAAAGAGAATTTCGCGGCCCGCGCGCGAAACGCCGTTGGACGATGATGGACCAGTTCACCGGCCATGACGAGATCCAGCCAAGCGCGCCCTTTCCCGTAGCGACGGAGCAAGCCGACGTGACCGCGCCGCTCGCTCCGGTGGCGAGCACGGAAGCGCCCGCCGCTGAGCCGCTCGCCGCTGAACCGGCAACGCTCGAAGCACCGGCCCCCGTCGAGGCCGCCAGCCCCCTCGAAGCGCCAACCCCCGTCGAGGCCGAGGCCGAGGCCGCAGCCGCGGTCGAAGAGCCGGCCGTCATTGAACCCGCAACCCCGATCGAAGCGGCCGCGCCGGTCGCAGCGGCAGCGCCGGTCGAAGCACCGACCGCGCCCGAAGCGACCGCACCCGCGGTCGAATCTGTGGCTTCCGTCGAAGAGCCCGCGGCTCTGGAGCTTCCGTCGCCGGCCATTGCCGAGGCGGCGGATCCGATGCCGTCCGCACCGGCGGCCGCCGCCGATGCGAGCGCGCCGCCGCCACCGGCGGGCCCGACCAAGGCGGACGAGCGTCGCGAGCGCGCGCAACAGGCCTGGGAGATGGTCGTGAGCGCGCACGAAGCCGGCGATACCGTGACCGCGATGGTGACGACCGCCGTGAAGGGTGGCCTGCTGGTCGACATGGCGGGGATTCGCGGGTTCCTGCCCGCCTCGCAGGCGCGCGTGCCGATCGGCACGGCACTCGAGACGCTGGTGAAAACGAAGGTGCCGCTCAAGATCATCGACGTCGATCAGACGCGGCACCGCGCCGTCGTTTCGCACCGTCGCGCCGTCGAAGACGAGCGCCGCTCGCGTCGCAGCGAGCTGCTGCGTTCGCTGCAAGTCGGTCAGACGCGCGAGGGTCTGGTCGTCCGGCTCGCCGATTTCGGCGCGTTCGTCGATCTCGGCGGCATCGACGGTCTCATCCCGATGCGCGAGCTCGCCTTCGAGCGGGTCGACAAAGTCGGCGACGTGCTCAAGGTCGGCGATCGGCTGCCGGTGCAGGTCTTGCGCATCGAGGAGAACGGCAAGAAGATCTCGCTCTCGCGCAAAAACGCGCTCCCCGACCCGTGGCGCGACAACGCCGACGTGGTCAAGCGCGGCGCGGTCGTGCAAGGCAAGGTCGTCGGAAAAGAACCGCGGCTGCAGGTCGAGCTCGCGCCGGGAATCGTGGGAATCGTGCGCGAGAGCGATGCCGATCCCGCGCAGTACGAGATCGGCGAAGAGATCGAGGTCGCGGTGCGCTCCGCCGACCGCACGACGCGCCGCATCGTCCTCACGACGATGCACGGTGCGGCCGCCGCGGCTGCCGTGACCGAGTCGTCCACGTCGAGCGGCTTCGCGCCGCTCGGGATCGAGCTCAGCAGCGCACCCCGCAACAAGAACCGGCCGCGCTAGACGCGGGAGCCCGAATCATGACGGATGACGATCGCGAGTTACTTCAAGCGTTAGACGACGTTCCGGGGGAGATCGCTACGATCGTCGATGCCCTGACGGACGCGCAGCTCCGGTGGAAGCCCGATACTGAAGCCTTCTCGATTCTCGAAAACGTTGCGCACATGCGCGACCTCGACGTCATGGCGACGACGGTCCGCGTTCCGCGGACCCTGTCCGAAGGGAATCCTTCGCTCGAGAACTTCGATGGAACCGCCGTCGCACGTGCTGCGAACTACAACGCCGAGGCACTGACGGAGGCACTCGGGACACTGACCTCGGCTCGCCGGACCACGATCGCGACGCTCCGCGAACTCGGGTCCGAGGTGCTTCTCCGCAGAGCGACATTCGCCGGAGAGCCCACGACGCTTGCGGGTGTTCTTGCACTGCTCCGCGCGCACGATGCCGAACACGTGCAAGCGATCCGTGATCTTGCCGCTCGGATAGGTTCCTGACTACGGTGTGACGACGACGCGTCCGTGAACCCGCGCGGCGCGCAGGTCGCCGAGCGCCTCGTTGACGTCCGCGAAGCGGCGTGCGATCACCGGCAGCGCGGGCAGCACGCCGGAACGCGCGAGACGCATCAGTTCGCCCATCTCGCTCAGACTCCCGACGTAGGAGCCGCTGATGGTCGCTGCCTTCATCGGCAGCAGCGCCGGGGAGAATTGCGTCGCGCCGCCCATGAGGCCGACCACGACCATGTGCCCGCGCTTCGCCAGTGCGGAAAAACCGAACGCGAACGACTCACCGCTGCCGACGAAGTCGAAGGCCGCTGCGACCCCGCCGCCGGTTGCCTTCACGAGCTCGCGCGTGGCGCCGGGTTCGCGCGGGTCGATGGCCGCCGCAGCGCCCGCCTCGAGTGCGAGCGGCCACTTCGTGCGATCGGGCTCGGCGACGATCGGCGCCGTGCCGAGAACGTGCTGCGCCATCCGCACCGCCGAAAGTCCGACGCCGCCGGCGCCGATCACCAGCGCCGTTGCGCGCGCCGCAAACGGCGTTGCCTTGCGCAGCGCGCTGAACGCCGTGAGACCCGAACAGGCGAGGGTGCACGCTTGCGTTTCCGCCAGCGGAGCGAAGTCGAAGAGATAGCGCGGGTCGTCGACGAGCACGTGATCGGCGAAGCCGCCGTCGCGATTTACGCCCAGCGCGCGCGGAGCGCCGCAGAGATGCTCGTCCTCGGCGACGCACGCGGCGCACACGCCGCATCCCGCCCACGGAAAGACCACTCGCCGATCACCGACTGCGACGCCCTGCGCGTCCGGGCCCAGCGCGACGACCTCGCCGACGATCTCGTGGCCGAGGATGCGAGGCGGGGCGACGCTGCGCGAGAGCTCGATGCGGTTCCCGTTGCCGAGGTCGAAAAAACCGTCCGCCAGGTGGACGTCGCTGTGGCAGATACCGCATGCCTCGGTCCGCAGCAGCACCTGTCGTCCGGCCGGCGCGGGGATCGCGGAGGTGAACGCCACGAGCGGCTCGCCGAACGCCTCGAGTCGAAATCCGTGCATGGGGCCGTCTTTGCGCCCCTGGTTGTCGGGCCACCCACCCGCGTGGTAAAATGGCGCGTTGCGCCCGCCCGCGTCACCCCGGCGGCCGGCGTTTTCACTCGCGGGGGAGACGGCCGTCCGACGTTTGTCGGAGGCCTCGTCGAAAGGACATCATGGCTAAAAGAGTTGTCGGGAAGATCGGTCTCGCTCTTCCCGCCGGGAAGGCGACGCCTGCGCCGCCCGTCGGTCCTGCGTTGGGCCCGTATTCGCTCAACATCATGGACTTCTGCAAGCAGTACAACGACCGGACGAAGGCCCAAGAAGGCTTCATCATCCCGGTCCAGATCACGGTCTTCGAAGATCGGACGTTCACGTTCATCACGAAGACGCCGCCGGCGTCGTTCCTGATCAAGCGCGCGCTCGGGCTCGAGTCGGGTTCCAAGGAACCCAACCGCAACAAGGTCGGCAAGCTGACCCAGGCGCAAGTTCGCGAGATCGCCGAAGCCAAGAAGGTCGACCTCAACGCGAACGACGTGGACGCCGCGATGAAGATCATCGCCGGCACCGCGCGCTCGATGGGCGTGGAGGTCGCCTGATGCGCAAGCACGGCAAACGCTACAAGAACCTCGCCGCCGCGTTCGATCACGATCAGCTGTTCGCGCCGGCCGAAGCGACGTCGATCGTGAAGAAGAACGCGACCGCCAAGTTCAACGAGACGGTCGAGATCCACATCAAGCTCGGCGTCGATCCGAAGAAGTCGGATCAGAACGTGCGCGGCACCGTCAACCTGCCGCACGGCACGGGCCGCACCGTCAAAGTCATCGCGTTCGCACGCGGTGATGCCGCGCGTGCCGCTGAGGCCGCCGGTGCCGACTTCGTCGGCGAAGCGGACCTCATCGAAAAGGTCAAGGGCGGCTTCGCCGACTTCGACGTCGCCGTCGCGACGCCGGACATGATGCCGTCGATCGGTAAAGAGCTCGGCCGCATCCTGGCGCAGAAGATGCCGAACCCCAAGTCCGGCACCGTGACGCCGAACATCGGCCAAGCCGTGCGCGACATCAAGGGCGGCAAGGTCGAGTACCGCCTCGACAAGACCGGCATCGTCCACACGATCGTCGGCAAGGCGTCGTTCGACGAAGCGCAGCTGGCCGAGAACCTCGCGACGCTGCTCGACGCGCTGGTGCGCGCCAAGCCGTCGGCGTCGAAGGGCACCTACCTCAAGTCCATCACGCTGACCTCGACGATGGGACCCGGCGTCAAGATCGACCCGACCCGCATCAAGGCCACCGGAGCGACCGCGAACTAACTCCTCGCGAGTCGCGAACAAATGAGGCGGGGCGCAGTGCGCTCCGCCTCTTTTCATTCGTGCCAGACGAACGCGGCAGCGACGCCGTCATGCGTGCCGATTCCAGCGATCGCACCGTCCGCGCCGATCGCGTAGGCCGACTCGAATCGCCATCCGGCCGGATGTGCGAGATCGTCGAGTCGCTGCGCGCGCCCGCTTCGCCACCGGAAGGCGTAGTGCTTACCGTCGCGCTCCTGCAGCATCCCGACGACCGTTGCGTCGTCGGCGACGTCCCAGGCGACGCTGCGCGAGTCGTTCTGCACCAACAGGATGCGGCGACCGTTCGCGTCCCATGCGGCTGCGTGCGGAATCGGAAACTCGTAGCGCCCCGCGGGTCCGAAGAAGTTTCCGTACGCGAACTCGCCGGCATGGCCGGGGAGCGCGGTCGCGCCGGCCGCGAAGCCGCCGCTCGTCGTCGCGAAGGGAACGCCCGTGCCGAGCTCGTTCACGCGGCCGTCGTACCACCGCATCGCGTGCATTTGCTGCACCATCAGGTTGACGTACATCGGCGCCGGGAAGCCGTCGAGATAACCGAGGTAACCCACGACGTTGCCGCCGCGCACGCCGGTCGCGATCCCGGTCCCCAGCACGGTGCAGCGGCCCGTGCCCACGAGTGCCGCGGTCGGCAGATCTCGTTGCGCGTGCGCGCTGACGTCGATGCCGGCGGACGACGAGCGCTCGGGTCGAGCGTGAAGGCGATGTTGCCGCGATCGTCCATCGCAAACACGTGCGGGTTCGAGTACTGCGGCGGCTTGCAGTTTTCGGGAACCGTCCAATGCGAGGCGTCCGCAGCGGACCACAGCTCGGCTTCGAACGAGATCCCGAGGTACGCGCCGTTGAAAACCTGTCCGACCGTCACGAACGCCCGATTCGCATCGGCCGCCGCGATTGCGTCGATTGTCGGCCCGGGCATCCCTTGACGCGGCCGGTGAAGCAGCTCGAGCGGTTCGAAGACGGACGCATTGGAGGCCGCCCAGCGCAACGCGCGGATGCGTCCGTCGCGGTCCCCGGCGGCATTTGCGATGGCGAAGACGGTGCCGTCGCGCGTGATCGTCATCAGGCGCCGTTCCGCTTCCGGTTTGATCGTGAACCCATCGGGAAGCGCGAGCGCGTGGACGGTCGCACCGTGCGCGGCTCCGGCCGCGGTCAGGAAGAACGCAAACACGAGCGCGGTGCGACGAAAACCGAATCGCATGCGACCTTTCCTCCCGCGCGACGCGCCGCGACACCTTGCCGGACTGCGGCTCGCCGTTCCCGAATCCGGGTCAGCACAATGGTGGCAATCATCGGTTCGCAGGTCACCTCGGCGCTGGCGCGGCGCGCGCTCGCCCTCGATGCGGCGTCGCTCTCGTCCGCGACGGTCGAGCACGCAAAGCAAGCCGTGCTAGATCTGATCGGCTGCGCGGTGCGCGCGCGCTTCGAGAGCGCGACGAGTGCGGCCGTTCACCGCGCATTGACGGCGCTCGGCGCCGGCGGCTCATCCACGGCGATCGGCTATGGGGCTGCGTTTTCGCCGCAGTACGCTGCGATGCTCAACGCCTGCAACTTTCACGTTCTCGATTTCGACGACACGCACGAGCGCTCGTCGCTCCATCCCGGCGCCCCCGTCGTCGGCGCGGCGCTGTGCGGTGCGGAAGGGCTCGGCGGCAGCGGCACGCGGTTGATCGCGGCGATCGTGACGGGCTACGACGTGGCCATTCGCATCGGACTCGCCCTCGATCCCGCAGTCCACTACGCGCGCGGCTTCCATCCGACAGCGACGGCCGGACTGTTCGGTGCTATCGCCGGCGTCTCGTATCTGCACGGCGACGACGTCGACACGCTCGTGAGCGCCTTCGGCATCGGGCTCAGTCAGGCCGCGGGTTCGCTCCAGTTCAGCGTTGACGGCGCGGCGACCAAGCCCGTGCAGGTGGGCTTCGCCGCGCACAACGCGGTGCTCGCACGGGAGCTCGCGATCGCGGGCGTGCGCGGCCCGGGCGCCGCGCTCGAGGGCCGCAGCGGTCTGCTGCACGCCTACTCCGACGGCGCGGTCGCTGCCGACGTGCTCGAGCGCTGGGACGGTGTGCACGAGATCGACCGAACGGCATTCAAACCGTATCCCTGCTGCCGCTACATGCACGCGGCGATCGATCAGTTGGCCGCGATCGTGCGCGAACGCCGCCTCGATCCCGCCGCGATCGAACGGGTGCGGGTCAGCCTGCCGCCGGCCGGGATGCGCCTGTGCGCGTTCCCCGAGGAGCGCAAGCGCCGTCCGCGGTCCATCGTCGACGCGCAGTTCAGCATGTACTATACGGCGGCCGCGACGCTCGCATGGGGTACGGTGCGCTGGGACGACTTCGCGCGGCGCGACGCGCTGCAGATCGCCGCGCTCGTCGAACGGATCACGGTTGAAAGCGATCCCGCCGTCGACGCGCTGGTTCCGGCAATGGCGGCGCTAATCGAAATCGATGCCGGCGACGTCCACGAGCGCCGTCTCGCGCAGGGACCGCGCGGCGAGCCGGACAGCCCGCTCGGCTGGGACGAACTGATCGAGAAGTTCGACGGATTGGCCGCCGTCGCGTACGGACCCGCACGCCGCCGCCGCATCGTCGAACTCGTGCGCGGACTCGACAAGCTCGCAGACGTGCGCACCCTCACCGCGGAACTCGGCGCGCCGAAGGTGTCATCGTGATCGGCGGACGGTTGGCCGGCAAGGTCGCGATCGTGACCGGCGCGGCGAGCGGCCTCGGACTCGCGACGGCGCGGCCGTTCGCCGCGCACGGAGCTCGGGTCGCTGCGCTCGATCTCGACGCTCAGGCGGTGCGCGACCGCTTCGCGGACGAGGGGGTGGATGCCGAAACATTCGCGGTCGACGTCGCAGACGAACGTTCCGTGCAAACGGCGGCCGAGGCGGTCGGCGCGCGCTTCGGGCGGATCGACGTTTTGGTGCACTTTGCCGGCATCACGCGCGACGCGATGCACGACCGCATGACGCTGGATGCCTGGGACGCCGTGATCCGGGTAAACTTGACCGGCTCGTTTCTGATGGCGCGCGCGACGGCAGCCGCGATGGTCGCGCAACGAAGCGGCAGCATCGTGCTGATCTCATCCCGCGCGGCCTACGGGAACGTCGGGCAGGCAAACTATTCCGCATCGAAAGGCGGCGTCATCAGCTTGACCAAGACGCTCGCACTCGAACTCGGCCGGGCCGGCGTTCGGGTCAACGCGATCGCGCCGGGGTTCATCGAGACGCCGATGACCGGCGTCGTGCCTGCGAAGATCCGCGAGCGGTCGATCGCGATGACGCCGCTCGGGCGCACCGGGCAGCCGGTCGAGATCGCGCTCGTCGCGCTGTTCATCGCCTCGGATGACGCGTCGTTCATCACCGGCCAAACGATCAACGTCGACGGTGGACGCACCGTCGGCTTGGCGCCGAGCACCTGAACCGGAGGAGCGTGATGCGCAGCGAGATGGGTTGGAGCGACGCGGACCGCGTCGTGGTGCGCGGCTACGATCTGCCCACGGAGATTCTCGGTCACGTCGACTTCGGCGGGATGGCGTTCCTCGAGCTGATGGGTCGCCTGCCGACGGCGGCCGAAGCGATCGTGTTCAATGCGATCGTCGTGACGCTGGTCGAACACGGCATGACGCCGAGCGCGATGGTCGCACGCTTGACGTACATGGGTGCGCCGGAGGCGCTGCAGAGCGCCGTCGCGGCGGGGTTGTGCGGGTTGGGCAGCGTGTTCGTCGGGACGGTCGAAGGATCGGCGAAGATGTTGCAGACGGCGCTCGACGGCGCCGGCGATGCGCCGGACCTCGCGGCGCTCGCGGCGCAGATCGTCGCGGTCCATCGCGCGCAGCGCGCGGCGATCCCGGGGCTCGGGCATCCGATCCACAAACCCGACGACCCACGTACTGCGCGCTTGTTCGCGATCGCGGAAGAGCACGGCTTTCGCGGCCGGTACGTCGCGCTGATGGAGGCCGTGCGGGTCGAAGCGGAGCGCACGTCGGGCAAGGTGCTGCCGCTGAATGCCACCGGTGCGATCGGGGCGATCGCGAGCGAACTGGGCATCCCGTGGGAAGTCGCGCGCGGGTTGGGCGTGATGGCGCGCGCCGTCGGTCTGGTCGGACACTTGCTCGAGGAGATGCGTCGGCCGATCGCGCGCAGCATCTGGGCCCAAACGGAAGCCGCGCTCGACGCCGGCCGCGACGCGCCGCCCTAGAAATCGGCTTCTCGCGTGGGAGACGGCGGCGTGTGCGGAACGGCCAGGCCCAGCACGCTCACGTTGCCCGGGAGCATAAGAAAGAGTGTAATGCGAGGTTCGATCTCCGCCGGCATCGCGGTCCTCTTTGCAGGGGCGCTCGTCGTCACGCTCGGGTCGGCCGGCACGGCGCACGGCGCGCGCAACGTGGTCGTCGATCCGGGTTTCGAATCGGCGGGATTGGGCGCGTGGTCGCAGTGCGGCAGCGTCAACGCGCGCATCTCGACTGCCCAGGCGCATCACGGCACGCACTCGATGCGCGCCGGGTCGACCAATCAAAACAGCGGCGAGATCGGTGGCGATGCCGGGCTTTGTCAGGTGGAGACCGTACCGGCCGGCGGCACGCTCACGTTCTGGGTATTCGCACTTTCAAGCGAGACCTCGACGCAGCGCTCGTATCAAGAAGCCGAACTGATGGACGCCGGCGGCAACACGGTGGCGATGCTGTGGCAGGCGAACGCGAACACCAACGGCTGGGCGCAGAAGACGATCGACGTTTCGGCGTACGCCGGGCGCGCGCTCAACCTCTACTTCGGGGTGCACGGCGACGGTGCGGCGTCGAAATACACGTACGCCTACTTCGACGACATCGTTCTGAGCGCGAGCGGTGCGTCGACGTCGCCGACCGCGGTTCCGACGGCGTTGCCCTCCGGTGCGACGTTCGGCCCCACCGCGGCACCGACCGGGATCCCGTTCACGCCGCCGCCCACCGCCGCGCCCGGAGCGCCCACGCCGATCCCCGCGCCGGCCGGCGGCCAAGGCGCGACCTGCGGAAACCATTGCGGCAGCGAGCGTTGGCACGTCAAGACGATGAGCGATCCGTTCGCAGCGCAGGTGAACCGCAACGTGCAGGTCACGACCGTCGAGACGCTCTGGAACGCCACTGTCCCGGCCGGCATGAGCGCCAAATCCGACAACGTCCGCTTCGCGCCGTGGGAACTGCAAGCGGTGCAGATTCGCGCGACGATCGTCGGCTGGAAGATCGAGGCGGACAACGATTTCCACATCGTCGTCGCCGACCTGAACACGCCGAGCGAGACGATGATCGTCGAGCCGCCGTCGTCAGCGTGTTCCGGCGCGTGCACCTCCGGCTACGGTGCGCTGTTCCAGTCCGCGCGCGACGCCTTCGTTCAATGCCTCGGCGGTCAGCCCTCGAACCGGTTCACGCCGATCGGCAAAACCGTCGTCGCCGACATCACCGGCGTCCCGTACTTCGATCCGATCCACGGCCAGACGGGGGTAGCGCGCAACGGCATCGAGATCCACCCGGTGCTGAGCGTCTCGTTCGTCTCCGGCTGCTAACTCGCGCGGCGCACGCGGCGCCGTACCGCGGTTCGCGTGAAGCCGAGGCCGAGCGCGGACCGCTCGGAGGGTGAGTCCGGCACGGCCTTCAGGAGGGCCGCGGCCGCCCCGCGTCCGTGCGCCATCGTGAGCCGGGCGGCGACAAGCGCGCCGTGCACACCGCGTCGCCGGAACATTGGCAGCACCCCGGCGGAGTAGAGGAGCGCGGTGTCCCCGGCGATGCCGACCGCGCCGACGCCGACGTCCTCGCCGCGAATCGACGCCATGGCCAGGACGTGACCCGCGGAGGCGTTCAAGAGGGCTTGCCGGCGCAGGAGGCCGGGGTCGTCGATCTGCTCGGCGATGCAGCGTTCCAGCAGCTCGCTCCAAGCCCGCCGGTCGGTCGTCGCTCGAACGGCGATTCCGTCGACGGGCGGGCGAACGGCGACGGGCGACTCGAGCGCGATCAGTTCGATGGGGTCGTCGGCATAGCCGCGTTCACGCAACAAGGCCTCGTCGCGCAGCAGCGCGTCCTCTTCGAGCTCGAAGCAAGTCGGCAGCCCCCTGGCGGCATAGAAGCCCTCGACCACCTCGCAGTCGTCGGCGCGCAGCGGACGGGTCGACCCGGCCCCTATGGCGTGCGTCAGCATCGTCCCGACCACGCAGAGGGCGTACCCTCCGGCGACCGAGACTGCCCCGTCACCCGCGGTGCCGGCGTCGACGTTCCGGTTGCGCAGGAAACCGGCCCAGAAGGCCGCCTCCGCGCGCTCGGCGTCACTCATCCTTGACGCGGCACTCGTCCGCGTGATACAACGTGCTTTGGCTCCAATGACCGCAGGTCGACCCCCCGGGTCGGTAATGTTCGTTCGAACGAACGCACGCCTGCCGAGGACGCGGTAATCGACTCTTCTCCGGGCTCAAGGTGACGATGTGTCACGTGCGGTCCGCGCCGGAATCGTGATTGCGCCTCGCCGTGTCGGCGGAGGCGTTTTTGTTTCCCCTCTCGGAGCACACGATGCCGACCGCGAAAAAACAAGCGACGATCGAAGAGCTTCGCGAGCAGATCGCAAAAGCGAAGAACCTGTTCTTCACGAACTACCAAGGCCTGACCGTCGAAGAGATCACGAAGCTCCGCAACGAGCTTCGCAAAGACGGCAGCACCTACGGCGTCGTCAAGAACACGCTCTTCAAGCGAGCCGCCGGCGACGACCTCGCCTCGCAGCTCGATGCGGTTCTCGCAGGCCCGACGGGCGTCGTTTTCGCCGGTGACGATCCCGTCGCACCGGCCAAGGCCCTCAAGACTTTCTCCGATTCGACCAAGGCGGTCAAGGTCAAGGCTGCGTTCATCGATGGCAAGCTCGTCGAGGCCACGCAAGTCATGGCGCTCGCCGCGCTTCCCCCCAAGCAAGAGCTGCTCGCGAAACTCGTCGGGTCGCTCAAGTCCCCGCTGTACGGGCTCGTCTACGTCCTGTCCGGCAATCAGAGCGGCCTCGTCCGCGTCCTCAATGCGATTCGCGAGCAGAAGAGCGCGGATCAGCCCGCCACCGCATAACAGGAGCATCCAGGTATCATGGCAGTCGCCGAACTCATCTCCCAGATCGACCAACTCACCGTCCTCGAGCTCGCGGACCTCGTCAAGCAGCTCGAAGAGAAGTACGGCGTGAGCGCCGCCGCGCCGGCCGCCGCCGCCGCCCCCGCCGCTGCCGCCGCTGCGCCGGCCGAGGCCAAGACCGAATTCGACGTCATCCTCGAAGAGGCCGGCCCGGAGAAGATCAAGGTCATCAAGGCCGTCCGCGAAGTCACCTCGCTCGGTCTGACCGAAGCGAAGGCGTTCGTCGAGAGCGCTCCCAAGCCGGTCAAAGAAGGCATCGCCAGAGACGAAGCCGACGCGATCGCGAAGAAGCTCTCGGAAGCCGGCGCGAAGGTCACCGTCAAGTAACCTTCGTTCTCACGCGGGAGAACGGAAAGACCCGCGTCGTCACGACGCGGGTCTTTTGCTTGTGCGCCCGGCATGGACGCTTGACTTGGAGGTGAGAGTCCTCTACGG
>CALEYW010000045.1 GCA_937927945.1 uncultured candidate division WPS-2 bacterium | reverse complement strand
ACGCGCTGTCATGTATCCCGAAGCGCCTCGCCCCCCGAGTGTCATTGCGAGCTTGCTGGCGAGAAACGTCGCTCGATCCAGCGGTGTCGCCGCTCCTTCGCGAGCAGGCGGACGCGGCCCGCCGCCGCTCGAAGGGGCCGCTATGCGCGAATGCGACGTCCTCGTCGTGGGCGGAGGGAACGCGGGGTGTGCCGCGGCGCTCGCCGCCGCGCGTTCGGGCGCGCGGGTGCTGCTGGTCGAGCGCTACGGCTTCTTGGGCGGAACGGCGACCGCGTCGATGGTCGGGCCGTGGATGACGTTCCATTCCGGCGAGGAGCGGATCGTCGGCGGCATCGCGCAGGAGATCGTCGAGCGGCTCGTCGTCCTCGGCGGCTCGCCCGGGCATCTGCACGACGCGTCGGACTACGTGCCGACGATCACGCCGTTCGACCCGGAGATTCACAAGGCGTTGCTGTTCGAGATGATGCGCGAGAGCGGCGTGGCGCTGCTGCTGCACGCCTGGTTTCTCGATGCGTCGGTCGCCGACGGGCGGGTCGCCTCGGCGCGCTTCGCCACGGTCGGTGGTATGCGCACGATCGAAGCGCGCCGGACGATCGACGCGACGGCCGACGCGTACGTCGCCGCGAGCGCTGGCGTGCCGACGCAGCAGGGCGACGCGCGCGGACGCGTGCAGCCGGCAAGCTTGATGTTCCGGCTGAGCCACGTCGATCTGAGCGTGCTCTCCCAGTACGTGCGCCAGCACCCGGAGCAGATGCGCAGCTCGCTCAAGACGCACGAACGTACGCCGGACGCGCTCACGGCGGTCGCGGGCCTGTACGAACTGTGGGACGCCGCGCGCGCGCGGGGCGCCGTCGCGGTCCCGCGCGAGCTCGTGTCGTTCTTCGCCACGCCGTATGCCGATGAAGTGACCGTCAACATGACGCGCGTCGTCGACGTCGACCCGCTCGATCCGGACGACCTCACCCGGGCCGAAGTCGAAGCGCGCGCGCAGGTGATGCAGCTCTTCGCGTTCTTTCGCAGCGACGTGCCCGGCTTCGCCAACGCGCGCATCGCGGCGACGGCCACGCAGATCGGCGTGCGCGAATCGCGCCGCATTCTCGGCGAGTACACGCTGACCGCCGAGGACGTGCTGCACGCGCGCACGTTCGACGACGCGGTCGCCCGCAGCGCGTACCCGATCGACATCCACAATCCGTCGGGAAGCGGCACGACCACGCATCGGCTGGCGGCCGGCGCGTCGTACGAGATTCCGTATCGCTGCCTGGTTCCGGTGGGCGTCGACGATCTGCTCGTCGCCGGACGCTGCATCTCGACGACGCACGAGGCGCTCGCTTCGACCCGGCTCACCCCGACGGTGATGACGCTCGGGCAAGCGGCGGGCACGGCCGCCGCACTGTCGGCGGCCGCCGGCGTCACGCCGCGCGCGCTCGACTCCGATCAGCTTCGCGCCCGGCTCGTCCACGACGGCGTGGACTTGCGCCGCTCCGCTGTCGCCCGTGCGTGACGCGCGCGCCGTTGCCGCGGCGTACGGCGTTCGCGTGGAGATCGCCGATCTCGGCGACTGGGCAAGCGTGACGCTCGTCGCCGAGTATGATCCCGACGGTCCGGTCATTCGCGTGAGCGAGCGCGCCCCGCACAATACGGTGGAGCGCGCGATCGCGCACGAACTCTACCATCACCGCGAAGCGATCGGCGCGGTTCCGCGCCTGCGCGACCGGGCGGCGCGCGAACGCGCGGCGGACGCGTTCGCCGAGCGTCTCGCTTGAGGTTCGTCGCGGGGATCGACGGCGGGCAATCCTCGACGACGGCGGTCGTGATCGACGAGCGCGGCGTCGTGCGCGGACGCGGCTACGGCGGCGCCGCCGATCACGTCGACGAGCCGCCAGGTTCGACCAAGTGCGCCGACGCGTGCGCGGCGGCAGTGGCGGCGGCGCTGGTGGCAGCGGGCCTGCCGGAGGCGACGCGGCTGGAAGCGGTCGTGGCCGGAATCTCGGGATACGACCAGCACTTCGACGGTGCGCCGCTGCGGATCGCGACGCTTGCCGCGCGACTGGTGCACGACGCGCCCGTTGCGCTCGCCGGCGCGCTGCAATCGCGTCCGGCGGTGGTGGTGATCGGCGGCACCGGCTCGGTGGCCTACGGCGAGGACGGTGCGCGGGCCGCGGTGACCGTCGGCGGCTGGGGATTCCTCTTCGGCGACGACGGGAGCGCCTACGCGATCGGGCGTGACGCGCTGGCGTGCGCGATGCGCGCCGACGACCGCGGCGAGCGGATTCCGCTGGGAGACGCGGCGCTGGCCTACCTCGATCAGCCGGACCTGCGTTCGCTCGCGACTGCGGCGCTGCTCGGCCGACTCTCCCGCGCCGCGCTCGCGTCGTTTGCCCGGGTGGTGCACGACGCCGCTCGCCTAGGCGATCCCGAGGCCGCCGCGATCGTGGCCGCCGCGGCCGCGGCACTGGCGTCGCTCGCCGCGACCGCGATCCGGCGGCTAGGGCTCGGCGAGCGTGCCGTGCGCGTCGCGTTCACGGGCGGCTCGTTCGCGAACGAAGCGTTTCTCGCGCGCACGAAAGACGCGTTGTCGGTACTGGCTCCGCACGCGATCGTCGAGGTGCCGCGTTACGATCCCGCCGTCGGCGCGGGGCTCATGGCGTTCCGCGACGCCGGCATCTCGCCTCCCGAGTGGATCGTCGAGTGATCCTAGAGGCTTTGCGCGGCGGCCTGATCGTCTCCGTGCAAGCGGAGGCGTCGTCCTTGCTCAACACGCCGGAGGCGATCGCGCTGCTGGCGCGGGTGGCCGTGGCAAACGGCGCGCGCGGCGTGCGGGTCGAAGGGCTTGCTCGGATCGGCGCCGTGCGGCGCGCGGTCTCGGTTCCCGTGATCGGAATCGTCAAGCGGCACTACGAGGGGTTCGCGCCGTATATCACCGCCGGCGACCGCGAAATCGAGGAAGTCGTCGCGGCCGGCGCCGAGATCATCGCCTTCGACGCAACGGGGCGGCCGCGGCCCGACGGGCGCGACGTCGCCGCGACGGTCGCCGCGATCCATCGCTGCGGCAGGATCGCGATGGCGGACTGCGCGGACGCCCAGGACGTCCGGCGCGCAGCGGACGCGCGAGCCGACATCGTGGCGACGACCTTGTGCGGCTACACGGAGGCGACGCGCGCGACGACGCTGCCGGCGCTCGATCTGGTGCGGGCAGCTGCGGCAAGCGGGTGCTTTGCGGTGTGTGAGGGAGGCGTCGCATCGCCCGGCGACGTGCGCGCGGCGTTCGACGCCGGGGCCGACGCGGTCGTCGCCGGCACCGCGCTCACAAACATCGACGTGCTGGTCCAGCGTTTCGTCGATGGGACACAGAGGTCCAACCTTCCGAAAACAGCCGAACGCACCGTCCGATAGAAGTCCACGCGCGCGGCAAGGCACTTGCGCATAGTAGGAAGTTGAAGCGGCCCTCGGGGAGAAGACCGCGGGTCGATGCCGCCGCGCAGGCGGTCGCGTACGAGTGAGGAGCTCTTGGCACAGCGGATCGTCAAGCCGAAAACCAATCTCGGGCCGGGCTTCTGGCCCATAACGGCGCTGATCGTCGTCGTCTCGTTGATCATGAGCTGGTTCACCTGGAACGCCGGATGGCCGGTCGGGTTGATTCCGGCCGGCGATCCCGCCCCGGCGACGGACTTCCTCTTCAAGTTCCTCGGCGTCGCGGCCGCCTGGATCTTCAACATCGTCACGATCTACACGATCTATTTCGGGATCGTGTTCCGGCAGCCGAAGAATGCTCCGGCGAGCACGATCGGCGTGCAGATCCACGACGCGCCGGTGCTCGAGTTCTGGTGGACGGCCATCCCGACCATCCTTATCATCGTGCTCGCGATCATCTCGGTGAAGATCTGGGCCGACATCCAGAACACCCAAGGCGACGTGCTGACGGTCGAGGCGATCGGCTATCAATTCGGCTTCCAGTTCCGCTATCCGAAGCTGGCGCAGCCCGTCAGCGGCACGATGCACTTGCCCGTCAACACGCCGACCACGATCCACGTGACCTCGCGCGACGTGATCCACGGCTTCTGGATTCCGGAGATGCGCATCAAGGCCGACATGGTGCCCGGCTTGGTCAACACGCTGCGTGTGACGCCGACCGTTCCCGGAACGTATCGCATCATCTGCACCGAATTCTGCGGCCTGGGCCACGGCGCGATGCACTCCACCGTTGTCGTGGACACGCAGCAAGACTTCTCGAAATGGTTCGCCCAGCAAGGCGCCAGCACGGGCGGCGGCGGCGGCGGCGCGATCCCGCTCGCTCAAGGGAAAGCCGACGTGGGGAAGGCGCTCTTCGGCCAAAAGTGCAGCGCGTGCCACTCGACCGGCCCGTTCAGCCAGAAGATCGTCGGCCCCGGACTGGGGATGATCTTCAACGACCCCGCCCATCCGAAGCTCGTGAACGGTACGGCGCCGACCCCGCAAGACGTCGCGAAGATCGTTCACGACGGCTACTCGGGTGACATTGGGGTCATGCCCAGCGCGCAGATGAACGGGCTCTCGAATGCCGACATCGGCAATTTGGTCGCCTACCTCGCCAGCCTCTCGAAGAAATAACGGAGACGATCCGACCTATGGCAACGATCGCACCCGGAGTGAAAACCGGCCCGTACCACGCGGTACTCGATCACATCCACCCCGAGCCGACCAGCTTCATCCGCAAGTACATCTTCTCGATCGATCACAAGGTCATCGGGATCCAGTACATGATCACGGGCGGGCTGTTCTTCCTGATCGCCGGCATGCTGGCCGAGGTGATCCGCTACACGCTCCTCCAGCCGAACGGGCAGATGGGCATAAGCGCGGCGACCTATAACCAGGTGTACTCGATGCACGGGTCGGCGATGGTGTGGATGGTCATCATCCCGCTGGTGACCGGAGCATTCGGCAACTTCGTGATGCCGCTGCAGATCGGGGCGCGCGACGTCGCCTTCCCCTGGCTGAACTTGCTGGCGTTCTGGATGTTCCCGGTCGCGGGCATCATCTTGTTCAGCTCGTTCCTGGTGGGCGCGCCGGACGCCGGTTGGACCGAGTACCCGCCGATCTCGCTGCAGGGACCGCCCGGAACCACGATGTGGTGCATCGCGATCTTCCTGATCGGCATCAGCTCGACGCTGACCGGGATCAACTTCATCGTCACGATCTACAAGATGCGCGCGCCGGGCATGACGCTCACCCGCATGCCGCTCTTCGTGTGGGCGCAGTTCGCGACTGCCGGCCTCTCGTTCATCGCGACGACGGCACTGGCCGCCGCGCTGCTCGCGCTCTTCTGCGAGCGCGTTTTCGGCGTTCCGTTCTACGACCCGTCGCGCGGCGGCTCGCCCGTGCTGTGGCAGCACATGTTCTGGTTCTACTCGCACCCGGCCGTCTACATCATGATCCTGCCGGCGTTCGGAATCGTCTCGGAAGTGCTGCCGACGTTCTCGCGCAAGCCGATCTTCGGCTACAAGATGATCGCGTTCTCGTCGGTCGCGATCGCGCTGCTGGGCTTCTCGGTCTGGGCGCACCACATGTTCACCTCGGGGATGGTGCCGTGGCTCCAACTCCCGTTCATGATCATCACGATGGTCATCGCGATCCCGACCGGGGTCAAGATCTTCTCGTGGATGGCGACGCTGTGGGGCGGCTCGATCCGCTGGACGACGCCGATGCTGTTTGCAACCGGCTTCTTGATCACGTTCACCTGCGGCGGCCTGACCGGCTTCTTCTTGGCCGCCGTCCCGGCCGACTATCACGAACACGGAACGTACTTCGTCGTCGCGCACTTCCACTACGTGCTCTACGGCGGCTCGGTGATGGGGCTCTTCGCCGGCGTCTACTACTGGTGGCCGAAGATGACCGGGCGCATGTACAACGAGGCGATGGGGCAGTGGCACTTCTGGATCACGTTCATCGCGTTCAACTGCACCTTCATGCCGATGCACTGGCTAGGGCTGATGGGGATGCCGCGGCGCGTGCCGATCTACGATCCCTCGCCGTGGTACGTGTTCTGGAATCAGTTCGCCTCGATCTCGTCGTTCGTGCTGGCCGGCTCGATGCTGCTGTTCGCCTACAACCTGTGGTCGAGCTTCCGTAGCGGAAAGATCGCCGGACCGAATCCATGGGGCGCGCGAACGCTCGAGTGGATGATCAGCTCGCCGGCGCCGTACTACAACTTCAAGAAGATTCCGGCCGTGCTGGCGACGCCGTACGACTTCGGGAACCCGCTGCCGTATCTCGGGCTCGAGGCTGCGGAGGGCGCGACCGAAGCGACCCCGACGCACAGCTCGCATCCGGTCCCCACGTATTAGGAGCGCTGACGACATCATGTCGGTCTCTGTCGCCAAACAGGGCTATAAGCTCGGTCACGGCCACGACGAGCACGATCACGAACAGGTGATCTACGAGGAGACGCGCGACATGCGCCTCCTCGGCTTCGTCCTGTTCCTGTGCTCCGACGTCGTGCTCTTCTCGTCGTTCATCTTCGCATACATCTACCTGCGCACGACGGTCGCCCCGATCTGGCCGCCGATGGTCGGCGGGCATCAGCTGCCGCGGCTCGACACGGCGTTCGCCGCGGTGAACTCGGTCGTGCTGTTCGGTTCCGGCGTCACGATGCACTATGCGCTGGAGAACTGGAAGCACGGTACGCGCAGCAAGTACAACCTCTTCATGGGGCTGACGATTCTGCTCGGCGCAATGTTCCTGGGCGGTCAAGCCTACGAGTACGCGCACGCGCAGATCGGCGGCTGGGCCGGCAACACCTTCGGCGCGTCGTTCTTCACGCTGACCGGCATGCACGGGTTCCACGTCTTCGTCGGCGTGATCTTTCTCGCCGTGCTCTGGTGGCAGTCCTCACGGGCCGTCTACGACCACGAGCGCTTCTTCGGCCTCACCGCCGGAACGCTCTATTGGCACTTCGTCGACGTCATCTGGGTCGCACTCTTCTTCCTGTTTTATTTGTGGTAACCACGTGATGAAAGCGACAATGGTGATGGAGCGAGCACAGCACAATCCCGGCAAGCCGAATCGTTCAATGCGAGCTCGGCCCGGGGGCCCCACGCAAAGCGTGG
>CALEYW010000044.1 GCA_937927945.1 uncultured candidate division WPS-2 bacterium | reverse complement strand
GCCGTCGCGAGCTACCAACCATACCGGGCGCTTGCCGCCCACCTGCTCGCGCGCCTGCGGCGCCCGGCCGAGGCCGTTGCAGCCCGCGATCGTGCGGTCGGCTTGTGCGGAGACCCGGCACTGCGGCGATTTCTGCTGCGCCAGGCATCGCACGTCTTTTGTTCGGCGGGAGCCCTCGACGCACGACCGAGAAGGATCGGGCATGGAGTTCCGCTGCAAAGTCTGCAAAGAGATCAGGGACGTCCGCACGCTGCGTAACTCGATCTGCCCCGACTGTCAGGTCGAGCAGGAGCGCGCGGCGGAAGCCGTTACCGATCACGTCGCCGGGCTCCGGTATGCCTACGAGCAAGCGCTCAAGAAGGGTCCGCACTATGCAGGCGCTCCCGAGGCGTGGACGCCGAAGGACCCGGTGCTGCTCGCGGACGGCGAACACTTCATCTGCCCGGGCTGCAAGCGGGAAGCGCACCTCGTGCACGACCTGAGCATCCGCTGGAACAAGAAGCCATATCCGATCCCGAACAAGTACAGCCTGTGCGACCAGTGCCACCGCCGGGATTTCGAGGACGACGCTCCGCTCTACACCAACCGCTTCAACCGCGAGCGCTAGTCCTTCGGCCTGCCTCTCCCTGAGCTTGTCGAAGGGTCGTATCGTCCAGGCAACCGCCAAGTCGAAGCGGAAGTGAGCGCCGATGCTCCACGTCGTCGCTCACATCATCGCCAAGCCGGGCCAACGCGCCGCGCTGCTCGAGGCATTCCAAGCCAACGTCCCCGCGGTGCGCGCGGAGGCAGGCTGCATCGAGTATGCCGCGGTCGTCGATGCCGACGGTTTCGGCGGATTCCAAGCGCCGCTCGGTCCCGACAGTCTCATGGTGATCGAAAAGTGGGAGAGCGACGACGCGCTCAAGGCGCATGCGCGAGCGCCGCACATGGTCGCGTACGCCGCGCGGACGAAAGACCTCATCGCGTCGCGCGCGATTCACGTCCTGACGCCGGCGTAGCCGAAGTCCTCACGCCGCGGCGTCGCGGCGAGTGAACTGCATCGTCCAGTTCAACTCCCACGTCGCGCCGTCGTCGGCGGAAAACGCCTGCTCCCAGCGGCAGCTCTCGGGCGTGACGTCGCACCAGCGATATCGGCAGATGATCGGTCGACCTTCGAACAGCTCGCGGCTGAAGAAGTCGCCGACGCCGCGCTCATCGAACGCGCCGACGTTCGGAACCGGCATCAAACCGCGTGCGCGCGTCCCCCAGTACAGGCTCCACTCGCGCGTCTTCTGATCGTAGAGCCGCAGCGTCAATCCTTCGATTCGCCCGAGCGGGCTCTCGAAGTCGACTTCGTCGACGTTGGCATTCCCGCCCCAGACCGGACGCGCGATCGCGGTCCCGCCGAACTCGTACCAGCTCCACGATCCGCTCAGCGGCCGCTCGAGCCGGCGGTTGTGAACGCTCCACGTCCCCATGAAAAAGTCGAAGTCGCGCTGTCCGTCGCGTTGCATTCCCGTATCCTTTTGGAATCGTTCGTTTCGGAGAGCGTAGCAGTCCGCGGCCCGACACGAACAGTGCCACGTCACGACGGAACGTTGGAGCCAGTCAGGTGGCGAGCAATGCCAGCAGCTCGTCGACGATCTCGCGTTGCCGCCCGGTCAAGAGCGGCAGGGCGGCCAGCCGGATCAGGATGGCCAGATGCGATTCACCCGAGGCGTCGGCTTCGACGAGCACTGCTTCGATTGCCGTGTCGCGATCGCGCGCGTCGCCGATCGTGCCGAGCTCCAAGAAGGCCCGGTACACGGCCGAACGCGACGAAGACATGCCGCCGTCCCGCAACGCGTCGAGGTCCGCGATGAGACGGGCGAGCAGCGATTCCACTCCCCGATCCTACGTCTACGCGCCCCGCGGGGCATCGGGGATATCCCCTATCGCGGGGTGCCGGAGGCCGGACGGCCGGCGCGGACCGCGGCCCCGACGTGGGCGCGCCGAGTCACCTCGAGCTTGCCGAAGACCGAGGCCAGGTGGTTCTCGACCGTCTTCACGCTGATCACCAGCCGTTCGGCGATCTCGCGATTGGTGGCGCCTTCGGCGATGAGGTCGGCGACCTCGCGCTCGCGATTGCTCAGCGTGCGGAGTGCGTCCGGCTGGGGCCCCTGGGTCGGCAGCGAAAAGGCGATCTCGGCCGCGCGCTCGGTGGCGAGCGACGCGCCGATCGTGATATGCTCGCCGACGCGCCCGCCCAGCGCCGCCGCGATCGCCGCCCGCTCTTCACAAAAGAAGGCTTCGAACGCCGCGGAGCGGCGAAGGCCGGCGCGGCGGCGCTGTTCGTCGACGTAGCCGAGCAGTTGCGCGGCCTCTTCCGGGCGTGCGATCTTCAACGCCGCGAGCGCGGCATGTTCGAGCGGCAGCGCGGCGAGCCGGAGCGGCAGTCGCGGTGCGACCAGCAGGGCCAGCTGCTGGTGGCGGATCGCGCCGTACCAATCGCCGGCTTGGAAGGCGATCACGCCCAAGGCGTGCTCGACTTCGACTCGCCATTCCAGCCCGACCGCGGGGTCCGCGCACCGCCGCTTCGCGTCGGCGGCGAACGAGCGGGCCGCCACGAGCTCGCCGCGCATCGCCGCCGCGTACGCCCGATTGCGGGCGACGAACACCGCTTCGTTGCGGCCATGGTTCACGTGCGCGATCGACGCAAGACGTCCTTCGGCGCGGACCCAATCGCGGCGCGCGAGATCGACGGCGGCGAGGTTCATCACCGTTCGCGCGCGGTCGACGTCCATGTTGCGCGCGGTCTGCAGCGCGGCGACGCGTTCGAGCAGCGTCACGGTTTCGTCGAGCCGTCCGGTGTTGTAGGCGAGGATCGCGCCGTTGTGCCAGGCCTCGATGAGCCGCGCTTCATCCTGGCGCGGTTCCGCCAGCGCCAGCATGCGTTCGATGCCGCGCGCCGCGCGGTCGTTGTCGCCGATGGCGAGCGCATGGGTCGCGATCGTGCGCGCGACGGCGAAGGCCAGCGCCTCGTCGGCGCCGTCGAGCGCGCTCGCGTGCGCTTCGATTCGGCCCAGGCTCTCGGCCGCGGCGCCGCGCCACTCCCAGTACTTGCGGGTCGACGCGATCGCGCGCAGCACGAGTGAGGGATCGTCGCACCAGCGGTCGAGCACGCAGCAGAGCGCAGCATGCCGTTCGCCGAGCACTTCGGTCGTTGCCGTATCGGGAATCCCGTCGAGCCCGGGGGCGAGCAGCTGCTCCATGTACCAGCGCACGGCACGCGCGCGCGCCGCGCCGCGATCCGCCTCGTCTCCACCGAGCGCCACGCGGCGCACGGTCTCGAGAAACCGGTAGCGCACGACGTGATCGCGCGTTTCGGTCTGCAGCAACGAGCGTTCCAGCAGCCGCACCATCGCCGGCAGGACGCCGGCAGCATCGAGGCCGTCGCCGCCGCACACCGCTTCCGCCTCGGCCACGGTCCACGGTGCTTCGAAGACGGCGAGCCGATGGAAGAGGCGCCGCTCGTCGCGATCGAGCAGCTCGATCGTTACCTGGAGGGTCGCCTCGAGCGACGTCGGCGCGAAGTCGGCTAGCGCGACGCGTCGGGTCAGCTCGCGCAGCGAGAAAAACCGCAGCTGCGCGGCGGCGAGCTCCAGCGCGAGCGGCAGACCGTCGAGCGAAACGCACAGCTGCGCGAGGTCCTCGGCAAAGCGGTCGTCGTAGTGGAAGTCGGGTCGTGCGAGGACGGCCCGTTCGACGAAGAAGGCGATCGCGGGCGTGCGCGCGATGACGGGTGCGGTCGCTTCCGTCAGGGGCAGCGCGAACGGCGCGACGTCGACGACCGCTTCGCGCCGCACGCCCAGACGAATGCGGCTGGTGACGAGTACCGACGATCGCGGGTGAGCGGCGCGGAACCGTTCTATCGCCGCGCGCGCGTCGTCGAGCACCGGCTCGGCGTTGTCCACGACCAGCAGCGTCTGCAAATTCTCCGCATCCGCCGCCCGCGCGAAAAGCGCGGTGAGGTCATCGAAGGCGTGCAGCTCGACGTAGCGCACGTCGTCCGCGAAGGCGCTGCGTACCCGTTCGGCGGCGGCGAGCGCGAGGCGCGTTTTTCCTACGCCGGCGAGCCCGCTGAGCGTGACCAACGCACCCGGCGCGCGGAGCAGGTCGGCGACGCGCGCGGTCTCGCGCACGCGGCCGAAATATGGCGTGCCCGGCCGCGGAAGGACGTCTTCGGCACGAACCTTCGGCTGCGGTCGCCACAGCGCGCCGCGATAGGCCTCGACGACGCGATCGTCCGGTGTTTCGCCCAGCGCCGCGGTCCCGGCTTCATACCGGCGATAGAGCTCGATCGCCGCGACGCGATCGTCGCGCTCCGCGGCGGCATGCAGCGCGTCGACGACCTCCTCCGCGCGCAACGTTGCCGGAGGTTGAACTCCGCCGCCGGAGCTGGGTTCACCAGCATTCGCCACCGTGGACGGCTTCGGGAGCCGACCCGGGTTCCCCGCACGACAGGGATTACCAGCGTTGTTCGCTACGGTTCGGAAAACGGAAACGATGAAGGGGAGGCCGCTGATGATCGAGCTCCGGCGAGCGCGTGCGCCGATGCTGCTGGGGTTGGCGGCGCTCGTCGTCATGGGCTGGAGCGTCGCGCGAGCCGCGTCTGCGCCGCCGCCCCACGCATGGTCCGATCCGGCCACTTGGAGCGGCGCGCCGCCGCGTACCGGCGGCGAGGTGACGATTCCGGCTGGGGAGACGGTGCTGCTCGACGTCGACCCGCCCGCGCTGGCGAAGCTGAGGGTCGAGGGCCGGCTGATCGTCGCAGAGCGGGACGTGCGCGTGCGCGCCGGGGCGATCGAGGTCCGCGGCGTGCTCGCCGTCGGCAGCGCGTCGCGTCCGTTCGAGCATCGCGCGGAGTTCGTGCTGGACGGAGCGGCTGCCGGCGCCGGCGTCGTCTCGATCTCCGACGGCGGCCGTGCCGAACTGTACGGCGAGCCGCGGGTCGCGTGGACGCACCTAGCGAACACCGCCGAGGCCGGCGCGCGCGACCTGACGCTCGCGACGGACGGTGACTGGCGGCCTGGGGATCGCCTCGCGCTCGCGCCGACCTCGTTCGACGCGCACGAGGCAGAAGAAGTCGTGGTCTCTGCGGTCGACGGTCCGCGCGTCACGCTTACCGCGCCGTTGCGCTTCACGCACTGGGGCGCGATGACCGACGGCATCGACGAACGCGCCGAGGTCGGACTGTTGACGCACAACGTCGTCGTGCGCACCGATCCGGCGACGGCGACGCCCGGCATCGGCGGACAGGTCGTCGTGATGCAGGGCGGCCGGCTGCGCGCATCGGGAGTCGAGTTCGCGGGCCTCGGCCAGCGCGGCAAGCTCGGCCGCTATCCCGTCCACTTCCATCTCGTCGGCGACCGCAGCGGCTCGTTCGTCGTCGGCTCCAGCATCCATCACGCTCAGAACCGCTGCTTGACGATCCACGGCACGAGCGGCGTGCGCGTCGACCGGAACGTCGCGTTCGATACGATCGGCTACTGCGATTTTCTCGAGGACGGGGCGGAGACCGGCAACGTGCTGGCGGGAAATCTCGGTCTGCTGACGCGCGGGGCGACTCCCGGCGAGGCGATTCTCGACTCCGACGTGCAGCCGGCGACGTACTGGATCGCCAACCCCGACAACGTGCTGAAGGAGAACGCCGCGGCCGGCTCCGACGGCACGGAGTTTTGGTACGCCCTCGCGCCGCATCCGACCGGGCCGTCGGTCACGCGGGCCGTGTGGTCGCGACGCACGAACTTGCGCGGGTTCGTCGACGACGTCGCGCACAGCAACGAGATGAACGGGTTGTTCGTCGACAATTTGCGCAACCCGCCGGGCGTCGCGGAGGTGCCCAACTACAGCCCGGGTGCGAGCGCGGATTTCCGCGGTTTGCTCTCCTACAAGAATCGCCGCCGCGGCGCGCGGCTGCGTGGCACGAACCTTCGCCTCACCGCGGCGCACATCGGCGACAACAGCATCGACGTGACGTTCGCCGGCGCCGACGCGGTGTTGCGCGAAAGCCTCGTGGTCGGCGAAACCGGCAACCGGACGGGGCCGCCGAAGCCGAGCGATCCGCGCTTCCCGATCCGCGGCTTCGAGTTCTACGACGGACGTGTCGGCGTCGAGAACACGCGCTTCGCGAACTTCGTCCCGGACGAACGGCGCGAGGCCGGCGCGCTCGGCGCCGACGGCTACCGCTCGACCGTCCTCCGCGATCTCGACGGCTCGGTCACCGGGCGGGTGGGCGCCTCGGTCGTCATCGCGAGCGCGTTTCTCGCGGGCGCGGGCTGCGCGGCTCGCGCGGAGTGGAACGCGGCGGTGTGCGACGGACCGTACGGCAGCCTGTTCGTCAACGACCTCGACGCGAAGCCGGTACGGCCCGGGCCGGTGCGTGTGACGCGACTCGGCGAAGACGCCGTCGCATCGGAGATGCCCGATATGCCGGCGGCCAGCATGGTGCTGCTCGGCAATCCGCGCGACGGTAGTAACACGAGCTTTCAGACGAACTTACGCGCCGGTGCGCGATATGACGTGCGCTTCGCAGGCGTGTTCCGACGCCACCTGCGGATATCGCTGCACCATCTGCCGGCCGGTCAAGCGATCGCGGTTCGCTTGCCGCAGGCACCGTCCGGCGCCGTGCTGTACGGCGCTCGCGATGCGCGCACGCCGCTTCCTGCGCTGCGCGACGCAGCCGGGAACCGCGCCCTACGGCTGGTTTCCGAGGGCGACGGCGACGCCTCCGCCGTGGTCGATGTTTGCATGGAAGTAGACTGCCGCTGAGGCGGACCCGGGAACGTGTAGGGGCGCCGCCGCTGGGTCGGCGAACGCCGACGACATGACGGACGACCTACGCCGAATCCCTCTGCGACGCATCGACGGCTCCCAGACAACGCTCGCGGAGTACGACGGCAAGGTTTTGCTCGTCGTCAACGTCGCCTCGCAATGCGGCTTGACGCCGCAGTACGGCGGCCTCGAAAAGCTCTATGCGCGCTACCGCGACCGGGGTTTCGAAGTGCTCGCCTTCCCCGCCAACGAGTTCGGCGCGCAGGAGCCGGGCGCGAACGACGAGATCGCGCAGTTCTGCGAAACGCAATTCGGCGTGACGTTTCCGATGTTCGAGAAGATCGTCGTCAAAGGAGCGGGCAAGCATCCGCTCTACGAGACGCTGACGCACGCGCAAGCGAAGGCCGGCGTGAACGCCAAAACCGCGTCGCCGGGTCCCGCGGAGGGCTCGGAGCCGGACGAGATCGCGTGGAACTTCGAGAAATTCATCGTCGGTCGCCGCGGCGACGTGGTGGCCCGTCTCGCGCCGACGGTCGTGCCCGAAGACCCCGACCTCATCGCGATCGTCGACGCGGAACTCGCCAAAGCGTAGTACGGTGGTCGTCGACGCCATCGAAGAGGCCTATCGGACCGTCGCTCCGCCGCGGCTGGTCGCCAAACTGGACGGTTAGTCCGAGGCTGAAGTGAACCAAGGCGGCGCGGCGAACGGGAGCGGTCGCTGCCTACTCATTTCATCGGAGGTCTGAATGCGTCTCCTTCCCGCGGCGATTCGTTTGGCGGGCGCCATGGCGTTGTTTGCCGGCGTGTCGGTCTTCGCGCCGCCCCTCGGCGTGCGCGCCGACGGAACGATCCCCGCGCCGTTCGACCTTGCGAGCATCGACCGCAGCAAGAACGCCTGCAGCGATTTCTTCGACTTCGCGACGGGCAACTGGCGCAAGGCGCACCCGATACCGGCGGCTTATCGCGAATACGGCTACATCGAGGCGCTCGTCGATCACACGCGCGACATCGTCCGCGGCATCCTCGAAGACGCGCAGCGCTCGCCGGGCGACGCCGGCAGCAGCACGCAGAAGATCGGAAGCTTCTACGGCAGTTGCATGGACGCCGCGGCGATCGAGCGGGCCGGGCTCACGCCGATCGCGGGTGAGCTGACGCGCATCGACGCGATCCGCTCGCGCGGGCAGTTGACCACCGCGCTCACGCACCTGCACGACATCGGCGTCGACGCGGGCTTCGCGCTGAGCCCGACGCAGGATTTCCGCGACAGCACCAAAGTGATCGCGGAGTTCGACCAAGCCGGCATCGGCTTGCCCGAGCGCGACTACTACCTGCGGGCCGACAAAGAATCGCAGACGCTGCGCTCGCAATACGCCGGGCACGTCGCGAAGATGCTCGCGATGAGCGGCGACATTTCGTCGCGCGCGGACGCGGCGGGGGTGGTTGCGTTCGAGACGGCGCTCGCCCGAGGCTCGACGCCGGTGGCGGGACTGCGCGACCCGGAAGCGGTGTACCATCCGATGAAGTCGCCGGGCGTCATGGCGCTGATGCCACACGTCGCGGTCGCAACCTATCTCGGCGCGAACCACGTGCTCCCCGGCAGCCTCATCAACGTCTCCGAACCGGCGTTCCTGCGCGCGTTCGACCGCACCGTTGCGACGGCACCACTGTCGACCTGGCGCGCGTACCTCCGCTGGCGCCTGCTCGATGCGTACGCGACGATGCTGCCCAAGCGCTTCGATGACGAGAACTTCGCCTTCCGCGGGCGCGTGCTCGACGGCCGCAAAGAACAGCTGCCGCGCTGGAAGCGCTGCGTCACGCAGACCAACTTGCTCTTGGGAGAAGCGGTCGGCGAAGCCTACGTCGCCAAGACGTTCCCGGCCGAGGCGAAACAACGCGCGCTCGACATGACGCTGCGTATTCGCGACGCATACCGCGCCGAGATGCTCGCGCTGCCGTGGATGTCGCCCGCCACCAAACGGACGGCCGTCGCGAAGCTCGACGCGATGGGGCTGAAGGTCGGCTATCCGGACGTGTGGCGGAGCTATGCCGGCTACGCGGTCGAGCCGGGAGCGTATTTTGCCAACGTCGAGCGCGGACGTGCGTTCGAGCGCAGCTATCAGCTCGAGCAGATCGGAAAGCCCGTCGACCGGAAACGCTGGGGCATGACGCCGCAGACGGTAAACGCCTACAACGACACGCAGCGCAACGAGATCGTGCTGCCTGCGGCGCAACTGCAGCCCCCGTTCTTCGACGTGAACGCCGATGATGCAGCGAATCTCGGCGCGACCGGCGCCGGTACGGTCGGCCACGAGATGACGCACGGCTTCGACGACGAGGGCCACAAGTTCGATCTGCACGGCAACGTGCGCAACTGGTGGACGCGGCAGGATCTCAAGGCGTTCGACGCGCGCGCGGCCTGCGTCATCAAGCAGTTCGACAACACCGTCGCCATCGGGACGGTGCACTATCAAGGGAAACTCGTCGCCGGCGAGGCGATCGCGGACCTGGGCGGTACGGTGATCGGCTATCGCGCGCTGCAGTCATCGCTGGCCGGCAAGCCGCAGGAGAAGATCGACGGCTTCACGCCGGAGCAGCGATACTTCATCGCGTTCGCGCAATCGTGGACGGAGAGCGTCCGCCCCGAAGCGGCGCGGAACCAAGCGCTGACCGATCCGCACCCGATTCCCCGCGACCGCGTCAACCAGACGGTGCGCAACGTTCCCGCCTGGTATACCGCGTTCAACTGCCCCGCGCCCCCGAAGCCGGTCTGTGCTCCCTGGTGAGCCCATCACCAATCCCGTCACCGCGATGCATGGAAGGTTCCCGGATGGGTTTCCGCTTGTCGGCCGGGCTTAGACTGGGGAAATACGTGAGAAAGAACAACAGCGCCCCGACGTCGCCCTTGGTGCCTCTTGCGCTCCGTGACAATTGGACTCAGACGATCGGAACGGCGAGGTCCGTGATGAGGTCCGCATGCGCGACGACGTCCGGATCGTTGCGATAGAACTCCATGCACGGCGCGTCACGCAATTCAACGCAGTCGCGGAAGACCAGCTGGTCGAAGAGGCGATCGAACGCATGGCCGATCAGCGGGTACGGACCGACGAGGCGATGGATAGCGAAGCGTCCGCCGCCGATTTCGATGGGACGAAGAATCTCGTCGCCGCGGGCGTCTGGGGCGGCAGTGAAACACGCATCGTAGCGTTGGGCATCGAGATCGGCGCTCACGGGATCGTCGTAGGACAAGCCGATGAGCTGGGTCGTTTCGCTCAAGAGCCGCTGCTTGCACGCGTGATCGAACAGCTTCCGCCAGACGTCCGGGACGCTGGAATGGGGCCCGACGTGACGCGCGCCCAGAAGATGAAACGTAGGGAGTGCCTGGATCGTGATGTCCATGTTTGTTACGGGCGCAATCGGGTCCACTGCACTCGCACGAAAAGCCGTCGGGCTCATGCCGTATCGCGCACCGAACGCTCTGGTAAAGGCGCTTGGTGTTTCGTATCCCGTTTTCAACGCAATCTCCGTGATCGCGGTTTCCGATTCGCGCAGTTCGATCGCGGCTTGCTGAAGGCGGCGATTGCGAACGTAGTCGCCGACCGTCTCACCCACCGCGACCCGAAAGATGCGCTGGAAATGGAATGGGGAGAAGCCGGCACGAGCCGCGAGGACGGGTACGCTCACGTCCATTTCCGGGTGTGTGCGGACGTATTCGAGCACCGCCGCGACCCGCCGCAGGGGTCCGGTCCCGGGGCAGTTGCTTCCCATCACGCGCAGTTCATGAGCCATGGCGAGAGTCTACCTCGGCGGCGGCGCCGAAGCTTTCCTGAAAATGCGATGCCGGTACCCTCGGCTGGCGACGTCCGGGTTACCGATGGCCGAGGTGCCAGCCGTGCTTTTCGCACGGGTACGGCGCAAGGCCGGTCGTGGTGCGCGGGATCGCGCGTTCGGCGAGCTTCTTCGTCGCGAAGGCGGCCTTCGGCGATCCGCTCTTGTTGTAGCACGAGCGCTTCCCGCCGCGCTTGCGCGGTTTCTTCCCCTCCATGGTGAACGGGCTTCGCCGGGCGAGGGCGAAGTCCGGGACCCCAAAGCAATGGCGAAACTCTATTTCCGATACTCGGCGATGAACGCGGGAAAATCGACGGCGCTGCTCCAGGTCGCGCACAACTACGAGGAAAACGCCCGCGCGGTGTGGATTTTCACCTCGTCGCTCGACGACCGATACGGCGTCGGCAACGTGACGTCGCGGCTGGGTCCGCAGCGCATCGCGTTCACGTTCGACGAAGCGGCCGACTTCTACGCGCGGCTGGCGCAGGCCGAAGGGCTCTCGTGCGTGCTGGTCGACGAGGCGCAGTTCCTGAGCCCCGAGCAGGTGCGCCAGCTGCATCGGGCCGCGCACGTACTCGGGATTCCGGTCATCTGCTACGGCATTCGCACTGATTTCCAGGGCGAGCCGTTTCCCGGCGCGACCTATCTCTTGGCGCTGGCCGACAGCTTGGAGGAGATCAAGACCATCTGCGCCTGCGGCAAGAAGGCGACGATGAACCCGCGGATCGACGAGCGCGGGCAGCGCATCGTCGACGGCGAGCAGATCGCCATAGAGGGCACCGTGCGCTACATCCAGCAGTGCCCGCAGTGCTTCTATCTGCATCGCGTCCCGCCGCTGTTCGACCTGACATGACGGACGTACGCGGGTGGGTCGGGGTCGTCGCCGGCGCCTCGGGCGGAATCGGCACGGTGACGGTGCGCGCGTTTCTCGACGCGGGGATGTCGGTCGTCCTCGCCGCCCCGCAGGATGCGCAGCTCGACGCCATCGCGCGCGACGTGGAACGCTACGGCCGGCGCGCGCTTGTGGTGCCGACCGACGTCACGAGCCGGCGCGACGTCGATCTGCTGGTCGCGCGGGCGCTGGTGACGTACGGCCGCATCGACGCGCTCGCGAACGTCGCCGGCATCGGTTCGAGCCCGTCGTTCTGCGACTCCTCAGACGAGGAGATCGAACGCGTGCTGGCGGTCAACTTGCTCGGCGCAGCGCGGCTGATGCACGCGGTGCTGCCGGTGATGAAGGCGCAGCGGCGCGGAGCGATCGTGAACGTCGGCTCGGTCGCGGGCGAAGCCGCGGTGATGGGCGTCTACTCGGGCTCGAAATTCGGCCTGCGCGGGTTGAACGATTCGATTCGGCGTGAAGTGCGCAGCTTCAACGTCGGCGTGACGCTGATCGAGCCGGGATTCGTGCGCACGACGATGAACGCTGCGATGAACGGCCTGCCCGGACCGGAGATCGTCGCCGACGCGATCGTCGGCGCGCTGCGTCGGCCGCGCCGGACCATCGTCGTTCCGAGGAGCTATCGCGTGCCGGTGTTCTTGATCAACACGTTTCCCGGTCTCGCGGATCTCGTCTTCGGGGATGCGCGCATTCAAGAGCGCCTTAATCGCGACGCGCGCGCCGCGCGCTCACGGCCGCCGACATGACGGCGACTCCGTCCGAAGCGATCGTCGTCACGGGCGCGTCGACCGGGATCGGCGCCGCGGCGGCGGCCGAACTGGCGCGGCTCGGATACGTCGTCTTCGCCGGCGTGCGCAGCGACGCGGATGCCGCCGTCGTCGCAGCGTTTCACGAAAACGTACGCGCGCTGCGGCTCGACGTCACCGCCGCGGCGGACGTCGCGGCCGCGGCCGACGCCGTAGCCGCGAGCGGTCTGGCGCTGCGGGGCGTCGTCAACAACGCCGGGATCGCGGTCGCCGGCCCGCTCGAGTATCTGCCGGTCGACGAATTGCGCCGGCAGTTCGAGGTGAATCTGTTCGGTGCGGTCGCCGTGACGCAGGCGTTCTTGCCGCAGCTGCGCCCCGCGCGCGGCCGGCTCGTCTTCGTCGGTTCGATCGCGGGCCGGCTCGCCACGCCGTTCGTCGCGCCGTACAGCGCCTCGAAGTTCGCGTTGCGCGCCGTCACCGACGCGCTTCGGGTCGAACTCTCCCCGTTCGGGCTCTCCGTCTCGCTTATCGAGCCGGGATCCGTCAAGACACCGATCTGGCAAAAGGGACGCGACGGAAAGGACCGCCTGTTGCGTCTGTTGGGACCGGCCGCAATGGACGTCTACGGGCGGGCCATCGACGCGGTGTTCGCCGCCACGGCGCATGAGGAGCGCACCGGCATGCCGATCGAGCGGGTGACGGCCGCCATCGCCCACGCGCTCACCGCCCGCAAACCGAAGGCCAACTACCTCCTGGGTGGGCCCGCCCGAGCGGGAAGCATCCTCGCATTCTTCCCCGCCGGCCTGCGCGACCGCGCAATCAAAAAATCGATGCGGCTGCCCTAGCAACCTACTCGGCCGGAACTTCGGGGATCGCCCGCTTTGGGAAGCGAAGGAGCGTTCATGGCGCCGGCAGCAAGCGTTCCGATCCCCGAGATGCCCGACTCGACCGCGGCCTTGGCCGATCTCGAGCTGTGGGACATGCGCGTCGACGGCACGATGACCGGTGAGTTCCTCGACGCGTTGTTCGTCGAGTCGCCGCACCTGCCCGGCGTGATCGTGATGAACGGTGACGAGATCGCGACGCTGATCTCACGCCGCACGTTTTACGCGGTCGCCGACCGTTCGTTTTCACGCCAGGTCTATTGGCGCCGTCCGATCTCGGTGATGGTCGAGGCGCTCGAGAACACCGAATTTACCGTCCTCGCGGCGAAGATGCCGGTCGGTGAAGCACTCTGGGTCGCGCTCGAACGGCCGCGCGAGCGCGTCTTCGATCCGCTGATCGTCGACGACGGCGGCCCGCTCCACTTGCTCGAAGTCGACGTGCTGCTGCGCGCGTCGGCGGGCGTCCTGGCGGCGGCAAACCGCGAGAAGGAGTGGCTGCTAGACGAGGTCGCGCGGCTCAGCCTCGAGGTGTACGAGCTGCAGCACTCGCAGTAGCCGCGTGGTACTTCCGCGCGATCTCGGCGATGTCGACCGACGGCGGCGGATACTTCATATCGAGTGACTCGAGCGTGTCGACGACGATCTTCGCGATCGCGAGGTCGCGAAACCACTTGTGGTTCGCGGGGATGACGTACCACGGTGCGCGCTCGGTGCTCGTTTTCTCGAGCGCCGCTTCGTAGGCGCGCGTGTAGTCGTCCCAGTACGCGCGCTCGGTGTAGTCGGACTCACTGATCTTCCATTGGTGATGCGGGTCCTCGAGCCGGGCTTTGAACCGCCGCAGCTGCTCCTCCGCGCTGATGTGCAGAAAGAATTTGAGGATGTGCGTGCCGCTCTGGACGAGATTCTTCTCGAACTCGACGATACGGTCGTAGCGCTTCGACCACACGTCTTTGGGGACCAGGTCGTGCACCCGCGGAACCAGCACGTCTTCGTAGTGCGAGCGGTTGAAGATCCCCACTTGGCTGCGGGCCGGCGCGACGCGGTGCGCGCGCCACAGGAAATCGTGCGCCGCCTCCTCGTACGTCGGCTCCTTGAACGCATGCACGTACGCGCCTTGCGGGTTCATCACGCCCAAGACGTGCCGGATCGTACCGTCTTTTCCGCCCGCGTCCATCGCTTGCAGCACGATGAGCACCGACCGCTTGCTCTCGGCGTAGAGGAGATACTGCAGGCGCTGAAGCCGCTCGAGCCGATCCTGCAGAACCGGGCGCGCTGCGGCCTCGTCGTCGTGCTTCCCGGTATAGGAAGGATCGATCTCGTCGAGGCGGACTCGGCTCTCGGGCTCGACGAGAAACTTCTTGCGGTAGTCCATCGCTGGCTGAGCTCCTTGCTAGACCGACCGCCTGCGGTTCGGGCGCGGCGAAAGGTCCACCCTCTCGCCAGCCCCCTAGTCACCAGCGACCTTGGTCGGGATTGGCAGGGGGAGGCAGAAATGGTATCATCGCCTTTGCTGCCTCCGGGCGGCGCCGGCCGTCGTCTTTCGGACGACCCCGGGGTCGTGGCGCTCTCGAGCGCTACGTGTGTAGGGTCCTCAGCCCGGCGTTCGGCCTGGCGAGGGGACCGTTTTCCACCTACATCACCACGAGGTTCACCCCCATGCCGCCACCCAAGGGCAAGCGCGCCGCCGCGAAAAAAGATCGCCGGCCGAAGCGAAAAGTCTGTAATTCCTGCGCCGACAAGCAACACGAGTTCGACTATAAGGACACGACGCGTCTGCGCAAGTACATCAGCGAACGCGGTAAGATTCTGCCGCGCCGCATCTCCGGGAATTGCGCCTCGCATCAGCGCGCGCTGACCACCGCCGTGAAGCGCGCCCGCATCATCGCTCTTCTCCCGTTCGTAGTGCAGTAGGAGCGGCGTCGTGAAGGTCATTCTCACCAGCGACGTCAAGCCGCTCGGCTCGCGCGGGTCGCTCGTCGACGTCAAAGACGGCTACGCCAACAACTACCTGCTTCGTCAGGGTCTCGCCGTCGTCGCGACGCCCGGCGCGATGAAGCAGCTCGAGCAGCAGCAGCACGCCAAGAAGCGCAAGCAGGCCGAAGAGGTCGCCAACGCTCAAGACGTCGCCACGCAGCTCGAGCAGACGATCATCAAGGTGTCGGCGAAGGCCGGCGGCAACGGCCGCCTCTTCGGCACGGTCACGAATGCCCAAGTCGCGGACGCCCTGCACGAGCAGATCGGCGTCACGATCGATCGTCACAAGATCGAGATGAAAGACGGCATCAAGGCGCTGGGGACGTACCCGGTCGAGATTCGTCTGGGCAACAACATCGTCGCCAAATCCGCGGTGCAAGTCGTCGCGCTGAAATAGTGCGACTGAGCGCGGACGAGAAGCTGCGCCGCGAGATCGCGGCGCTGTACGACGTCCTCGCGGAGGCGCTGGGGACCGAGAAGGTCGTCATGCGCGCCGGCAAGCTCGGCACGCTCAAAGAGATGCGCTCGCAGGCGATCCCGGATCGCCTGCTCGCGCTCTCGCGTCTGGTGTTCGAGGATCCCGCCCTCGAGACGCGTCCGGCGAAAGCGCAGTACAAGAAGGTCATCGCCGAGATCGAGGATCGTCTGGGCGACCTCGTCGCGCAGCGCGCCGTCGGCGACCGGCTCGAGGCCAAGGTGAACGCGAAGATGGTCGCGCGTCATCAGGACTATCTGCGCGAACTTCGCCTGGAAGCGCTGCGCGAGGACGCCGGTCCCGAGACGCCCGCGACGCAGCAGCGCCTTCACGAACTCGAGGCGCTCGATGCGCGCGGCCTCGCTCGCGCCGCGCTCGACGTGCTGCGCCCGAAATCACTCGACCAGGTCGTCGGAGAGGAAGCCGCGATCAAGGCGCTGCTCGCCAAGCTCGCCTCGCCCTACCCGCAGCACGTCATCCTCTACGGTCCGCCCGGCGTCGGCAAGACGACCGTGGCGCGCCTGGCGCTCGAGATTGCGAAGCGACGCCCGCACGCGCCGTTCGCCGCGAACGCGCCGTTCGTCGAAGCTGCCGGCACCACGCTGCGCTGGGACCATCGGGAGACCACGAACCCACTGCTGGGCAGCGTGCACGATCCGATCTATCAGGGCGCGCGGCGGGACTTCGCCGAGGGCGGCGTCCCCGAGCCGAAACTGGGCCTGGTGACGCGGGCGCACGGCGGCGTCCTGTTCATCGACGAGATCGGCGAGATGGATCCGGCGATGCAAACGCGGCTGCTCAAGGTCCTCGAAGACAAGCGGGTCAGTTTCGAATCGTCGTACTACGACGAGCACGATCCCAACGTCCCGGCCTACGTGAAGAAGCTCTTCCGCGACGGCGCGCCGGCCGATTTCGTGCTCATCGGAGCGACGACGCGCGATCCGGATGCGATCGACGCCGCGATCCGTTCGCGCTGTGCCGCGGTCTACTTCGAACCACTCACCCAGACGCAGGTCTCCCGCATCGTGCGCGAAGCGGCGCAGCGCTTGGGCGCCAAGGTCAGCCGGCGCGTGGCGAACATGGTCGCGTCCTATACGATCGAAGGGCGCAAGGCCGTGCAGATTCTCGCCGATGCCTATGGGCACGCGCTCGAACGCAGCGGCGGCGGACGCGCGGCCGCCGTCCGTGACGACGACGTGCTCGAGGTCGTGCAGGCCGGCCGCATCGTGCAGCACACGACGACCCGCGCGCGCCGGGTCAAGGAGATCGGCAAGGCGCACGGGTTGGGCGTGCTGCAATACGTCGGATCGATCGTCGAGATCGAAGCTGCCGCCTTTCCCGCACGCGATCCGCACAAGGGCTCCGTGCGCTTCAACGATACGGCCGGGTCGATGGCGCGCGACGCCGTCTTCAACGCGGCGTCGGTGATTCGCGCGATCACCGGCACCGACCCGGCCGATTGGGATCTGCACGTGAACGTCGTCGGCGGCGGCAACATCGACGGTCCTTCGGCCGGCCTTGCCTTCTTTTTGGCACTGCACAGCGCTCTGGCCCGCGTCGCCCTGCCGCAGGACGTCGCAGTCACCGGTGAGGTCTCGCTCGCGGGCAACGTGCGCGCCGTCGGCGGCATCGTGGAAAAACTGTATGCTGCGCGACAGGCTGGGATGCGGGCGATCGTGATCCCGCGCGAGAATGCGCGGGAGATCGAGGCGACGCCCGAGGGCATCGAAGTCGTCCCGGTCGGCACGGTCGTCGAGGCGCTCGCCGCGCTCGGCCTGCGCGTCCCGGCCCCACCCGCGCTCCGCTCCCGATCCCGCACGAGGGTCTCCCGGTGAACGTCGCTTCGTTCGTCTCCAGCGTCGACCGCATCCCGCCCAACAACCTCGAGGCGGAGATGGCCTTGCTCGGCTCGATCCTGGTCGACAAGGAGATGATGGCGACGGTCAGCGAGATCGTGCAGCCCGCCGACTTCCACGCGCCGCTGCACGAGACGATCTATCTCGCCCTCTTCGCGCTGTACGAACGCGGCGAACCGCTCGACAAGGTCGCGCTCGCGGGCGAACTCAAGAATCGCGGACTGCTCGACAAGATCGGCGGGATGGCGTATGTCAACTCGTTGATGGATACCGTGCCGACCGCCGCGTCGGCCGAGTACTACGCGCGCATCGTGCGCGAGAAGGCCAGCCTGCGCGGCCTCATTCACGCGGGGACCCAGATCACGCAGCTCGGCTTCGAATCCGAAGACGACGTGCCGGGAGCGCTCGACCGCGCCGAGCAGGTCGTCTACGAAGTCGGCAACCGTAGTGACCGCAACGCGTTCGCGACCGTCCCGTCGCTGCTGCTGGGCGTGTTCCAATCGCTCGAACGCCGTCACGAGCAGAAGGGCGACCGCACCGGCGTCACGTCGGGCTATCGCGACATCGACGACTACACCGCGGGCTGGCAGCCCGGCAACCTGGTGATTCTCGCCGCCCGCCCCGCGATGGGCAAGACGTCGCTCGCGCTCAACATGGCCGTCGCCGCGGCGAAGGACGAGAAGAAACCCGTCGCCGTGTTCTCGCTCGAAATGACGAAGCAGGAGCTCGTCGAGCGTCTGCTTTCGTCGGAGGCGAGACTCGACGCCTCGAAGCTGCGGCGCGGCGCGATCGCCGACCGCGATTGGGAGAAAATCGGCCACGCGATGGGCGTGCTGCACGAGCTCCCGATCTATCTCGACGATTCCGGCGCCGTCACCGTCACCGAGATCCGCAGCCGGCTCCGCCGTCTCAAGAGCGCGCACGGCCTGGCCTGCGTCTTCATCGACTATCTCCAGCTCGTGCGCCCCGCGACGCTCGGCCGCCAAGTGAACCGCAACGAAGAACTCTCCGACATCTGCCGCACGCTCAAGGCGACGGCGAAAGATCTCGAAGTACCGATCGTCGCCCTCGCCCAGCTGAACCGCGCCGTCGAAACGCGCGCCGACAAACGCCCACTTTTGTCAGACTTACGCGACAGCGGAGCAATCGAGCAAGAAGCGGATATCGTGACGTTCTTGTATCGCGACGTGTACTACAACAAAGAGACGTCGGCGGAACCGGACAAGACGGAATTGATCATCGCGAAACATCGCAACGGGAAGGTCGGGACGATCCCGCTGCGATTCCAGCCGGAACACACGCTGTTCCTCGCGTACGGCGACGAGTCGCACTACCCCAACCCGTAGGAAGATGAGCAACGGAATGCATGCCACGAGCGGGATCGTCCCCGCCGAACTGACGCTCGGCGTCGCCGACATCGACACCACCGAAACGTTCTACCGCGACGTGCTCGGCGTCGATCCCGTCCGGCACGGCGATGCGATCCGCATCACGTTCGGCGACTTCACGCTCGTGTTCGAACACGCTCCGCCGACCGAGCGCGCCAAGTTCGAGCTCGGACTTCGCGTTCTCGACCCCGCGGCGCTCGAGGTGATCGCCGAGCGCGCCGGCGCCAAGACTTACGACCGCGACGGCGGCGGCCGCGCGATGTTCGTGACCGACCCCGACCACTACACGATCGAAGTCTTCGCTCGCTGACCGGCGCGTGAAACCGCCCCGCATTCTGGTCACTGCATCGCGCGGCCAAGACCCGGTCGAGTATTTTGAGGCGTTGCGCGAAGCCGGCGCTGATCCGGTGCGGATCGAGCCGGGCGTGGATGCCCTGAGCGCGCTGAATAACGCGAGCGGTCTGCTGGTGACCGGCGGTGCCGACGTCGATCCGGCGGCATACGGCGCGCTGCCGTCGCCGTTGGTCACCGGCGTCGAGCCGGAGCGCGACCGCCTCGAAACGGACCTGCTGCACGCAGCCCGCGAACGCCGGATGCCGACGCTCTGCATCTGCCGCGGATTGCAAATCGCGAACGTCGCGTTCGGCGGGACGCTGATCGCAGACATTCCGTCGGCGCTGCGCAATCGAGCGACGGTTCGCCACGAAGTGCGCCTCGCAGATGCGCGTACCGAGCGCGGTCTCATCGCCGAGCATGTCGTGCGGATCGAGGCCGATAGCCGGCTGGCCACGATCGTAGACGCGACGGAACTCGTAACCGGTGCGCGCCACCATCAATCGGCCGACGTCTGCGCCGCCGACTTGCGAATCGTGGGCCGCACACCCGACGGAATTGTGGAAGCCCTCGAAGCACGCTTCGCGTCCCGGTTTTGGCTCGCCGTGCAGTGGCATCCGGAGTCGACGCGAGATCTCGACGACGGCGCAAGCCGCGCGATTTTCCGAGGTTTCGCCGACGCAAGCGGGGTGTGAGCGCCGTCGAGGCTACCCGATCGATCAGCGTGACGCCCGGCTCGCGCTCGAGCCGGCGAATCTGACGACTGAGCACCGGCTGCGCGATGAGGCAGCTAGAGTCCGGTCAGCCGTTGCAGCGCCAGCGATGAGAGTGCGACGGCGACCCAGAGGATGAAGCCGAAGGCGAGCGGCCGGGCGCCGGCGCGCAAGAGGCGTTGGAGTTCCGTTTGCAGCCCGATCGCGACGAGGGCGACGGCGATCAGGAACGTCGAGGCGATGCCGATGTCTTCGTGCCAGCCGGCTGGGATCAGGCCGGCGCCGCTGGCGAGCGCGGCGACGAGAAACCAGAGGATGAACCACGGCACGATCTGTTTCCACGGAAACGGGCCGCTCGTGCCTCGGCGGCGTGCGCGCAGCAGCACGATCCCCGCGACGATCGGCAGGATCATCGTCGCGCGCGTGAGCTTCACGATCGTCGCGTACGCGCCGGCCTGCTGGCCGTATACGTAGCCGGCGGCGACGACCGACGACGTGTCGTTGATCGCGGTGCCGGCCCACAAGCCGAATTGATCTTGCGTCATCTGCAGCGCGTGGCCGATCGGCGGAAAGACGAGCACTGCGACGATGTTGTAGAAGAAGACCGTCGCGATCGCGAGCGCGATCTCGGCTTCTTCGGGTTCGATGACCGACGACACCGCGGCGATCGCCGACGCACCGCAGATCGCGGTGCCGACGCCGATCAGCGTGCGCAGCGTTTGCTGCAAACCCAGCAGGCGGCCGACGAGAGGCGCCAGGATCAGCGCGACGGCGATCGTGCCGAGCGTCACCGGAAGCGTCCCGAGTCCGGTCCGGATCACGGCGGCGAAGGACAGGCCGAGCCCGGAGAGCACGATCGCGGCCTGCAGGACCGTGCGGGCGGAGAACGCGATCCCGGGTCGACATCGCTCCGGCAGCGGACCGAACGCGCGCACGGCGATGCCGAGCACGATCGCCAGGACGGGCGAACCCAGCAGCGGGACGTACCGCGCGAGCAGCGTCGCGACCAGCGCGACGGCTGCGGCGGCGACGATCCCTGGGATATTACGAGGCGACGTGCGTCTCCGCGATCTCGTGCATCTCGGGATCGCCGATCCCGTGCCGCAGATACGACCGCGAGAGGTGAACGTACTCGGGGCCGGCGGCCTCGACCCAATGGACCGCGGCTCCCTCTAGCGGCTTCTTCACGACCGCCGGCTGGCCGGCCGCGACGACGCGCGGCGGGATCTGCGCGTTGGCCGCGACGACCGCGCCCGCCGCGATGAGGCTGTACTCGCCGACGACGGCCCCGTTGAGGACGACGGCGTTCGAGCCGATCAGCGCGCCGCGGCCGATGTGGCAATCTTCGAGAATCGCGCAGTGACCGACGGTCACGTCCTCTTCGATCACCGTCGTGCAGTTCTCGCTCACGTGGACGACCGAGTTGTCCTGGACGTTGGCCCGCGCGTGGATGCGGATCGGGCCGTTGTCGCCCCGGATCACGGTCCCGAACCAGATCGAGGCTTCCTCACCGATCTCGACGTCGCCGATCAGCACGGCGGTCGGTGCGACAAACGCCGAGGACGCCACCTTCGGGCGTTTTCCGCGGTACTCGATGATCATGCGGCTCCTTCGAAGAACGGCGATGCTGGAGCGTTTCAATTGAGCGAACATCGGCATCGTACCCCCCTGCGCGGGACCAAGGTCACCCCCCGGCCCAAACCGGCCGACCCCGGCTACACCGACGTCAATTATCGGTATGCCGGCGTCGAGGGCCACATCCATGAGGTCGTCGAGATCGGCGGGCGGGAACTCGCCAAGGTCGGCTTCGACGACCGCAAGATCGTCTATTACTTCCTCGAGGATCTCGAGCGGGAAGAGGCAGCGCCGAAGCGGACGTTCCACGATCTCCCGCCCGAGGCGCCGGAGGGCTGAGGCTCAGCCGCGCTGCGCCGCCCCGTTCTGCACCGAGAGCTCCCAGCGGTAGCCGTCGGGATCGTGGAACCAGAGCCCCATGTGCGGCGATCCCGGCGCCTCGGGTCCGATCTCGTCGCCGGGGTCCTCGAGCACGACGCCGTTCCCTTTGAGCTGGCGCAGGGCCGCGCGGAGCTCGTCCATGCTCAAGAGATGGAACGACATGTGCTCGAGCACGTGCGGCCCGGGCGTGCCGGCGAACAGCGCGATCGTGATCGCGTCGTTGCTGATCCCGATCGCCTCGTCGAAGCGGAAGATCTCAGCCAGATCGAAGTTTCTGCGCCACCAAGCGGCGCTCGCTTCGGGATCCCGAACCGCCAGCGAGAAGTGACCGACGGTTCCGAGCTTGATCCGCATGACGGACGCAGTCGTACCCGCTCGCCGTGCCGCTGAACGACCTTCTCGAGTCCCGCCCGACGGAAGTCGGATGGTCCGCGGGGTCCGGGGTGCAATTCTTCTCTTCATGGTACCCCGTGTTGCCGTCGTCGGCTCAGGACCGGCCGGCTTGTTCGCCGTGGAAGCGCTCCTCAAGGGGCGCGCCGAGGCGCAGGTCGACGTGTTCGAACGCCTGCCCGCCCCCTACGGCCTGCTCCGCTACGGCGTCGCGCCGGATCATCTCAAGATCAAATCGCTCGAGGCGGGCTTCCGCAAGACGCTCTCCGATCCGCGCGTGCGCTTCTTCGGCAACGTCGAGCTCGGGGCCGACGTGCACGTCGACGACCTGCTCGCATCGTACGACGCGATCGTCTACGCCGTCGGCGCGCCGAGCGACCGCCGCCTCGGAATCGCGGGCGAAGATTTGCCGGGGAGCCTCGCGTCGACCGAGTTCGTGCGCTGGTACGGCGGTCATCCCGAGACGCGCACGTCGCCGGTCGACCTCACCCGCGCGCGCAGCGCGGCGGTGATCGGCGTCGGCAACGTCGCGATCGACACGGTCCGTCTGCTGCTCAAAGATCCGACGCTGCTGCACGAGACCGACATGCCGCGCGAGATCATCGACGCGCTGGCCGCGAGCGGGATCCGCGAAGTGTCGATGCTCGGACGCCGCGGCCCGCATGACGCGAAGTTCACCACGGTCGAGCTGCGCGAGCTCGGCGAGCTGCCCGGCGTCGACGTCGTCGTCGACCCGCGCGATCTCGCCGGCGTCGACGCGTTCGAGCTCGACGGACAGACGAAGCGCAACCTCGACGTGCTGCGCGAGTTCTCCGAGCGCACGCCGACCGGCGCGCCGCGCCGGCTCAACCTGCGCTTCTACGCGCGTCCCGACGCCATCGGCGGGGACGGGGCGGTCGAGTCGCTGCGGATCGAGCGGATGGCGTACGACGCCGACAAGAAACTCCACGGCACCGGCACGTTCGAAGAGTTGCCGGTCGACCTGGTCTTCCGTGCGGTCGGCTACAAGTCGATCCCCTTTGCCGGGCTTCCCTTCGACGAGCGCGCCTTCGTCGTGCCGAACGAGGGCGGCCGCGTCCACGACGGCTCGGGAACGCGGCACGAGCGCCAGTACGTCACGGGCTGGGTGAAGCGCGGTCCGCAAGGCGTGATCGGGACCAACAAGAAGTGCGCGACCGAAACGGTCACCGCGCTGCTCGAGGACATTCCGGAGGACGGCGTCCTCGGCGAGCGCCCGGACATCGCGACGACGCTGACGGAGCGCGGCGTGCCGTTCGTCGACTGGGAGGGCTGGCTGCGGGTCGAAGCACGGGAGCACGAGCTGGGCGTGGCCGAAGGCCGCAAGCGCGTGAAGATCGTCGACCGTGAGGAACTTCTCGCCGCGGCGCGTTCGCTGACGAATGTCTAGGCTCTAGGAAGCCGTTCTGCCAGACAAACGGTAGGAGATTAGGAGCCCCCACCACGATCCGAGGGCGAGAGGCGTGCCGAAGAGCATGACGAGTGCACCGGAATACATCGGATGACGCACGATCGCGTACGGTCCGGTTGAAACGACTTCTTGGCCAGGAGCCACCTCGATCGTCGCGGCAGTGAACGCATTCTCCGTGAACACGAGGAAGACGATGAGGAACCCGAGGGCGACGAAGAGGTCCCCGACGATCACTCCCCAGAGCAGAACCTCCGACCATGAAAAGCGATGGTCGAGCGAAGACAAAAGAAAGAGACCGATGAACGCAAGGGATGCTAAGCGCTGTATTCGCTTTTGCGTGGGTTCTTTCTCGGCTCCCGGGCCCGCGTTGACTCGGCGCTCCAAGAGTTTCGGATCTTGCCGCCAGAGATACAGCGTGATGAGCGCAGTCGACGCTGCAAACACCAGCAGGTAGACCCACGCCTCCCAGAAGTCGAACGTCCATGCTGGAGCAAAGAGCAAGAGCCCTAAGCCGCCGAGAAGCTCCGCGAAGCCGAGGACGGTTTTTCTGGCCAGCGCGTTCACGACGGCCGCGGGCGCAGGCGCGCGTGAATCGCGCCCGACTCGACCGTCTCGCGCAGGCGCGTGAGGAGGCGATGGAGTTCGGCGTGGTCGCGCGAACCGAGCTCGTCGGCGACGAGCTTTTCGATCATCAGGCCGCGCGCGACGATTGCGCGATGGACGCGGCGGCCGGCGGCGGTCAGCGTCAACATGACCAGGCGGGCGTCGGCGGGGTTGACCCGGCGCCGCACGAGCCGCTTCGCGACGAGCCGCGTGACTGCACGGCTTACGGTCACCTTGTCGAGCGCGGTGAACGCCGCGACGACGTTCACCGAGAGATCGCCGTGGCGGCCGACGTGCGCCATTACCCGCCACTCGGCGATCGTCATGTCGAACTCGGCCGAGTACGTCACCGCGAACAGCTCGCTCACGCCGGAGGCAGCGACCGAGAGCTGGTACGGCATGAAGTCGTCGAGCTGAAAATCTTCGGGCGCCGGGTCGTCGGCGTGCGGCTGCGCGTGCGACACGGGCGAGCGTAGCACGAATCGCCGCGCCCGGCCACCCGTTTGACAATCGTTGCAACTGTAACGATAATGGCCCCATGCGCAGCGAGGCCGCTCTCTCCCTGGCCTATCAGTCTGGTTTCGGCAACGAGTTCGCGAGCGAGGCAGTCGCCGGCGCCCTCCCGCGCGGTCAGAACTCGCCGCAGCGCGCGCCGCTCGGACTCTATGCGGAGCAGCTCTCAGGCACCGCCTTCACCGTGCCGCGCGCCGAGAATCGGCGCACCTGGATGTATCGGATGCGCCCTTCGGCGGCGCACCCGGCGTACCAGCCGATCGACCCGGGCCGTATCCGCAGCGGTCCGTTCACCGAGGTCGCACCGAATCCGAACCGGTTGCGTTGGGACGCGCAGCCGCTGCCGACGGAGCCGGTCGATTTCGTCGACGGGCTCGCGACGCTCGCCGGGAACGGCGCGCCGCTCGACCGCGACGGCTCGGGGATCCACGTCTATGCCGCGAGCCGGTCGATGCGCGCGCGCGTCTTCTGCGATGCGGACGGCGAGTTGTTGATCGTGCCCCAGCTCGGCGCGATCGTGCTCGTCACCGAGCTCGGCCGGTTGGCGGTGGCACCGGGCGCGATCGCAATCATCCCGCGCGGGATGCGCTTCCGCGTCGAACTCGCCGAGGCGCACGCTCGCGGCTACGTCTGCGAGAATTACGGCGCGCCGTTTCGTCTCCCGGAGCTCGGGCCGATCGGTGCGAACGGTCTGGCGAACGCGCGCGATTTCCTCGCGCCGGTCGCCGCGTTCGAGGAGATCGACGAGCCGACCGAGGTCGTGCTCAAGTTCGGCGGCGGGCTCTGGTCGACGGAGCTCGACCACTCGCCGTTCGACGTCGTCGCGTGGCACGGCAACTACGTCCCCTCCACCTACGACCTGGCGGCGTTCAACGCGATCAACACCGTCAGCTTCGACCATCCCGATCCCTCGATCTTCACCGTGCTCACCTCACCGTCGGCGACGCACGGGACGGCGAACGTCGACTTCGTCATCTTTCCACCGCGCTGGCTGGTCGCCGAGCACACGTTCCGCCCGCCGTGGTTCCACCGCAACGTGATGAGCGAGTTCATGGGCCTCGTGCGCGGCGCGTACGACGCGAAGGAAGAAGGCTTCGTCCCCGGCGGCGCGAGCCTGCACAACTGCATGTCGGCGCACGGACCCGATGCCGCGACGTACGAGCGCGGGAGCGCCGCCGAGCTCGCACCACAGAAGCTCGACGACACCCTCGCCTTCATGTTCGAATCGAGGCTGATCTTCGTCCCGACGGCGTACGCGATGGAGAGCCCCGCCCTCCAGGCCGGCTACGACACCGTGTGGGACAGTCTGCGCAAGAACTTCCGCCGCTAGCGGCGTAGGGCGAAGAGTGGGGTCATCGGGAGGACGGCTTGGTCGTCGGCGTGCCCGACGTGACCATCGAGGCCGAGCGCGTCCTCGAACGTCCCCAGCAGGCTGAAGTGATTGTATTCGGTTGGGTCGCTGACGCCACGCGGCCCGTGGTTGGTGATGACGATGGTCGGAATGTGGCCGCCGCCGGGGTTGTGCGCGTCGGCGAAGCAGCACGACTGCTTCGTTCCGGCGACGCGGTCGCCACCGCCGTCTTCGTCCCACGTGATGACGATCGCGGTATTGCCGGTCTTCCAGAGCGCTGACCTCTGGATCGCCGTGACGAGATCGCGCACGTAGGCGTCACCGCGCCGAATCACCCCGTCCGTGTTCGAACAGTCGGCCGGAACGCCGGGACCCGCGCTCGCGCCGATGCCGTGCATCTCGTTGCACTGGTTCGGCACGACGAGCGCGAACGCGGGCGATACCGTAGTCGCGGCGCTGAAAAGGAGGAGGGCGCACAGCGCTAGCAGCGGTTTTGGTACGCGCAAGCGGCGACGTCAAAAGAGAGCTTCCATGATTGTAATTGGAGGTGCGGCGTATCATCAGGGCATCTTCGAAATGCCGATCTTAAGTGCGGTTTAATTCACTATTAAGAGCGGGTGAAGTTTCGCGCGTGCAGCGGCACGAAAAGACGCCAGGGGCTCGGCTGACGCGCTTCGAACGCAACGCCTCGTGCTGACTTCTGCTGCCCAGCCCCAAGCCGTTCCCGTCTACGGCGGCTTCGATTACGTGACCGTCGACGCCCAACGTCGCCGCGTCTATGCCGCGCACGGCGGCTCGCGCCGGCTCCTCATCGTCGACGCGGACACCGGCGCGATCGTCGGCCAGGTCGCCGTGGGCCAAGTCCACGGCGTCGCGGTCGACCCGGCGAACGGACACGTCTACGTCGGGACGGGCGACGACGAGGTCGCCGAAGTCGATCCGGTCGCGCTCAAGGTCGTCAACCACGTCGACGTCGGCGGCGCGGTCGACGCGATCGCCTACGACCCCTCGAACGGCCGGATCTATGCCGACGAGGATGACGGAACCAAGATGTGGGTCGTCGACGCGAAGACGTTCAAGATCGTCAAGACGATCACGATCCCGGGCCACAAGCCGGAGTATCTCGCCGTCAATCCCAAGACGCACGAAGTCTATCAGACCATCGACAACCTCCACGAGGTCGCCGTGATCGATCCGGCGACTCTGAGCGTCTCGCGCACGTTCCCCACGAACGAACTCACCCACAACCATCCGCTGCAGTACGATGCGGCGCTCGATCAGATCGTGACCGGCGGAACCGATGCGGCCGATACGACGAAGGGCCTCCTGACCACCTACTCGCCGAACGGCACGAAGCTCGGTCAACTCTCGTCGCTCCGCTTCGACCAGTGCGACATCGACCCGACGCAGCACATCGTCGCGTGCGCGGGCGGCGCCTCGGTCTCCCGGTTCCAGCTCGCCAAAGGCGCGGCGCCGAAACTGATCGACGTCACGCCGGTCAACGCGGGCGTGCACACGAACGCCATCGATCCGAAGACGCACGCCGTGTTCATCGTGTGGGGCGACCGCGACGGCAAGGGCGACTTCGAGCAGAAGCTCCTGCCGTAAGGCCTCAAAGGCTCTCGAGCGACAGCGGTTCGTCGGCGTGGCGCCAAGCACGCCGAAACGACGCCTCGACGCCGGGAGCCTTTGCGGGGTCGGTCTTCGCGAGCACGCGAGCGAGACCGAAGAGCGAGCGCGGATTCCCGGGATTGCGTCGCAAATCTTCCTCAAAGACCCGCTGCGCGTCGCCATACCGGCCGGCGAGCGCGAGTCGGGCTCCGAGCGACTCGCGGATCGGATAGTACCACGGCGGCGGCTCTTTCGACGCAAGCCCATCTTCGAGCGCGACGGCGTTCCGCAGCTCGACGATGGCGTGATCGTCGCGATGCGCCGCCTCGTCGAGCGAGGCGGTCAAGAGGCTGCGCGCGATGCCGGTTCGCGGATCGTTGTCATGGAGCGAAGAGAGCCACGCCAGGGTCGCGCTCGCGCCGCCGAGGTCGTGGGTCCCCGCCTGTGCCATGCCTTGCGCCCAGCGCCAGCGCAAGCCGGGTTGCGCGGGCGCCGGAAGCGCCAGGACCTCGCGCCAGCGGCGAAAGCGCAGATACGTCTCGACGGCTGCGCCGTTGTCGTTGACTTGGCTTGCGACCGCTCCCGCGACCTCACGCGCCTTCGACCATTGCCCGGACATCATGTAGGCGTAGTCGAGCACCTGCAGATCGTGATGGTAGTATCCGTTGTGGACGTCGCTGTGCTGCTGACCGAGATAACTCTTGAACATCGCGACGGAGCGCAGACTGGAACGGATCGCGGCGTCGTAGTCGCCGGTCCGCATGAAGATGTGCGCCGGCATGTGCGCGAGGTGTTCGGCTCCCGGCGGCAGCGGCAGGTTCGTCAGGTGCTGCGCCGCACGGAGGGCGGCCTGCGGGGTCGGCGAGTCTTCGTACGCGTGGATCAGGTAGTGGTTTGCGCCGAGCTGATTCGGGTCTCGGTGCAGCACGTCTTCCAGCAGGGCGAGGACTTGCCGCGTGTAGCGGTTCGGAGAACCGTCACGATGCCACATGTGGAGCGGCGTGAGGTCCATCAAGCTTTCGGCGTACAGCGTCTTGGCGTCCAGATCGCCGGAAAAGCGCCGCGAGAGGTCCCCCATCGCGTTCGCGTACGCGATCTGCGCACCGGGAATTTGGGCGGCGTTCGCGACCGCGTATCGCGCGGCGAGCGCGTCGACGTAACCCCGCTCCTCATCGTTCGCGTGAGCGCTCGGCGCGCGATACGCGGCGATCGCTTCGCGGCCGATGTTCACCCGCTGCAGATCGTACGCCGTGTTCACGTTCGGTCCGGCGGCCAGCGCGATTCCCCAGTAGGCCATCGCGAGCTTCGGGTCGGCACGCACGGCTTGTTGGAAGTGGAACGTCGCTTCTTCGGGGTTGAACGCATAGAGTAACGTCAACCCTTGATCGAACTCGAGCTGTGCGGCGGGTTGCCCGGTGGAGACCGGATGATGCGCGAGGGCGTAGCGCGGCTCCGACGCGAATGCACCGGCCGCGAGCGTCGACGCGGCGGCAAGGGCAAGTGACGAGCCGATGGTCACGAGGCGGATGATGTTCGGGAGTTTTATGAAGCGAAGCGGGTTCCTCATGACTGCGGTGTCCGGTGCGACCGAAGTCGCGGTCGCCCCTGCCCGCAGCATCGCGCCGCCGGCACCGGTTGAGCGGCCGCTTTCGCCGTACGGTGCGCCGTCGCGGTTTGAAGCCGGCGTGATTCGGCGACCGCGCGGTGCCTCGTCACCGGCGCTTACTCCTCTCGCTCAGCAACTCGGTATCATTACGCCGAGCGGACTTGCGTTCGTGCGCAATCACGCGGGTACGCCCACGCTCGATCCCCGCACGCATCGAGTGATCGTGCACGGTATGGTGAGCAGCGCGCTTTCGTTTTCGATCGCCGACCTGATGCGGTTTCCGTCGGTCGAGCGGATGCATTTTCTCGAATGCAGCGGCAACAGCGGGCGCGGCTGGCGCTCGCTCGGGGAGGGCGTGCAATATTCTCACGGACTGCTCTCGTGCGCGCTTTGGACTGGTGTGCCGTTGCGCACCGTTCTCGACGAGGCCGGCGTGCGGCCCGGCGCCGGGTGGGTTATCGCGGAAGGCGCGGACGGCGCGCTCTACGATCGGAGCATCCCGCTCGCGAAAGCGCTCGACGATGCGCTGCTCGTGTACGGGCAGAACGGTGAGATGCTGCGCCCCGAACAGGGCTATCCGGTGCGTCTGCTGTTGCCGGGATTCGAAGGATCCGCCAACGTGAAATGGCTGCGTCGCCTCAAGGTCGTCGGAGCGCCGGCCTACTCGCGCGAGGAAACCGCGCAGTACACGCAACCCGGCGTCGACGGCCGCGTCGAGCTTTTCAACTTCGTGATGGACGCGAAATCCGTGATCACCTTTCCCTCACCCGGAGATGGTCTTCGCGAGCCCGGATTCTATGAGATCCGTGGCTTCGCTTGGAGCGGTCGCGGCCGAATAACGGGCGTCGAGGTGTCGACGAACGGTGGAGCAACCTGGGCCGCCGCGACGCTTGACGAGCTGCGCGGCACCAAATGCCTGACCCGGTTCACGTTCCCGCTGCGCTGGGACGGCACACCCGTCGAGTTGCAGAGCCGCGCGACCGACGAGGCGGGTGCGGTGCAGCCGACCCTCGCGGCGCTCGTCGCGGCGCGCGGTCCCTCTTTGCGCTATCACGTCAACGCGATCGCGCGCTGGCGCATCGCCGCCGACGGCACCGTCAGCAACCTCGATGCGTGAGACCTCAGGGATGGCGACGCTGGCGTTCGTCGCGATCGTCGTCCTCATCGCGGCGGGGTGCGCCCATACCGCGAACGGCGCTGCCCATACCTACGGCCTCGGACGCCCTGCGAATGCGGCCGAGATCGCTGCGCGCGACATCGACGTGTCGCCCGACGGGGCCGGCCTGCCCGGCGGCCGCGGCGACGCGGTCGCGGGGGCGCGAATCTTTGCCGCCACGTGCCGGCGTTGTCACGGCGAAGGGGTCCGGCTCGACCCGCAGCGCTGGCCCTACGCCACGACGCTCTTCGACTACGTGCGCCGTGCCATGCCGCCCGATCGTACGGAGCGTTTGCGCCCGGACGAACTCTACGCCGTCACGGCCTACGAGCTCGCGATCAACGGCGTCATCGACCAGCGTGACGTGCTCGATCGGCAGTCCCTGCCGCGCGTCACGATGCCCGGGCTTAAGTCGTTCTTCAAGAGTCCTTAACAGGCAGATAACTCCCCGACGATACGGTTGCGGCGTTCGTTACCAAATCATCTGAGAGGAATTCATGCCTGCTCGTCTTCGCGTAGTAGTTTCTTTACTATGCGCTCTTTCGATGCTCTCGACCGTCTTCGCTGTGGTGCCGGTCGCGGCTAGCGCGCAGACGCAAACGGCGGGCGCGTTGACCGGCTCGCTCATCGATCAGGCAGGCGGCGTGCCGATCGCCGGCGCCGACGTGCTCCTGTTCCAGGGCACGAAGCGGATTGCCGCGACGAAGTCGATGCGGGACGGAACGTTCGCGTTTCCGCCGCAGCCGCCGGGGATCTACTATATCGAAGTTCGCGCCGAAGGGTATGAGGGTGTGCGCAGCGGCGATGTCGCGGTCGTCGCGGGCGCGACCACGACGGCATTCAACGCGGTGCTCCAGCGCTCGGCGACCGGTACGACGCAGCTCAGAGAGATCGGCCGAGTGAATACGACCTCCGCCGCGAGCCGCGTCTCGACGGCGACGACGATCTCACAGACCGTCTCGGGAGACATGCTCGCCCGAGAAGGCTTCATCCGCATCGGGGACGCGCTCAACTCGCTTCCCGGCGTCAACATCACCGGGATCAGCTCGTCGATCGGCGACGATCAAGGCATCGATATCCGCGGCTTCGGTCCGTCCGAGACGCAGGTGCTGCTCGACGGCCACCCCGTGGGTCCGTTCGGCCCCGGCAGCGGCGGTTTCTCGTTCCAAGTCTCGCCGAAGTTTGCGATCGGTCAAACGCGCGTGACGTACGGTTCCGGCGCTCTCGGGCTCTACGGGACGGACTCGATCGGCGGTACGGTGGACATGCAGACGCTCGAGCCGACCCGCACGCCGCATTCGTCCCTCACCGAGGGAATCGGCAACATGGGCCATTCGTTTTCGAACTTCAAGGCGACCGGTACGGTCGGCCGTTTCGGCTATGCGATCGCGCATGCCGTCGAGGGAACGTACGGTCCGTGGAAGCCGGCCCAGCGCGTACAGGACTCGGCCCTGGCCGCGGGCAGCGCCGGACCCGATTTCAGCTCCGCGAACATCGCCGCGAACACGTATTCGACCAGCGGCAACTATCTGCTCCGCAACGACTTGCTCAAAGTGCGCTATGGGATCGACGACAAGACCCAGCTGACGGTGACCGCCTTTTCCGCCAACTCGTGGGACGACAAGAGCGGCAACGGCGACAACTGCTTCAACACGAACGCCATCCAGCTCTACAACGCGCAGCAGACGATCGCCGGCGGCCCGACCACGTACCCCAACACCGCAGCCCCGGGCGATCCAGGATCGATCACGTGCAACGGTTCGATCGCGGTGAATACGAACGCGGGCCCCGCGTGCTACACCGTCCAGCAGTATGCCAACGCGACTACCGGGCTGGTCCCGGGCGGACCGGGCCCGTGGCAAGCGCATCGCGTGTTCGACCTGCACGGGAGGCTTACGCGACAAATCGGAAGCCATTTCGTAACGCTGGACAGTTTCACGAACCGCTACACGACGGACTACAACCGGAACCTCGCGGGCGGTCTCGACCCGACCGGCAAGTTTTATACCGGTGGATTCGACAGCCAGTACTTTCAGACGACGGGACTGCTGCTCAGCGACGACATTGCGAACGATCGCAACGACTTCGGGTTCGGCTTCTACTCACAGCACCAGCGGATCACCGGCGACAAGTTCCAGTATACGCCGCCGACCTACACGGTGCCCGGGATCATCGATCCGGGCACGAACGTCGGGATGATCGTGCCGACGCAAGAGTTCGGCCTGGGCCTGACCAGCTTCTTCGTCCGCGACGACTATCGCATGTCGGTCGCCACGTCGGCGTATCTGAACGCTTGGCTCAAGCATTCGACCGTGACGAACAAGACGACGTTCGATCCGCGACTCTCGCTGGTGTTCCACACCTCGCCGTCGGACGTCTTGCGATTGACCGGCGGCCGGTCGGACGGCGAGCCGTCGCCGCTGCTCACGGCCGCCACCCCGAACCTCAACACGACCTTCCAGAACATCACCAACCCGCCGCGTCCGCCGGGCCTCACGTCGGTCGGCTCCAGCAGCAACCCGAACCTGCAACCGGAGTCTTCAACCGACCTCGAGCTCGCGTTCGGCCACAGGTTCAAGGATGACACGATCATCCAGCTCGACGTGTATTCGAGCTTCGAGAAGAACCGCATCTTCAGCGGTCGCCTACCGGCGTTGTCGGTCCTCGGTCCGAACGGGATCCCGCCGTACTTGCTGGCTGCCTACCTCCACCAGATCCAGCTCGCCTATCCGAACCTGGTGTTGGGGCCTGGTCCGGGTCAAATCGGGATACAGGATCTGGCCGTCTCGACGAGCTTCAACGCTGCGAGCGCACGCTTTCAGGGTCTCGAGCTCGCCGGTCGCTACCGTTTCAACCGACGCGTTTTCGTCGACTACACGTACGATATCCAGTCGGCCGTGTACTTGGCCGTTCCCGACTCGATCCTGATCAAGAACCCGTTGGTTACCAACGGCCAGCAGATCGCGTATCTGCCGCTGCACAAAGCATCGGTCGGGCTCGACTTCAACACTCTGGGCGGCTTTCAGGCTCGGCTCGACACCTACTACCTCGGCGAGAACAACGGGTTCGGCCGCGGCCAGTTCTTCTACAGCAACCTCGGCATTTCGCAAGACGTGTCCAAGCACGCGACGGTGAATCTCGGCGTCCTGAACCTCTTCAACAGCGGGGCGTCGACCGTAAACGCCCTAGGCATCGCGCCGTTCGTCGCCGAGAATCAGTACAGTAACGACGCCAACGCGTTGCAGCAGGCAGCGAACCTCAGCACAACGCAAAACGGGCCGCTTCCTTTCCAGTTCACCGCCTCGTTGACGCTAAAGATGTAGAACGAGAACGGTACCCGGAAAAGCCCGCTGCGAAGTGGGGCTTTTTTGTTTTCGCCGGCGGGGGTTCTTTCCGTGCCCGCGAGAGGATAATGTTCCCTTAAAATAGACTTAATATTGCCTTAACTATCGTCCTTGGACGGCTGGTGACGCATGAAATGCTGCGGCGTTGTCGTCATGTTCCTTGCCTGCTTGCTCGCTCCGGGCGCTGGTGCCCACGCAAACGAACGAGCAGCCATGCCGTGGTCACTCGGCGTTCCTCGGATCATGCCGCGCGGCGGCGCGACCGAGCAAGGACCGCCGGCGTCGGTGGTGCTGATTTCGGGCGTGGTCGGCGCGAAGGCGGCGTACGGCTGCGGGGTCATCATCGGCGAGGACCGTTCAACCGTCACGATCCTCACGGCAGCGCACACCCTGCAGATACAGCGAGCGACCTTCACGACGGTCGCCGGCGAGCGGCTGCGCGTCGAGCGGACCGCGGCCATCGACGGCCACGACTTGGCTCTCGTCACCGCGAGTCGGCCCTGGCGGCCGCATACGGTGGCGCGCTTCGCCGGTGAACCGCGAGTGGGCTTGCGGGTCAGCGTCTGGGGTCCGATCGAGGACGAACCGTTTACTCAGCAGGATGGCGTCGTGCGGGAGATGGACCCGCGCGTGACCGACCCGCCGGCAGGCGCCTTTGCGATCGACTGCGCTTCGTGCGGCCATGGCGACTCGGGCACCGGCGTGTTCAACGCGCGCGAAGAGCTGGTCGGAATCGTCGTCGCGGGCTACTCGGCCGGGCACCGAAAGCTGTTCGTCCTCGCCGAACGGTATCGCCCCGACGCGACCCTGGCGGCCGCACCTGACGCCCCTTAAACGGACGTCGCGCGACTGATAGATCCAGGTGGCGCGACCCTAATCCTTGACGGAACCGGCCGCAGTCTGATACGGTCGCGCCCATGGACCGCCGCACGGCTATGATGACGATGTGCTGTTCCCCGCGAGGGACGGTGTAGCTCGTCGTCGCCTACCGGCGCATCGATGAAGAACTGCAGCGGCCCTCGCCTCCCGGCGGGGGCCGCTCGTTTTCCCCGGCATTCGCTTCGCTCCACGCATTCGTGAGAGGAGACCCACGATGAGCAGCACCCTCGACCCGTCCGCGACGCGCGGCTTCGAGACCGTCGCCCTGCACGGCGGCCACGACGGCGACCCGACCACCAAAGCGCGGGCCGTGCCGATCTACCAGACGACGTCGTACAACTTCGACGATACGGCGCACGCGGCGCGGCTGTTCGCGCTGCAAGAGTTCGGCAACATCTACACGCGCATCATGAACCCGACGACGGATGTGTTCGAGCAACGCCTGGCGGCGCTCGAATGCGGCGTCGGCGCACTGGCGGTCGCCAGCGGCCAGGCCGCGGTCATCTACTCGATCCTCAACGTCGCGCGTGCCGGGGACCACATCGTCAGCTCGTCGTCGCTGTACGGCGGCACGTACAATGCGTTCGTGCACACGCTGCCGCGCTTCGGGATCGAGGTCACGCTGGTCGACGCGTCCGATCCGCAGGCCGTCGCCGCCGCGATCCGGCCCAACACCAAGGCCGTGTTCGCCGAGACGATCGGCAACCCGAAGGTGGACGTCCTCGACGTCGCGGCGTTCGCGAAGGTCGCGCACGATGCGGAGGTCCCGCTCATCGTCGACAACACGCTGGCCACGCCGTACCTGCTGCGCCCGATCGACCACGGCGCCGACATCGTCGTGCACTCGGCGACGAAGTTCATCGGCGGTCACGGCACGACGATCGGCGGCGCGATCGTCGATGCGGGAACGTTTGACTGGACGCGCGGCCGGTTCCCCGATTTCACCGAACCCGACCCATCGTATCACGGCTTGAAATACGTCGAGGCGCTCGGACCGCTCGCCTACATCCTCAAGGCGCGCGTCCAGCTGCTGCGCGACGTCGGTGCGGCGCTCTCGCCGTTCAACGCCTTCCTGCTGCTGCAAGGTCTCGAGACGCTCGGATTGCGGATGGAACGGCACAGCCAGAACGCGCTTCGCGTCGCGGAATTCCTCGCGTTCCATCCGAAGGTGCGGTGGGTGCGATATCCTGGCTTGCCGTCCGATCCGACGTACGCGCGCGCCCAAACGTATCTCCCCAAGGGCGCCGGCTCGATCCTCACGTTCGGCGTCAAAGGCGGCGCCGAGGAGGCGCGCGCGCTGATCGACCGGCTGAAGCTGTTCTCGCTGCTGGCGAACGTCGGCGACGCCAAGTCGCTGGTGATCCATCCGGCGTCGACGACGCACCAGCAATTGAGTCCGGCCGATCAGATCGCCAGCGGCGTCAGCGACGACATGATCCGGCTCTCGGTCGGCATCGAGTCGATCGACGACATCCTGGCCGACCTGCGCCAAGCGCTCGACGCCGCTTCGTGACCGTGACCGCCCAGGAGGTCGAGGTCGACGTTCCGATCGGAACGCTCGAACTCGCTTCCGGAGAATCGCTGCCCAACGTCGTCCAGCGCGTCACGCGGCTGGGCTGCGCGCCGGCGCCCGACGGCTCGAACGTCGTGTTCGCGCCGCACGCGCTGACCGGCTCGTCGCGGGTGGCGGATTGGTGGAGCGGGATCTTCGGACCGGGAGCCCTGTTCGACCCGGCGCGCTGGTGCATCGTCGGCGTCAACGTCGTCGGCGGCTGCTACGGTTCGACTGGGCCGACGACGCTCGCACCGGACGGCAAGCGCTGGGGCCCGCGCTTTCCGGTGGTGACGGTCGGCGACATCGTCGAGGCGCAACGCCGCGCGCTCGGCGCGCTCGGTATCGAGCGGCTCGCCGTGATCGTCGGCGGATCGCTCGGCGGATTTCAAGCGCTGCAATGGGCCCACGCCTACGGCGGCGCGGTCGATCACGCAATCGTGATCGGCGCCTACGATCATCTGCGCGCGCAAGGGATTGCGCAGAACGGCGCCGCGCGCGACGCGATCCGGCTCGATCCGGCCTTCCGCGACGGCTGGTACGACGAACCGCCGGTCGAGGGGCTTCGCCTCGCGCGCGCGATCGCGACCCTGACGTACAAGAGCGAACACCTCTTCGAGCAGCGCTTCCGCAACCGCCCCGACCGCAAGGGCGGCGAGCCGGGACGCCGGCTCGACGATCGCTTCGACGTCGAAGGCTACCTCATGCATCAGGGCGATCTGTTCGCGGCACGCATCGACGCGAACAGTTACCGCACGCTCACGCGGGCGATGGATCTCTTCGATCTGCGCGGCCGCGAGCGGCCGGCGGGACCGACGCGGCTGACGTTCGTCGGGATCGCGGGCGACCAGCTCTACCCGCCCGAGCACGTCTGGTCGTGCGCGGCACGCTGGGCCGAGGCCGGCTGGGACGCCGCGTACCGTCATCTGCCGAGCGATCACGGCCACGATGCCTTCCTGGCCGAGGCCGGGAATCTCGCCGACCTCTTGCGCGAGGGGCTCGCTCGTGATAGGGTCGATCAATGGCCGCGTCCCGCGTGATTACCACCACGATGACCATGACGACTACCCTCAGCGAGGGCGGGTCTGGGTCGACGTCGGCGTAACGCGGACGCCAGCGACAACAGACACGGCCCTCGCCACCCGGCGGGGGCCGTTTTCATTTCCCGGTTTACCGATCATGGAGGCACTCGTGCACACCGTTCCCAAGGTTCTCTGCTCGTCTGAAGCGGCGTCGATTTCGATTGCGACCGCCACGACGCAGCGCGTCCACGGGATCGGCCTGCTCGGCTGCGGCACCGTCGGGTCGAGCGTCGCGCGCCGGCTCCTGGAACTGCATCCCACCCTCCTGCGCGGGATCGCCGTGCGCGATCCGCACAAGCCGCGCGCCGTCGCGTGGGAAGACTTCGACGGCGATCCGTTCGAGGTCGTCGACGATCCGGCGGTGCGCGTCGTCGTCGAGTGCATCGGCGGCGTCGGTTTGGCGCGCGAGCTGGTGCTGCGCGCGATCGCCCGTGGCAAAGACGTCGTCACGGCGAACAAAGACCTGATCGCGACCGAAGGCCCGTGGCTGGCCGCGTTCGCCGCTCGCACCGGCGCGACGCTGCGGTACGAAGCCGCGGTCGGCGGAGCGATCCCGATCGTGCGTGCGCTGGCCGGATCGCTGGGGACCGAAGACGTGCTCGAAGTCGGCGGCGTGCTGAACGGGACCACGAACTTCGTGCTCGACGCCATGGACGCCGGTGCCGCGTACGACGAAGCGCTCGCGCAAGCGCAGCACCTCGGCTTCGCCGAATCCGACCCGCGCGCCGACGTCGACGGCCACGACGCCGCGCACAAGCTCGCGATCCTCGCCGGGCTCGCGTTCCGCCGTCCGTCGACCTCGGGCGGCGTGTTGCGCCACGGCATCGCGGCGCTCTGTGCCGACGACGTGCGCGCGGGTGCGGAGCGCGGCTGGCGGCTGAAGCTGCTGGCGATCGCGAAGCGGTCCGGCGGGGAGATCGAAGCCGGCGTGACGCCCGCGTACGTTCCCCTCGCGCACCCCTTCGCGCAGCCGCGCGGTGCCGGCAACGTCGTGCGGGTGGTCGGCCGCGGCTGCGGCGAGCTGACCTTCGCGGGTGCGGGAGCCGGCGGCGATCCGACCGCGTCGGCCGTCGTCGCCGACGTCATCGCCGCGCTGGCGGGCAGCGAACCCCAACTCGCCGCTCACGCCGGCGAAGATCTCGTTACGCGGCCGTTGCGCGCGCGAGTGCTCATTCGCTTCGACGGCGGCAGCGTCGTGACGCCCGAGCCCGTTCCGCTCGATCAGCTGGAGGCTACGGCGCGGGTCTACGGCGTGCACGGCGCCGTGCGGGCCGTCATTCCCGTCTGGAGCGACGCCGCCTAGCGCTCCGTTGCGGCGCGCCGGATGCGTTCTGGGGAACACTTCTGGAACGCACCCGATGGCATCGAGTTTCGCGCGGCACGCCGCCGCACCGGCACTATTGCTCGTGATTCTGGGCGCCGGCGCGCCGCAGGAGGCGGCGCGTGCCGCCGTCGATGCGGCCGCGTCGTTCGCGCCGCGCCCGACCGCCGCGCAGGTTCTGGCGCGCTTCACCGCGCGCGACGCGATGCTCGACTCGTATACCGTCCCGGTGCACGTCGACGTACATCTCCACAAGCTGATCACGCTTCACTTCGGCTTGAACGGCATGGCGTATTACAAGCGCCCCGACCACGTCGCGCTCGAACTGCGTGCGATGCCGGCCGCGTATCGGCACGTCTTCGCCGAGATCGGCTCCCCGCTCACCTGGGCCGACATCTACGACCTGCGCGTGCGCGACGTCGTGACGGACGACGGCCGCACCACGTACCACGTCGAGGGAACGCCGCGCCGTCCCGGCGAGATCGAGCGCATGCTGCTCGACGTCGACGCCGACGCGGACGCAGCGCTGCGCGGCCGCTGGTTCTTGAAAGACGGTACGACGATCGCGATGATGATCGAAGAATCCGCCGCCGGGCCGTACGAGCTTCCCAAACGCACCGAGGCCGATCTCGATGCCGGCGGGTTTCGCGTGCACGCGGTCTTGGACTACGGCGCGTATTCCTTCAACGTCGCGGTGGCCGACTCGGTCTTCACCGCCCAGTAGTCGCTTTCGCCGCGTCGGGCTCGTCGGTCACGACGCGATTCCGCCCCATCGCCTTGGCGATGAAGAGCGCCGTGTCGGCGCGCAACAGCATCTCGGAGGTCGTGCCGCCGACGGTGGGATCGGCGGACGCGGCGCCGATGCTCGCGGTCAGCCGTTGCGCGGGAACGGCGGGGTGCGCGATCTGCAGGCCCGCGATCGCCGTGAGCGCCGCTGCGGCGGCGCGCCGCGCGCCGTCGCGGTTCCGGTTCGGCAACAGCAGGACGAACGCATCGCCGCCGTCGCGCGCGACGAGGTCGCGCGGTTCGGTCGCCACGGTCGCGAGCGCCGTCGCCACGGCGCGCAGTGCGTCGTCGCCGGCACGATGTCCGTGCACCGCGTTGTAGCGGGTGAAGTGGTCGAGATCGATCGCCAGCACCGCGAGCGGCCGGCGATCGAGCCGCGCCGCGGACCAGGCGCGCGCCAGCGCGGCTTCGAGAGCGAGCCCGTTCGCCGCCGCCGTCACGCCGTCGACGTTCGGATCGCCCAGCAGCGGTCGCTGCACGGGCCGGGCCGCCGCATCGTCACCGGTCGACGCGAGGGCGGCGAGGGTGATCAGCAGCGCTTCGAGCGCGGTTCCGAGCCGCGGTGCGGCGGCGGCGAGCGTGGTGCCGTCGGGCGCGAAGGCGGCGACCAACGCACCCGCTGCCGCCACGCCGGTTCCGGCGAGGTATGCCGAAGCGCCCCGGACGTGCCGCCGGAACGCACGCGCGCCGAGCGCGACGAACGCGAGCGCGAGCACGACGTCGGTCGCCGCATCGACCGGTACGGCGTTCAGCGGGGCGGCGTTCAACGGCCAAAGATCTTGCCACAGGTCGGCGCCCGCCGTGATGAAGGCGCGAAACGCGACCAGCGCCCACAGCGCACGGCGTGCCGCGAGCGGAACCTGCGTCGCGCGCACCAAGCTCAATGAGACTGCGGCAAGCGCGACCAGCGCGACCGACAGCGCGAGCGCGTGAAGCGGCTGGCTGACGGACGGCGGCGGACGAACCAGCCCGAGCCACGGTATCATGAGGGCGGCCTGCGCGGCGCCGAACACGGCGAGCCAAGCGAAGACCGCCGAGCGGCGCACGATCGCGACCAGCGCGGCGAGGATCGCCAGCCCGGCGAACAGACCGAAGAGCGCGGCATACCACCAGGCGCGCCACGCGTAGGTGCCGAGCGTTTCGGCGCCGACCAATACCGGCGGCGCGACGCTGACCGTGCTGGCGGTGAGTTCGATGCGATCGGCCTGCCACGCATCGACCGGCAATCGCACGCCGAGGAAGCGTCCGGGAAGGTCGTCGTTCGCCCTCAGCGTCCGCCGCCGTGCGCCCGGCCCGATGATCGTGATGGTCAAGTCGCGCGCGAACCACGGGCTGACGACGTACAGCGCGGTGTCGGCCGGCGGGACGCGAAAGACCGTGCGCATCGTGCTCGGCTGCAAGACCGATGCCGGCGGCGCCGAGTCCAGTTCCAGCGGCGCGCCGATCCGCGCAGGGGGTGCCGGGTCGGCAGCGGCGACCGTCGGAAACACACCGGCGAGGAAAGCCGCAAGCGCGACGCGTCGGAACACGAGGTTCGCGTTCGACGCCGGCCGCGCTCCGACCGGTCAGCGGCGCAAGGCGTACCCGACCCGGTGGATCGTGCGGATCAGCGGCACGAAGGGCGACCGGTCGAGCTTCGAGCGAAGCGTCGAGACGGTGGTGTGAAGGCGCCCGTCGGCGACGGCCTCCGCGTCTCCCCAGACTTCGCGCGCGAGGTCTTCGCGCTTCACCACGTTTCCAGGATTCCGCGCCAGCGAGCCGAGGACCGAGAACTCGGCCGGAGAGATGCGGACGACGTCGCCGCCTCGGCGCACGCTGCGCGCGCCGAGGTCGATCTCCAAATCTTCGACGTGCACGACCGCCGGCGGCGAGCCCGGCGTGCGCCGCAGCACCGCGCGAATGCGCGCGCGCAATTCCGAGTCGTCCCATGCTGCGCTGATCGCATCGTCGGCGCCGAGATCGAGCGCGCGTGCCCGCGCGTTGGCCGTCGTGTCGAGCGTCATGACGATCAGCGGGATGCGGGTGCTCCGCCGCGCCGCGGGGACGCTCCGGGCCAGCTCCCCCTCGTGGACGACCAAGAGCAGCGCATCGACGCCTTCGTCGAGCGCGCGCGGCGCTTCGGTTCCCGGCAGCCACACGCGCCGGATCACGTCGAGCTCGTCGTGCAACGCGTCGCGCACGTCGGCAGCCATCTCGGAGGGACCGACGACCGCCACGCGAGGACGCCTGCGCGCTGTAATCACGAACGTATCGTACCCTGGGGCGAACGCCAGCCGCATCAACGTTTCTCAATGCGAACTATGTACGGTGGGCGCAATCGAGGCAGCGAACGCGCAGTTCCGGCGGCGCCGGGACCAACGCCTGCCCTGTTCTTTAGGTCCCGAATTCGGAGCGGCGGCTCAGGCGGATCCGTTCCAGCGTCCGCAAATAGCGAGGATCGCAAAGCAGTTCGGCGCGGAAGAGCGGGTGTTCCGGAATGAACACCAGCCACGGATCGTGCATCGCCGCGCCTGCGGCGATCGCCGCGATCGCGCTCGGGATGTCGCGTTTGCCGAGCGCGACTTGTGCGCGGTTGAAGGCCGAGATCTGTTCGCCGCGTGCCGCGTAGTCTTCCACGACACGCTCGTATTCGCGTCCGCGTTCCAAATCGCCGAGCCGGTAGGCCGAAAAGGCGCCGATCGCGGCGCTGGCTTGCAGTAAGCCTCCCGAGGTATCGGTGTCGAGGACCGCGAGCGCGTCGCCATAGTCACCGCGCACGCAGAGCGCAGCGGCGAGATAGTAACTGGCGAGATTGAACGTCGGTTCGAGATCGAGCACGAAGCGGAGCTGCGTAACGCTGCCGGCGGCATCCCCCTCGTACATTGCGAGGACGCCGAGCGCCGTCTGCAGCGCCAGATCGTACGGCGCGTCTCCGAGCGCCGTCTCCATCTCGAGCCGCGCTTGCGCGAAGCGTCCCCTGGCCAGGCACAACCAAGCTTGAAACAGCCGGGCGGTCCCGTAGCGCGCATCGATCGCCAGCGCGTCGTCGAAATGCCGCTCTGCCTTTTCCAGATCGCGGTCGTAGAAGAACGCGACGTCGCCCAGCACCGTGTGGGCCTCGGGCTGTGCGGGATCGAGCTCGAGCGAGCGCAGCGCCTGCCGCCGCGCGGCCGGAAACGCTCGGTCCGAAAGTTCGTGCAGAAATTCACCCCGCAGCATGTAGGTGCTCGCGAGCCCCGAGTGCGCCGGCGCGAACGACGAGTCGAGCGCGATGGCGCGCTCGAAGCACGCTTGTGCTTCGCTCAACCCGCGCCGCGTGCGCTTTTCCCAATGATAGCGGCCGCGCAAGTACAGCCGCTGCAGGTCGGTGTGCGGGACGTCGCGGGCCGGCCGCACGTCGACCGGCGCGACGAATCGATAGCCGCGTCCCGGAACGGTGACGATGAACGCCTCGGCGGGAGAGTGCTCGCTCAACGCCGAGCGGAGCAGAAACACTTGCTGCGCCAGGTTTTGTTCGGTTACTTCGCCGTCCGGCCAAAGGTCGGCGATCAAGTCGCCCTTGGTCACCACCCGGCCGGCGCGTTCCAAGAAGCACTCGAGCAGTTCCAACGTCTTCGGCCGCAAGGGCACGTGCACGCCGTGCAGGGTTAAGCTGCGGCCGGCGGGGTCGAGGGCGAAGGGGCCAAACGCGTAGGCTGGCTGAACCTGCATGACAGTTGTATTCCTAAATTAATAGTAGACCCTGCGCTGAGCGTTCTCCTGCGCTCGTCGCGTTGATAACTGATCAAGACGTCGGTCGTGGTACGCGCTACGATTTCTGACATGAACCAGGTGTGGAGCTTTCGCCGGACGCGAGAGCTGTTGCGGAAGGTTCGGCACCCCGCGCAGCTCGAGCGCGACAGCCTCGGCATCGCGCTTCGTGCGGCGCTTGGTACTCCGACGGCTCGGGAAGCGCTCCTTTCCGCGATCGACGGCGCCCTGTCGGGGCCTGACGACGTTGTCCTGCGCCGCATCGTGAGCGGGGTCGACTTCGAAGGGCGCACCACGAGGGTCGTCGCCGGCGAGCTGCACCTCTCCGAACGCCATTGCTTCCGCCGCCGTGCCGAGGCGCTCGACGCGATTTCGAGCCAGATCGAGTCGCTGGTGCGCGAGCGCGCGCGCCCGTCGCTGGAAGCCTTGGCGTGGTACTCGCGCGGACGGCGCTTGTGGCGCCGGCGGACGCCGGATTGCGCGCGGTCCGCAATCGCCTGCTTCGACGAAGCGCTGCGGCGTGCGCCGACGATGGCGAGGGCCCACTGCGGCATCGCCGACGCGCGCTTGATCGAAGCCGAATACCTGTTCGGCGAACCGCGCACCGCATTCGCCGCCGCGCTCGATTCCGTCCACCGCGCGCTCGAACTCGAACCGCATCTGGCGGAAGCCCACGCGGCGCTGGCCGACGTCCGGCTGTTCGGGCACCGCGACTTCCGCGGCGCGGCGCGCGCGATCGACGCCGCGCTCAGCTACGACCCGGCCTGCATCGACGCGCGCATCTTCGCGGTGTGGCACGCGCTGGCGCGCGGCGACATGACGGCGGCGTTCGAGCACGTCGGCGAAGCGCTGCAGCGCGCGCCTGAAGCCGTCGACGCGCTGACCTCGTTCGGCGTTGCTCGCGACTTCGAGGGCCGGTTCGACGACGCGGTCGACATCTTGAGCGGCGTGGTCGAAACGGATCCCGACTATCCGGCCGCGCGGTACGAACTCGCCCGCGCGCTGACCTGCGCCGAGCGGCACGCCGAAGCGCTTACCGCGCTCGAGGGATTTGCCGACGACCAGCGCTGGCCGCAGGTGCGCGCGCTGGAGGTTCGTGTTCGCGCGCGCGTGAGCGGACGCCGACCGCAGGCGTTCCCGATCGATCTGGCAGGACTGCCGCCCTACCAGCGTGCGGTCGCGCTGGCCGGGCTCGGGCGTTCCGACGACGCGATCGAGGCGCTGCAGCAAGCGATCGTCGATGACGATCCATGGGTCGTGTTCGTCCGCACGGATCCGCTCCTCGCGTCTCTGCGGGGCCGCTTCGGCTATCGCGCGGTCGCCGAACGGGTGCGCAGCGCCGTCGCGTAAGCGCACTAGGAGTCTGCAGCGGGCCGGTCGGCCGGGCACGCGTTCGCCGCGCGGGCGGTCGCGATCCGGCCAGCCGGCGGCGAGGGCGCAAGCGGGATCGCCCGCGTGGTACGAGTCGTGCGGCCGCGGGGAAGGGTCGAGCGCCCGCGTCTCATGCGGCGATTGAACCCGAAAGTTGTGAAGGTCCCGTGAAGTGCCTTGTTGCTGCCGCCTTTATTCGTCCCTGACAGGGTTCGAAAGCGTTCCGACGCCGCCGACTTCGACCTCGACGATGTCGCCGGGGACCAGGTATCTGGGCGGGGTAAAACGCGCGCCGGCGCCGGTCGGCGTGCCGGTCGCGATGATGTCGCCGGGACGCAGCTCGGCGAACGTCGAGACGTACTCGATCAGGTAGTCGAACGGGAAGACCAGGTGCGCCGTCGTGTCGTGCTGGCGCTGCTCGCCGTTGACTCGAGTCGTGACGCGCAGATCGCGGAAGTCGCCGATCTCGCCGGCCGGGACGATCCATGGGCCGACGGCGCCGGAGCTGCCGAAATTCTTCCCCTGCGTGACGTTGAACTTGGCATGCCGCACCCAATCGCGGATCGTCCCTTCGTTCATGCAGGTCAGGCCGAAGACGTGCTCGCGCGCCCGCGCCCGCGGGATGCGCCGTCCGCCCTTGCCGATCACCAGGACGATCTCTCCTTCGTAGTCGAGCTGCGGCGATTCCGGCGGGCGCAGGAGCGGCTGCAGGTGCCCGGTGAGCGAGCCCGGAGTGCGCAGAAAGATGCTCGGGTATTTCGGCGCGTCCGATCCGTCCTGGTACTCTTCGTTGCGGTTCGTGTAGTTGACGCCGATGCAGAGGATCTTCTCCGGCGCGAGGATCGGCGGCAAGAACACGATCTCGTCGAGCCGGTAGTCGGCCGGCGCCGAGCGCGCCGCGGAGTGCGCCGCCTCCAGGCCGTCGCGCGCGATCAGCGCCTTCAGGTCCGCGATGCCGTCCAGGCGCGGCGCGAGGTCGACGACGCCGCCGTCGACGACGGAGCCGAAACTGCGGCGGCCGTCGCGCGCCGCGAACGAGAGCAGCTTCATCGTGCGGCGTGCAAGTCGAAGAGGCCGCACCGCTCGAGCACGGCGTCCAAGCGCGCTTCGAGCTCCGTCGTCGCCGGGACCATCGGCAGCCGGTGCTCGTTGCGTTCGAGCAATCCCAGCCGCTTCATCATGTACTTGATCGGAATCGGGTTCGTGTCGAAGAAGACGGCTTTGTTCAGTTCGAGCAGGCGCTGGTGCAGCGTGCGGCTGCGCAGCAGATCGCCCGACCACACGGCGTCGCACATGTCGGCGAGGATACGCGGGTGCAGGTTGCCGACCGCGTTCATCAACCCGACAGCGCCGATCGCCATCATCGGGAAGCTCAGGTCTTCGAGCCCGACGAAGATGCGCAGCTCGGGCAGCGCGCCGAGGCACTCCGACACGAAGCCGAGATCGTTGAATGCGTGTTTCATGCCCACGAACGTCGGCGAGCGGCGCGCCAGCTCGACGACGGTCTCCAGCGTCACCTGCACCGCGGTGCGTCCCGGAATGTGATAGATCATCCAGGGGATGTCGTGGCGCTTGGTCAGCGCGAGGTAGTATTCGATGAGGCCGCGCTGCGGCGGCCGGATGTAATACGGCGTGACGATCAGCAGCGCGTCGACGCCCGCGCGGACCGCGTGCGCGGTGAGCTGCTCGCTCTCGGCCAGCGACTGCGACCCCGTCGCGGCCACGATCGGCACGCGGCCGGCGGCGCTTGCGACGGCGACGTCGACCAGGCGATTGCGCTCCGCGGTCGTGAGCGTCGATGGTTCCGCCGTCGTGCCGTTCACGAGGATCCCGTGCGATCCGTTGAGCACTTGGAAGTCGACGAGCCGGGCGTACGCGTCGTAGTCGACCTCGCCGTTCCGAAACGGCGTGACGAGCGGCGGAATGGAGCCCTTGAGATGCGCGTACGCGATCTTCATGCCGTGCTCCGGTTCTTCACGTAGTCGTGCAGGTTGTTCTTCTTGAAGCTCAGCTCGGGGTCGATCTCTTGGACGTCGAGCGAGATCCCCAGCGGCGTCGCGTCGAACGCCGGCTGCAGCACCTCGCAGACGGTCGCGAAGATCGCCGCCGCGGCGCGCTGCCTGGTGCCGAGGTCGCGGCCGTGCCCGATGCGCAGCCCGACGTGGACGAACGCGTTGGCCGGATCGCCGTCGGCGATTCGGTAGATCGCGCGCTCCGCCACCCGCGTTCGCAGCCCGCCGACCGGGAACACGCCGGTCTCGAGCGCCGTCGCGTGCACGCGACGGACGAGCTCGTCGAGGTCGACGATCTCGCGGACGTTGGCCGAGCATTCGATCGTGATGTGCGGCATCTACGCGACCGGGAACCAGAAGTTCGACTGTCCGGTGCCGATCGCGGCTTCGTAGTTTCCGTACTGCATCCCCGGCGTCGTCCAGTCCGCGCCGCCAAGCGCGCCGGCCAGCGCGAGATAGTGCGCGAACCGGCCTTCGGGCGCGCACTCCTTGCGGAAGTCGTCGGCGTTCGCCAGCACGCTGGCGTGGTCGCCGGCGCGCCACCAGCCCATGATGCGCTCGTCCCACGCGCGCAAGTTCTCGCCGTTGATGTCGGCCGGATCGGCACTCGCGCGTTCGCGAATCACCGCCAGCGGCCAGAAACGGTGCGACATCCCACCCGACGCGATGAAGAGCACGTTGCGCCCGCTGCGCGCGATGGCCCGGCCCAGCGCCTCGCCGAAACGCAGGTTCGCGTCGACCTCGGCGGTGTCGCAGACGCTGATCGGCAGCACGCGCTTCTTGTTCGGTCCGGGGTTGTAGTAGTGCATCGGGTTCAGCGTGCCGTAGTGCACCGGCAGGCCGCGGTGCGCGGAGGCCTGCGCCCACACGCCGGAGGCGGCGCACTCGCCGACGATGAGTGCCGCGAGCTCCGGATCGCCCGGATAGTCGTAGGCGTACTCGTTGATCATCCACGGGATCTCATCCGAGGTGTAGATTCCCTCGTGGCGTTCGTGCGCGTTCACGATCCACTCGAGCGTCGAGTGCCAGTGCGTGTCGATGACGACGAAGGTGTCGAAGTCGAGCGGCGCGATGCGCTCTTCGCGGATCTGCGGCAGGACGTCGTAGAACGTCGTCACGTTGTTGCGCATGTACTCTTTGCGCTTGGCGGGATCGAGGATCATCAAGCGCGGGACGTGGGTGGAGAAGAGGCCGGCGGCGATCGAACCCATGCGGATCGTCAGTACGCGATGCAGACGAGCTTCGGCTCGGTGAAGAAGTCCATCGACCACCGTCCGCCTTCGCGCCCCAGGCCGCTGTGCTTCATCCCGCCGAACGGCTGGCGCAAGTCGCGCAGGAAGTAGCCGTTGATCCAGCACATCCCGGCGCGCACCTGTTGCGCGAAGCGCAGCCCGGTGCTCACGTTGTTCGTCCAGATGTACGACGAGAGCCCGTAGCGCGTGTCGTTGGCGCGTGCGATCACTTCCTCCAGCGTCTCGAAGCGGAAGATGGAGAGCACCGGCCCGAACACTTCCTCGCGAGCGATCGTCTGGTCGTCGCGGGCCGGCGCGAAGATCGTCGGCTCGTGATAGTTTCCGCGCGCGAGCGCCGGATCGACCGGTCGCGCGCCGCGCAGCAGCGCAGGCGCGCCATCGCGCTCCGCTTGCGCGATGAACGATTCCACCCGCTCGCGATGCTGGGGCGAGATCAGCGGACCCAGATCCGAGTCCTTCGCTTGCGGATCGCCGACGCGCAGGGCCTTCACGCGGGCGAGATATTGCTCGACGAAGGCGTCGTACACGCCGCTCTGCACGTACAGACGCGTGCCCGCGAGGCACACTTGGCCGCTGTGTCGGAACATCGCGAGCACGCTGCCTTCGACCGCGAGGTCGAGGTCGGCATCGTCGCAGACGACGTTGGCCGATTTCCCGCCGAGTTCGAGAGTGACTTTCTTGAGCGTCGCCGCCGCCGCGACGTTGATCGAGATGCCGGTCGGCTCGCTGCCGGTGAACGCGACCGCGTCGACGTCGGGATGGGCGACGAGCGGCGCGCCGGCATCGAGGCCGAAACCGGTGACGACGTTGACGACGCCGTCCGGCACGCCGGCCTCGCTGCAGAGTTGCGCGAGCTTGAGGGTGGAGAGCGGCGTCAGCTCTGACGGCTTGAGCACGCAGGTGTTCCCCGCCGCGATCGCCGGTGCGATCTTCCACGTCGCCTGCATGAGCGGCGAGTTCCACGGCGTCAGCAGCGCGCACACGCCGACGGGTTCCTCGCGCACGATCGAGGCGATCTCGCGCTGCTCGCCAAGGAACGGTTTGCGGTCGAAGAACGCCTGCTGCTCGCGGTGTTCGATCGCGCCGGCGAAGAACGCGCAGTTGTCCGCCGCGCGCGGCACGTCGCGATCGGCCGTCTCGCGGAACGGTTTCCCGGCGTCGCGCGACTCCAAGCGCGCGAGGTCCTCGCGCTGCTCGATCAGCAGCTCGCCGAGCTTGCGGAGCACCTTCGCGCGCTGCGCGACGGTCGCGCGCGACCACGGCCCGGCGTCAAACGCTCGCCGCGCGGCGGCCACCGCCCGGTCGACGTCCTCGGCGCCGCCGGCACTGATTCGCGCGATCTCCTCGTTCGTCGCCGGGTCGACCGTGGCGAACGTCGCCCCGTCAGCCGCCTCGACGAACGCGCCGCCGATGAACAGCCGGCCCTCGAACGGTTTCGACTCGCTCTCGATCATCGCGCCGCCATCCCATCCTCGCCCGCCATCTCCGCCTCATGCTACCGCCCGGGAGGGTGGCCCGCCTGCACCGTCGCGGGGCGGAAGGGGGGTGAGGCGTCTGCGCGAACCATGGACGGTCGTGCCGGTCCCCGGCGCACGCCGACGTAGCTCAGTTGGTAGAGCAGCTGTTTCGTAAATAGCAGGTCGCCGGTTCGAGTCCGGCCGTCGGCTCCAGAATGACGCACAAAAAGCCGCACCTCTCCAGGCGGCTTTTTGCTGCGGGACGCGGCCGTTCAACCTCCGCCGGCGCTGACCGTAATCGTCGCGTGCATCGCTGGGGTGTAGACGTGCTGCTTACAGTAATAGCGGTAGGTACCGGGCTTCGTAAGCGTGACACTGAAGGTTCCCCCCGGTGGGATGCCGGGCGAGCTGACCCAGGTCCCGTCATCATGGTCTGAGCCACTGCTCGGCCGGCGCGATACGACGCCGCGCTCATTGCGATTCGGAAGTCAGAGGCGTGGTGGGACTTGCGCAAGTCCAGCGGCGCGAGATTCTGGAACAACATCCGAGCCACGTTGCCGTGGGGGGTCCTCGACGCATCGCACACGGCGTCACGCTAGATCGCGTCGATCGGTACGAAGCGGCTCAGCACATGAAGCGCCTTACCGCATCGCGGTCCCAGCGGATACCCGTGCCCGGGCGTTCGGAGCTGGCGACTTTGCCGTCGCGGACGAGCAGCGGGTCGCGCAAGATCGGGGCGGCCCAGTCGACCATTTCGAGCCAATCGCGGGTTGGCGATAGCGCGAGCAGGTGCGCGCTCACCTCGGGAAAGAGATGCGACGATAGCGGCAGGCGGTGATCCGACGCGACGGCAGCGGCGTCGAGCCAGCCGGTCACGCCGCCGATGCGCTGAAGATCGAACATCAGGAGATCCGATGCCCTCGCCTCTAGGGCCGCTTCGACGGCGTGCTTGCCGGCGAGATTCTCGCCGAGCTGCAACGGTGTAGCGATTCGCGCGGAGATGTCGGCCGCGCCGGCGTAGTCGTCATGAACGATCGGCTCTTCGATCCAGTGGACGCCCTCGTCGTCCAGCGCGATACACCGTCGCATTGCTTCCTCGCGATCGAGTGCCTGGTTATAGTCGACCAGCAGCCGGACCGCGTCGCCGACGGCGTGACGGACGGCGCGCACCACCGAGACATCCTCCGCCAGGGAGGGGTAGCCGACGCGAATCTTGATCGCATCGTAGCCCTCGTCGACGAGTTCCAACGCCTCGGTCGCCGCGGCTGCCGATCCGATAAGCCCGAGCCCATTGCTGTTGTAGCATTGCAGTGGCACAGGAGTCGCGCCGAGGAATTGCGCGAGGGGTTGGCCCGCTTCTTGCGAGAGCGCATCCCAGAGCGCCACGTCGATGCCGGACAAGGCCATGTCGACGGGACCCGCCGATCCGAAGAGGCGCCAGCGCTTGCGGAGATTGACGCGCAAGGCGCCGGGGTCGACGGCAGATCCGACGACGGCGTCGGAAGCCTCGCGCAAGACGTCGGCCATCATGCGCTGCCCCAAGGCGTGATAGCAGAAGAGGTACGCGTGCCCGTCGATTCCCAGGTCGGTCTGCAGGTCGACGAGCAGCAGCGGCGCTTCCCGGATCACCTGCGCGCTCGTCGAGAGCGGGCGGCGCATCGGCACCTGCACAGCCCGGACGAGCATGTTCGTGACGATCACGGCGCCGTTGCGGCCGGCGCGCCGTCGACGTAGAGGGCGAGCACGTCGCTGACAAAGTCGTTGGCCGGCGTGGCTACCGCGCGCGCTGCGCCAAGCCGTGCGACGGCACCTTGCAACCACGGAACTTCCAGGCGATTTCCCCGCTGCAGGTCGCCGTGCATCGATGACGTGAACGCTGCGGGCAGGCCGTCGCAAAATGCCAAACGATCGGCCGCGAAATCGTCGGCGAGCCTGACCCCGTATGACCGCCCCACGGCCACCGTCTCCGCGAAGAGCGCGCCGACAAAAGCGCGGGCGCGGGCGTTGGCGCGGATGGGCCCGATGGGTTGGTGCATGACCGCGGTCGCGCCGCTGAGGCCGACGAGGAACACGAACTTTTCCCAGATGGCCCGTTCGATGTCGTCGCTCACCGCAACGTCGATGGCCGCCGTCCGGCACAGCTCGGCGAACGCCTCGACACGTGGGGAAGGAACGCCACCAAATTCGCCCACGACAATCTTTGCCAGGGAACCGGTGTGTTTGATGACTCCGGGCTCCTCGATCGCCGCACCGATGTAGCAAAGGGCGCCCACGGTGCGGCTTGCGCCGAACGCTGCGCGGAGCACGACGTCTTTGTCCACCCCGTTTTGCAGCGAAAGCACGGCCGTTTCGGCGTTCATCAGCGGAGCGATCTGCTCCACGACCGCGGGAGTATCCCACAGCTTCACCGCGAGGATAACGAGGTCGACGGGACCAAGCGCGGCGGCATCCTGCTGCACCTGCACCTCGATGGTCGAATCGCCCAACGGACTTCGGATGCGCAGGCCGTGCTCGCGCATGGCGAACATCTGCGCCCCTCGCGCGAGAAACCTCACGTCGGCGCCGGCGACCGCGAGGCGCCCACCGAAGTATCCACCCACGCCGCCGGCGCCCACCACCGCGATCCGCATGCCTAAGCCTCCTCGCTCGTCGTTCTTGAACGGGCGTTCATGAATCGGCGACGTGCGTCCTGTGCGAAAGGGCGGATGATGCGCGTTCCGGAAACAGCGCGGATGGCGCGTCCCCGGGAGTTCAAAGAGGCGGCCGTCTTGGACCGAGCGGTCGACCTTTTCTGGCGGCGAGGGTTCGAGGGAACGGTCGTCGGGGACGTCTGCGACGCGACCGGACTTCATCCCGGAAGTGTGTACGGCGCGTTCGTCGACAAGCGCGGACTTTTCATCGCGGCGCTTCGCCGATACGCGGAACGCGTCTCGGCGAAGGCCATTGGCGTCTTGGACGAGACACCCGGAGGCGCGGACGCGATCCGGGGATATTTTGCCCTGCTCGTCGATGCGATGGTCGACGGACGTCGGCGTTCTGGTTGCCTGATGACGAACACGCTGGTAGAACGCCATGCGACGGACAAGACGATCATGGAACTCGTCGTCCGACACCTCGCTACTCTCGAGGCGGCGTTCGTGCGCGTCTTCGTACGCGACGGGATGGACCCTGCGGAAGCCGCCAAGCGCGCCGCGGGCCTCGTGTGTTTCGTTCAAGGCCTTAACGTCATCGCGAGGACGCGCCCGGGACGCGCGCGCCTCGAAGAGCTCGTTCGTAGCGCGCTGGCCGGCTTCGTAGAAGAGCGCCCCACATAAGCCGCGGCTACGCTCTTCATGGCATACCCCAGGCCGGGGTCGGCGCAGGAAGCGACGGTCCCGCGTCGCTGCAGCTGCTCTTGCGTGCACGAAACTGGCTCAATGGCGCCCCTTCGGACGCCGGCCTCCGCGGGAAAGTCGTGCTCGTCGATGTCTTCACGTTCGACCGCTACAACTGCAAGAACGTCACACCGAACGTACGGAACCTCTTGCGCTCCCGGCGCCGGGGCTTGGAGATCATCGGGATTCACACGCCCGAGACGCGCGACGAGCGCGATCGCGGCGAAGTCGTGCGACATCTAGCGACGCTCTTGGCTTCCCTGAAGACGCTGCGGCAATACCTCGGCCAGTCGACGTGCACCAAGGCCCTTCCCGAACCAGCTTCGCAAAGGGAGGTGCCCATAGCCTCAGAGGGCCTTCAGGCCGGAAGCGCGGTCCTCGAGGGCGTCACCTTCAGCAGCGGCACGTAGCGGCGCGAGAGTCACAAGTCGCCGTAGAGATCCTCATCTGCTAGAGCGGCTTTTCCGCGCTCGGCGTATTGTCGCTTCGCACGGTCCAGACTCCGCTCGGCCGCCGTTGCGATGCCGAAGACGAACGCGATGCAGAGGAGGCCGACGGTGATTTCCATGCCCCTCTCACCGTACGCCGCGGCGTGCCGCGACGGTACCCATCCTTTGGCCGCATCTTTCGGCTCAGTTGTCGGCTATCCCGAACGTGCGAATCGACCTGCGGCGGCTAGACTAGTCGATCGGGCCCGCCGCGCGCGCTGCCGTGACTCGGAGAGCCGAACTGCGAGCCTTTCGCCAGGTCAGCAATGCCGCTACCGTCATCGGCCGTCCGAAGAGATATCCTTGCCCGAAGGCGCAGCCGGCTCGCGCCAACCAGACGCGTTGATGCTCGGTCTCGATGCCCTCGGCGACGACCGTGCGCTCCAACGCTCGCGCCAGGCCGAGAATGCCGGAGACGATCGCCGCGTCGCTCTTCACGAACGGCAGCCCCGCAATGAACGATCTGTCGATCTTAACGCTATCGATCGGCAGCCGCTTCAAGTACGTGAGAGAAGAGTAGTACGTCCCGAAGTCATCCAGGGATATTCCGAGGCCGAGCGCTCGACACTGCTCGAGCACGTCTTGCGCCAGCGAAGCGTCCGTCATCGCGGCCGACTCGGTGATCTCGAGTTCGAGCAGATCGGCCGGAAGGTGCGAGGCCTCGAGAATTCGGTTCAAATGGTCGAGGAAGCCGCGGTCGTCGAGTTGCCGAGCCGAGACGTTGACGGCGATACGGGTCGGAGTACCGGTCGCGAGCCACGCTGAGGCCTGCCGCACCGCTTCCTCCATGACCCAGTAGCCGATGAGCTGCATGAGGCCGGTTTGCTCGGCTACCGGAATGAAGGCACCCGGCAAGACGAGGCCGCGCTCAGGGTGAACCCAGCGGATGAGCGCCTCGACCTTCTCCATCGTGCCCGTTCGCAGATCGAGAATCGGCTGGTACAAAAGGACGAATTCGTCGCGCAGCAGCGCAAGACTCAAGTCCTCCTGCAAGCGCCGGCGTGCGCGTGCTTCTTCGAAAAACTCGCGGCTGTAGCAACGCGTCGTGTTGCCGCCGGTGCGCTCCGCTTGGCGCGCTGCCGCGTCGGCATTGTCGAGTACGGCCTCGGCCGACGCGCCGTCGTCCGGAAACATCGCTATGCCGACACTCGCCGTAACCTTCACCGTGCCGTCCGGGACGTCGAAGGGCGCGAGAAGCGCTTCTCGCAAAGCCTTGGCCAACGCTTCGGCATCGTCCGGCGTCGAGATCGAGGACGCGAGAACGACGAACTCATCGCCGCTGAATCGCGCCACCGTGTCGTCGCGGCATACTCCTTCGATCAGGCGAGCCGCAACGTCGGTCAAGACCCGGTCGGCTGCGGCATGCCCGAACTGGTCGCGCACCTCCTTGAATGTATCGAGGCTGAGAAACAGCACGGCGAATCGGCAGTGCGGCGTCGCTGCGAGCGCTCGCAGGCGCTCCTCGAGATGGTTTCGGTTCGAGAGCCCGGTGAGTTCATCGAAATACGCGACGCGATGAAAGCGCTCTTGCGCGAGGTGGCGCTCCCGCTCCCTCGTCCTGTTCAAGTCGTCGTGAGCCCGGCCCAGACGCGTCCGCAGCCTAGCCGTTTCACCGATGAACGCCGCGAGCATCACGCTGGACGACAGCACGAGAAACACCTTGCCGACGTACCAGCCGTACGAGTAGCGGGAACACAATACTCCCATGAAGGCATCGAGCGCCGAGGCGACGAGCGCTACGAATAACCAGAGAGAGATGACGGTCTGGTTGCGGGTCCGCGTGTAGAGCATGACGAGCGCCAGCCCGTCGAGCAGCAAGATGAGCGGCAGCGCCACAGCGGTCGTGGCCGGCGTGAACGTTCTCCCCACAACGAGGTCCGGCAGATATTTGCCCCATGCTTCCGAGAGAAGCGGCGCCGCGCATCCGAACGCAACGCATAGCGCGATCGTCCACGCGATGAGACGCGGAGCCGATGTTGCTTCGACTCGCACGTCTTGCGGCAAACGGCCGACGAAGATCGCGCCCAGAACGATCGTTGGAAACGCCAGGTGCCAGAGAATCCAGAGGTGGAGGGCCGTTTGACCGGATGCTTCCAGCAAGCCGCTCGACGCAAACACCGCCGGGAACGTGAGGATATACGGAATGGTCAGCACCGCGGTCGAGCAATACGCGGCACTGATAAAAAGCAACCAGAGAAGCCGGGACCGTGCGAATTCGGCGAAGAGCACGTACGCGGACATCAGTTCCGAAACGATGACGGCACCGATGAGCAACGGCAGGATCGCCGGCATGGCGATCGCCTCGCCTTGTCCGAACAGCGTTGCTGCGGCGGCAACGACGATCATCGCAGCCGACGCGAGCACGGCCAATCGGCGCGCTCCGGCCGAGGACTCAGACGTCGCGAGGTTCACGTGTCCAGCCCACCCTTCTGGCTCGACGGCACCCTCCGCGCGGGCCATTTCTCCAAGGTCACCCGTATAACCGAAATGCCTCAGATTGGACTACATGGTTCATTACCCCATCGCTTGGCTGAAATACTCCATTTCCGGGCAGCCGGCAGTCAGGTCGTGGCGCCGAAACGCCTGCCCGGCATTTCGGACGACGTCGTACGGAACGGCGCCGAGGTGGCCGCTTCCCGAGGGGTACCAGCCCGCCCGCGGTGGAGCGAGCGTCCGCTGCGTGAGATCCGCCGGTTCCGGCGCCGTGTATGTATAGTAGGTGGGCGCCGGCGTGTTCGGATCTCCCGGCCAGAAGCCGAACGAGATGACTTCGTGCGAGTACGCTTCCTGCTCGACGGGATCGCTCTTCGGCGGTCCGGCGGCCGGTCGTCCGGAGAAGCGGCTCATCGCGAGGTCGAAGCTGTGCCAGAACACGTGGACGGGGCTCTGTTTGCCGGCGAACTCGCTGGCGAACTCATCGAACACCGACGTCGTCCAGACGAGCGCGTCGAACCACCGCCGCACCGCGACGCGATCGTACGAACGGTGTTCCTCGTCCAGCGCGAACGGCGTGGTCGTCGGCATGCCGTACGGTTTCGCCAGGATCTTCGCCTCGACGGCGAAGCCGCGCAGCATCTCGAAGACGGTGCGGTAGAACTGCGCCACGCTAAGCCCGTCTTCGAGCGGCATGATCGCCGGCGCGTGCGCGCGACCCGTTCGTATCATGCAGATGGTCGATGAAGTCGAGCTCGGCTTCGAAGGACGCCTCGCCGTCCCGCATGCGCAGCGTCGAGAGGCCGCGCGCGCTGGGGATGAGGGTGACGTTCCACCAGTGGTTGCGGTGCGCCGTGTACCGCAGGCGGAGCTTGCCGAGGATCTGGCACCAAAGGTGCAGCGTCGTTTTGGTCGGCTCCCATTCGGCGTAGGGAAGCGCAGGCAGCGGCGCGTCGGACATCGTGTTCTGTCGGACGTCGCGAATCGGTGTGGAGTTTCGGGGGCGCGACCCGACGAGTGCTGGCGGTCGCTTAGGCCGCCGCGCGGCCGTCCTGCGTGCGCGATGCCCTGCGCTGGAGCGCGTCGGAGACGACGGCAACGCCGAGCGCCGCGAGCGCGATCAGCGCGCCGAGCACGGGAAGCTCAGAGTAACCGGCGCCCAACGTGATCGCGACGCCGCCGACCCACGCGCCGGTCGCATTGCCAAGGTTGAACGCGCCTTGGTTGAGTGTCGAGGCCAGATTCGGGGCGTCGGCGGCGGCGTCGACGATCCGCAACTGCAGCAGCGGCACGAGCGCGAACGCTACGACCCCCCACGCGAAGACGGTACCTACCGCGCCGAATGCAACGTGGCTCGTGAAGACGAACGCGGCGAGTACCGCTATGACGGCGACGAACGCGGCGAGCACCGACGGCATCAGCTTCCAGTCGGCGAGCTTTCCGCCGGCAACGTTGCCGACGGTCAGCCCAACGCCGAACAGGAGCAGCACGGCCGTTACCCACTGCGGCGCGATCCCCGTCACGCGTTCGAGGAGCGGCGTGATGTAGGTGAAGACGCTGAACAGGCTCGCCGATGCCAGTGTGCTCATCAGCATCGCCAGCAGCACCTGCGGCTCGCGCAGCACGCGTACTTCGCGCAAAAGATTCGCGCGTTTCATCGAGATCTTGGAGGGCAGCCACGCGGCGAGCGCCGCCGCCGATACGAGGCCGATCGCGACGACGGCCCAGAACGTGGAGCGCCAGCCCAGCGCCTGCCCGAGCGCCGTACCGAGCGGGACGCCGAGCACGTTCGCCAGCGTCAGCCCGGCGAACATCAGGGCGATCGCGCTCGCGCGCCGGCTCGGCGGCACGAGATCCGCCGCGACGACCGAGCCGATCCCGAAAAACGCGCCGTGGCAGAGTGCCGTGACGACGCGCGCGACCATCAGCACGGCGTAGTTCGGCGCGATCGCGCAGAGCAGGTTGCCGACGACGAACATTCCGACCATTCCGAGCAGCGCCGGCTTGCGCGGAACGCCGATCGTCGCGACGGCGACGATCGGCGCACCGATCACGACCCCGAGCGCGTATCCGGTGACGAGCAGGCCGGCGTGAGGGATGCTCACACCGAGGTCGCGTGCGACGTCGGGCAGCAGGCCCATGATGACGAACTCGGTCGTACCGATCCCGAACGAGGCGATCGCCAGTGCGAGCAGCGGTAGCGGGATCGGTGAGCGGCGCAGGACGGACGCGGGTGTCGGCACCTTTGAAAGACCGCGTCAGCGCTCGCGCGCGTTGCGTGTCGCACAAACCAACTGCGCGGACGCCGGATGCACGAAGAAAATTTCCGCCGTGCTCCGGTCAACGCTCCGTCGGCGAGCGCCGCCGGGTCAACCGTTCCCGATCGCCGACGCGCCGTCCGCCGCGCGCACTTGCGTCACCGGTGCGGTTCGACCGTAGCGGGCGCGGAACGCGGCGTCTAGCGCTCGAGTGAGCGCTTCGACGCATTCTTCGCGCAGCAGCACGACGATCGCGCCGCCGAAGCCGCCGCCGGTCATCCGCGAGCCGTACACACCGTCGACGCGCTGCGCGGCTTCGACGAGCAGGTCGAGTTCCGCGCAGCTCACCTCGTAGTCGTCGCGCAGCGAGACGTGCGATTCGCTCATCAACCGGCCTGCTTCCGGGAGGTCGCCGCGCCGCAGCGCGTCGGCCGTTGCGAGCACGCGTCCGTTTTCGCCGATCGCGTGACGCGCGCGGGCTCGCAGCACCTCCGGCAGCCGCGCCTCGTCGCGCGCGAATGCCGGTGCCGAGACGTCCCGTAGGGCGGTGACGCCGAGCAGTCGCGCGGCTTCCTCGCTCTGGGCCCGCCGCGCGTTGTACGTGGACACGATCAAATCGTGCCGTACGCCGGAATCGGCGATCGCAATCGCGGCACCGGCCGGGATTGCAACCGGGGTGACCGCTTCGCTGCGGCAGTCGATCAGCAGCGCGTGATCGCGCACGCCGAACACGCACGCCAACGGATCCATGATGCCGCTGCGCACCCCGACGAAGCCGTTCTCCGCCTCTTGCGCCGCGTGGGCGAGTTCGCGCGGGGCGAGCTGGCGCCCCGCGAGCGACGCGAGCGCGAGGCCGACCGCGATCTCGAACGCCGCCGACGACGACAGCCCGGCGCCGATCGGGATCGTCGTCCCGACGGCAAGGTCCGCGCCGGCGAGCGGGAGGCGGCGCCGCAGTGCGAGCGTCATGCCACGCGGGTAGTCGCTCCAGCCGCGCGCCGGTTTCGGAAGCAACTCGTCGAGATCGAAGCCGGCGATCTCCGCATGCTCGCGCGACCGAATGCGAATACGCCGGTCGTCGCGCGGTGCCGCCGCGACGATCGTCTCGCGATCGATCGCCAGCGGCAGGACGAAGCCGCCGCCATAGTCGACGTGCTCGCCGATCACGTTCACGCGGCCCGGTGCGCGGAAGAACCGCGGCTCGCGGTCGGTAAGCTCCGCCAGATCGGCGCGCAGCTCGTCGAGCAGGCTCACGCGGAAACCGGAATCTCGGCGCGCAACTGGGCCGCGGTCTCTTCGGCGAGCGTGTCGTTGATGAACATCCCGGCGCCGCTCTCTGAACCCGCCAGATACTTCATCCGCGTCGCGCTCCGCAGCGGCGGATAGAACTCGAGATGGAGATGATATGGCGCGTCGCCCTTGGAGGGTCCTTGGTGCACCGCCATGACGTACGGGAACGAGCGCGCGAAGAGGCCGTCGAAACCGGTCAGGATGCGCTTGAGGAGCAGCGCCAAGCCGCGCACCTCGCGCCGGTTCAGGTCCGGCAGCGCGCGCACGCAGCGCGTCGCCACCAGGTGCGTCTCGTACGGGTAACGCGCGAAGAACGGCACGTACGCAACCCAGCCGTCCTCGTGCGCCAGCATCCGCCGGCCGTCGTCGACCTCGCGGTCGCGCACCTCGCAGAAGAGGCAGCGTCCGGTTTCGGCGCGGTGGGATGCCGCCTGCGCGATCTCCGCGGCGACGACCGGCGGGACGAAGGGATACGCGTAGATCTGCCCGTGCGGGTGATCGAGGGTGACGCCGATCTGGGCGCCTTTGTTCTCGAACGGAAAGACGTGCACGACGTCGTCGCGTGCGCCGAGTTCGCGCGTGCGGTCGCGCCACACGCGGACCAGATGCTCGATGCGCTCCACGGTGGCTTCGGCGAGCGTCGCGTGATGGTCCGGCGTGTACAGCACCACCTCGCACGCGCCGCGCGCCGGTGCAACCGGTTCCAGCGGGCTTCCCGCGACGGAGGGCGGCGGTGGCTGCCGCTGCAGCGAGGGGAACTTGTTCTCGAAAACGACGAGATCGTATCCCGGCGCGGGGACCTCGGTCGGAAAGCCGCCGGCGGCCGTGGGACACAGCGGGCAGTAGCCGTCCGGCGGAAAGACCGTGCGATCTTGACGGTGCGTCGCCGTCGCGACCCACTCGCCCAGCAGCGGATGCCAGCGCAGTTCAGACATCCGCGCTCTCGTCGCCCGCGTCGCCGGCCGGTTCGTCTTCGAAGGTGTAGAAAATGAGGTAGCGTCCGTCGGGGAGCGTCGTCCATTCGCGGATCATCCCGGGCTCCGCGCCGTCGCCGCTCATGACGCGACGGCGGCCGTTCGCGCGAGGTCGTCGAACGCCGCGAGCGCTGAGGCGACGACCTGGTCCATGTTGAAGTACCGGTACTCGGCCAGCCGGCCGACGAACGTGACCGTTCGCTGCGCTGCGGCGAGCGTGGCGTACTTGCGGTACAGCTCGCGGTTGTCGGGCCGCGGAATCGGATAGTACGGTTCGCCTTCCGCTTGCGGAAACTCGCGCGAGAGGATCGTGCGCGCGTGCGTTTGACCGGTGAGATGCTTGTACTCGGTCGTGCGGGTGAACGGCACGGACGGCGACGGCTCGTTGATGCATCCGACCGGCTGCGCCCATTCGACGTCACGCGTCTCGAATTCGAAGCGCAGCGAGCGGTAGGGGAGCTTGCCGAACTTGAACTCGAAGTATTCGTCGATCGGCCCGGTGTAGATCACGTGGTTGAAGCGCGCGCGGTCCGCGACGTGGCCGAAGTCGCAGTCGAGCACGACCTCGATGTTCGGATGCACGAGCATCCGCTGCACCATCGCGCTGAAACCGTCGACCGGCATCGCTTGGAAATCGTCGCCGAAGTAGCGGTCGTCGTCGCCGGTGCGGGTCGGGATGCGGCCGCATACGCTAGCGTCGAGTTCGGAGGGGTCGAGCCCCCAGTGCTTGCGCGTGTAGCCGCGGAAGAACGTCTCGTACAGTTCGCGTCCGACCCGAGCGAGGATCGCTTGCTCGGAGTCCTCGATGCGTGCGAACCGCTCCGCTTTTCCGGCGAGGAACCGGGCGACGCCGGATTCGTCGAGCGTCAGGCCGTACAGCCGATTGATCGTCGTGCGGTTGATGGGAACGGGAAGGAGCTGCGCGTCGACGCGGGCGAGCACGCGGTGCTCGTACGGACGCCAACGGGTGAACGCGCTCAAGTACGAGACGACCGCGGCGCTGTTGGTGTGGAAGACGTGCGGGCCGTACCGGTGATACCGCAGACCGTCGGCGCTCAGCGGGTCGTGCGTGTTGCCGCCGACGTGAGGACGCTTGTCGATGACGAGGACGCGCGCACCGAGCTGGCTGGCGAGCCGCTCGGCGATCGTGCTGCCGGCGAGCCCCGCGCCGACGACCAGATAGTCGTACACCACCCGCACATTTCGCTGGGAATGGTGGGCGGCCCCCTAGGTGAAATACGCCTGCGTGACGCTGCCGCTCTGGACCGCGGATATCGAGATCGACGAAGAGCTGGCTATGCGGCTCGTCGCGGAGCAATTCCCCGAACTCGCACACCTGCCGCTCGAGCCGCTCGGACTCGGATGGGACAATGCGGTATTCGTCGTGGGCGGACGGTTCGCGTTCCGGTTTCCGCGACGGCGCGTCGCCGTACCGCTGATCGCCCGCGAAATCGCGATCCTGCCGCGGATCGCACCCCATCTTCCGCTGCCGATTCCCGCGCCGGTCTTCGTCGGGATCGCAAGCACCGCGTATCCGTCCCCGTTCGCCGGTTACGAAATGATCGGCGGCGCGACCGCGTGTTCCGTGTCCCTCTCCGAAGAAGACCGGCTGCGACTCGCCGCCCCCCTCGGCCGGTTCCTTGCCGCACTGCACGCGATCGATCCGGTGCCGCTCGTGGAACTCGGGCTGCCACTCGACGAGATTGGACGACTCGATCATGCGAAGCGGGTGCGGATCGTCGGCGAACGCATTCCGAGCCTCGCCGCCGCAGGTGCGATCGACGCTGATGCGTTTATGACGTGGTTTCGAACGCAATCGCCGGAGACGATCGACGACGCAAAACGCACGCTCGTGCACGGCGATCTCTACGCGCGGCACGTGCTGGTCGACGATGCGGGGACGCCGACCGGAGTGATCGATTGGGGCGACGTGCATCTCGGAGATGCGGCGCTCGACATCGCGATCGCCCATTCTATGCTGCCGCCGTCGGCGCACGGTACGTTCAGAGACGCGTACGGCACGATCGACGAGCGGACGTGGAACGCGGCCCGGTACCGCGCACTCGATCACGCCGTTCTCGAATTCGACTACGGCATTCGCGCCGACGACGCCGGAATGCGCAGCATCGGCTCCGCCGCGCTGCAGCGCCTCGGAGTGGGCCCTCCGACGAGGCCCTAGGGAATCCAGGCCATTGGACCTGCGGTGCCGATCGTGTCGGTGATGGAGATCGTGTTCGGGAGGACGCTCGCTCGGAGTCGTTCGACCCTGTTCGCGGCTCCGAGGGACGCCCAGGGGTCGCCGCCGGGATCGAGCATCAGGCCGAACACGTCGTTGCCGAACGACGGGTCGTTCAGCGTCGTCGTCAATGCCGTTTGACCGGCGGCGAAGTGCGCGATGTCGTTGTTGTTCTGATCGACGGCGTACAGGCCGCCGGCGGCGACCACAGCCAGCGCATTCGGCCACGCGAGCGACGGGTCGGCCAGGGTGGCGGACGACATCTGCGAGTGCAGCGGAAATTTGACGATCGTCTTGCTTCCGGACTGGTCGGCGACGAAGACGTTGCCGGCGGCGTCGACGGCGATTCCGCCCGGCGTGGTCGTCGTGCCGGCGATCGTGTACGACGGTGACGTTGCTCCCTGGGCGTACTCGGTGATGGACGGGGGATGTGCGGCTGACGGAAGCCGGCGCTCGCGCCATTGGCAACGTACAGCGTTCCGTTCGCGTCGACGGTGAGACCGCTGACGAAGTGTACGCCCTGCGCCGAGCCGAGTACGTACGACGCCGAGGTGAGGCCGTGCGGGAAGACGACGATCGAGCTGTTCACCGATAGCCCCAAGAAGGTCGTGATGTCGACGTAGAGGTTGCCCTCGCGTCAGAGGTTGCGCCGCTGGCGACCGTCAGCGGGCAACCTCCCGAGCAGGCGCCGAAGCGAGTCAGCAGCTGGCTCGACTCGACGCTGAAGATGCACACGACGGGGCCGGCTGCGATTGCGATCGCGGGCGTGAACGTATACGCGGTCGTGTTGGTCATCGGGGGCGACGTCGTGCCGTCGGCGAGCGGAATGCCTTGCACCGTCGCGCTGACGCTGACCGTCTTGCCGCCGGCGCTCGTCGACACGAAAAACTCGCCCAGGCCGCGCGCGGGATCGACGATCTGCTCGCCGCCCGCGCCGTCGAGGCCGGCCGCCGTCATCGCCAGCGGCTCATCGACCACCGGCGCGCTGTGGAGTCCGAGCTGTTCCGTGATAGGTAGCCAAGTATTGCCAAACGTACGTTTGTATGCTAACC
>CALEYW010000043.1 GCA_937927945.1 uncultured candidate division WPS-2 bacterium | reverse complement strand
GGATGACTTCGCGGTGAAACCGGCGGCGTAGAAGCAGGAAGAAATGCCTGGAATATATGTCCATGCAAATCAGAACGGCACCGGGTCAGGTTCGTAGGACGACGCGGGCGTGGCTGCCGCCGTTGGGGCGGCGGGCGACGGCGAAGTCTTCGGTGAGCGCGGCGATGAGGAAGAGGCCGCGGCCGGATTCGCTGTAGAGATCTTGCGGGAGCTTCGGGAGGAACGAGAATCCCGGTCCCCGATCGCGGATGTGGAGGACGGGACGTCCGGTGTCCCACTCGACGATCATGTCCGCCGGGCCGGGTGCATAGCGCACCAGGTTGCCGACCAGCTCCGCGAAGACCATCTCAGCCAGCGTGATGAGCGGCTCCGGATAGTGATGTTCGCGCAAGTTGCGCACCAGCTGCTCGCGCACGCCGCGGGCCTGCACGCCGTCGCCGGCATCGAGCTGCCAAACCGGTGCCGCAAGGCGCGCTGCGACGGCGACGGTCAGGATCGCGACGTCGTCGTGCGAGCCGTCGGCGAGGACCGTGTCGTGCAGCGCTTTGGCGGGATCGGACGCGCCGAACACCGCCGGATCGCGCAGCGCCTCGTGCAGCCGTCGTCCCCCTTCGAGCACGTCGCGGGTCGACTCGATCAGGCCGTCGGTGTAGAACACCAGCAGCGAGCCGATTTCGAGCGGAAAGACGGGCGCGTCTCCTTCGGCGCGCTCGTGCAGGCCCAGCGGCAATCCCGTCCCCTCCAAATAGGAGAGGTCGCCGCGCGCGTCGCGCACGATCGGCGGCGGGTGGCCGGCCGAGCGATAGATCATGGTGGCGGTCAGCGGGTCGATCACCCCGACGAACGCGGTGACGAACCGGTCGGGGACTTCGGCACGCAGCGCGCGATCCGCGGCTTCGAGCATCAAGTCGGGATCGGCATGGACCTGCGCGACGCCGCGAATCGCTTGCCGGACGCTCGCCATCGTCACCGCCGAATACAATCCGGAGCCTGCCACATCGCCGACCGAGATCACGATGCGTCCGTCGATCAGCCGGAACGCGTCGTACCAATCACCGCCGACCAGTGCTTCCGACTGACCGGCTTCGTAGATGGCGTTGAAGCGATAACCGCCGGTCTGCGGCAACGACGACGGCAGAGCGGCTTGCTGGAAACTGCGCGCGACGCGCCGTTCCCGTTCGTAGAGCTGAGCGTTGGCGATCCGCGGCGCGACGCGTTTCGCGTACTCGAGAAAGAACGGCAAGTCGAGCGGGTCGAATGCGCGCTGCTCGTCGTTCAGGTAGAGCGTGAGCGTGCCGCGCAGCGAGGTCTCCGGTCCGAACGGGATCACGAGGACCGAGTGCGGGCCGTCGCGCCACACCGCTTCGAGCACGTCGGGCGGCATGATCTTTGCGGCCCCTTCGCGCGTCGGATGGAACAGCAGCGGCTCCCCAGCGCGCACCGCGCTCGGCGAGCCTTCCGCCGCGTCGCCGTCCGCGTACACGCTCCCGACCAGCGGTGCGAGCACCGCAGCCCCCGCCGCGTCGGAATGGTTCGCCGCGGCGATGCGCAGATCGCCGTGTTCGTCGGCGAACGTGACGAAACCCCAGTCCGCGAAATCGGGGACGAGCGAGGCCAGGACGGCGTCGAGCGTCTCGACGAGCGTCAGCGACCCGGCGACGCGTTCGCCGACTTCGGCGAAGACGCGCACGTCGCGCGCGTTGCGGCGTGCGTCGTCGATGTCGGTGTTCGTTCCGTACCACTTCGCGATCCGTCCGGCCGCGTCACGCAGCGGCAGCGCTTGGGTGAGGAACCAGCGATACGTTCCGTCGCGGCGCCGCAGCCGAAACTCCATCTCGAACATCTCGCCCGACGCGATGGACTGCATCCAGCGTTCGAGCACGATCGGGAGATCGTGCGGATGATGCGCCGCCTGCCAGCCCCAACCCAGCGCTTCTTCCGGCGTCTGTCCGGTGTACTCGTGCCAGCGGCGATTGTACCAGTCGAGCGCGCCGTCGGGCTCCGCGGTCCACATCAGCTGCGGGATCGAATCGGCGATGAGCTGCAGCTGCATCTCGCGAGCGTTTTGCTGCGATCGCGCGATTTCGGCCAGGCGCACGTTTTCGAGCGCGAGCGCAGTGCGCCGGCCGATCTCTTCCACCACCCGCAGGTCCGCCGGCGTGAACGGCGCGGCATCGCGCGTGCGCAGCATCGTGATCGCGCCGAAGCTGCGTTCGCCCAACCGCAGCGGGGCCGTCGTGAGCGAGCGGATGTTCACAACGCGCCAGGCCTCGGCCCGGCCGGAATCGCGGACGTGTTCCGCGATATACGCCTCGTCGACGACGGGAACGAGCAGGCTCTGCATGTCACGTACGGCACGCCCGATCGGATGCGGTTCGTCGGTCGGCGACGCCGTATAGGCCGTTACCGCGGCGAGGGCTTCGTTCGAAATGCCGGGCGTCGCGACGACGATCCGGCGCGGCGGCCCGTCGTCGCGTACGAGGTCGAAGAACGTGATGTCCGCCAGACCTTCGAGCGCCGCTCGCGCCAGCCGGCGGAGCATCGCGTCGACGTCGCCTTCACCGCCGATCGTCGTTCCGCTCTGCACGAGCAGCTCGAGGCCGTCGATCGCGCGGCGCTGCGCGTCGACGTCGATGCCGGCGCAAAACCAGCGAACGATGCGGCCGGTGTCATCACGTTCGGCCTCCGCATGGATCTCGACCCAGCGATAGCTTCCGTCGACGCGCCGGACGCGCCACTGGGCGGAATACGGTTCGCCGTTCGCCATGTGAATCGGCCACAAGCCGTCCATCGCCGTGAGGTCGTCCGGATGCACGTACGACCTCCAGCCCGTTCCCAGAAGGACCCCCTCCGGCACGCCGAGCAGCGCGGCCCAGCGCGAGTTGACGAAGTCGATCGACCCCTCTGGGCTGGTCGTGAAGATCAGGGTGGGCGTGAGCCGGGTGATCTCGCGCAGCAGGCGAGCGGTGTGCACCTGCTCGCCGACGTCTTCGAGGATCGCCAGCGCTCCGACGATGCGATCGTCCTCGAGGACGGGCTCGGCGGTGAAGACCATGTGGTGCAGCGTGCCGTCGGCGCTGCGAACGTCGACGCGTTCGGCGGTGACCGAGATCCCGGTTACGGCCCGAACGAGCGGCATCTCCGCCGCGGTCAGCTCTCGGCCGTCCTGGAGGAACGCGTACGGAAGGTTGGGCACGCCGTGGGTGACGGGGACGTACGCCGCGGTCGAAACGCCGACCAGTCGCGAGAACGCTTGGTTGATGCGAATCCGCCGGCCGCTCGTGTCCTGCGCCAGCGCAGCCGGGACCGGCAGGCTGTCCAGGACGGCCTCGAGATCGGCTAGCCTGGCCTGCGGCCGTTGGTTCGTCGAGTCCGGCGTTGGTGGTCGCAACGTTCGTTGTCGTTTCGACCTCGAGCCGTGAAAAGTCCGCCGTCGGGGGAACTTCGGCCCCTGGCGCCTCCCGACCGCGCGGGTATAGTGAGCGCATGAGCCGAGCCTTCATGAAGGATCGCGAGGACGCTCCGGAGCCGGTGATCCTGGCCGAGCGGGTCGGACCCGCGCCGATCACCGCCGCGGGTTTCGTCGCCCTCGAGGAACAGCTGCACGCGGCAACCGACCAGAACGAGCGGGCGCGGCTCGAACGGCTCATCGATGCCGCGACCGTGCCGCCGCCGCCTGAGGATCCGAACGTCGTGGGATTCGGCGCGACGGTGCGCGTCGAAGGTGCCACGCCCAAACCGCGGGCGTTCACGATCGTCGGCGACGTGGAGGCCGATCCCGCCGCCGGCCGGATCGGCGTCACCTCGCCGCTGGCGCAAGCGCTGCTGGGCGCTCATGTCGGCGATTCCGTCGTGTGGCATCGGCCGGCCGGTGACCGTCGCGTCGTCGTCCGCTCGATCGCCTACGAGACGCGCTGATTCGAGGCGCATGAAGCCGAGAGTCTCCGCTCGGTAGACCCCGTCGGGAAGGGGTCGTGGTGCGAGCGACGGTATCGCCCGGGGTGAAGAAGCAAGCGCCATGATCGATGCCGACCCTACCCTGATCGGGGATCTCGTCAGCGCGAACCACATCCTCTACCGGCACGGTGTGGTCGACGGGTTCGGCCACGTGAGCGTGCGCGACGATGCGAACCCGAACCGCTTCCTGTTGGCGCGCAACATGGCGCCGGCGCTCGTCGCGGCGGAAGACATCATGGCGTTCGCGCTCGACGGAACGCCGGAGCCGTCCGACCCGCGGCAGCCGTACCTCGAGCGATTCATCCACGGCTCGATCTACCGGGCGCGTCCCGAAGTCGGCGCCGTCGTGCACAGCCATGCGCCCTCGGTGATCCCGTTCGGCGTCGTCCGCGGCATCACGCTGCGGCCGATCTACCACATGAGCTCGTTCTTGGGCGGCCCCGTTCCGGTGTTCGAGATTCGCGACGCGGCCGGCGACGACAACGACTTGATGGTGCGCGACGAACGGCTCGGAGACGCACTTTCAGCGTCGCTGGGGGCAGCGCCGGCCGTGTTGATGCGCGGACACGGTGCGACGATCGTAGGCGGCGACGTGCGTCAAGCGGTGTTCCGCGCGATCTACACGGCTGCGAATGCCGGCCTGCAGGCCGAGGCGATGCGGCTCGGTGAGGTGGTTTTTCTCAGCGATGAGGAAAACGCGCGCTCGTCGGTCACCAACGCCGGCCAGGCGGAGCGGGCATGGAGTCTCTGGCGTCGCGAAGCGCAGGGATGAGCGCCCGCGGACCGCTGGCGGGCGTGCGGGTACTCGATTTCAGCACGCTGCTGCCCGGTCCGCTCGCGACGCTGATCCTCGCCGAAGCCGGCGCCGAGGTGATCAAGATCGAACGTCCGGGCGGCGAAGAGCTGCGCGGCTACGAGCCCGCCTTCGGCAACGACAGCGCACAGTTCGCACTGCTCAACGGCGGCAAGCGCAGCGTGGTCTTCGACGCGAAGGCTCCGGACGCGCTCGATCGTCTGAAAGTCCTGCTCGAGGGCGCCGACGTGCTGGTCGAACAATTCCGGCCCGGCGTCATGGCGCGACTCGGTCTGGGATACGACCACGTGCATGCGATCAATTCACGGCTCGTCTACTGCTCGATCAACGGTTTCGGCAGCAGCGGTGCGCGCGCAGGCCTGGCGGCGCACGACTTGAACTACGTCGCCGAATCCGGGTTGCTCGCGCTCGTAGCCGGGCCCGGCGGAACGCCCAACTTGCCGCCCGCGCTCATCGCCGACATCGGCGGCGGCGCCCTGCCGGCGGTGATCAACATCTTGCTCGCGTTGCGCGAGCGGGATGCGACCGGCGTCGGCCGCCAGGTCGAGATCGCGATGTCCGAGGCGGTTCTCACGTTCCAACCGTGGGCGCTGTTGACGCACGCGCTCAGCGGCGCGGTACCCGCGCCGAACACGGACCGGCTCAACGGCGGTTCGCCGCGGTATCAGGTGTACCGCGCCGCCGACGGCCGCCACCTCGCGGTCGCCCCGCTCGAGCAGCGCTTTTGGGACGAGTTTTGCGACGCCATCGACCTGCCGCCGACGTTGCGCGACTCCGGGCGCGATCCGGCGGCGACGATCGGTGCGGTGGCGGCGATCGTCGCGACGCGCACGGCCGATGCGTGGATGGTACGATTCGCCGGCCGCGACGTGTGCTGTTCGATCGTGCGCGACGTGGGCGAAGCGCGCGCCGACCCCGTCTATGCGGAGCGCGGCGTGTTTGCGTACCAGGTCGAAGCCGGCGGCGAGACGATCTCGGCGCTGCCGTTGCCGCTCGATCCGGGACTTCGTGACGGCGTTCACGTGAAGCGTGCGCCGGCGCTCGGCGAAGCAAACGAACTCCTCGCGGCGCAGACATTCGACGCGCGGACGCGAAAGGACGGCTCGTGAACGTCACGCTTCGCCGGACCGCCTGATGGCCGCGCTCCCGTCCAACGCTGAAGTCGCGGTGATCGGCGCCGGCACCATGGGCGCCGGAATCGCGCGCGTTGCGGCTGCCGCCGGGCACCCGGTCATCATCTACGATACCCGCGAAGGTGCCGCAGCGCGAGCGATCGACACGATCCGCACCGACCTCGACCGTCAAGTCGAGCGTGGGAAACTGCTGCGCAGCGATGCCGAGTCGCTCGTCGAGCGGCTGCATCCCGCGCTGCACTTGGACGTGATGGGACGCGCGCGATTGGCGATCGAGGCGATCGTGGAGGACCGCGACGCGAAGATCGCGCTCTTCCGCGATCTCGAACGCGTCGTGCAGCCGGATGCGATCCTCGCGACCAACACCTCGTCGATCTCGGTCAATGCGATCGGCGGCGCCCTCAAGCATCCCGAGCGCTGCGTGGGCATGCACTTTTTCAACCCGGCGCACCTGATGCCGCTGGTCGAGGTGGTCGCCGCGCTGACCGCATCGGAGAAGGCGATCGAAACGGTCACCGCGACCGCGATCGCGTGGGGAAAGCGCGCGATTCGCGTGAACTCGACGCCCGGATTCGTGGTGAACCGCGTCGCGCGCCCGTACTATGCCGAGGCGCTGCGCACCCGCTCGGAGTTCTACGCCGGGCTGAGCGACATCGACGCCGCGCTCACCGAGTCGGGCGGCTTCCGCATGGGGCCGTTCCGGCTGATGGACATGATCGGCAACGACGTGAACTACGCGGTGACCCGCTCGGTGTTCGAAGCGTTTTCCTACGACCGCCGTTTCGCGCCGTCGCTGCTGCAGCAGGAGCTGGTCGATGCCGGGCGGCTCGGCCGCAAGAGCGGCCGCGGCTACTACAGCTACGACCCGCAAGCGACGGACCCGCACGTCGACGAATCGCCGGCCGGACCGGCGCCGTCGCGCGTCGTGGTGCACGGCGACCTGGGCGTCGCCGCGCCGCTCGTCGCGTTGGCGCGCGCGAAGGGGATCGCCGTCGAGGAGTGTGCCGGAGACGATCCGCGCATCGAGGTGAACGGCGTCGCGCTCAAGCTGACCGACGGGGCGCTGGCAACCGAACACGGGCGGGTGCGGCCGACGGTGCTATTCGATCTGGCGCTCGACTACGAAGCATGTACGCGCGTCGTGATCGCGAGCGGACTCGAGGGGGACCGGCGCGGTGACGTCGCGGCGGGGTTCTTTCAAGCGTTGGGCAAGCGCGTCACGCCGCTCTCCGACATCCCCGGCATGATCGTGATGCGCACGGTGACCGCTATCGCCAACGAGGCAAGCACGATGCTGACCGAGCGCATCTCGGACGAAACGATCGACCTCGCGATGACGCTGGGCGTGAGCTACCCGTTGGGCCCGCTCGCCTGGGGCGAGCGAATCGGCTGGCCGCGCGTGCTGACGGTGCTGGAGAACATGTGCCGGCTGCTCGGCCCCGAGCGCTATCGTCCGGCGTACGTGCTGCGCCTGCGCGCGCTCGACGCGGCCGGCAGAGCGGCCTCATGAGCGTCCCCGAACAGAGCCTCTCGGACGAGCGCGACTTGCGTGAGGGCGTGCGCAACGTCTGCGCCGCCTATCCCGATGCCTACTGGCGGGAGCTCGACGCGAAACGCGCCTATCCCGATGCGTTCGTCGCGGCGCTCACCGACGCGGGATTTCTCGCGGCGCTGATCCCCGAAGAGTACGGCGGTGCGGGCCTCGGCCTCGATGCGGCCTCGATCATCCTCGAAGAGATCAACCACACCGGCGGCAACGCCGCGGTCTGCCACGCGCAGATGTACACGATGGGGACGCTGCTGCGCCACGGCAGCCCGCAGCAGAAACAGCAATACCTCCCGAAGATCGCCGCCGGCGAACTGCGGCTGCAGGCGTTCGGCGTCACCGAACCGACGGCCGGCACGGACACCACGAAGATCCGCACGACCGCGGTGCGGCGCGGCGACCGGTACGTCGTCGACGGCCAGAAAGTGTGGATCTCGCGCGCCGAGCACTCCGATCTCATGATCCTGCTCGCGCGCACGACACCGCTCGAAGCGGTGAAGAAGAAGAGTCACGGTCTGAGCGTCTTCCTGGTCGACATGCGCGACGCGGTCGGCCACGGTCTGACGATCCGGCCGATCGAGACGATGATGAACCACGCGACGACCGAGCTGTTCTTCGACGGCCTCGAAGTGCCGGCCGAGAACCTGATCGGCGTCGAAGGCGAGGGGTTCAAGTACATTCTCGACGGGATGAACGCCGAACGCATCCTCATCGCCGCGGAATGCATCGGCGACGGCCGCTGGTTCATCGAACGCGGCACGAAGTACGCGCGCGAGCGCGAGGTGTTCGGGCGCCCGATCGGCGCCAACCAGGGCGTCGCCTTTCCGCTGGCGCGCGCCCACGTCAACGTCGAAGCCGCCGACCTGATGCGCCGGAGCGCAACCGCGAAGTTCATGCGCGGCGAGCCCTGCGGCGCCGAAGCGAACATGGCGAAATTGCTGGCCGCCGACGCATCGTGGGAAGCCGCCAACGCGGCGTTGCAGACCCACGGGGGCTACGGGTTTGCGGTCGAGTACGACATCGAGCGCAAGTTTCGCGAGACGCGGCTCTATCAGGTCGCGCCGATCTCGACCAACCTCATCCTCAGCTACGTAGCAGAGCACGTCCTCGGCATGCCGCGCTCGTACTGACGTGCGTCTCTCGACCGGGTAGGCGTGAAGCGGCGGCTGCGCGAAGCGGGCCCGATGAGTTCGCCGGCGATGGACCGCGACACGGCGGCGCCGCTTCGTGCGCAAGTCGCACTGCTGGGGCGGCTGGTCGGTGATGCGCTCCGTACGCACGCGCGCCCGACCACGTTCGCGTACGTCGAACGGCTGCGCGGGCTGACCCGCGAACGGCGCGCGTCGCCGAGCGCCGCGATCGATGCGGAGATCGACCGCCTGCTGGACGAGCTCTCCAGCGAGGACGCGGTCGAAGTGATCCGCGCGTTCGGCCTGTACTTCCAGATGGTCAACCTGGCCGAACAATTGCATCGCGAGCGCCGCCGGCGCGAACGCGCGCTGCACGGGGAGCCGCCGTTGCGCGGCGCGCTCGAAACGCTGTCGCCCCAGACGCCCGGTGCCGTCGACGAGGTGGAGCTCACGCTCGTTTTCACGGCGCACCCGACCGAGGTGCTGCGCCGCACGACCAGCGACAAGATCGCCGCGATCGCGAGCGCGCTGCGCGACCTCGACGAACGGGTGCTCACCGCCGAAGACCGTGAGGGAATCGAAGCGGAGCTGCGCGCGCAGATCCTGCTGCTCTGGCAGAGCAACGAGCTGTACCGCAGCGCGCCCACCGTGCACGATGAAGTACGCAATCTCGTCGCCCGTTTCCGTGAGTCGCTCTTCGAAGAGGCGCCGCTGCTGTTCGAACGCTTGGAGCGCCGCTTAGGCCGGGGCGTGCCGACGGTGCTGCACTTCGGCAGCTGGATCGGCGGAGACCGCGACGGCAATCCCAACGTCGCGCCCGACGCGATCGTCGCCGCGCACGAGCAGGCGCGACGTTTCGTGCTCGAACGCTATCAGCGCGCCGTCGAGGACCTCCAGGTGCGGTTCTCACAGGATGCCGTGCGCGGCGAGGTTTCACGGGAACTCCTCGCGTCGGTCGATGCGGACAGCGCCGCGCTGCCGGACGTGCGGTACACGGTCGGACCGCGCCAAGAAGCGGAACCGTATCGCCGCAAGCTCGCCTTCGTCCATCGGCGTCTGACCCTCGCGATCGCGGACCGTGAGGGCGCGTACCCCGATGCGGCAGAGTTTCTCGCCGACCTCGCCGTGCTCGAGCGCAGCGCGAGCGCGCACAGCGGAGACGACGTGGCGCGTCCGCTGCGCCGCTTGAGCCGCGCCGTCGACATCTTCGGCTTTCACCTGTGCGAGCTCGAATGGCGGCAGCACCGCGATCGCGTCTGGAACGCGCTCGACGAGGTCGTGCGCATCGTGGAGCCGGAGCTCCCGGCGCTCTCGACGCGCGATGAAGCGACCCTTGCCGCATGGTTCGAGCGCGAGCTCCGCTCGGCGCGGCCGCTGATACCGACCACGGTGTCGTTCTCGCCCGAAACGACCGACGCGATCGCCTCCCTGAGCGCGGTCGCGGGCGTGCGGCGGCGCGGCCCGGGCGCGGTCCGAACGTTCATTCTGGCCGGGACCGAATCGGCGTTCGACGTGCTTGCGCTGCACGCGCTCGTTCGAGCTGCCGGTGCCTTGGACGCGGGCCCCGCGCAGATCGTGCCGCTGCTCGAGAGCGCTACCGCGCTGGCCGGCGCGGCGAGCATCGCGGAGGCGCTGCTGTCGACGGCGCCGTTTCGCGCGCACGTGGACGCGTGCGGCGGCACGTGGGAAGTCATGCTCGGCTACTCCGATACGACGAAGCTGATGGGGCCGCTCGCGAGCCCGTGGGCTGTCTATCGCGCGCAGGGCGCGCTTGCCGGCGTGGCCGCGCGTCACGGCGTCACGCTGCGCTTCTTTCACGGCCGCGGCGGTTCGGTCGGTCGCGGCGCGGCGGACGCGCGCGAGGCGATCGACGCGCAGCCGCCGCAAGCGCACACCGGACGGTTCAAGGTGACCGAGCAAGGTGAGGTCATCGGCGCGCGCTACGGCCTCCCCTCGCTCGCGCGCCGCAACCTCGAACTCGCCTTCACCTCCGCGCTGCGCGCGACGCGCGAGCCGGCGGCGGCAATTTCGCCGCAGTGGGGCGCTCTGCTCGACCGCCTCGCGCAGATCGCTGAGCGTTCCTACCTCGAGCTCGCCGAGGATCCGGAGTTCCTCGACTTCTTCGCGGCCTGCACGCCGCTCGACGAGATCGGCGACATGCAGATCAGCTCGCGGCCCGGCCGGCGCGGAGCGCGCCGCTCCGTCGCCGATCTGCGCGCGATCCCATGGGCGTTCGCCTGGACGCAAGCGCGCGCGATGCTTCCCGGCTGGTACGGCTTCGGCGCCGCGATCCGCTCCGTGCCGCAAGAGCTCGACACGCTGCGCGCAATGGCGTCAGGCTTTCCGTTTTTCGCCACCCTGCTGCGCAGCGTCGAGCGCGCGCTGGCGGTCGCCGACCTGGCGATCTTCGAACGGTACGTGCGCGGGCTGCTGCCCGACACGGCCGCCGCGGAACGCTACCTGCCGGCGATTCGGGCGGAGTACGCGTCGTCGGTCGACGCCGTGCTGGCGATCCTCGGGCGCGACGCGCTGCTCGCCGACGACCCGACGCTCGCGCGCAGCATCGCGCTGCGCAATCCGTACGTCGACCCGATCTCGCTGCTGCAAGTCCGCCTGCTGCGCGAGTATCGCGCGCGGCCGGATCCCGTCTTGCGCGATACCATACGGCTCTCGATCAACGGGATCGCGGCGGGGCTGCGGGTGACGGGCTGACGCCCGTCGGCTCGCGCGGTCCGGACTAGTACCGGATACCGGCGCCCCACGGACCGGAGCGCAGCAGGACGACGACGTTTCTCAGACCGTCGAGCCGAAGGCGAAGCTCGTCGAACGGGAAGAACCCGACGAGCTCGAGGACGCCTCTGCCGTCGGCCTCGTCATACTTGGCGACGAGAGAGCCGTCGTTCGTAAACCTGTTCCAGAAGTTCTGTTTGATGTACAGCTCGCGAATGCGGTAGAGCTCGATCACGCGGAGCTTCTTGCCGAAGACGCCGGATTCGATGGACAGCCTCGCTTCGGCAAACTCGAGCGTCGTCGTGCGGCAAACGAGCCAGAGCCAGAGGACGCGAACGAGTCAAAGGCAGAGCATGACCATCACGGATGAGAAGATCAGCGCCGAAAGGTGCGCCGCGGCCGCGTGATCGTGCGGCCAGCCCCACGCGAAGCGCTGCCGAAAGAACGTTGAAAGGAGGTTGCGAGACGAAAACACGATCGCGAGCAAACACGTCCCCAGCGGAAGCAGGGCGAGCGCCATCGTGATGGTATCGGTTTCGGCTCGGGCGAGCAGCCTCGGGTGAGCGCGCGCGTCGAGCGCGGTGACGCCGGCTAACGCGGCGCGGCCGGTGGGGCTGCGGTTTTGCTCGATGAGCGCATACAACGAACCCGCGATGGGTTCGTCTTCGATCGGGGCGTCTGCGGTGACGCCGCTGGGAACCGCACCGTTCGTCATCCGAGCGCCGTTCTTTCGCATCGCCGATCGAGGGGTCGAGTGCCAACGCCCGGGTATACAACCCGAGCGCTCGCATCTCGTCGCCATCGTGCTCGGCGATCAGCCCGAGATAGTAGGTCGCGTGGCCGTTCTTCGGATTGCGTGGTCCGGCGACGCGGACACGTCGCCGAATGCGGCGGCGCTCTCTTCGAGACGCCCTCGATCGAAAAGCATCTTTGCGGCAGCGACGCTGGAGGCCGCGTGATTCATGGCCGGCATTGCTCAACCCCCGTGCGCGCCGAAATCCGGCGCGCCGAAATCGACATGGTCCTGATTACCGGCGTGACCGCTGGCGCATCGGGCATGCCGGCATCGAAACTGCCGCTTGCGGTTGCGTCTGCGGAGGCGTGCGATTCGGGAGCGGCGGCGTGCGACGAATCCTCGGGGCTCCCGGGTTGATTCGTCTTGTCGTCGAGGTACTCGCCGAGCGTTTCCATTCCATAGCCGATGAGTCCGCCGGCGCCCTCGGCAGTTGCTGCGACGACCCCGACAAAGCTCTCCGATTCCGCATTTCCCTGATGCGGGTCGGCAACGAGATTGAGATACTCGGAAGGGGAGAGCTGCGGAGTGTCCCGATGCGCGATCAGACCTTGGCCGGAACGCGCATCGTCGCGCGGTCGCCTTTGGCGCGCGCGTATTGATTCGACCACGGCATCTCGGCGCCGAGCGCGCGCGAGGCGAACAGCGGCCAGTACGGATCGCGCAGCAGTTCGCGCGCCATGACGACCAGGTCGGCGCGGCCGTCCGCGACGATCGCTTCGGCGTCGGCCGGTTCGACGATCATGCCGACGGCGCCGGTCGCGATGCCGGCCTCGCGCCGAATCCGTTCCGCGAACGGCGTCTGGAAGAGCGGGCCGATCGGCATCGCGCCGGGCGGGACCGGTACGGCGCCGCCGGAACTCGCGTCGATGAGATCGACGCCTTCGCCGCGCAGCACGCGCGAGAGCTCGATGCTCTGCTCGATGTCCCACCCGCCGTCGACCCAATCGGTCGCCGAAATGCGCACGAAGAGCGGGAACCGTTCGGGCCACGCGCCGCGCACCGCCGCGACGACCTCGCGCACCAGGCGCGTGCGGTTTTCGAAGCTGCCGCCCCAGCGATCGGTGCGGTGGTTGATCAGCGGCGAGAGGAACTCGTGGAGCAGATAGCCGTGCGCGGCGTGGATCTCGATCACCGTTCCGCCGGCGGCGCGCGTGCGCTCCGCCGCCGCGGCGAAGGCGCGCACGATCCCAGCGATGCCCTCCTCGTCGAGCGCCGTGGGGACCGGATAGGTCGGATCGAAGGGGTCGGTACCCGGCGCAACCGGAACCCAGCCGCCGTCGGCGAGCGCGACCGCGCCCGTGCCTTCCCACGGCCGCTTCGTCGAGGCTTTGCGTCCGGCGTGCGCGAGCTGCGTCCCCCACTGCGCGCCCTGCTCGTTGCAGAACCGCGCGATGCGAGAGAGCATCTCGACGTGCTCGTCCTGCCAGATGCCGAGGTCTTGCGGCGAGATGCGGCCTTCCGGCGTCACGGCGGCTGCTTCGGTGAGCACGAGCCCCGCGCCGCCGACGGCGCGGCTTCCGAGATGGACCAGATGCCAGTCACCGGCGAACCCGTCGAGCGAAGAGTACTCGCACATCGGCGAGACGACGAGGCGGTTGCGCAGCGGCACTGCGCGCAGCGTCATGGGAGAGAAGAGCGCGGACATCGTTGGCTAGAGACGTGGCCTCACCGGCGCAGGTTGCGGCAGCGGCCTGGTGCTTACGAGGAAGCGAGGGGTTCGAGAACCCCTGCGGCGGTCCGCCGGCGTAGCAGTGGGGGCCGCGAGCTCGGTGTCTTCTGTCGGGAACGTGCCGACCGGCCTCGAACGTTCATCCGCAGACGATGTTTGTGCGACACCTCGGCTTGGCCGTTTTCCTCGCCCTTTCGAGTGCGGCGCCGGCGCTGGCGATCCAACAGCCCACCGGGCTGTACGTCATCATCCCGTTCGGCGAGCCCGGCGACACCGACCCCGTCCAGAACGGCGCGACCCAGCAGTTTTCGGTCGATCTCTCCGAACGGCAGATCCGCTCGCAGATCGCGCCGCCGATCGACGCCATCGAAGCCGTCGGCTCGGCCGGCCGCCTGTGCGGCGAATACGGTGCGCAAGGACTGCTGGTGCCGCAGCTGCGATTCGAGCAATCGAAGGAACGCAACTTGACCGGATTCCTCCCGGTCGTCGGCGGCGTGGTCTCGTCGTCCGGCGCGTTCGACCGCTCACCGATCCGCGCGCGGCTGAAGCTGTTCTTGATCGACTGCACCGGCGTCGTGCGGTGGAAGACGTTCACGACCGCGAACAAAGTGCACAAGGGAACGAACATCAACGCCGGGTTGACGGAGATCGCGAACGAGACGCTGGCCGAGGCGGTCGAACAATTCGCCAACCGGCCGAAGCCCGTCGGGAGCCGCTAAGCGCCGAGATCCGGCACGTTCGCAGGCCCTTTTTCTACAGGTCGGTGGCGGCCATTACGGGGAGGACGACGCTGGCGCGCGTCCCGCCGCCCGCGCCGCGGGTGACGAGCACCCGTCCGGTCAGTGCGCTCACGATCGCGAACGAATGGTGCGTGCACTCTTCGCTGGTATCACCGGGCGAAAACGGCCACGTTCGCAGGCGGTCGCAGGTATCGACCACCACGAGCGTCGAGTCTGCCCAACGGAATTCGATCCGGATCGGCCCCGGGGCGTGGCGCACGCAGTTGCCGACGAGCTCGCCGTAGACGGCCTCGGCGGCATCGAAGTCGCTCGCCGGGTGGCCGTACGCTTCGAGGTAGTCGCGAAATGCGTGCCGGAAGCGCATCCCGTCGCGCGCCTCGGCGCCGTCGAGGAACCACTGCCGTTCGTCGTCCTGCAACATCAAACGTGAGCGCTCCGCGAGCGGAGCGCGTTCCAACGTCGTCGCCATACTGCCTCCTCCACCGCCAGATGGATGCGTCCCCGCGACGCGGGCTGCGAAAGGCGGGAGAAATATATGCCACTGGACGCCTTCCGATCCCTTCGTACAAAAGGCCGAAAGCGGACGTATTCCTCGTACAAGGGCCCGGCGTTCGATCGGCGACTCGATCGGCCGCATCGCAAGGCGCTCGTCGCCGGAGAGGTCGCGCACCGCGTCCGGTCGTAGCCGCCAGCGATGCGGGTCGCGGGCGATCTCGAGCGATGATCCGCGCACTGGTGGCGATCGCTGCGGCCGTGCTGGTCGCGTTCATCGCCGTGCCGTTGGCGGCGCTTTACGCGCACCTCTCCCCGGCCGCCTTCGCGCGGGCGATCGCCGGCGCGCCGGCCCAGGCGGCGCTGCGCATCTCGCTGTTCACGACGGCGTGGTCGCTCGCGTTGACCCTCGTGCTCGGAACGCCGCTGGCATACGTCCTCGCCCGCCGAGAATTTCCGGGCCGCACGCTGGTCGACGCGCTCGTCGATCTGCCGATCGTCGTCCCTCCCGCGGTGGCCGGGCTCGCGCTGCTCTTCGTGTTCGGACGATTCGGCCTGGCCGCGCCGCTGCTCGAACCGCTGCACCTTCGCATCGCGTTCACCACCGCCGCCGTCGTCCTCGCGCAGCTGTTCGTCGGCGCGCCGTTCTACGTGCGCAGCGCACGGGCCGGATTCGCGGCGGTCGAACGATCGTATGAGGACGCGTCGGCGACGCTGGGGATGGGGCCGCTGCGGACGTTCGCGCGCGTCACGGTTCCGCTGGCGTTTCCCGCGCTTGCGGGCGGCGCGGTGCTCGCGTGGGCGCGGGCGCTCGGCGAGTTCGGCGCAACGATCATGTTCGCCGGAAACCTGCCCGGCGTCACTCAGACGCTCCCGCTCGCGGTCTATCTCGGGCTGGAGAACGGCGACATCGATCTCGCGTCGGCGTTGGCGCTGGTGCTGGTCACGATCGCGCTCGCGGTGGTCGTCGCGACGCGCCTGCTGGAACGGCGCGCGGCGTGATCGAAGTCGCGGTCCGCAAAACGCTGCGCACCTTCGAACTCGACGTGAAGACGACGTTCGGGCGCGGCGTAACGGTCCTGGCGGGGCCGAGCGGCGCGGGAAAGACCACGTTGCTGCGGATCATCGCCGGACTTTCGCGACCCGATGCGGGGCGCGTCGCGCTCGACGGCGCGGCGCTCGACGGCGTCCCCGCCTTCCGCCGCGACATCGCGTTCGTGTTTCAGGAATACGCGCTCTTTCCGCATCTCGACGTGCTCGGCAACGTCACGTTCGGCCTCGCCGCGCGCGGCGTCCCGCGCGCGGACCGCGCGGCGCAGGCGCACGCGTGGCTCGAGCGGCTCGGGATCGCAGCGCTGGCGCGCGCGCGCCCCGCCGCGCTCTCGGGCGGCGAACGGCAGCGGGTCGCGCTGGCCCGGGCGCTGGCCTGGACGCCGCGTGCGGTGCTGCTCGACGAGCCGTTCGCGGCGCTCGACCACGCGACGCGCGGTACCGTGCGCGACGAGGTGCGTGCTGTGCTCGCCGCGCTCGACGTGCCGGTCGTGCTGGTGACGCACGACGAGACCGACGTCGCGGCGTTCTCGGCGCCGGTCGTGCGGCTCGACCGCGGCTCCGTCGTGAAAGACGATACATGACACGCAATGTCATGAATGCGGCCGCGCCGGGAAAGAGAGCGGCGCCGTCCACCAGAACTGGTGCGGACGGCGCCGTGTGTCTCCGAGGGCGTGTTGCGTCGTAGTGCTGAAGGCCCCTCGCGCCTATCGGTACCCCGGGTCTTGCCTACCTAAACCACGAGGACAAATGAATCTTTGCACTTACCTGCGCGCCGATGGTGCGGCCCGCGCCGGCGTCTGGACCGACCGCGGCATCGTCGACCTCCAAGCGGCGGACCGGTCGTTGCCGGACAGTCTGATAGCCCTCCTGGCCCTAGGCGACGAGGGACTCGCGCAAGCGCGCGCCGCGGCGGACGCGGCGCCGGAGGGCGCGTTCGCGCGCCGTGACGGCGTCCGGCTGCTGCCGCCGATCCCGAATCCGGCGAAGATCGTCTGCATCGGACTCAATTATCGCGATCACGCGGCGGAGGTGAAGCTTCCGCTCCCCGAATCGCTCGCCGTCTTCGCGAAGTGGCCGAACACGCTGATCGGCGACGGTGAGGAGATCGTGATCCCGCCCGAGTCGCATCGCGTCGACTACGAGGCGGAGCTCGCGTTCGTCATCGGACGCCGCGCGCGGCGCGTCACCGAGGCGGATGCCCTGCAGTACGTCGCCGGTTACACGTGCTTCAACGACGTCAGCGTGCGCGATTACCAGATGCGCACGTCGCAGTGGACGATGGGCAAGGTCTTCGACACGCACGGTCCGTGCGGTCCGGTGCTGGTGACGCGCGATGCGATCGCCGATCCGCAAGCGCTGCGCATCCGCACGACGATCGGCGATGAGGTGCTGCAAAACTCCTCGACGTCGGAGATGGTGTTCGGCGTCGCGCGCATCATCGCCGAACTCTCGGCGGTGATGACGCTCGAGCCCGGCGACATCGTCGCGACCGGGACGCCGGCCGGGGTCGGGACCTCGCGCAATCCGCGGCGCTGGATCAAGCCGGGCGAGCGCGTCCGCGTCGAGATCGAGGGGATCGGCGTCCTCGAGAATCCGGCGGTCGCCAGGTAGCTCTGTCCATAAGGAGAAGGTACGGCTTCGCTCATGGTCCAGGGATGTTCGGGAGGCAGGCGATGGCCCTTCTTGGGGTTCGGGGCGCGGTGGTCGTGGCTCGACTGGTCTGAGTCGGCGAGCGTCTTGGCATCGACAGTTTTCGGCCGGCGGTCGGCGATCGGGCGAATTCGGTACGGGAGGCTTTGCCCGTCCCGCTCGATGACGACGGTGCCGTCTTTTCGTTCAAGGACGATGACGCGTGCGTGTTGCAGCCGCCGGGGCTGAGCGTTCTCGATGATTTCGTAGATGCTCGATCCGAATTGTACGGTGAGGTTTTTCGAGATGACCCGCGGATGCCAGGAACAGAGAATCCGGTCGATATCGACGTTTGACGCGACTGGCCGGTGCGCGTCGATCGTCGAGCGCGGTTCCACAGCGAACCGCTCGTTGTAGCGTGTGATGAAGTTCGGCACGAACGCGTTGGCGTCGTCGATCGTCGAGATGTTCTCGAGCCGAAGTTCTTTGACGAGCCGATCTTGCAACACGCCGTTGGCCCGTTCCACGCGGCCTTTGGCTTGCGGCGAGTGCGATCCGTCGATCTGGACGAGTTCGCCGAAGCACGCGCGTCGTTCGCGCGGCGGGTGCGCTTTGGACCGTTTTGATCGACGGGGCTTCCAGAGGTCGGCGGCGATCATGGCGGTTCGCAAGGTCTCTTTAGGAATGCGAATCTGATCACGTTCGGCGAGCTTTTCGGAGGCAAGCGTTGGTCCGAAGTCGGCGTACCGGCTCGCGACGATTGCCAGAGCTCGCGCAAGCAGGGCTGGGTCGGTGCGGTGATTGCTCGGCCTGCCGCGTTTTTGTGAGATGAGGCCGCTCGCGCCGTGCAGGCGATAGCGTCGCAGCAGCCGTTTGACTTGGCGCACGCACAGCCCGAGTTGGGCCGCTATGTCGGCTTGGCTAATGCTGCCGGAGTCCAGCCTCTGCATGGCCTGGAGTCGAAGGATCTCGCGCTGGCTCATGACGGTCAGGTCGCTCCTCATGGGGCGGCCTTCCACCAGCGACGGGGACATTTCTATTCGGCTGAGATGGGGACATTTCTATTCGGCCCTGATACACGGCGGCGGCCCGCTTGACCGCGGGCCGCGGCCGTGCTAGGCTTCGCGAACATGGCATCGCGCTATTTCGTCCTTCCGGTTGGTATTCTTATCGTCGAGCTTCGCTCGCCGGCCGGATCGTCGTTCGCATAACGCTAGAAACCAGAACAAGCGAAACGAACGCCCCGGCCGCAACGGCCGGGGCGTTCGTCGTTTCCGAGGAGAACTGCCCGTGATGACCCGGACCGCCACCACCGTGTGGCTCGACGGCTGCCTGCTCGACGAGGACCGCCTGCACGTCCACGCGCTCACTCATGCGCTGCACTACGGCTCGTCGGTCTTCGAGGGGATCCGCGTCTACCCGACCCCGGCGGGTCCGGCGATCTTCCGCCTGCGCGAGCACGTCGACCGGCTGGTCGCCGGAGCCGCCGCTTACGGTATGGAATTAGCGTACGACGCGGAAGCGCTGGGCGCGGCGATCGTCGAGACGGTTCGCGCGAGCGGTCGCGACGCCGCCTATGTCCGCCCGCTGGCCTACTTCGGCGGCGAAACGGTGCGTCTCAATCCGGGGCGCGAGTGCGACGTGCACGTGATGATCGCGGTGCTCCCGTTCGAAGGACTGTTCCCGGGCGGCGTAGTCGGGCAATTGACCGCGACGGTTTCTCCCTTCATGAAGACGCCGTCGCGCGCGTTGCCGTCGACGGTGAAGGCCGGCGGTCACTACACGAACTCGATCCGCGCACTCGCCGACGCGCACCGGCGCGGTTTCGGCGAGACGATCTTGCTGAACGATCGCGGCGAAGTCGCCGAGGGTTCGGGCGAGAACATCTTCGTCGTGCGCGACGGCGTGCTGCTCACGAACGACGCGGATGCCGACATCCTGCCCGGCATCACACGCGCCAGCGTGCTGGCGATCGCGCGCGACGCCGGCATCACGACCCGCGTGCGCCCGCTCACGATCGAAGACCTCAACCTTTGCGATGAGGCGTTCTTCACCGGGACCGCGGCGGAAGTCGTGTCGATCTCGCAGATCGACGATCGCCGCTTCGAGGGCGAGGGTCCGCTGACCGAGCGGCTTCGCACGACCTATCACGATGTCGTGCGCGGCGTACGGGAAGCTCCGGGACCCTGGTTGACGACGGTCTGATCGGCGCTTCGGCGGTCCCTGCACGCGGCCGCGCGTTCGAGGAGCAGCCGGCGCTCGCGTGAGTTTCGCGTGAGCGAAGCCGCGCGTTCGAACTCGGCGCGTGCCTCGTCGAAGCGGTCGAGCTTTGCGAGAAGGTCGCCGCGCACGCTCGGCAAGAGATGGTACGCCCGGAGCGACGGCTCCGACGCGAGCGCATCGACGAGCTCGAGGCCGGTCGCCGGACCGAATGCCATCCCGAGCGCGACCGCACGATTCAACTCCACCACCGGCGAGGGCGCGAGCTGGGCCAGCGCATCGTAGAGCGCCGCGATGCGCGGCCAGTCCGTCTCTGCAAACGTACCGGCTCGTGCGTGACACGCGGCGATCGCGGCCTGGAGCCCGTACGGGCCGAGCGCGCCGCCGGCATTCTCCGATCGTTCGAGCGCGGCGAGGCCGCGGCGGATCAAGACGTGATCCCAGCGCGCGCGATCTTGATCGACCAACCGGACGGGTTCTCCGCCCGGGCCGATGCGGGCTCGCGAGCGCGACGCCTGGATCTCCATCAGCGCAACGAGGCCGTGGACCTCCGGTTCCTGCGGAGCCAGCTCGGCCAGGATCCGGCCGAGACGGAGCGCGTCCTCGCACAGCGCAGGTCGCATCCAGTCGTCGCCCGCAGTCGCCGAGTAGCCCTCGTTGAAGATGAGGTAGAGCACCTCGAGCACCGACGAGAGGCGGCCGGCGAGTTCCGCGCCGCGCGGCACCTCGAACGGGACGCGCGCCTCGCCGAGGGTTCGCTTCGCCCGGACGATTCGCTGGGCGATGGTCGCTGCGGGGACGAGGAATGCGCGCGCGATCTCCTCAGTCGTCAAACCCCCGAGCAAACGGAGCGTGAGCGCAACGCGCGCGTCGGTCGAGAGCACCGGATGAGCGGCGATGAGCATGAGGCGCAGGAGGTCGTCGCCGACGTCGTCGTCGATCCGCGCCTCGAGATCGGGCGCCGTCTCGAGTTGCGCCTCGATCCGGCGCGCGAGCTCTTCGTGCTTGCGCTCGAGCCGCGTGCTCCTGCGGAGGACGTCGATCGCGCGATGCTTCGCGGTGGCCATGAGCCAGGCGCCCGGATTGTTGGGGATGCCCGTCCGGGGCCACTGCTCGAGCGCGGCGATGAGCGCGTCCTGCGCCAGATCTTCGGCCAAACCGACGTCGCGCACGATCCGCGCGAGCGCAGCGATCAGCTTCGCCGATTCGATCCGCCAGACCGCGTCGATCGCGCGATGCGTATCGGAAGCCGACACGGCGATCGATCAGTGGATCACGAGTTCTTGAGCGTCTGGGATTGCGCGCGCAGTTCGGGCTCTTTGCGCAAGGCCTCGTTGTCGGGCGAGATGCCGGCATCGACGAAGTCCGCGGTCTCGAACACCTGGCGAATCTCGATCTCGGCGTCTCCTTCGTGTGGATTCGGGCAGCGCTTGACCCATTCGACCGCCTCTTCTTTCGACTTTACCTGAATCAGCCAATAGCCGGCGATCAGCTCCTTCGTCTCGGTGAACGGGCCGTCGGTCACGGTCCGCTTCTGGCCGGAGAATGTGACCCGCGCGCCCTTCGAGCTCGCCTGCAGCCCGTTGCCGTCGAGAAGGACGCCGGCTTTCACCATCTCCTCATTGTACCGGCCCATGGCGACCAGGAGCTGTTCGCTCGGCATGATGCCGGCCTCGGTGTTCTCATCGGCCTTGAGCAGAACCATGAATCGCATTCGTCGTGTCTCCTTGCGGCGTTGGTGCTCTACCCTCACGTCGACCCTACCCCCGCGAGATCGACACGGCGAACGAACTTTTTTTGGTGCGGCCGTGGATGCTACCTCCGGTCAGCGTGGCGTTCACGCGAACGCCGCGGCAGGTGTCCTCGGCTGTACGAGGTACCGACGCCGAATGTTCGGCGCCCGTCCTTCCGTCGCGCTCGCACTCGTGTGCGCGCTGCTCCCTGCGGTTCCACAACGCGTCGCCGCCGATGCGCCCGGTCCGCTCGACTACAAGGCGTACGACTCGTGGAACGCGATCCGTACGCCGAAGCTCTCCGATGACGGGAAGCATCTCGCATACGCGCTGACGCCCGAGGACGGCGATCCGACGCTGGTCGTGCGCGATCTCGATGCAGGCACCGAACGGCGCGAGTCGCGCGGCAGCGCACCGGCGTTCGCCGGCGCGGGGCGCTTCGTCGTGTTCACCCACGTCGCCGTGAAGAAGGACGTCGACGCCGCGAAGAAGGCGAAGAAGCCCGAGGCGCAGCAACCGAAAGCGGGCCTGGGCATGCTCGATCTGGACGCCGTCGCGGGCGCCGAGATCGTCGAAAACGTGAAGAACGTCGCCGTCGCCAAGGGCGGGGGACCGGTGATCGCCTATCGCGCGGAACCGACGCCGGCGCCGAGTACCTCGCCCGCCGCGGCCGCGGCGTACCCGGCGCCCAAGGCCGACAAAACGAAGGACACCGGCTCGACGCTGACGATTCGCGATCTCCCTGCCGGCACACGCGTCACCGCAGCCGACGCGACCGACTACGTCGTTTCCGACGACGACCGGTTCGTCGCCTACGCAACCGAGACGAAGAACGGCAAGGGCGACGGATTGCACGTGTACGACGTCGCGCGCGGAACCACGTCCGACGTCCTCACCGGCGCAGGCCGCTATCGCGATCTGGCGATCGCGCGCGACGGGTCGACGCTCGCGTTCTTGAGCGACGTTGCGACCTACAAAAACGACGTTCCACACGATGCGGCGTACGTCGTCGACCTGCGCACGACGAAGCTCGCGGCGCACAAAGCCGTCGATGTCGGCACGGCGGGGATGCCGGCGGACATCACACCCAACGCCAACGCCAACGGCACGCTCGCGTTCTCACGCGACGGCAAGCGCCTCTTTCTCGGGACGGCCGTCGCGCCGACGCCGATGCCGTCGGGAACGCCCGAACCGACGAAGGTCGACCTGTGGACCTGGCACGACGACGTGCTGCAGTCGCAGCAGAAGCACGATGCGGACAAGGAGCGCAAGCGCACCTATCTCGCGGTGTACGATCTCGCCGCCGCGCGGTTCGCGCAGCTCGGGTCGACGACCCTGCGCGACGTGATGCGCAACGAGAATCCCGACATCGCGCTGGGCAGCGACGAGCGTCCGTACCTGCGCGCGGGATCGTGGCTCGGCCGGCTCTCTTGCGACCTCTACGCCGTCTCGCTCGCCGACGGCCGCCGTACGCTGCTCGCGCGTCACGCGGCGGGCGGCGATCTCTCGCCCGGCGGCCGCTATGCGCTGACCTGGGACGAGGCGTCGCGGCACTGGGTTGCGTTGCGCGTAGCGGACGGCAAGCGGGTCGTGCTCGCACCGCACGCGGGCGTCGCGTTTCACAACGTCGACGACGATCACCCTGCGCCGCCCCCGCCGTACGGTTCCGGCGGCTGGCTCGCGGGCGACCGCGGCGTGCTGCTCTACGATCAGTACGACGTGTGGCTCGCCGACCCGGACACCGGCGAGGCGACGAACCTGACCCGCGGTGCCGGACGGCGCGAGCGCACGGTCTACAGCCCCGTGCAGACCGATCCCGACGCGGGCGCGTTTGCCGTCGATCGGCCGATCCTGCTCTCGCTGATCGACACGCGCACGTACGCCAGCGGGTACGCGCGCGTCGAGCCCGCCGGCGGCGTCCCGGCGGTGCTGTTCCGGGCCGACGAGCTCGTGAACGGTACGCGCAGCGTGTTCAACGCCGGCCTGCACGATCTCACGCTGCCGCCGATCGCGGCGAAACATGCCGATCGCTTCGTCTTCTCGCGCGAATCGTTCCGCGAGTACCGCGACCTCTGGGCCTCGGACGCGTCGTTCCGGCATATCGACCGCGTCACGAGCGCCAACCCGCAGCAGGCGAAGTACCGCTGGGGGACCGAGCTCCTCATCTCGTATACGGCGGCGGACGGAACGCCCCTGCGCGCCGTCATGCTCGTCCCGGACGGGTTGACGCGCGCGAAGAAGGCACCGCTTCTGGTGTACTTCTACGAGACGTACAGCAGCACGTTTCACCAGTTCTACTCGCCCGCGCCCGGGACGAGTCCGAACATGTCGCGCTACGTCTCCAACGGCTACGTCGTCGTGCTGCCCGACGTCCGCTATCGTGCCGGGCATCCCGGTGCGAGCGCGCTCAACTGCATCAACGCTGCGGTGGACGCGGCGCTGACGACGGGTTACGTCGATCCGCAGCGGGTCGGGATCGCGGGACATTCGTGGGCGGCGTACCAGATCAACTACATGATCACCAAGACCCACCGCTTCCGCGCCGTCGAAGCGGGCGCCGCGGTCGACGACATGTTCAGCGCGTATTCCGGGATCCGGCTCGAGAGCGGGGTCGTGCGTGAGTCGCAGTACGAGCGCACGCAGTCGCGCATCGGGGCGACGCCGTGGGACCGTCCGGACCTCTACCTGGAGAACTCGGGGCTGTTCGGCATCAAGAACGTCACGACGCCGTACCTGACCGTTCACAACGATCTCGACGGCGCGGTGCCGCAGTTCCAGGGCATCGAGTTCATCACCGCGATGCGGCGGCTCGGCAAGGAAGCGTATCTCTTCGCTTTCGACGGCGAAGAACACGGCCTGCGCCAACGCGAGAACCAGAAGTTCTGGACCGTCCATCTCGACGAGTGGTTCGATCACTGGCTCAAGGACGCGCCGCGTCCCGACTGGATGAACGGCGTCGACTACCTGCACCGCGGCGAACGCGACGTGCGTCCGCTCTACGGCGAATCCGACTAACCCGGATGCCGCGGCGCGCTTTCGCGGCGCTCTCGCTGGCCGCCGCGCTCCTGGGCGGCTGCGGATCACCCGCGCGTTCGCATCCGGACGAATTGCGGCTGGCGGTCGCGCAAGAACCGCACAGCCTCGTGACGCTGCTCGCGCAGTCGATCACCGAGAACGAACTGCTGCGGCTGATCGCCGATCCGCTGATCGCGTGCGACGCGGCGGGACGGCCGGTTCCCGCGCTCGCCCTCGCCGTGCCGAGCCGCTACAACGGCGGGATCAGCGCCGACGGCTTGCGCATCACGTACCGCCTGCGGCGCGGCGTCGTGTGGCACGACGGGGCGCGGTTCACCAGCGCCGACGTCGCCGCGTCGTTCGGTGCGGTGATGGATCCGAAGAATCCAGTGCAGACGCGCCACGGCTACGACGTCGTCGCGCGCGTCGAGACGCCAGACGCGTATACGGTGCGCTTCGTGCTGAAGCGTCCGTTCGCGCCGTTCGTCGGCACGGTCTTCGCCGAGAGCGACGCGCCGTACTATCTCGCGCCGGCGCATCTGCTGCACGGAGCGCTCTCGCGATCGCCGCTCGCGAGCGCGCCGATCGGCACCGGTCCGTACAGGGTCGTGCGCTGGACGCGCGGCGACCGCCTCGAACTCGCGGCCAACGGTGCGTACTGGGGCGGAAAGCCGGCGATCCCGCGCATCGCCGTGCGCTTCATGCCCGACGAGAACAGCCAGCTCGTCGCGCTGCGCTCGGGTGACCTCGACGGCGTGATCGGACTCTCAGCTAACGCGGCGGCGAACGCGTCCTCGATCGAAGGCATCCGCATTTCGAGCGCGCCGCTCAACGCCTACTTCGGGATCATGATGAACAACGGGCGCGGGCCGATGACCGACGTGCGCCTGCGCCGTGCCGTCGCCGAGGCGGCGGATGCGGCAGCGTTTCGCACCAACGTCACCCACGGCTACTACGCGCCGGCGATCGCCGATCTCCCGCCCGCGCTGTGGGCGACGGATCGCAAGCTGACGCCGATTCTGCACGACCCGGCCGCGGCGCAGCGTCTGACCGCGGCGGCCGGATACGGCCCTTCGCGGCGTCTTGCGCTCGTTCTCGCCATCATCGCGACGTCGCAGACGTATCGTGCCGAAGCGGTGCAGCTGCAAAGCGAACTGCGGCCGCTCGGGATCGACGTCTCGATCCACCCGTACTTCGGCAACGTCTACGACGCGCCGCCGAGCCAGGGCGGCATCCTCACCCGCGGACGCTACGACCTCGCGTTGTACGGTTGGTATGCGGGGATGGATCCGGACGACAGTGGGCAGTTTCTGTGCGATCAGCGGCCGCCGGCCGGATACAACCATTCGTTCTACTGCAGCCCCGCGATGGACGCCGCGCAGCACGACGCGCTCACCAACTACGACGAGCCGGTTCGCCGCGCCGCCTATGCGCGCATCCAAGCGCTGCTGCTGCGCGACGTCCCGATCGCGTTTCTCGCCTCACCAGTGGCGATCTCCGCGCTCCGTACGGACCTCCAAGGATTCGCACCGACGCTCGTCACGCAAACGGCTAACGCGCAGCATTGGTCGCGCGGAAAGTGAGGCACCCGTGTTATCCGAGGTGATGCGGTGGCGGGCGCTGGCGACGGCGCGCTATTGGTTTGTGGTTGGCGCCCTTGCGTTCGCGTGGTGTGCCGGGTCTGGGCTTGCGTTGCGGGCGCTTGCTCCCGATGCCCTGAGCCGGAGCCCGGCGTGTTCCCCCGGCGCCTTGCGTCCGCTGTTCACGTCCGGTCACGACGTGCTGGTGTTCCCGGTACGCGCCTTGACCGCCGCACCAATAGGCCTCTACGACTGGGGGCTGATGTTTTGCGATCGTCGCTGCCGCGATCGTCCTGATCCCGTGCGCGTTGCTCGAGCAGGGTGTCGCTCGCCGCGTGGTGAGCCCATGGACGACGTTGGCCGCTGCGACGTTCGTTGGTCTGGTCGCCTGGTCGTTCGAAGTGCACGCCGTCGTCGCGAGCAACACGTTGCCGATGCTCGTTTGTTCGAACTGACGTTCCGCCGAACTGCTACCGGAAGAGCGAGCGCGACGCCGGAGCGAGCCGCAGCGTTTCGCGGCTCTTGACGTGCCGCTGCAGTTCGGGCCGGAGTCCCGCGTCCTCGAATGCGCCCACGCATGCGGCGAGCGCGTCCGCGTCCGCGGCGATACCGAGGACGACGGCCGCCCATTCCCCTTCGCGTACGGGGAGGCGCGGATAGTCGTTGGCGTACTCGTCCGTTACGAAAGCGGCAACGCGGCGCGCGTGGTCGCGGACGACGGATACGACGTCGTGTTCGAACGCTGAGACGAATCCCTCACCGGGCGGACCGTCGAGCATGAAGAGGAAGACCACGACGAAAGATTCCGCCGCAGACTCCGTGACGGCCGGCCGGACCAATCCCTCGAGATCGAAGCCGCTCCCGGCTCGTGCAGCACGCAACAGCAGGACGTTGTCGGAGTCGAGCAGCGTCGCGTTCGCGTCGTTCCGATGTTCGAGCCAGGTCGGTGACGTGTAAAACGCCTCCAGCGCGTCGTGCCGTCCTGCGCGCTGCGGGAACCCGCGGAACCACACGTAGCTATCGGGATCGTCGAGATCGCGGTAGTGGCCCACCGGCACCATGCCGGCTGCTTCTTGCGTTTCGATGAACGCGCGCTCGAACAGCGCGATCAGCGTGTCGCGGCAGCCGGGCCGCATGGCATAGCGGCGGAGTTCGACGAGGTCGTATGCGGAGTCGGGCACGGAACCCAGCGTAACGTTTCGTGGACTGCCGCGAAAGCGCCACGTCGCGCGCCGCATAGGCGCCACCCAGCGCGCGAAGCTCGCGTCGCCGAGGCACGGCTGCCCGAGGTGGGCGAGGATAGCGGGCGCCTCGGCCTTCCTCACGAACGAGCAAAGATGATCCGGCGCACGTCCGTCGCTTTTCTCGCCATACTGCTCGGCACCGCCTCGCTCGCCGTGGCGCAATCGCCGCCGAGTCCACCGATGGCTGCCCCGAAGGCGCTGCCCAGCACGACGCCCGCGCCGGCCGCGACGCTCGGCACTCCCGGATCGGAGCCCTCGACTGCGCCCGGCTCCCCGCGGCCGGCCGTCAGCTTGTCGCCGGCAGCAGCGATGCTGCAGCGGCTCACCGTCGGCGGCCCCGTTCCCACGCAGTCCTACGCGACGTTCGTGAAGGGCGCGAAACACCAAGCCGGCGTCATCGACCTGGTGCGCAAGGACGACGACCTCTACTTCGATCTGAAGCCGGAGAACTTCGACCATACCTACATCATCCTGCCGTCGATCGAGCGCGGCGTCGGCAGCGGCGCGTTCGCCGGGCGAGTATACGATCCGTTCCAAGTGACGTTCAAGCGGGTCGGCAAGCGGGTCTTGTGGATCACGCCGAACACGCGATACGTCGCCGACAAAGGCTCCTCTGCGGCGAATTCGCTGGCGATCAGCGTCGCCGATTCGGTGATTCTCTCGACGCCGATCGTAGCCGAGGACAGCGACAAGAAGCATACCGTCGTCTCGCCGTCGCTGTTCTTGACCGACTTCGAGGGAATCGGCGCCGACTTGGGCCGCGGTTCCGCGCCGCCGTCGCTGCCGGGGCTGCTGCTCCTGGGCGCGCGACCGTCGTTCGCGGTCGATTCGACCAAGTCGTACTACGGTGTGACCAAAGGCTTTCCGCGCAACGATGAGATCAGCGTCAACCTGGCCTTCAACGGTCCGGCGAACGCGATGCCGACCGTCCCCGACGGCCGCGGTATCCCGATCGTCGTGCACTACAGCGTCGTCGCGCCCCCCGAACGGGATCCGCGCTTCGTCCCGCGCTTCGCCGACGATCGGGTCGGGTATTTCATCACCGCGCGCAAGCGGTACGGAAACGACGCCGCGACGACGCCGTTCGAACGGTTCATCGAGCGCTGGAACCTCGAGGACGGCCCGATCACGTTTTACCTGACCGACGAGATCCCGGCAGAGTACCGCGACACGGTGCGGCGCGGCATCTTGGCGTGGAACAGCGCATTCGCGAAGATCGGCCGGCCCAAGGCGATCGTGGTGAAGGATCCGCCGACCGAACCGGGCTGGGATCCCGACGACGCGCGCTACACGACGGTCCGCTGGATCACCTCGGATCAACCGGACTTCAGCGCCTACAGCCCGCACGTCAGCGATCCGGACACGGGACAGATCATTCGCTCGGAAGTCGTCATCGACGGCGAATCGCTGCGCTCGATCAAGCGCGGCTACGTCGATCGCATGATGCCCGCGCAGCGCAGCCGAGCGAACGCCTACGCGGCGCCCGAGTCCGCGCTCGGCGCGGACGGCGCGGACGCGGATGCGGAGGGTTCGCAGGAGTGTTCCGTGCAGGAGGACTCCGTCGCACAGGCGGCGCTCGGGATTCAGCTGCTGCGCGCGAACCCGCGCGCGACCGGCGCCGCCCGCGAGCGCTACGCGCAGGCGTGGCTGTACAGCACGGTGATGCACGAGGTCGGGCACACGCTCGGCCTGCGGCACAACTTCCAGGGTTCGACCGCGTTCAGCTTCGCGCAGCTGCACGACCCGGCGTTCACGCGCGTGCACGGCACGACGGGCTCCGTGATGGACTACACGCCGGTGAACCTCGCCGCTCCGGGCGAACGGCAAGCGGACTATTTTCCGACCAAGCTCGGGCCGTACGACGACTGGGCGATCGAATACGGCTATCGCAGTTTCCCGAACGTCCATAGCTCGTCCGACGAAGCGGTCGCGCTCTCGCGCATCGCCTCGCGTTCGACCGAGCCTGGCCTGGCGTACGGGACCGATGAGGACGCCACGTCGAACTCGATCGATCCGCGGATTCAGCGCTTCGATCTCTCCCGCGATCCGCTCGCGTACGTCGACGAGCAATTCCGCATCGACGACGACGTCGCGAAGCACCTCACGTCGCACTATCCGGGCGACACGCGATCGTTCCAGGATCTGCGCTCGGGACTGATCACGCTGCTCAACAGCGAGTTGACCGGGAGCCTGCTCGCGGCGAAGTACGTCGGCGGTATCTACACCTCGCGCTCGCACCGCAGCGAGCGGGGCGCACCGCTGCCGTTCAGCGCCATCCCGCGAGCGCAGCAGCGCCGCGCGTTCGACCTGCTCGACCGCTGGGTGCTCTCGTCGCGCGCCTTCCAGTTCTCGCCGGAACTGCTCAACGCCGCGGCCCCGAATCGCTACGGGCTCCACTGGGGCGCGAACCGCATCGGCCGGACCGATTTCCCGATCCGCGAAGTGATCGCGGAGCTGCAGGACGACGTGATCGGGGAGATGTTCTCGCCGGTGAACCTCGCTCGCGTCGGCGACGAGGAGCTCAAAGTCCGCAAAGCGGGCGACACGATGACGCTCGCCGATCTGTTCGCCTGGACGAACGCTGCGATCTACGACGATCTCGGGCGGCGCTCGATCGACGCGCCGCATCGCGAACTGCAGCGCCGCTTCGCCGACTTGCAGATGCAGATCGCGGCACTCCCCGGTGGGATCGCCGATCAGCTCGACTTGCCGCGCGAGACGCAGTCGCTCGCGCGTTACAACCTCATCAAGCTGGACGGCCGGCTCGACCGGGCGGTCGCGGCTGCGACCGATGAGGGCACGCGAGCGCATCTGGTCGACCTGCGGGTCCGGGTCCGCGGCGTGCTGCACGCGCAGAACATCCGCACGATCTAAGCCGACTCTGAAAAGCGCCCGTAATGGAAGTTTACGACGACGACCTGGGGAAGTTCGAAGCGGACGGTGCCGCACCATTGCCGGCCGCGAACGGCCAGGGCTACGTCGAACACGAGGGAGCTCGGATCTGGTACGCCACGTACGGCTCCGGCTCGCCGGTGATCCTGCTGCATGGCGGCTTGGGCCACGGTGGCAATTGGGGTTACCAAGTTCCGGCGCTGGTCGGGAGCGGCTATCGTGCCGTTTTGATCGATAGCCGTGGCGACGGCCGCAGCACGCGCGACACCCGGCCATTTATGTATGAGTTGATGGCCTCCGACGTTCTCGCCGTTATGGATACGCTGGACCTTGAAAAGGCGGCTTTCGTGGGCTGGAGCGACGGCGCGACGATCGCTTTGATTCTCGCCGCGAAAGCTCCCACGCGCGTTTCCGGCGTGTTCTTCTTTGCCTCCAACATGGACCTGAGCGGCGTCAATCAAATTACCGAACCCATTCAGACACTGGATCGCTGTTTTGGCCGACACGCAAAGGATTACGCCCAACTATCTGCCACGCCTGACCAATTCAAGGCATTCGTCGAAGCGGTCACCTTCATGATGAACACGCAATCCAAGTATTCTGCGCAAGATTTGGCGCAGATCAGCGTGCCCGTCGCGATCGTACAAAGCGAGCATGAGGAATTCATCAGGCCCGAACACGCCGAATATCTTGCGCGGAGTATCCCGAACGCGGAATTGGTCGTTCTGGGCGGCGTGAGCCATTTTGCACCGCTGCAGCGGCCGCACCAATTCAACACAGCAATGCTTGCATTCGTCGGAAAAATTCTGCTCTAAGGCACTCCTCGGGGCGGCGCGTTCGGAGAACGGCGCGTGTCGTCGTGACACCATGGTGACGGGGCGCACGCCGTCTTTGCTACGCCGGCGGCCGATGAAGGAGTCATGAGACGTCTTTCTTTCGGCGCTGCTTTTGCCATTGCGCTCCTCGCCGCGTGCGGCGGGGGAGGCGGCGGCACGTCCAGCGCCCCTGGGCCGCTGCCACTCGGCCCGACCCCGACCCCGACGGCTTTCTCTTCGGCGGCCTTCTCGTCGAGCAATGCGGTCGCGATCCCGAGCGCGGCACCCGGTGCGGTGACCGTTCCGGTCGCGCTGTCGTCCGACGCGACGGGAGCATCGGCGAACGCCGCGCTGCCGGCGTCGGCGACCGTTTCCGCAGACACGACGATCGCCGTGACCTACACGTCGACCGTCGACCCGTCTCTGCCGGCGCTCTCGGCGAACCGCGTGGTGCGCGGGCGCACCACGCGCGACGAGACGAAGAGCAACTCGCTCGCGTATCTGAAGCTGCAGTTCTCGGCCGACCTGAACTTGCCGCAGGCGCCGGGCTTCACGTTCACGGTACCGGGGACGATCTTGACGCAGGGCGTGGCCTATTGGCTCGCGTTCTACGATCCGCTGCGCGCCGCGGCGGGCTGGCAAAAAGGCTTCGAAGGTCCCGCGACCGTCACGCCGGCGACCGTCAACGGCAAGACCGCCACCCAATTCGTCTTCGCGTCGAACGGTCAGCCGCTCTCCTTCGTGGCGAATCAAACGTACTGGTTCGCCGTTATCGCAGTCGTGACGACCGCTGCGTCGCCGACGCCGGTGCCGAGCACGGTTCCGACCAACGCGCCGCCGAGCGGCAAGCCCACGGGGGTAGTTGCCACGCCGAAGAACGTGCAGTTCTCGGCGATCACCGATACGCCGGTGCCGGTAACGTTCTCAGAGACCGGCTACGCCGGAAGCTTCGAATTGCACGGCGACTGCACGGGAATCGTGAACACGACCGGCGCCAGCCCGACCTGGACGATCACGCCGGTCGGTCAGGGACGCTGCGTCATCGTCGCTCTCGGCGACCGCGGATCGAGCGCCGTCGTGCACATCGGCGTCGTGACGCCGTTCGAAACCCCGCACCCGAGCCCGTCGCATTCGCCGGAGCCGTCCGAATCGCCGGAACCGACGCATGCGCCGACGACCTCACCGTCGCATTCGCCGGAACCGTCCGAATCGCCGGAACCGACCCATGCGCCGACGGCCACCCCGACCGCGACGCCGACGCATACACCGACGGCCACCCCGACCGCGACGCCCACTGCCACCCCGGTCCCCACGTAATCGCGCCGTCCGCAGCGCTCACCCTGAAGCGTTCAGGGTGAGCCGGCGGGCGGGTCGAACCACGCATCGTGAACGTCCGCTTTCTGGCAGCGATCGATGCGGCTGACGTGCGTGCGCGCTACGGCGCGGTACTGAGCGAGGGCGCCGCGCGCGCGTTGTCACGTGCGGCGGACGCACGCATCCTCGCGATCGACGACACGCCCACCGAGGCCGCGTCGGCCGCCCTCATTCGCGTCGGTGCGGTCGTCGTCGGAGCCGGTCCCTCGACGCTGATCGCCGTGTCCCGGGCTGCGCTCGAGCGCGGCATCGAGTGGGCCTCGGGCGACGTGCGCGCGTTCTTCGAGGGCCTCGTGCGCGCGTTCGATCGTGCGGCCGCGCCGGCAGCGGTCCTGCGCGCGCGCGATCGCGTCCTCGCGCTCGACGCCGAGGCTCGAGTGATGGGGATCGTCAACATCACGCCCGATTCGTTTTACGAACGCGTCGACGGCACCGCTGCGGCGGTCGCGAAGGCGCGCGAGATCGTGCGGGCCGGTGCAGCGGTGGTCGACGTCGGCGGACAATCCTACGCGCACTGGAACCCGCGCATCGCCGCAGACGAGGAATCCGGTCGCGTCGTCCCCGTCGTGCAGGCGATCGTCACGGCGAACCTCGACCTCACGATCTCCATCGACACGTTCAAAGCCGCCGTCGCCGACGCCGCCCTTGGGGCCGGCGCCCATCTGATCAACGACTGCAGCGGACTCTCCGACCCCGCGCTGCCCGAGATCGTCGCGCGCCATGGTGCCGGCTTGGTCGTCATGCACCTCAAGGGGACACTGAACGTCCGCGAACCCGGAACCTACGTCTACCGGGACGCGCTCGCGGAGATCGTCGACTTCCTCTACGAGCGTACCGAGCGCGCCGTCGCGCAGGGCGTCGCTCGCGAGGCGATCGCGGTCGATCCCGGCCTCGAGTTCGGTAAGGAACCGGCGACGGATCTCGAGATCCTCGACCGCTTCGCCGAGCTGCGCGCGCTGGGCTATCCGATTCTCTTCGCCAGCTCGCGCAAGAGCTTCATCGGTCGGGTCTTCGATCGGCCGGCGGAGGACCTGCTGGTTCCCTCGCTCGCCACCGCCGCGATCGGCATCGCGGCGGGCGCGCGCATCCTGCGGGTTCACGACGTCGCGGAAACCGTGCAGTTGGCGCGAATGATGGCTGCGATCGCTCCAGGGCGGCGCGGAGAGCTGGCCTTCGCCGAGCGGATGCCGCGGACGCCGCAAGCGGGAAACTCCGATCGCACCGGCGCGGTCTAAGTTCGCGATGCATACCGTCTATGTCGGGTTGGGGTCGAACCTCGGCGACCGGCAGAGCATGATCCTCGGCGCCCTCCAGCGCCTGCGTCGCGAGGCGCGGGTCGAGGCGGTATCGTCCTACTACGAAACCGCTCCGGCCGCCGGCGTCGCTGGCCCGAAATTCCTCAACGCCGCGGCGCGGCTGACGACCGCGCTCGATCCGGTCGCGTTCGAGGCCTTCATCCGCGGCGTCGAGACAGGGATCGGACGACAGACGCGTACCCCGCTCGACGCGCGGCCGATCGACATCGACATTCTGCTGATCGACGATCTCATCGGCGACTTCGGCCGCTTCGCCGTCCCGCATCCGTATCTGGCGTCGCGGCCGTTCAACCTGATCCCGCTGGCCGAAATCGCCGCGGGCGTCGTCGACCCGCGCAGCGGCAGGACGATCGGGGAACTCGCCGCCGCGGTCGACGCGAGTTGGATCACGCGCAAAACGCGGGCCGTCCACTTCGTCGCCAACCGTCAGGAAGAAGCCCCGGAGGTGCGGCTCTCGCTGAACCGGGTCGGCGTCTCCTCGGTCAAGCACATCATTCGGCTCAACGTCGGCGGCCAAGAGCGGCTCTTCCACGGCGACTTCACGATGGTCGCCGACCTTGCGCCGGACAAAGCCGGCGTGCACATGTCGCGGTTTTCGGAGCTGCTCGAAGCGGCGACGCTCGACGTGCTGGCGCGTCCTGAAAAGCCGGCCCGTATCGAGGACCTCACCGAGCAGATCGCGCGTGAGATCGTCCATTCGCAAGGCGCGTTGCGCGCCGACGTGCGGCTGCGTGCCGAGTTCGGTCTGGAACGCTGGACGCCGGTGAGCGGGAAGCGCACGGAAGAGACGTACACGCTGATCGGTATCGCGCACGCCGATGCGCAGGGCACGCGCCGCATCGTCGGGGTCGAGGCGGAGGGGATGACCGCCTGCCCGTGCGCGCAGCAGATGGTGCGCGAGCATTCACTGCGCGAGCTGATCGAGGCCGGGTTCTCGGAAGCCGATGCGGGCCGCGCGCTCGACGCGCTGCCGGTCGCAACCCACAACCAGCGCGGCCGGGGCAGCGTGTTCATCGGCGCGGAAGCGCCCTTCGCCGACGAGATCCGAGCCGAGGACCTGGTCGAGATCGTCGAGTCGTCGATGTCGAGCGAGACGTACGACCTGCTCAAGCGGCCCGACGAGTTCTTCATCGTCAACAAAGCGCACCACAACCCGAAGTTCGTCGAAGACGTCGTGCGAGGGATCCTCGCCCGCGTGCTCGATGTGTACGGAGATTTTCCCGACACGACGTACGTCGGAGCGACGCAGCTCAACTACGAGTCGATCCACAAACACGACGCGTTCGCCGAGGCGTTCGGCTTGTTCGGCGAGTTTCGCCGCGAGCTGCGCGACGGCACGCACGTCGACGGCAAGACCGATCTTGCCGGCTGGCTCGGCACGCAGCCGTCGCCGGTCGTCGCCGTCTGAGCCCTGCCCGCCGCGTGCGTGATTTCGAAGTCTGGGCGTCGCCGGAGGCTACGGTGGCGCGCGTGGATGCCGAGCGATACGTCGATCAGCTCGCGTTGACGGGGCACGGCCGGCGTGACAGCGACGTCGGGCTGCTGGCCTCGCTCGGCGTCGACGCATCGCGCACGCCGGTGCTTTGGGAACGAGCGGCGCCGAACGATCCGCTCGACGTCGATCTGGGCGCGGCCGGCAGCCGGCTGCGCGCGCTCGCCAACGCCGGCGTCGAACCGATCGTCACGCTGCTCCATCACGGCAGCGGCCCGCGCTACACGGACCTGCTCGACCCGGCATTTCCCGCGCTCTTCGCCGACTATGCCGAGACGGTCGCGCGCGCGTTTCCGTGGGTGCGGCGCTGGACGCCGATCAACGAACCGTTGACGACGGCACGATTCTCGACGTTGTACGGCGTCTGGTTCCCGAACCTGCACGACGATCACGCGTTCGGCCGCGCGCTCGTCCACCAAACGCTGGCGCAGCAAGAAGCGATGGCGCGCATCCGCGGCGTCGTCTCGAACGCCGAATTCGTGCTGACCGAAGACCTCCAGCGCTTCAGCGCCGGCGACCACGCGGTGCGCGGCTACGTCGACTTCCTGCGCGAGCGGATGTACGTCTCGATCGAGCTCGTCGCCGGGCGGGTCGACGCGGCGCATCCTCTCGCGTCGTTTCTGATCGACCGGTGCGGAGTGCTCCCGGCGGAACTCGCCGCACTGCGGGCCGGCGCGACGCCGCCGGACCTCGTCGCGTTCAATCATTATCCGCACTCCGAGCGCTATCTCTTCAGCGCCGCCGACGGCACCGTCGGTGACGTGCCCGCAGTATACGTCGCAGGGGAGGAGCCGCCGCGCGCGGCGCCCTTGCTTTGGCACGCAGCGGGACGGCTGGGTCTGCCGCTGGCGCTCGGTGAAGTCCACGTTCACGGCACGCCCGGCGAACGCGTACGCTGGCTGGCGCAGCACGTCGACGACGTCCGTGCGCTGCGCGACGCGTCGGTCGATCTGCGCGCGATCGGCGTGTGGGCCGCGTTCGGCATGACGGATTGGCATTCGCTCTTGCGTGAGGACGCCGGCATCACCGAGGACGGCATCTTCACGTTTGCCGGCGCAAACGGGATTCCGGAACGCACCCTGCTGGCGCAAGCCGTTTCCGAGCTTGCTCGCACCGGCCGCATCAGCGGCGTCGATGTCGAGGGCTGGTGGGATCGGACCGATCGCTTCATCCCGCCGGGCGAGATGCACCTCCGCCGCACGCGCGGCATTCCGGAAGGCGATCATCTCGTACGCTCCACAACGCAACCGCGGTCGCGATAGACTTTTGCCCCACCGGGAATAGGGGCGAATGAGGTGTCACCATGAAAGATCCACTTAGCCGCGCGCTCGAAGATGCGCCCCGTCGAGGGGACGAGCGCACAGACGACGTTTCGCATCACCGGACCCCTCACGCGCCCGCCCTCGGCGTCGTACTCGAGCGGTTGCGCGGCCAATTGGTTGAAGCGATGGCGATCCCGTTCTTCGACACGGATGCGGCCGTCGAGATCGTTCCGGTCACGAAGCACCTGCTCTCGGAGATGGGCGCGGTGACGATCGTCGCGCGCAAACGGGAGCCGGCGTACGAGGCCGAGGTCTCGATCGAGGTGCGCTGCGATCATGCGGAGCCGGACGACGACGAGACGGATACCGGTGCGTATTCGGTGCGCGCGCGGGCGCACGTTCTCTGCGACGACGCGCGCGGCCGCAGCGAACGCCGCGTCTCCGTCACGATCCGCGAGATCGACGGCGCGCTGCACCTCGACGGCGCGCTCTTACGCGAGGACTTGGCGGCCGCGATCCGGTCGATCGGCAAAGCGTCCTAGCGGGGCACCCAAGGCCGGATCGCGTAGAGGACGCGGTGTTCGTTCGCACGCTCCTTATCGCGGCGCTGCTCGGAACCGTGTGTATGCCCGCTCCAGGGGCGAGTTGTTCCACGCGGACACGGTCACGCCGGTCGCGCAGGACCTCGACGCGAACGACATGATCTACCAGTTCGAGGCCTCGCGTGACTACGATCCGCCAGCGGATCTCGGCAAGATCACCGCGCCGCTGCTCCCGATCACGGCGGACAGCCGAGGTCACGGCACCCGCACGCTGCCGGCGATGTGGGGCGAGCACCTTCGCGGCCCGCTTTCGACGACCAGGACGTAGCGTGCTCCCCCGCGCCTTCGTGGCGGGATTGCACCTGCGTTGGGACGGGGTTTGGCAGCGGCCACATCAGCTCTTGAGCCGGATCGCGCGGCACGTTCCGGTGATCGTCGTCGAGGAGCCGTTTGCGGCGCACGAGGATCGCGACGTCGTCTTTCGCGATCATGGTGTCACCGTCGTGCGGCCGTTGCGCCGGCGCGGCTGGTCTTTGCCGCTGGTCGACGATGCCGCAATCGCCACAGCGCGCGGTCTGGCCGGTACGCGACCGCTGGGGGTGTGGCTCTACACGCCGATGATGCACGCGCTCGCCGATGCGTTCGAGGCCGCGCCGCTCGTGTACGACGTGATGGACGAGCTCGCGCAGTTCGATTTCGCGCCGGACGGGATGGCGGCGAACGATCGCGCCGTCCTCGAACGGGCCGATCTGGTGTTCGCCGGCGGACGGTCGCTTTACGCCAAGCGCGCCGCGCTCGGTACGAAGGTGCGTTGCGAGCCCAGCGGCGTCGAATTCGAGCGCTTCGCGGCCGACGTCGCGCCGCATCCCTTGCCCGCCGGCCTGCGCGGGCCGGTCTTCGGCTACGTCGGCGTCGTCGACGAGCGGATCGACGTCGCGCTGATAGAAGCGGTCGCGGATGCGTTTCCCGGCGGCCACGTCGTGCTCATCGGGCCGCTCTCCAAACTCGATCCGGCGCGCCTTCCGCGCCGTCCGAACGTGCACCTTACGGGCGCCGTTCCGTACGACGCGCTGCCGTCATGGCTGGCCGGCGTCGACGTGGCGCTGATGCCGTTCGCGCGCAACCGCGCGACCGAATTCATCTCGCCGACCAAGACGTTGGAATACTTCGCTGCCGGCAAGCCTGTCGTCTCGACCGGCATCGCGGACGTCGTCGCGGAGTTCGCGGATACCGTGTACGTCGCCGACGGCGGCGCGGCGTTCGCGGCCGCTGTGCGGCAGGCATTGCATGCCGAACCCGAGCGCGTCGCGCGCGGCGTCAAGCACGCTCGGGCGCGGACGTGGGACGCGATCGCACAAAGGATGCTGGATGCCGTCACGTCGCTCTGAGGATCCGCTCGATCTGTCCCGAACCTTCCGCTTCCTGCACGGACTCAAGCGCAACAACGAGCGCGCCTGGTTTCACGCGCATCGGGCGGACTGGGACGGCCACGTGCGGCACGCCTGGGAAGACCTGGTGACGATGCTGCTGCTCGACGGCAGCAAGGTCGACGGCCGGCTCGCGCACGTCGATCCGCGCGCGTGCCTCTTTCGCCTGGCGAACGATACGCGCTTCCATACGGGCAAGGCTCCCTACAAACCGTGGCTCTCCGCGTGGCTGTCGCCGGGCGGCAAGAACGGCGCGTTCGCCGGGTACTACTTCCACGTCGCGCCGGGTGACACGCACGTCTCGGCCGGGATCTACGTGCCGGTCAAGCCCGCGCTTCACGCCCTGCGCACGGCGTTCGCCGACGACGGGGTCGACGCGCGTGCGTTCGATCGGCTTTTGAAGGCGAAGGCGATGCGCGCGTACCTTCCGCTCGACACGGAGCCGCTGCGCGTGACGCCGCGCGGGTTTTCCAAGGCGCACCCGCGGCTGGAGCTGATTCGTGCGCGGAACTACTTGGTCCGGCGCGACGTGCCGGACGAAGAGCTGCAGCGGCGCGGAGCGTTCGCCGTCTTTCGCGACGCGATCCGCGCCACCGCCCCATTCGTCCTGTGGCTCGACGCCCACACGCGCCCAGCCGACGAGTTCGAAGAACTCGAGTGGGACTAGGTCTTGACAAGCCTGCACCGCGGATGCTACATGGGGTTCCTCGACAAGCTCGGAATGACGGGCGAGGCGTCAGGTTCGGTGTTCGAGGGCGCGGATGCGCGAGGCGAGCGAGGGGTGCGAGGCGAGCAGGAGCTCGGCCCAGCGCGGGGGTTCGAACTCGGCGAGGTTCTGTTCGCCCAGGCGGCGGAAGGCGCGTACTCCGGCGGCGGCGTCGCCGGTCGCCGTGAGGGCGAAGCGATCGGCGCGCGACTCCATTGCGCGCGACGCGAAATTCGACGCAGGCGCGAGCGCGAGCTGGACCAGCGTCGCGGAGAAGATGAAGCGCGCACCTTGCGCCGGTGAGTCGAGCCCGCGTCCCGTGGTGCGGCGCACGAACGTTCCCGCGACGAGGATCGTCGCGCCGAGCGAGATGGTCGTCAGTGCGATCCCGAGCCACGGATCGCGGCGCACGTAGTGGCCGAGCTCGTGGGCGACGACGAAGAGTGTCTCGTCGGCCGCGAAGGCCTCGATAAGCGTGTCGCCGAGCGCGATGCGCTCCGTTCCGAGGACGCCGGTGACGAACGCGTTCGCTTTGTTCGTTTGGCGGCTCATGTCGAAGCGCAGGATCGCCGCGTCGCCGACGCCGTAGCGAGCGGCGAGCGCTCTGATCTGCGCCTCGAGGTCACCGCGCACCGGCTCGTACCGGTTGAAGAGCGGCATCACGAACGTCGGGACGATGACGGTCGCGAACGCCAGCAGCGGCGGCAACGCGGCGATCGCGATCCATGGCCAGCGCCGCGGCGCGATCCGAACGACGGCGTCGGCGAGCGTGACCAGGACGACGGTGACGCCGCCTCCGAGCGCGGCGGCCTTCCGTTTGTCGGCGAGCCACGCGCCCGCCGTTTGATTCGACGTTCCGTAGACGCGTTCGATGACGTGTTCTTCGACGTATGCTGTTCCGAACTCGCGAATGCCGTCGAGCGCGAAGAGCGCCAGCGCGAATGCCGGAGCACGCAGCGGTCGCGGCAGCGGCTGCAGTGCGCGCTCGAGCGGGTCGGCGACGACGAACGCGATCACCGCTAGATCGGTAAGGCCCCGGGCGATGCCCGTCAGCGCGAGCGCGCGGCGCGCTGCGGCGTACCGTCGTGGATCGCGATCGGTGAGCATGGTGTAGGGCCGCACGCGGTCGCGCACGGCCTGCGCCATCCGCGTGGCGGCATAGCCGAGTGCGAGACCGGCTGCAGCGCCGAGGAGACCTGCGCGGAGCGCCTTTCCGTCGTTCACCCCGCTCGTGTACCCGGCGCACCAGGGATGTTCCCGGCTGCTCCACTCGACGAGAGTGGGGCGACGGGGCATGGGAGAACGTCCCCAACGTGACGACGTTCGCCGTGTCCGGGGGGCCTTGTTATTCGTACGATCCGTCGAACGAATGCTGGCAAAGGTTCGACGGTTTCCTCGTCGACGACGGACGAATCGTTTCCCAGCGGGCGGAGGATGCGGGAGCCGGGGTGCCGCGGATCGACCTCGGCGGCCGGGCGCTCTATCCCGCCTTCGCCGACTGCCACGTCCACTTGACCGACACCGGATTGTTCCTGGGCGAGCGCGACTTCGCCGGTGTGCGCGGTGCGGCCGAGTACGCGCGGCGCGTCGCCGCCCTCCCTCGAGCGGCATTCGTGCTGGCGGGGAACTACGACGAGTCCAATTGGACCGACGGGAGGAGCGCTGCGGCGGGCCCGCTGGAGGCGAACTTTCCCGACGCGATCGCGATGGCGGTGCGGGTCGACGGCCATTCGTGCGTGGTGAACCGCAAGGCGATGGCCTTCGCCGATCTCGCGCCGGACGTGCCGGGAATCGAGCGCGACGCAGCCGGAGCCCCGACGGGCCGGCTCTTCCTCGACGCCAATTGGCGGGCGCAGGCCGTGGTGCTTGCAGCCCTGCCCGAGTCGGAGAAGCGTGCCGCCGAGCGGCGCGCGGCCGCCCTCGCGTTGCGGGCGGGCGCGTTGCACCTGCACGTGCAGCTGGTCGGCTTCGAGACGCGCGAGCGGTACGCACACGAGATCGCGATGATGCGCGAGTCCGGTCCGGCGAAATGGCATCCGAAGATCTGCGAACGTGATCCGGCGCTGGCGAAGGCGCTCGGCTTGCCGTACGTCGGCGGCGACGTCTTCCTCGACGGTTCGATCGGCAGCGGCACCGCGGCGGTCTCGGAACCGTACCACGATCGCGAGGGGTGCGGGACGCTGATGCACGGCGACGCCGAGGTCGAGGCGTATTTTTCGGCGGCGGAAGAGCTCGGCATCAGTGCCGGCGTGCACGCGATCGGCGATCGCGCTATCGAGCAGTGCGTCGCGACCTGGGAGAAGGTGCTCGGCGGCCGGCCCTCGCCGCGCAATCGCCACTTCATCGAGCACTTCGAGATCGCGACGCCCGCGCAGATCGCTCGCTGCGCGCGGCTGGGGATCTTCCTCTCGATGCAGCCGCAGTTCGACGCGTATTGGGGACACCCGGGCGCGATGTACGACCTGCGCCTAGGCGCGCCGCGCGCGCGCACGATGAACGCGCTGGGGTCGGCCAAGCGCGCCGGCGCGACGCTGGTCGGCGGCGACGACAGCCCGGTCTGCACGCTCGCGCCGCTCGACGGGATGCGCGCCGCCGTGGGCCATCATATGCCCGACGAGCGGCTGAGCGTCGAGGATGCGCTCCTGATGTACACGTACGACGCGGCGCGCTTCGGACACGCCGAGACGTGGACCGGACACCTGACGCCGGGCTGCGCCGCCGATTTCGTCGTGCTCGACGGCGATCCGATCGCCGCCCGCTCGTTCGACCGGATCGCGGTGACCCAAACGTGGAGCGACGGCGTGCGCGTCGCGTGACTAGATGATCGAGATCATCTCCTTCGGCTTGGCAGGACGTGCTGCCATCGCCGCGATCAACTGCTGCGCGAGAACGTCGACGATCGGATCGTCGATCTCTTCGACCCGGCCGGTGTCGGCGAGTGCGACCAGGTTCGGGTCGATCGGCATCCGCGCGAAGAGCGGTGCGCCGGCGAGTTCGGCGACCTGATCGGCGTACGACGGGCCGAACACGTCGTAGCGCTTGCCGGTATCCGGTGCGACGAAGTACGACATGTTCTCGACCACGCCGACGATCGGTTTCTTCAGCTGGTGCACGAGGTTCGCGGCTTTGCGCACGATCATCGTCGCCAGGCGCTGCGGCATCGTGACGAGCACGATCCCGTCGACCGCGAGCGATTGCAGGACCGTGAGCGGCGCGTCGGAGGTACCCGGCGGCAGGTCGATCAGCAGATAGTCGAGGTCGCTCCAGAGCGCCTGTTCGTAGAACTGCCGGATGACGCCGGAGAGGATCGGCCCGCGCCAGATCATCGCCGTGTCTTCCTTGTCGGTGAGCAGGTTCGAGCTGACGATTTCGATCGCCGAGCGCGACTTCGCGGGCACCATCAGGGGTTTGGGCTGCTGGCCGGCCGGGGTGCTCGGGTCCGACTCGAGCCCCAGCGGCGTGGTCAGGCCGAACAGGCGAGGGATCGACGGCCCCGTGATGTCGGCGTCGAGGATTCCGACCTTCATCCCGGCGCGGCGCAGCCCGATGGCGAAGAGCGCCGTCGTCAGCGACTTGCCGACCCCACCCTTGCCCGACATCACCGGGATCACGTACGTGAAGCGCGCGCGGCGGTTGAACTCGCCCGGGGCGCGACGCTGTGGCGTGCGGTCTTCGTTCATGACCGTCGGGACGCGGCCGGAGAGGCGCGCTTGGACGAGCGCCGCGACGATCGGCTCGACCCGCAGCCCGTGCGCCTTGGCGCCCTGTTCGATCGTCTCGTATTTGTTGACGCCGCAGCCCGCGCAGTGCAGGCCGAACTCGCCCAGGACCTCTTCGGCAATCGGCAATTCTGCCACGAGGGCGCTGATGTTGGTCTGGGGGGCGATCTCGATGTGCGCTGGCATGAAGCGGGAGCTACAACCTTTGTCGGAGATACCGGTGTACGAGGGCGGGCGAAAAGTCTCCAGTTCGGGAGCGGACGGACGCATCCCGTCGCGATCGGTAACGACGCATACTCTGGACACGTGTGATGGAGCGATGGTTGACACGCTGATCGTCGGAGCCGGCCCCGCGGGTCTTGCGGCCGCACAGTTCCTGGCGGACGCAGGCCGTACCGCGATCGTCCTGGAGAAGCGCTCCGTCCTCGGCGGGAAGCTGTCGTCGTGGCGGGACCGCGACGGCGACATCCTCGAGAGCGGACTGCACGCGTTCTTCGGCGGCTACACCGCGCTCCAGGCGCTGCTTGCGGAGATCGGGATCGCGCACCACGTGCTGTGGCAGCCGCACGCGCTGACGTGGGCGATGCCGCCGAACTTCTCGCCGCGCTGGAACGGGCGAGCCGTCTACGAGGAGTTCCGCTTCATCGACGCGCCCTCTCCGTTCAACGGCATCGGCGCGGTGCTCAACGCGAGATACGTGTTCAACACCTGGGAGAAGCTGCTCTTCGCGAAAGGGACGCTGCCGGTGTTGCTGCGCGACCACGCGTATGCGCAGAGACAGGACGAGATCACGTACGCGCAGTGGCACCGCCGGCGCGGGATGTCGGAGCACATGCTCCAGACGTTCTTCGCGCCGCTGGCGCTCGCCCTGAACTTCACCAGCGTCGAAGCGATCTCGGCCGAGGCGATGCTGCGCGTGATGGCGTACTTCGCCTCGGACCGCAACGCAAGCCGAGCCGGGTTTCTCGACGGGCCGCCGGGGCCGCGCTTCGTCGATCCGCTGGCCGACCACGTGCGCGGGCGCGGCCAGCAGATCGAAGCGGCCGCCGCGGTCGCGGAGCTGCTCTTCAGCGGCGACCGCTGCACCGGCGCGCGCACGCGCGACGGCCGGGTGTTCGAGGCCGAGAACGTGATCCTCGCGACGCCGGTGCACGACGCGAAGAAGATCCTGCCGGCCGAGATGTTGCGCGATCCGCTGGTGCACGGGATCGCGAAGCTCGAGAGCTCGCCCGTCATCAACGCGCACCTGTGGTTCGACCGGCCGGTATCGCCGTTCACCAACCTGATGTTCTCGCCCGGAACGGTGCTCAGCGTGCATGCCGACCTCGGCCAGGCGTCGCCCGGCTATGCGTGGCCGAACAAGTCGTTCATCGAGGCGTGCGTCGCGCCGGCCGACGAGCTTATCGCGCAGGATGACGAGGCGGTGATCGGCCGCGTGATGGACGATCTCGGAAAACTCTATCCGCTCGCAACACGCGAGCATCTCGTGCGGGCGAAGCTCGTGCGCGTTCCCAAAAGCGTGTATCGCGCGAGTCCCGGCGCGGAGCGGCTGCGTCCGACGACGCGCACGCCGGTGCGCAACTTGTTCCTCGCCGGGTGCTACGTGAACACGAAGTTCCCGGCCAGCATCGAGGGCGCGGTGCGCAGCGCGCGGAGCGCCGTCGACGCGGTCCTGGGGCAAAGCCGTGCTGGCGTCTGAACGCGGCGCGCCGCTGCCGTTCGCGGTTTGCGCGAGCGATGCCGCGCCGCCGCTCGGGCAGTGCTATCTCGCCTGCCGCGACATCGTCAAGCGGCACAGCACGACGTTCTATCTGAGCTCGCTGTTCCTGAGCCGGCAACGCAAGCTCGCGGTGTGGGCGGTCTACGCGTTCTGCCGCACCGCCGACGATATCGTCGACCGCACGACGCCGGCCCAGGAGCGGCTCGACGCGCTCGACGCCTGGGAGCGGCGGCTCGTCGACGCCTACCGCGGCGTTGCGGACGATCCCATCTTCACGGCGTTCGGCGATGCGGCGCGGCGGTTTTCGATTCCGATCGAGCCCGCGCTCGATTTGCTGCGCGGGGCGCGCTTGGACGTCACCGTCGACCGGTACGCGACGTACGGCGCGCTGTGCGACTACTGTTATCTCGTCGCGTCGACCGTCGGCGTGCTGGTCATGCCGATCCTGGGGACGATCGTACCCGAGGCGACCGGGTACGGCATCGCGCTCGGCCGCGCCATGCAGATGACGAACATCCTGCGCGACGTCGGCGAAGACGCGCGGATGGGCCGGATCTACCTGCCGGCGGAAGACCTGCGCCGTTTCGGGTGCGATGAAGCGGCGATTCTCGCCGGTGCCGTCGACGAGCGCTTCGTCACGCTGATGCGCTTCGAGATCGAACGCGTGCGCGCTCTGTACCGCGAAGCCGAGCCCGGCATCATCCTGCTGGCGCCGGAATCGCGCTACACGGTTCGTCTCGCGCTTTCGCTCTACCGCGGCATCCTCGACCGCATCGAACGCAACGGCTACGACGTGTTCCGCCGCCGCGCGCACGTCCCTCTGGGCGTCAAGCTGCGCAGCGCACTGCGGGCTGCCGTCTCGCGCTGATCCAGCGGTAGGTGGCGAGCGTCCGCTTCCGGAAGCGCCCGGGGTCAGCGAGGGCTTCCGGCGCCGGTCGCGTACGCGTCCCCTGGTAGTCCCGAAGGAGCAGCTCATGAACGATGCGTTCTCGCGCAGTGAGTTTCTGCAGGCATCCGCGACGGCCGGCGCCGCCGGTTCGGTCGGGCACGCGATCGGTGCCGCGGGGCCAGGTGCCGCGCTGAAGATGCGCTGGTACGGCGGCGGCGTGTACGAACTTGCCACCCCCGACGACAAGACGATCGTGCTCGTCGATGCCTGGATCTGGAACAACACCGGCTTCAAGGCGTTCGGCATCGAGAAGCCTGTCGAGCTGGCGGGCGCCGCGGCGTACGCGAGACACATCAAAGCGCGCTCGCCCAGCGCCGTGATCGTCGCGCTGACGCACGATCACGGGGATCACATGGGTGACTACTTCGAACTGCTCGGCGCGCTGGTGGCTGCCGGGATCGACGTGAAGACGGTCGGTCAGAGCGACCTGATGCGCGTCGCGCTCGTCCCAAAGTTCAAGGCCGCGAACCTCGACAACACCCAGCTCGTGCTCAACGGCGGAGCCGGGATCAACATGGGCGGAACGGCGAGCTACAAGGGCGTCAAGATCGAGCTCGTCCCCGCCGTGCATTCGACCGCGGCGGGTTATCCGGCGGCCGGATTCATCATCGACGTCGGCGGCGCGCGCGTGTACGCATCGGGCGACACGGACGTGTTCGGTGACATGGCGCTGATCGGGACCCGCTACAAACCGGACCTCGCGGTCGTTTCGTCCGGCAACGGCGCGTTCACGATGGGTCCCGAGGACGCGGCGCTGAGGTGCAAGCTGGTCGGGGCGGCGCATGCGGTTCCGGTACACTACGCGCACAACCCGCTGGTCCTCGGGCCGCAGTGCGGCGACGCGTTCGCGGCGGCAGTCACCCGCATCTCGCCGTCGACGCGCGTCACGCTGCTGAAGCCGGGCGCCTCCACGACGCTGAACCTCGCGACGAACGCGCGCTGACGCGCACTGCTGCGCTGCGCCGCTAATACCCGAGGAAGCAGCTGAACCCGGGGCGCGATTTGCCGCTGCTCGCGGCCTGGCGGCTGGGTGTCCCGCTGCGTCCGCTCCGCGCCCTCGCGCTGGACGATCATGCGCCGCTGCGCGTATGGCTGGCCGCGGAATCGGCGTTGCGGCTCGCCGAGGCGCGGCGCGATGCGCATGCCGATCTCGCGACGCTGGAAGCGCTCGGTGCGCGGCTCGTCACGCCGGACGATTCCGACTGGCCGGCGGGCTTCGCGGACTTGCTCGATCCGCCGGCGTTCTTGGCGGTGCGAGGCCCGCTGCCGCCGCGCGGGGTGGCGATCGTCGGCGCGCGTGAGGCCGACGACCGGTCATGCGCGTTCGCGCACGATTTGGCGGCGAGACTGGGGCAGCCCATCATCAGCGGGTTGGCTCGCGGTATCGACGCGGCCGCGCATCGCGGCGCAATCGCCGCGGGCGTCTCGACCGTGGCCTACCTCGGGACCGGGATCGCGCGCACCTATCCGCCGGAGCACGCGGAGCTCGGCGAGGCGATCGTCGGCGCGGGTGGCGCGCTCGCGGCCGAACGCGCCCCGCACGACGAGGTCACGCGCTGGTCGCTCATGCGGCGCGACCGTCTGCAAGCCGCCCACGCGGCCGCGACCGTCCTGATCGTCTCGGAGGCGGACGGCGGCGCGATGCACACGATGACGTTCGCGCGCGCCTGTGGCCGGCCGCGGTTCGCGTTGGAGGGCGACGCGAGCGGAAACGCGGCAGCGCTGCGGGACGGCGCGCAGCGACTTCCCTGGGACGTCGGCGACGCCGCCTCGCGTATACTAGCGGTGCTGCCCTAGTCGGGTCGGGGCGTTCCGGAGGAGATCATCGTCGACACACGCCCACCTCGCCTCGATGCCGTGCTTGCCGGCGGCGCGAGCTCGCCGGTCCGCGCCGGACGGCGCGTCGGCGGCGAACCCTTCGTGTGCGTCCGCGCCGAGGGGCCGTACGCGTACGACGCGCATGGACGCCGGTACGTCGACTACGTCATGGCGTACGGCCCGCTGCTGTTCGGCCACACGCCGCCGTTCGCGGCGGGACTCGACGCACTCGCCGCGCGCGGCACCGTGTACGGTTCGACCACGCCCGACGAGCTCGCGCTGGCGGCGCGCATCAACGCGTACCTGCCGTCGATGGAACGGCTGCGGTTCACGACGACCGGCAGCGAGGCCGTACAGAGCGCGATTCGCGTCGCTCGCGCGTTCACCGGCCGCGATGCGGTTCTCAAGTTTTCCGGGAACTACCACGGGCATTTCGATCTCGCGCTTCAGGACGCCGGCGCGTCGGCCGAGACGCCGGATGCGCGGCGGTCCGGAATTCCGCGCGCGGTCGTCGACGATCTCGCGGTCGCGCGCTACAACGACCTCGACGACGTCGACCGCCACCTCGCGCGAGTGGGCGGACGGCTGGCCGCGATCCTGGTCGAGCCGATCTGCGGCAACATGGGGCTGGTCGAAACCGTGCCCGGCTTTCTCGAAGGACTGCGCGCGCGTGCCGACCGGCTGGGCGCGGTACTGATCTTCGATGAGATCATCACCTGGCTGCGGCTGGGTCCGGGCGGCGCACAAGCGCGGGTCGGCGTCATTCCCGACCTGACCACGGTCGGCAAGATCCTCGGCGGCGGGTTTCCGCTCGCGGCGTTCGGCGGACGCGCCGACATCATGGCCGTCCTCGCGCCGGACGGGCCGTGCTTCACCGGCGGCACGCACGCGGGGATGCCGTTCGCGGTCGCGCTCGGGCTGCGCGTGCTCGACTACCTCGATCGCGAACCCGACCTGCTCGCCGCGACGGAGCGGCGCGCGCGCACCCTCGCCGAGGCGATCCGGACCACGCTGCGCGCGCTCGATCTCGACTACGCGGTGTTGCAGCTGGAATCGATCGTCGACTTCAAGTTTCGCACCGGCCCGCCTACTCGCTCGTACGACGACCAAGGCCGCGACGACCAATCGGCATACGCCGCTTTCTACCACGCGATGCGCGAGCGCGGCGTCCTGCTGCCGCCCTCGCACAACGAGGTCATGTTCCTCTCCACCGCCCACGGCGACGACGACGTTGCGCTCACCGCGGCCGCGATCGACGCCTCCCTGCACGAACTGCGCGAGAAGGGCGTCATATGATCGAGACGCCGGCCGGGTGGATCAACGACGGTGCCGCGCTCGAGCGCGTCTTCGACCGAAAGAACTTCGACGGATCGATCGCGATCACGGATTGCGACGTCGCGCTCGCAAAAGCGATAGATACGCTAGCGACATCGTAATTCCGGACGCGCTACACTCTGGCGTGTGCTAGATACATCGCTCTTTGCCACACGTCCGCGCCTGCTCGTCGTGCTGACGGCGTTGACTGCGGCGATGGGGACGCTCACCGGCGAAGGGTTCGCGCAGACGACCTCGCCGGCGCCGTCGCCCACGCCGTCGGCGACGCCGGCACCCCGACCCACCGCGTCGACGAATCCCTTCAGCTTCCGCGGCTACGTCCGCTTGTACGACTTCACGCGCCAGAACGCCAGCAGCGGCATCGGCGGGGCCGGCTTGGTCAACCAGCAGTCGATCGAGCCCGGAGTCAGCCTGCACGCCGACTATCGGCTTGGCAAATCCGGGTTCTCGGTCGGCGGGTCGTATCTCTACGCCACCCCGCTCAACGGCTGCGCGTCACCGCGATCGCACTCCTCGCCGCCCTGCGGTAACCTGACGCCGCCGCATCTGAATCCCGACGACACGCTCCCCGGCTTCGCGCTGAGCACGTTCTACGAAGCCTACCTGCAATACAAGGATGCCCATCTCTACGGCAAGATCGGCGACCAAGTCATCAACACGCCGTGGGCGAACGCCTCGGACTCGCGACTCAAACCGGCGGCGTTTCGGGGCATCGATGTCGCCTACACGCTCCCGAACAACTTTTCCGTCGACGTCATGGACATGACGCGCTTCGAGAGCCGCACAAACTCGACGTTCGACAACAAGACCCTCTTGACGTCGTTCAATCTCGGCTACACCGGAATGCCGACGTATATCTTCTCTCCGGGCGGCAACGGCGTCACGACGCCCGGCTTCCAGTACGGCCGCTTCGGCTACGCCAATCCGGCCGGCTTGTCGTCGAACGTCTACGCGTATCACTTCAGCGACATTGCGAATCTGGACTGGTTCGATGCCAAGTACACCTTCGTCCACCAGCGGACCCAGCCATGGTTCGCCGTGCAGGGCGGGATCGAGCGGAACACCGGCGCGTCGGTGATCGGGAAGATCAACAGCTCGGTCGTCGGTGCGCAGATCGGCGCAGCGGTGACGAAGACGATCACCGTCAGCCTGGGCTACGACACGGTCCCGCGGCGGACCGAGACGATCCGGCTTCCGAGCGGGATCGCGTGCAGCAGCAAATACCTGGTCTCCGCCCAGCCGAGGGCGACGCTCCCGTACTTCCTCCCCGTGAACGCGCCGGAGTGCGTGAACAACGGGAACGGTACCGCGACGATCGAGTATGGCGGCCTGGCCAGCCCGTACACCGACTCGTACGCGACCGATCCGCTGTTCAGCACCAGCCTCACGCAGGGCTTGGCGGACCGCCGCGCGCCCGGCAACGGCGCCAAGCTCGCCGCGACGTATACATCGATCGACAAGCGGCTCATCGTCTCCGTCAGCCGCGCATACTACAACTACGGCTTCACGCTCGGGTATCAGCAGACCGCCGAGACCGACGCGGACGCGCAGTGGTACATGCGGCCGGTCGGTAAGGGCCCGTACAAAGGTTTGCTCGTACGCTACCGGTACGGAGCGCGCACGTACGAAAACACGGCCCTGTACGGCGGACCGCCGCTCTTCAAGTACAACCGAGCTCAGCTCGAGTACGACTTCTAGCGCAGCGCTACGTCCGCACCGGCGTCGGGTAGGCGACGACCGAACGGTGCCCTTGGGCGTCGACGCTGCGCACGCCGAAGAGCCAGTTGTCCTTCGAGAAGTGCAGCGTAGCCCCGTTGAGGTTGCCCACGTCTTCGACGCTGGTCCAGGTCGGGTCGGTCGTCGAACGTCGCAGAACTTCGTAGCGCACCGCGCGCGGAACGGCGTTCCAGGTGAGCGTCGTGTCGTTGGTGAGCGCCTTCGTGAGCACCGAGACCTTCGGCGGCGCGGGCGCGAGCGCCAGCGTCGCGAGCGAGGCGACGTTGTAGCGCGTCACCTTCGCCAGGTAGTCGAAATCGACGTACTGCAGCAGATCGCCGTATTGCACGCCGTTCTCGACCCGCACGTTCTGGTGCTGGTGATTGAAGGTCTCCACCGGCTCGACGTAGCGGATCGCGGGAAACCCTTGTGCGTTGAACGACTCGTGATCGCCGCCCCGCAAGAAACGGTCCGCGCGATACACGAGCATTCCGTGGAGTCCGGTCGGGTACGCGTCGCCGGTCTCCTTCGCGAAGCGCGCCAGCTCGCGCGAGGGCGAGTCGTTCTCCCCACCGATCACGTTGACGCGCGCCGAGTCGGTGCCGGGCGGCAACGCTTCGGAGAAGATGCGCACGACGTCGTCGCGCTTCACGCCGTCGTCGCCGACCGAGGCGCCGATGATGTCGTTGTTCAGGTCGCCCTGCACGTCGACGTGCCCGTCTGTGAGCGTTTGCGCGAAATGCGCGCTGCCGAAGAGCCCTTGTTCCTCGGAGTCGAAGCAGGCGAAGATCACGGTCGCGTGCAGCGGGACGGCGGCGAGGACGCGCGCTGCTTCCACCACTGCGGAGGTGGCCGAACCGTTGTCGTCGGCGCCCGGTGCGTCGTGCACGCCGTCGTCGTTGTCGGAGTTGCGCGAGTCGTAGTGGCTCGACATCACGTAGGTGCGCCCGCTCGGGTCGTCGCCCTTGAGCGTCGCCACGACCGAGGAGATCACGACGTCGCGCGGGACGCGCTTTTTTGGATCTGCCGGCTGTGTGTACGAGTCGAGCGCGACGGTCATCCGTCCGCCGCTGTTGCGCGCGATGGCGCGGAAGCGTTCGACGAGATAGGCACGGGCTGCGAAGACGCCGCGCTTCGGCCCGGCGCCTTCGGAGAACGTCGAGCGCGTTCCGAACGCAACTAAACGTTCGTCGATCCCGCGCAACTCTGCAGCGGAGATCCGGGCGAGGGCGGCGGTGACGGCGGGGTCGAGCGGCGGCGCGGCGACTTGCGCGCCGGCGCCGGTAGAGCACAGCAGGAGCGCGCACGCAGCAAGGAGCGGACGGATAGGACGCATCCCCGCCCGGGTACCGCGCGAGCCGCGGCCGGGCCTTCCGCCTGCGGGGCCCGGCATCCCCGACGCCGTAGGTTCGGGAAATGCCCACCTACACGAAGCCTAGCGGCGACGAGTTGACCACCCTCGCCGCCGAGGCGAAGACGGCCCTCGCACGCATCACGACGCCCAAGGGCGAGATCGTGTTCAAATTCTATCCGAACGAAGCACCGCTGCACTCGGCGGCGTTCATCAAGCTGGCGCGCGCCGGATTCTACGACGGCTTGACGTTCCATCGTGTCGAGCCGGGCTTCGTGATCCAAGGCGGTGACCCGGTCGGCAACGGCACCGGCGGCCCGGGCTACACGCTCGACGCCGAGTTCAGCGAGCTGCCGCATCTCAAGGGATCGGTCGCGATGGCGCGCAGTTCGAACCCTAACTCAGCCGGCAGCCAGTTCTACATCTGCCTCGACGACGCGCCGTTCCTGAACCGCCAGTACACCGTGTTCGGCCACGTCGTCGAAGGACAGTCGGTGGTCGATTCGATCCGTCCGGGCGATGCGATGGTCCAAGTCGCCATCGAGGACGAATCGCCGGCCTGATCGTTCTCGACGAGTTGGAGGTCGAGCGGCGGCTGGCCACGCTCGATCTCCCGGAACTCATGGAAGCGACGCTGCGCGCCGCTGCGGCCGGCGACGGCGAGGGTCCGGTGCGTGCAGCGCTGACGACTGCCGAAGGCGTCTGGTTCGCGGCGATGCCGGCGTGGAGCGCCTTGCCGCAACCGTCGCTCGGCGCCAAATTGGTGGTGGCGATCCCCGGTAACGCCCAGCGCGGACTGCCGACGCACCGCGCGGTCGTCGTGTTGCTCGACCCGGCGACCGGCGCGCCGACGGCGTGGGTCGAAGCGGAGGCGCTCACCCGCGCCCGCACCGCGGCGGTCTCCGTCGTCGCAACCCGCACGTTGGCGCTGCGCGCGCGCGGACGTCATGCGATCCTCGGCGCCGGCGTTCAAGGATGCGCGCATCTCGAAGCCTTCGCGCGCGCGGGACTGCTGCGGCACGTCGCGGTGTGGTCGCGGGATCGCGATCGCGCGCAGCGACTGGTCGGCGCGGCACGCGCGCTCGGCGTCGCTGCGCTGTTCGCCGCGAGCGCCGACGACGCGGTGCGCGATGCCGACGTGATCACGACTTGCACCGCAAGCGCGGAGCCGCTGTTCGACGCCGCGTCGATCGCCGACGGTGCGCACCTCAACGCGATCGGGGCGTGCGTCGCGCACAAACGCGAACTCCCCGGCCGGCTGGTCGGCGAATCCGCGCTCGTCGTCGACGACGTCGCGGCCGCGCGCGCGGAGGCCGGCGACATCCTGCTTGCCGTCGGCGACGGGGCCGCGTCCTGGGACGGGGTCGTCTCGCTCGGCGAGACGATGCTCGGACGAGCGACCCCGCGCGACGGACGCGCCTCCGTCTTCGTCTCCCTCGGGCTCGGCATCGAAGACGTCGCGGCGGCGGCCGCCATCGCCGGCGCTATCTGATCACGACGGCGTGGTTCGTGATCATGTACGTGCAGAAGTTCACGTACGGTCCGCGGTTCGCGGTCTTGGGATGGGTGATCGGATGTCCCGCGTTGTCGACGTTGCGGACAGCCGTGCCGCCGGGCTTGTGCGACCAGCAGCCCTCAAGGGAGGAAGAAACGGGTTTCGGTTGTATCGCTTATTCGAGCAAGCGTAAAGGTTAGGGCGATCCCCTGACCGAGCGAACGAGATCAGCGAGCTGGGGCGGTGCCGTGTCGAGCAGCCAGCGTTCCACCGCGCGATGCTCGTCGCGCAAGATTCGCCCCGCGAACGCGATCCGGCCGCTGCGGCCCTCGACGACCTCGCCTTGCGTGCCGTCGCTCAGGGAGACGTGGAGGCCCCGGTAGCCGAGGCCAGGCGCCGAAGGGAGCGTTCGCTCACGTGCGGGCGGAAGGGCGTTGAGCTTGTCTCGCAGCTCGGCCGTCCTCGCTGCGTCGAGCTGCCACGAAGGGTCGGTTCGCCCAGAGAACATCTCCAACACGACGGTCGCGTGCGGACGGTCCATGCGCGGAGACGTTCGGCGTCGTACGCCCGCTCCATTGCATCCCGCGCTCAGCCGGCTTTTCTCAGCGCCGCGTCGACCCGGCGAGTGATCGCGGCGATACCGGCGTTGCCCGCGCCGGAGTTGCGCAGGTTGCGGGTGAGGACGACGATGACGTAGGGCGCGTCGCCGAACGGATCGACGATCCCCGCGTCGTTGCGCGTCCCGTCGATCTCGCCGGTCTTGTGCGCGCACGGCGTGCCGGGCGGCAAGCCGCGCACGATCTTGGTTGCGTCGTCGTTGCCGAGCATCACGTCGATCATCGCGCGGCAGCTCATCGGCGAGGCGATCGTCGGGATGCTCTCGCGCGCACCGCGTTCGATCGAGAAGAGCAGCGTCGCGACGTCGTCGGGAGTGACGACGTTCTCGCTGCGCTTCCAGGCCGGCACGACGTCGGCGAAGTGCCGCGCGAGGCGCGATGACGTCATCCCGGCAGTCTGCATCGCGTCGTTGATCGTGCCCATGCCGAAGGCGGTGATCAGCGTGTTCGACGCGGCGTTGTCGCTGACGTGGATCATCGCCTTGACCAGCGCGTCCAGCGACCATGCGCGTCCCGCTGCGGAGCCGGCGAGGACGTCCGATCCTCCGATCAAATCGACGGCGCGCGTGCGGACCAGATCGCTCGGATGCGCCGTTCCCGCATCGTACGCGCGATAGACGGTCGCCATGATCGCGAGCTTGATCACCGACGCCGCCGGGAAGAGTTCGCCGGCGCGCAGCGCGGCGATCGGCGGCCCGTCGCCCATCGTCCGCACGACGATTCCGGTCGCACCCGGGATCGCGTGCGCCGCGCTGGTCAAGTCGAGCGTCGGCTGCGCGCTCGCCCCGCTCGCGAGCGCGCCCGCGGCAAGCGCTCCGGCGACGAAGGCACCCCGCTTCACCGCGGAACTTGTTCCATCAGAAACGCGGCGAGGCGATCGCCCATCTCGTGCAGCCGCGGCTCCATCCACGCAAACTGTTCGGGGCACGTCATCTCGCCGAATTCGATGAGCATCTTCTGCGGTGCGTCGACCTTGCGAAAGCCGTAATAGTGGTGTTCGTTGACGGTGAAGTTCTCCCCGACGAAGCGATACGGAAACCAGGCCCGGTACCGCTGTTCCCACGCGTCGACGAAGGCGCGGCTCGTCGTCTCCGGGAAACCGAGCGACGCTCCGCTCGCGCACGGCTGCGCACCGTCGAAATGGATGAACACCGCGGCGCGCGCGGTGTCGCGACCGGCGTAATCGGCCGGCCGCCGAAGCACCGCGTAGCCCGCGGCCCGTAAGGTGCGCATCGCCTCGTCGGCGACGACCACCGTCCACTCGCGCTCCCGCGCGCCTTGGGCGCCGGTTCCGAGATTGCACGCCGTTACGTGGTGCGGCGCGCAACTCGCCGGGCGGCCTTCGTGTCCCGCCTGGATCAGCACGTCGCCTTCGTCAGCGCTTGCGAGACCGGTCGTGGCGAACGCCACGTACGCAAAAACTAGGGGAAGCGCGGGAAGCCGCATCGTGGGCCGTTAATCCTCGCCACCGATGGCCAGTCCTCTCGTACCGAGCGACCTTCTTCGCATTGTCCTCGTCTCCGACCCACAGATCGCTCCCGACGGCTCGGCCGTGTACTACCGGCGAACCTGGCAAGACGCCGAGGCCGACGAAGCACGCGGCGCGATCCATCGGATCGACCGCAACGGCACCGATCGTCCCTTCACCCGCGGCACGAGCGATCGGCTGCCCCGCATCGCTCCGGACGGCTCCGCGCTCGCGTTCGTCGCGGATCGCGACGATGCCGCGCGTCTGTTCGTGCTCTCCCTGAGCGGCGGCGAGGCGACGGCGCTCGGCACCGGATACGGCAAGATCGGTGCGCTCGCGTGGTCGCCGGACTCCAAACAGCTCGCCTTCGTGGCGACGGCCGAGCACGATCCGGCGAGCGCGCGCGCCTACCGCGACGAGAAGAGCGGTGCGCGTCACATCCGCATGCTGCCGTTCAAGAGCGATTCCGAGGGTATCCTCGACGGCGTCCGCAAGCATCTCTACCTCATCGATGCCGCGGGCGGCGAAGCGCGCCGGTTGACGACGGGCGATTTCGACGTCAACGGACCGGCGTGGTCGCCCGACGGAACGCGCATCGCCTTCACCGCACGGATCGACGCGCCCGAAACGGCGACCGCGGTCGCGGATCTGTGCGTGGCGGACGTCGCGAGCGGAACGTTCACGAAACTCACGCAGTCGGCCGGACCGCTCTCGACGCCGGCATTCTCGCGCGACGGCCGCGAGATCGCGCTCGTCGGCCACCAGAACGGCGACGACGCCGGCGGCCGCTTCGACGAAGAGCTGCTAGTCATTTCCGCGGAAGGCGGCGCTCTGCGCTCCCTCTCGGCCGGACTCGGCCGCACGGTCGGCGATCATCTCGCCAGCGATCTGCGCGGCGGTCACAACCCGAGCGTGCCGATCTGGACGGCTGCGGATCGCGAGATCCTGCTGACCGTCTGCGACGAGGGAGCGACCACGCTGCGTGCGTTTGCGCGCGACGGCAGCGGAACGCGCGTCGTCTGCGGCGGCGAACGTGAGATCTTCGGCTTTGCGCTCGCGAGCGACGGCTCGATCGCGATCGCGTACTCCACGCCGACGGTCCCCAACGAGCTCGCGCTGGTCGAACCGTACGGCGCCGAACGCGTGCTGACCGAGACCAATCCCTGGCTGGCGGAGAAGATCGTCGTCGCGCCGCGGCGCTATCGCCCGCGCGCCGCCGACGGAACGGTCCTCGACGCGTGGCTGATCGCGCCCGCGCCATCGCGCGAGGATCGTCCGCCGCTCGTGCTCGAGGTGCACGGCGGACCGCACGCCGCGTACGGTGCGACCTTCTTCTTGGAATTCCAGGTGCTCGCCGCGCAAGGCTGCGCGGTCGCGTACGGCAACCCGCGCGGATCGCAGTCGTACGGTCATGCATACGCCGACGCGATCCTCGGCGACTGGGGCGGAATCGACGCCGCCGACGTCCTCTCTATCCTCGACGGAGCGCTGGCGCAGGGAACGTTCGACACGGCCCGTATCGGCGCCGCGGGCGGATCGTACGGCGGCTTCATGACGACGTGGCTGCTCGGGCACAGCGACCGCTTCGCGGCCGGCGTGTCGATGCGCGCGTGCAACGACTTCGTCAGCATGGTCGGCGCCTCGGACATTGGCTGGTTTCTCGAACGCGAGCTGAACGCGCGCTTCGCCGACGATGCCGGGCAGCGGCTCTTCGAGGTTTCACCGATGCGCGCGGCGCAGGCGATCGCGGCGCCGCTGCTCGTCGAGCACAGCGAACGCGACTTCCGCTGTCCGATCGATCAAGCCGAACAGCTCTTCACGATCCTGCGCCGCATGGGGCGGCTCTCGACCGAGTTCGTGCGCTTCGCCGACACCGGACACGAGCTCTCGCGCAGCGGCAAGCCGCGCAGCCGCGTGCTGCGTCTGCGCGCGATCGCGCACTGGTTCATCCGCCATCTCCGCCCGGCCGGCGTGGAGGCCGAACCGGACGAAGCCGGCGCGCTGTTCCGCCCCCTCTCCGGCGAAGCGGAAGCGTAGCATGCGCGTGCGCTCGCGAGTGACGTCGGCGCTCGTCGCCGCCGTGACGCTGGCCGTCTTGATCCAGCCTTCCGCCGGCGCGCGTGCCGGTGCCGGCGGCGTCGTCGATCCGTCGCTGTATGCGGGACTTCGCTGGCGCAATGTCGGCCCGTTCCGCGGTGGACGCGCCGTCGCGGTGAGCGGCGTCGCCGGCGATCCGCGCACGTTCTATCTCGGCGCGGTCGGCGGCGGCGTGTGGAAGAGCACAAACGCGGGACGTTCGTGGACGCCGATCATGGACGGGCAGCCGGTCGCGTCGATCGGCGCGATCGCCGTCGCCCCTAGCGATCCCGCGACGGTGTACGTCGGCAGCGGTGAAGCCGACATGCGATCCGACATCATCCACGGCAACGGGATGTATCGCTCGGCCGACGCGGGCGCCACGTGGAGCCGCATCGGTTTGACCGACTCGCGCCAGATCGGCCGAATTCTGGTCGATCCGCATGATCCCAAGACGCTGCTCGTGGCGACGCTCGGCCACGCCTACGGGCCGAGCGAAATGCGCGGCGTGTACCGCTCGACCGACGGCGGAGCGAGCTGGACGCGCACGCTGTTCCGCGACCGCGACACCGGCGCGATCGATCTCGCCGCCGATCCGTCGATGCGCGTAGTCTACGCGTCGCTGTGGCAGACGCGGCGGCCGCCGTGGAGCGTGTATCCGCCCTCGCGCGGCGCGGGTTCGTCGCTTTGGAAATCGATCGACGGCGGCGTCACGTGGGCGCGCGTCGAGGGCGGCGGCTTTCCGGCGGAACGGGTCGGCAAGATCGGCCTCGCCGTCGCGCCGAGCATGCCGGATCGCGTCTACGCGATCGTCGATGCGAAGGACGGCGGACTCTACCGCAGCGACGATGCTGGCGTCACCTGGAAACGCGCGAGCAAGGATCCCCGCCTGTGGCAGCGCGGCTGGTATTTCTGCCACGTCAGCGTCGATCCCAAGAACGCCGATCGGGTGTTCGTCTCCGATACGGCGCTCTACCGCTCGACCGACGGCGGCGCATCGTTCACCGCGATCAAAGGTTCGCCCGACGGCGACGATTTCCATCAGTTGTGGATCGACCCCAGCGAGCCGTCGCGCATGGTGCTCGGCAGCGATCAAGGCGCGACGGTCAGCCTCGACGGCGCGCAGACGTGGTCGACGTGGTTCAATCAGCCGACCGGACAGTTCTACCACGTCGCCGTCGACGACGCGCGCCCGTACCGCCTGTACGGCGCCCAGCAGGACAATGGCGCGGCGACGATCGTCTCGCGCAGTACCCATCGCGGCATCGACGAGCGCGATTGGCGCCCGATCACCTCCGGCGGCGAGAGCGGTACGATCGTGCCCGATCCGCGCGACCGCGAGACGATCTTCGGGCGTGACGGATACGGCGTCAGCCGGGAAGATCTGCGCACGGCGCAGACGCGCGCGCTCTCGCCGCTGCTTGGGCGCACCGGGGTCTGGCGCACCGAGTGGACGATGCCGATCGCGTTCGGCCGCGACGGCGCGCTGTACGTCTCGAACCAGCGTGTCTGGCGCAGCCGCGACCGCGGCGCTCATTGGACGGCGATCTCGGGCGACCTCACCCGCACGGCGCCGCCGCTTCCGCCGACCCTCGATCCCGCCACGGCGCACGACTCCGACGGCGAGGCGTCACGCGGCGTCGTCTACGCGCTCGCGCCGTCGCCGCGCAGCGCGCGCGTGCTGTGGGCCGGGACCGACGACGGCCTCGTTCATCGCACGGCCGACGGCGGCCGCACGTGGCGTGACGTCACGCCGCCCGGCGTCGGAGCGTGGCAGCACATCGCCGCGATCGACGCGTCGCACTTCGACGATGCGACGGCGTACGTCGCGATCGACAAGCATCGGCTCGACGACGACCGCCCGGCGATCGCGGTGACGCACGATGCGGGCCGCACCTGGCGCGCTGCCGTCGCGGGTCTCCCCGACGGCAACGTCAACGTGGTGCGAGAGGATCCGATGCGTCGCGGCCTGCTCTACGCGGGCACGGAGGCGGGCGTCTTCATCTCGTTCGACGACGGTGCGTCGTGGAGCTCGCTGCGCGCGAACATGCCGGTTGTATCGGTTCGCGACATCGCGGTGCACGACGGCGATCTCGTCGTCGCGACGCACGGCCGGGCGTTCTGGATCCTCGACGACGTCGGTCCGCTGCGCCAACTCGCGGCGAACGCATCCGGAGGAGCGCGGCTTTTTGCGCCGCGCGACGCGATCCGCTATCGACCCTACGGCGACGAAGGCGAAGCGATGCCGCCGGAAGTCTCGCGCGGCGAGAACCCGCCGTACGGCGCGATCTTCGACTACGTCGTGCCGCAGGGCGCCAGCGGCCCCCTCACGATCGCGATCCTCGACGCGCGCGGCGCGGTGGTGCGCCGATGGTCGAGCGTCGGGCGCCCGAAGACGACCGACCCGGGCGAAGTCGATTATCCCGCCTACTGGCTAACGCCGCCGCCGGTTCCGCCGAGCGCGCCCGGGATGCATCGCTTCGCCTGGGACTTCCGCATCGCGGGCGGCGACGATGCACCCTTCGCCGCGCCGGGCCGGTACACGATCCGCATGACACTCGACGGCGGAAGCTACGAAACGCCGCTCGTCCTTCACCGTGCGCCGCGCGTCACCGCGAGCGATGCCGATCTCGCGGCGCAATACGCGTTGGCCCACGTCGTGTACGCGGAACTCGGCCGCGTCAAATCCGCAATCGCGGCGTCCGGCGCGCTGCGCAAGAAGCCCAACGCGAACGTCGCGCGGGTCGATGCGCTCGTTGGGGCCGCACCGGCAGCCTATCCCCAAGACGGCGCCGCGCCCACTGGCCGCTTCGACACGTTGCGCGCCGTCTCGCAGGCCCTCGGCGATCTCGAAGACGCGATCGAAAGCGCGGATGCCGCGCCGACGCCCACCGAACGCGCCGCATGGACGACGTTGCGTCCGACCGCGGAACGCCTGCTCCAACGCTGGAACGATGTAGTCGGAGCGACGGGTGCGCTAACCCAAGAACGCCGCGATCACGGGGTTCGCGCGCAGTTGTGCGAGTTCGTCGGTGGTCGGCAGCTGCGGGCGGTCGCGCTCGATCGGCACCAGGCACAGGAAGCCGAGCGGCGCGTCGGTCGCGGCACGAAATTGGTGCCAGGTCCGCGGCGGCACGCGGCAGAGGTCGTGCTCGCCGATCTCGCGGACCTCGTCGCCGATCAGGCACGTACCGCGGCCGCGTAGGATCAGCACGGCGTGGACGTGTTCGTGGCGCTCGAGGGTGCTGTAGCCGCCAGGCGCTACCTCGAAGTAGCGGAGCTGGCAGCCATGCTCGGCTTCCTCGAAGAGCACTTGGCGGGTGATGCTGCGGAACGGCGCCGTCCCTTCGTCCTTGTACGCGAGCACCTCGACGTCGTCCCAGCCGAAGGCCTCGTCGTCGGGACGGAAGCTACGCGTGTACGCCGGCTGCTGCAGATCCATGTCCCGCTACTTTCGCGACGTACTCGCGCGTTCGCTCCAAGAGCGCGTCGCGCGCGATGAGGAGGTTCCCGCCGATCAGCAGCATCGAGTCGGGACCGTAGAAATCGAGCATCTCGTCGACCCGTTCGAGCGACATCCCGCCGGCCGGGACCGGCAGCGCCGGGCGTAGGCCGCCCCACGGCGCGCGCGCCGCCTGCGCCAGCGCCGCGCACTCCTCACGCGGATACGCGAACCGGCCGCCGTAGTTGGTGAAGATCGTCGCGTCGGCACCGAACAAGCGGAACAGCCGTCCGAGCAGCAGCTCCGGCGCGATGCGCCCGCCGGCGGCGGACGGATGCGCGAGGTACGCGAATTCCGGGAACTCGTCGACCAGATCGACGAACGCCGGCAGCCCGATCAGCATCGGCGCGACGAGGACGACGCGCACGCCGGCGTCGCGGGCCTGGCTGACCGCGACCTACCTGATCGACTCGACGGCGGACCGCATCGATGAGCGCGCGCAGGCGCTGGCGCTCGAGCAGAGCGTCGAGTGTCCGCTCGAGGCGATCACCGACCAGCGAGTGCTCGACGAGATCGTCGCGCGGGTCACCGCCATCACGCCGGTCGCGGAGGAACGGTATCGGGTCGACGTCGCGATCGCGGTCGAGACGACCGGCGGCGAGCCGGCGCAGCTGATGAACATGATCTTCGGCAACTGCTCGCTATGGGAGAACGTGCGCTTCGTCGGACTCGACATGCCGCCCGCTCTGCTCGCGCGGTTCACCGGGCCCCGTCACGGCATCGCCGGGATCCGCGCGCTCGTCGACGCACCCGGCCGCGCGTTGACGAGCACCGCGATGAAGCCGCAAGGGTTGCCGACGGCGGACTTGGCCCGCATGTGCCGGACGTTCGCACTGGCCGGCGTCGACGTCATCAAGGACGATCACGGGATCGTCGACCAGCTGTCGTCGCGATTCGCCGAGCGCGTCGTCGCGTGTCAGCGCGCCGTCACGGATGCGACGCAGACGACCGGCAAACCCGTCTTCTACGCCCCGAACCTCTCGGGGACCCCGCGCGTGCTGCGCGAACGTGCGCAGTACGGCCCGTCAACCCTTCCGGACGGCCGCCGCTAGCTCCCGGTCCCCTGGTAGCGGTCGATCCCGACGCGCCAGAACGCGTACGCGACGGCGACGCACAGTGCGCCGACCAGCGGCGTCAGCAGGCCGATCGCTGGGTTCAGATGCAGCCCGTCCTCGCTCTTGTGCAGCAGATACGTCGCCGGAAAGTAGTTCATGAACGCGAACGGCAGCACGAACGTCAAGGCGACGCGGACGCCGCGCTGGTAGATCGAGATCGGGTAACGCGAAAACTCCTGTTCGAGCGACATGAAGACCCAGCGCAGCGAGTCGATGCGGGTGAACCAGAACGAGGCGGTCGCGATGGCGAGGTTGATGCCGAAGTCGATCAGCGCGCCGCCGACCGCGACGAGCGGGACGTACAGCACGAAGATCCAATCGACGCGCACTCCGGCGAACGCGGTCGCGACGCAGAAATAGATCACGGCGAGGATCAGCTCGTCCGGCCACACCTGCTGCGGAACGGTGATCGCTTGGAAGAGCGGGTCGAGCGGCCGCACGAGGAAGCGATCGAAGCGGCCTTCGCGCACGAACTCCGGCACGCTGCCGACGCCGGTGAAGAGCGTGTTGTGCAGCGAGTGACCGAGCATCCACAAGCCGTACATGAACGCCGTCTCGCGGAAATTCCAGCCGTTGATCGAAGGAAAGTTGCGCAGCGTCACCCACAGCGCGACGATCGCGGTGCCGTGATAGATGATGGTGAAGAAGGCCCACATGACGAAGTTCGCCCGATACTCCAGCATGGTGAGCAGGTTGATCCACCAATAACGTGCGTACGTCGCCAGGTACACCCGCGCGGGGTTCCGCCCGCGAGGCCGTCGTCCCCGTCCGCACGCCGTATCGGCTCGACTTGAGCGCGGTCGTGCTGCGCCGGCTCTCGAGCAACGTCGTCGACGTGTTCGACGGCGCCCTCTACCGCCGTCTGCTCGGGGATCCGTCGCAGCCGACGCTGCTCTCCGTCGCGCAGCATGCGCCGGACGCCGTCACCGTGCGGTTCGACGGGCCGGCCGCGGATCGGCTCGACCCGGCCGCCGTCGTGCAGCGGGCGCTCGGCACCGACGTCGATCTGAGCGCGTTCTATCGCGGCGTGCGGCACGTCCCGTGGCTGAAGCATCTCGCCGACGGCGCGCGCGGGGTCAAACCGCCGCGCTACCCGTCGCTGTGGGAGGCGGTCGTCAATGCGGTCGTCTACCAGCAGGTTTCGATTCACGCCGCAGGCGCGATCCTGCGGCGCGTCATCGAACGCTACGGTGTGCCGCGCGAGATCGGCGACGGGCGGCTCTATCCGTTCCCATCCGCACCCACGCTGCTCGACGCCGACCCGCTGGAACTGCGCGATCTCGGCCTCTCGATCAACAAGGTCACCTCGCTCAAAGCCGTCGCCGCCGCGATCGAAGATCGTTCGCTCGACGAGGCGACGCTCACGCTGCTCGAAACGCCGGACTTGCTGGCGGAGCTCGTCGAGCACAAGGGCATCGGGCCGTGGACCGCGGCGGTGATCGCCCTGCGCGGCTTCGGCCGCCTCGACGTCTTCCCGATGAACGATTCCGGCGCGACCGCGTTGCTGCGCACGCTCTCCGGCGATCCGACGATCGAGGCGGAATCCGTGATCGCGGCGCTCGTGCCGCAGCAGGGGATGCTCTACTATCACCTGCTGATCGGCCGGCTCGCCGCGCGCGGCGAGGTGGTGCTCGAAGGCGTGCCGTCAGTTCCCGACGCAGGCGCCGGCGTCGCTGGTGCGCGTGTCGGTGCACGCCGGAAGCGGCGGTGAACCGTTGCTCGTGACGCTGGTAATCGAACCGGCGAGCCAAGCGAAGAACGGTAGCGCGAAGTTGTGCTGGTGCGGAATCACCGCGGCGACCGACGGTGCGGCGGTCGTGGCCTGGACGCCGGCGACCAGCGGGGCTGCGACGCTCTCGGCGGCGGGCGGCGACACGGGCGGCGCCGGCGGCGGGACCGTTGCGGCGGCGATCCGCGGTCGCGGCCGGAGCGCTGCCGGATGGGCGCGCGCGACGACGCGTCGCGGCGCGGTCCGCAGAACCGACAGGTTCCCGCATTTCATCGGAACGTAGACGCGCTTGCCGTCGGCGAGCGCGATGACGAAGGTCCGTTCTCCTGCGCGCACGCGCACGTTGCGAACCGCGTAGATGCGCCCGCGGCGCATGCCGGCCATCGCGTCCAGACGCGTCGGCAGCATCGTCCGCGTGACCTGGCCCGCCATGACGCGGTTTTCGAGTTCCTCGCGCTCCTGGGCGTTCAGCCCAATCTTGCGCGCCGCATCGAGATAGCGGCTCTCGTCGAAGATCAAGGCGGCTTGAACGTCGGCGACGACTTCGACCGGACTCGCCGCCATGCGGTCGTGGGACAGATCGAAAAGGAACATATCAGAAGCGTAGAGCCTACGGACTTCGTGCGATACGGACCAGTGCCGTCTCGCACCAGCCGAAGGACCCAAAGTCACGGTTCCCTCGGCCGCCTGCAGTTCGGCTTGCCGGCGGTTTCCAGGCGGGAACCGGAACCACTCGCCAAGGGCACCGGGTTCGGGGAGGCAGCATGGAGACCAAAACGCCTCCCGTCTTCGCCATCCAGCGCGCAGCCCAGCGGGCGTCCTTCGACTTCGGCTGGCTCAAAACGTACCATTCGTTCAGCTTCGCCGAGTACTTCGATCCCAACAACACCCATTGGGGCGCGCTGCGCGTCTTCAACGACGATACGGTCGAAGCCGGCAAGGGCTTCGGCACCCATCCGCATCGCGACATGGAGATCGTCACCTACGTCCTGCGCGGCCGGCTCGAACATCGCGATTCGCTCGGACATCACGGCGTCGTCGCGCCGGGCGGCGTGCAGTACGTCAACGCCGGCAGCGGCGTGCGGCACAGCGAGTTCAACCACTCGCAGACCGACGACGTCCACTTCGTGCAGATGTGGGTGCTGCCGCGCACCGCCGGCGGACCGCCCGGCTACGGACAGCATTCCTTCGGCGAAGACGAGCGCCGCCATCGTTGGCTCGTCGTCGCCAGCGGTGAGGCGGGGATCGACGCTCCGGTCTCGCTCGGTCAGGACGCCACGCTGCGCGTCGCGCGGTTGGAAAAAGCCGACCTGGCCTATCGTTTCGATCCGGCGCGCTACGGGTTTCTGTTCGTCGCCGACGGTGAGGTGAGCGTCAACGGCGAGCGACTCGGCGCGGGGGATGCCGTGCGCACCCACGGCGTCACCGATCTTGCGATCGCCGGCAGCGGCGAGCTGGTGCTGTGGGACGTGCCGGCCGCCGGCTCGGAGGACGTGTGATACAAGGCCCGTGCGAGCATGCGGCGCTGGTGAAGAACCCGCCGCCCAGAACGCCCGAAGGCTGCGAAGAGTGTCTGCTCACCGGTGATGAGTGGGTGCATTTGCGCCTGTGCGAGAGCTGCGGACACGTCGGCTGCTGCGATGCTTCGCAGAACAAGCACGCGACGAAGCACTTTCAGGGGACGCACCATCCCGTGATCGCGTCGTTCGAGCCGAGCGAACGTTGGAAGTGGTGCTACGTCGACGAGACCATGTGGGAGTGAGTTGATCGCGTGTCGACGTGGGAACCGTTCACCGCCCGGGCACGACACGCGATGGTGCGGGCGCAGGAAGTCGCCGTCCTTTTCGGCGGGTCGTGCGTCGGTACGGAGCACGTCCTCTTTGCGCTCGCCGACGGCGACGACGCGCTCGGCGCCCTGCTCGCCGGCAGCCTCGACCGCGATGCGATCCGGCAGCGGCTCGGCGCGGTGAGCGGAGCGCCCGGTGCGGAGCTGCAGTTCAGCGACGGCGCGAAACGAACGGTCGCGCTTGCGTTCGCGCACGCGCGCCGGCTCGGTCACAACTTCATCGGCCCCGCGCATCTCGCGCTCGGCGCCTTGGAAGCGGAGCCGCCTCCCTTGGCCGGCGCGGTCTCGGTCGCCGAGGTTCGCACCGCGGTCGAGCGTCTCGCGCAGGACGACGGCGGTGGAGAACCGGGCCGCACGCGCGAAGAGCCCGCATCGTGATCGATCCGACCGTGCTGCCCGACGACTTGCCGGTTCCCGAAGATGACGGTGCCGCGGCGCACCTCGCCGGGACGCGACTGCCGTCGCTCTCGTTGACCGCCACGGACGGCGCGCAGGTCGATCTCGCGACGCTCGCCGGACTCGTGGTCGTCTTTGCGTACCCGCGCACCGGACGGCCTGGTGAGCCGTCGCTGGTCGACGACTGGGACGCGATCCCCGGCGCGCGCGGGTGCACGCCGCAGACGTGCGGCTTTCGCGACCTGCACGCGGAGTTCGCCGCGCTCGGGGCGCGCGTGTTCGGGCTCTCGACGCAGGATTCGGCGTACCAGCGCGAGATGGTCGAGCGGCTGCACGTGCCGTTTGCGGTGCTCAGCGACGCCGGTCTCGCACTGACGCGCGCGCTGCGGCTGCCGACGATGGACGTCGCCGGCAAAACGCTGATCAAGCGCATGGCGTGGATCGCGCGCGACGGCACGATCGAGCGCGTGTTCTATCCGGTCTTCCCGCCCAACCGAAACGCCGGCGACGTCCTCGCCGCCCTCGCGAATAGCTAGGCCTGCTGCATCACCGCGAGCTCGTTGCCGCTCGGATCCATGAACTGGAAGCGGCGGCCGCCCGGGAACGCGAAGATCGGCCGCGTCACCGTCCCGCCGGCGCGCGTCACGGCGTCGAGCGCGCTCTCGAGGTCGCCGACGTCGATTACCGCTAGGGGTGCCGTCGTCGCCTCCGTCTCGTCGCCCTGAAGTCCGATGTTGACGGCGAAGCCCTCGGTCCCGCTGTAGCTCGGGCCGTAGTCGGTCAACGTCCAACCGAATGCCGAGGCGTAGAAGGTCTTCGAATCCTCGAAGTTCGTGGCGGGGATTTCCACGTAGACGATGCGCGGTTCCATCGCTCGCGTCAGCGGCTCAGACGCGCGCACGCCTCGAGGGCCTGCTCGCGGGCCGTCGCGTTCTGCACGGCGATCAGATAGTCGTGCGAGCGCAGCTCCGAGAGCGGCACGTTGACGATGGTTTCGGAGACCTGCGATGCGCTCACCGGGCTGAGCGGGATCGTGTTCGCGCGCGTCGAGAAGATGTTGCCCTGACAATCGGCCCCGCGCACGACCCCGAGCACCGTCGGATGCCCCGCCGGGTTATCGAGTTGCACGCGAACGAGCGTGCGCGTGCGTCCGATCTCGCGCATGACGACGGTCCCGCTGGTCGTTGAGCTGTTGCGCTGCTCGAGCTTCACCAGCACTTCCTTCGCAGCGCGCGTCGCGTCGGTTGCCGCGGTGACCGGTGAGGGCACCGGCGTGGCCGCGCCGGCCGGGTCGCCCCAGAAGACGGCACCGGCGAGGGCTGCGGTCGTCAGCAGCGGGAGAAGGCGCATGATATGGGATCGTACCCACGGAGAGCGCGCCTGCCATGTCAGATCGGCCAGCCGCGCTCGACGATCTTTCGCAATTCGACGCGCGGCGGCAGCGTCCCGAAGGCTGCCCCCCAATCGCCGCCCAGCCGCGATGCGCAGAAGGCGTCGGCCGTGGCGGCCGGCGCGTGCCGGACCAGCAGCGAGCCCTGCAGGACCAGGGCCATGCGCTCGACGATGCGGCGCGCTCCGGCCTCGACGAGCGCCGCGCCGCCGGTGAGGTCGTCCCGCAGCGACGCGAGAGCGCGATCGAAATGCGGATCGGCACCACCAGCGAGCGCGACCTCGGCGAGATACGCATCGAGGCTGTGCGGCGCTTTGACGAGCGCGCGCAGCAGGTCGAGCGCGTTGACGTTCCCCGAACCTTCCCAGATCGAGTTGACCGGCGTCTCGCGATAGAGGCGCGGCATGATGCTTTCCTCGACGTAGCCGTTCCCGCCCAAGCACTCCATCGCTTCGGCGGCGTGCATCGGTGCGCGCTTGCACACCCAATACTTGCCGAGCGCGATCGCCAAGCGGGCGAACGCGGCTTCGTTCGGATCGGCGGCGGCGCGGTCGATCGCGCGCGCCAAGCGCAGCATCAGCGTCGTCGCCGCTTCCGATTCGAGCGCGAGGTCGGCGAGGACGTTGAGCATCAGCGGCTGATCGATCAGGCGGGCGTCGAACGCGCGGCGGTACCGCGCGTGATGCGCGGCCTGGGCGAAGCCCTGACGCATCAGCGAAGCGCTGCCGGTGACGCAGTCGAGCCGCGTGTGGTTCACCATCTCGATGATCGTCGCGACGCCGCGTCCTTCGTCGCCGATGCGCAGCGCGAGCGCGCCCTCGAGCTCGATCTCGCTGGACGCGTTGGAACGGTTGCCGAGCTTGTCCTTGAGCCGCTGGATGCGAAACGCGTTGCGCGTACCGTCCGGCAAGATGCGCGGCAAGAAGAACGTGGTCAGGCCATCGGGCGCCTGCGCGAGCACCAGGAACGCATCGGACATCGGCGCCGAGCAGAACCACTTGTGCCCGGTGAGGGCGTAGGTGTCGCCGTCGAATCGCTCGGCGCGCGTCGTGTTGGCGCGCACGTCCGAGCCGCCTTGCTTCTCGGTCATCGCCATGCCGCACAATGCGCCGCGTTTTTCGCGCAGCGGCCGCAATTCGGGGTCGTACGCGGTCGAGGTCAGGACCGGCTCGAAGAGCGCCGCGAGATCGGGCCGCCGCCGCAGCACCGGCACGGCGGCATACGTCATCGAGATCGGACAGCCGTGGCCCGATTCGACTTGCGACCAGACGTAGAAACGCGCGGCGCGGGCAACGTGCGCCCCCTCGCGCGGCTCGCGCCACGGCGCGCCGTGCAGTCCGTGCGAGACGGCTACCTCCATCAGGCGATGCCACGACGGGTGGAAGGCGACCTCGTCGATCCGGTTGCCGAAACGGTCGTGCGTGCGCAGTTCGGGCGCGTAGCGATTGGCCTCGAAGCCCCAGGCGATCGCCTCGGCCGATCCGGTCCGCTCGCCCAGCGCGTGCAGCCCGTCTTCGTCCCAGGCGGCACCCTCGCGACGGACCCCGTCGAGCAGCGCCGCGTCCGGCGCGGCGACGTCGTATCCGGCGAGCGGCGGGGGTTGGTTCGTCACCTCGTGCGTGACGTGTACGGGGCGGTCGATCGTGTCCACAGGAGCCTCCGCCGCGTGCTTCGCGGGTCGCGCGATCCCGACCGCCCGGGGATGGCGAAGTCGAGGGAGAAGGAGACCGGCCACTCGGCGTGTCTCCTCGCGCGCTGTTTCCCTCTATTCACCGAGGTGGCTGATGAAGTGTTCCGTCCGTCTCGCCGGCGCAACTGCACTCTCGGCGGCACTGCTGCTGGCGGCCTGCTCGAAGTCCGCCGACACGTCCTCGGCCGGCAGCACGACCGCGACGACGGCTCCTGATGCTTCGGCAACAAGCTCCGGGAGCGGTACTGCGGGCTACATCGATCTTCCGGTCTATCCCGGCTCGACCGAGAACAAGGACGAGGAACTCTCGATGTCCGCCAACGGCACCTCCGTGGCGATGAAGGTCTACACCAGTAAGGACGACGCGAAGGCGATCGCCGACTGGTACAAAGCGCAGCTCCCGGCCGCCTGGAAGAACGTCGTGCTGACCACCGAAAGCAAGACGATCGGCACGTTCTCGAACGAGATGTCGGACGGCGACCAATCGATCATCGTCTCGACGCAGGACGACAAGACGACCCGCATCCAGCTGGCGACCAAACACGGCAAGTAGCGGTTCAGCCGCCCTGTACGACGACGCGCGTCTGGGCGGCGCGCCACACCAGCGCCGAGAGGCCGGCGAACGCAACGCACCAGAAGAGCTGGGTCCCGAACGCCGCGAGATATCCCGACGGCGGGATGCGTCCGAGATAGATGAGCAACGGCGTCGAGTAGATCGCGGCGAACGGCAGCGCGAGCACGACGCGTTGCAGGACGCCCGGGAAGAAGATCAGCGGCACGATCTGCCCGCTGAGCAGATCGCTGACCCAGCGCACCATCAGCTGCACCGCGAACGTCTCGAGGGTCCAGAAGGCGACGCAGTTCATCAGGAAATTCAGGAAGAAATTGACCAGGTAGCCGAGCAGGAAGCTCAGCGCGAACGCGGCGAGCACGGGCGGCGAGGGCACGTCGATGTGCACCAGCAGCAGCGAGAGGACGAGTGCCGGAACGATCAGCACCGCGTGGAGCAGCGTCATGCCGAGGCCGTCGCTGAAAAAGTAGAGGGGCAGGCTGATCGGCTTCATCAGGTCGGTCGCGATCGTCCCTTCGCGGATCTTGTCGCGTATCTGCCGGGTGCCGTCGATCTCCAGCACGAGCGACATCAGCAGCGCGACGACCGTGTAGGTGAGGACCGCGTGCAGCGGAACCCCGGCGGGCGCCACGTTCTGCGCGTAGAGCGCCCGCCACACGGCGCGCATCAGGTAGAGCCGCACGAGCAGTCCCGCGACGTTCGTGAATACTTCCATGCGGTAGGTCGCTTCGCGCGAGAACGCCTTCGCGGCGAACGCGACGTACGGTGCGGCAACCTCGGCGAGGGAACGCCGGGCGGGTATGTTACGTATAACGGACATGCTCGCTGCCGTGCTTCTAGCCTATGCCACCGCGATGTTCAACCCGGTCGATGCGGCTACGACGTCGCAGCCCGTGCAGGTATTCGTCCACGACACGAGCGCGCAAGCCCAGACGGGTGACGGTGGTCACGATTGGGGCCTGCGTCCCCCCTCCATCAACGACGCCGACACCGCGCCGCTCTACAACGCCCGCGGCGAGGCGCTGAAAACCTTGCTCGGCAGCTGGCGCACGGCCGATGGCAATGCGTCGTTCGATCCCGCGCCACAGGGAGCGACCCGCGTGCGCGTCTCGTTTCGCGGGCTCGTGCCGAACGGGCGCTACAGCCTCTTCCTGCGGCAGCTCGCCGTTCGGATGAATGCGGTGTTCACGCCGCTCGATCTGGTCGGGACGCAGAACAGCTTCAGCGCCGACGCGCAGGGCAATGCGCAAACCGCCGTCGTCACGCCGCTGCAGCTGCCGTCCGGCGCGCAACTGGTCGCGTTCTATCACAGCGACGGCACCGATCATCAATCGTCGCTCGGCAATCCCGGCGTGAACGCGCACGCGCAGCTCATCTTACGGGTGCCGTAGTGCCGGGCGCGTCGCTATAGCCTTCGAGGTAGATGCGCCGGATGATCGACTCGAGCTCCGGTTCCTCGATCGAAAGATCGCGCACCGCGTAGCGATCGGCGACGCGCCGGATCAGTGCCTCGGCCGAGACCAGACGGCGGTCGAAGCGCAGCCGCACGACATCCGCTTCGCGTGATTCGAGTTCCGCGCCTTCGATCGCGATCTCCGCGACCGGTTCGCTGAGCGTGACGACCAGCGTGCGGTGCGTTCCGTAGCGGTCGCGCAGCGCCTCGATCTCTCCGTCGTAGACCAGCGTCCCGCGGTCGATCAGGACGATCCGACGGCAGAGCCGTTCGACGTCGGCCAGATCGTGCGTCGTCAAGATGAACGTCGTACCGCGCTCGCGGTTCACCCGCGCCACGAACTCGCGGATCGCTTCTTTCGCGACCAGGTCCAAGCCGATCGTCGGCTCGTCGAGAAAGACGACCCGCGGATCGTGCAGCATCGCGGCGGCGAAATCGCCGCGCATCCGCTGGCCGAGCGAGAGTTGGCGGACCGGCGTGGTGAGGAACGGACCCAACTCGAGCGTCTCGGTGAAGTGATCGAGATTCTCGCGATAGCGCGCCGGCGGGATGCCGTAGATCGCGCGGAGCAGCTCGAACGACTCCACCAGCGGCAAGTCCCAATAGAGCTGCGAGCGCTGGCCGAACACGACGCCGATGTTTCGGGCATTCCGCTTGCGCTGCTCGTGCGGGACGAGTCCCGCGACGCGCACCGTCCCGGAGGTCGGCACGAGAATGCCGGTCAGCATCTTGATGGTCGTCGATTTGCCGGCGCCGTTGGGGCCGATGTAGCCGACCAGCTCGCCCTCGTCGAGCGTCATCGTCACGCCTTCGACCGCGACCTTGTCCTGATAATCGCGGGAAAAGAGCGTGCGCAGCGTTCCGCCGACGCCGGGCCGCCGCACCAGCGTGCGGAAGACCTTGCGCAGCTCCCGCGTCTCGATGACGGGCATCGCCTGCGGGCTTCGCCTGCCGGGAGCCGGCGGCCTATTTCTTGTCGGTCGTGCTCACCGTCGCGAGACGCGTGAGGATGTCGGGGACCAGACGCTCGAGGAATCCCGCTGCGAAGGCCCAGATCGCGAGCTTTGCCCACGACGCCGTCGAGTCCGGCGTCGCGCCGGCCGCGAAGCTCGCGAGGTTGTGTCCCGTGCACTGCTCCGCCGGATCGCAGACGAACTTCGGAAAGAGGTCGCCGGTGACGAACCCGCCGAGCAGCAGCACGAAAAAGACGGCGGCGAACACCATCCCGATCACCGGCGAGACCAAGATCGAGATGCCGCTCGCTTCGAATTCGATGCGTTTGTAGAGCGGATCGACGTTGGTCGGCGCTTGGAGCCGCTGCTGGACGCTGATGAAGCCGCCGATCAAACCGCAGAAGAGCACGACGAACAAGGCTTCGGTCGGGCGGAACGCCCCGTGCGGTGTCTTCGTCGTGGTGTACGCCCACACGTAGACTGCGAAGATCGCCACCATCGCGGCGGCCATCAGCACGATCGTCCAAACGGTCAGCCAGCCACGCACGGTCTCCTTCGGGCCGGAGGTGATGAGCACGTAGATGATGCGGTCGGTGAGCGCCCCGAGTTCGGCCCGGATGCGTTCGGGAGCGGCCGGGTCGGTCGATGCGCGCGCCGGCGCGAGGTCGAGCGCCGCGCGGATGTACGTGGTGAACTCGTCGGCTGGGACGATCTGCGCGTAGCGCACGCGCTGCTGCAGCAGAGCGTCGATGAGATCGTGCGCGGGCAAGGCGGCCACGATCGCGCGTTCGACGACGAAGACGTCCGCCCACGACAGCGTAGTCTCGAGGAGCCGCTGATAGGCCGCGGCAGTCATCCCCGGCGGGCACGGCGGCACGCGCGCGAAGACCTCGGCGAGCAACGGGGTCGGCGTGTAGCCGCTGGCGGCTGCCGCCACCTCGTAGCGCTCGCGAAGCGCGAGGAAGTATTCCGGTTTTCCGCTGCCTCGACGCGTCGAATGGAGACGGTCGAGCAACCACTGGAACATTGCTGCACCCCCTCGTCGACCGTTGAACTCGGACAATGCCAACCCCTCGCTCGACCTGGCTGAGACGGGGAGCGGCTTTCGCCGCTGCGAACGGTTCGTGGCCATGCCGAAGAAGCGCAAGAAGAAGACGCCGAAGGACGCCGCGCCTCCGCTCGGCCGGCTCGGCGCCGAGCGCTGGATCGCGGTCCGGCAGAAGACCGGCGCCGGGCCGATCGAACCGGAACCGCGCAAGCGAACGCGCACGCAGCAAGAACGCGAGGCGATCGAGCGCGAATCCGGCGCCGACGCACCGGACGCGTGACGCTCTGAGCACGGTCCCGGGCGCCCTCGCCGCGGCGCTGCGCGACGCTCCCTTCGTCGTCGTGCAGGCGCCGGCCGGCTTCGGCAAGACGACCGGCGTCCAGGTGGCGCTGGCCGGCTCCGCGGACGTTGCGTGGTACGACGCGCAGCCGTGGGAAGCGGGGGCGTTCGTCGCGCCGTTGATCGCCCGCGTGCGCACGCTCCGCCCGGACGTCGGGCGAGCGACCCTGACGCTCGCTGAAGGCGACGCCGACGTCGAACGGCTCGGCGCGACGTTCGCCGAAGAATTACGCCACGTCGACGCGCCGCTGCGCATCGTCGTCGACGACGCGCACGTGCTCGGGCCGCAATTCGCCGCCTTCGCGCGGGAGCTCGCCCGCCGCATGCCCTCATCGGTGCGCTTGGTGCTGCTGACGCGCGGCGCGCTAGACGTCGCACTGCCGCAAGCCGTCGCAGCCGGCCGCGGCGCGCTCGTCGACGCGGCAGCGCTGCGCTTCGATCGTGCGCGCGTGCGCGAGCTCGCCGCGCAGCTCGGCGTCCCGATCGACGCGGCACGTGCCGACGCGCTGCTCGCGCGCAGCGAAGGCTGGCCGATCGCCGTCGCCTTGGCGCTGCGCGCGCCCGATTCGTCCGATGCGCTCCTCGACGAGCTGGTCGCGCGCCGCATCGACACGTTGATTCCGCAGGACCGCGCGTTGCTCGACGCCACGCTCGCGTACGAGACGATCGAACCCGAGATCGCGGCGCCGGACGATGCGGCGTCGGTCGCGCGGCTCACCGTGCTGACGGATGATGCGACCCTGGTCGTGCGCGTGCGGACGGGGTTCCGCGTTCACCCGCTCGTGCGGGAAGCGCTCGCGCGGCGGCTCGAGGAACGCGCGCTGGCGGAGCGGCACGCGATCGCGGCGCGCGCGTACCTGCGGTGCGAGCGGCTGCGGCCCGCGGTGTTCCACCTCGATCGCGCGCACGACCTCGCAGCTGACGTCGCGTTCCTGCGCGCCCACGCCGCGGCCGCGGTCGCATCGGGGCTCGTCGACGGCGTTCGCGCCGCGCTGGCCCGCGTTCGTGCCGCTCCGCGCGCGACGCCGCCGGGCCTCGTCCCGCTCGTCGAGGGTCTCTTCGCGAAAGCGCGCGGTGACGACGGACGACCCGCCTTCGCCGCCGCGAAGGCCGGCGCCGATGCAAACGACGACGTCGCGCTCGCCTTCGAAGCGCGGCTGCAGATCATCGAGGGGGATCTCGCGCACGGCGACCCGGTCGCGCCGCAGCGAATCGATGACCTGCTGGCCCGCGCCGCATCGTTCGGCGGCGTCGCGCAGGTGCAAGCGGTGGTCCGTGCCGGCTGGGCCGACGCGGTGGAAGGACGGTTCCCGCAGGTGTTGGCGCGGCTGGATGCGCTCGGCGGCACGGATCCGGCGATGCTCGCAGACGTCGCGCCGCTCGCCGCGTACGCGCACGTCGCGCTCGGCGACTTCGAACGCGGGGAGCAGGCGGCGAACGCGCTGATCGACGCGTGGGCCGCGAGCGATGACGTGGTGCGCTATGCCGGCGCGCTCGGCTGGGCGGCGCGCTTCGCGCTGCTGCGCGGTGAAACGACCGCCGCCTACGAGTTGGCGCGCGAGGCGGAGCGCATCGCGCGTCCGTTCGCACTGCGCGCGCAGGCCGCCGCGATGCACGCGACGCTCGGTGAGGCGGCGCTGCACGTGGGCGACATGGAGCTCGCTCGGCGCGAAGCGCGCGCCGCCGTGCGGACGGCCGGAGCAGCCTGGTATGCGCGCGATGCCGTGCGCGCGCGCACGGTCGCGACGCGGATCGCCGCGCGCGCCGATGCGCTCGACGGAGACCCGGCCGCCGCGCTCGCCGCGACCGTCGACGACGATCCCCTTTCGCTCGCCGACGCCGCGACGTTCGCCGCGCTCGCCGGCGCCGCCGACGCCGCGCTGCGGCGTGCGCGCGCGCGATCCGCGCTCGCCGGCGCTACGCCCGTCGACGGCGCCGACGCCGTGGCGCTGCTCGCGGCGGCGGAGGTGCTCGATTTCTTCGACGCCCTGGAAGGTCTCGACGTCGAGACGGCGCTGCGGAGCGGGCCGTTCGACGGGCTGATCGCGCGCCGCGCGCAGCCGGTGCGGTTGGCGCATCTCGGCATCGCGCTGCGCGGCCTCTCGCGCGGCACGCAGTCGCCCGAAGCATACGCGGCGGGCTACACGCTGGCCACCGTCGGCGGGATGCGGTTCGAGACGCAAGTCGCGGCGCGCATGGCCGCACCGCTCCTCGACGGGCGCCGGACGCTCACGCACGCCGAAACGACGATCGAAGCGCTCACCGTGCGCGAGCACGAGATTCTCGAACTGCTCGCCACCGGGCTCACCAACCGTGAGATCGCGCAGCGACTCATCCTCTCCGCTCGGACCGTCGAAACCCACGTCGCGCGAGTGACCGGAAAGCTCGGCGTCAACTCCCGCGCGCGCGCCGTCGCCCGCGCGATCGCGCTCGGCCTGGTCACCTCACCCGCTTCAGGCTGAAGTACCGTAGAACTACGGACGGACCGCGGCCAGGGCGCGGCCGTAGGATGAGCGGGTCGCGTCCGAGCCTGCGCCGGCCGGCATCGAGCCTGCTAATGCTGCCGTTCGCAAGGGGAATCGGAGCGGCGACGGGCAGAAGGGGGACCGTGAGCCAGACCCGGTCCCGTACTCCGTTGACCTTGATCGTCGCTGCAATGGGCGTCGTGTTCGGCGACATCGGGACCAGCCCGCTCTACACGCTCAAAACGTGTTTCGACCTCTCGGGCGTGAAGCAGCCGGATCTGCACGCGGTCCTCGGCATCTGCTCGCTGCTGTTCTGGGCGCTGGTCGTGGTGGTGTGCATCAAATACGTCACCTTCATCATGCGGGTCGACCACGACGGCGAGGGCGGGATCCTGGCGCTGCTCGCGCTCGCATCGCCGCCGGCGCAGTTCGGCACGATGATCCGTTCGGCGGGGCTGACGCTGGTCGTCGTGGTCGGCGCCTCGATGCTGCTCGGCGACGGAATGATCACGCCGGCAATCTCGGTGATCTCGGCGGTCGAAGGTATCGGCGTCGTGTCATCGGCGTTCCAGCCGTACATCGTGCCGATCTCGCTCGTCGTCGTCATCGCGCTGTTCGCGGTGCAGCAGCGCGGTACCGAAAAGGTCGGAGGGTTGTTCGGGCCCGTCATGGTGGTGTGGTTCTTCACGATCGCGGTGCTCGGCGCGACGTCCGTCGTGCACCGTCCCGAGATCCTGATGGCACTGGATCCGCGCAACGCTGCCGAGTTCCTGACGCGCAACGGCATCGCGAGCTTCATCGTTCTGGGCGGCGTGGTGCTGGCGGTGACCGGCGTCGAAGCGCTCTACGCAGACCTTTCGCACTTCGGCCGCCGGCCGATCGTACTGGGTTGGTACTGTGTCGTGTTTCCGGCGCTGGTGATCAACTACTTCGGGCAAGGCGCGTTGCTGCTCGTCGACCCGCACGCGCTCGCGAACCCGTTCTACGCGCTCGCGCCCGCCTGGGCGCTGATCCCGCTGGTCGTCCTTGCCACCGCCGCAACGGTGATCGCCTCGCAGGCGCTGATCTCGGGGACGTTCACTCTGGTCGAGCAGGCGATCGCGCTGCATTTGGCGCCGCGGGTCAACGTGCTGCACACCTCCGATCGCTACAAAGGGCAGGTGTTCGTCCCGTCGATCAACCGCATCGTCGCGATCGGCTGCGCGGTGCTGATCGTCGCCTTCCGCTCCAGCGATCGGCTTGCCGCAGCGTACGGCTTGGCGGTCGCATGCACGATGCTGTGCACGTCGATCGTGTACTACGTCGTCATCACGCGCGTGCTCAATTGGAACCGTGTGCTCTCCAAAATGCTCGTGGTGGCGTTCCTCGTCGTCGACGGCAGCTTGGTGCTGGCCTCGCTGCCGAAGTTTCTCGACGGCGGCTGGATTCCGATCTCGATCAGCGCGGTGATCGTGGTGATCAGCATTACGTGGCTCGAGGGACGGCGCTCGCTCCAGAACGCTCTCGCCGAGCAGCAGATTCCGCTGGAAACCGTGCTGGAGAAGCTGCCCTCCGGCATGGGCGAGCAAGGGACGATGGTGTTCCTGACGCCCGATCCGCGCGGCGTACCGTTCTTGGCGCGCCACCGGTGGGTGCGCGACCGCGCCCAAGAGGAGCGCATCGTCGTGATGAACATCAGCCGCGCGCCCACCCCGTACCTTTCCGACCACGAGCGGGTGACGGTCGAGCGGTTCTCGCTGCGGCTCGTCCGCGTCGTCGCGCGCTTCGGCTACATGGAAGCGCCGCGCATCGACCCGATCCTCAAGGCGTGCGGGGCGTTCGGGCTCGATCTCGATCGTGACGACACGTCGTTCTTCTACGCCGATCCGAAGATCGAGCCGCTCGTTCCCGGCGGAATGCCATCGTGGCGACGCGAGCTCTTCGCGACGCTGCAGCGCAACGCTCGTCCGCTCCCCGACGACCTGCGCATCAAGGCCGAGCGCCGCATCGAGCTCGGCGTCACCGTCGCGATGTGATCGCACGGAAGGGCGGCCTGGCCGCGAATGAGGGAAATCGGCACGGCAACGGGGGAGAAACCTGTCCGTGAGCAAGACCCGGTCCCGAACCCCCGTGATCCTGACCGTCGCCGCGCTGGGCGTCGTGTTCGGCGACATCGGGACCAGCCCGCTCTACACGCTCAAGGTGTGCCTCGGACTCGCCAAGTCGAACGGCGGACTCGGCGACGTCCTCGGCATTTGTTCGCTTCTCTTTTGGGTGCTGGTCGTCGTCGTGTGCATCAAGTACGTGACGTTCATCCTGCGGGTCGATCACGACGGGGAGGGCGGCATTCTCGCGCTGCTCGCGCTCGCGTCGCCGCCGCGCGAGTTCGGCACGACGATCAAGACCACGGTGCTGACTGTCATCGTCATCATCGGCGGTTCGATGATGATGGGCGACGGCGTGATCACCCCGGCGATCTCGATCATCTCCGCGGTCGAAGGTCTGCGCATAGCGTCACCCGCATTCGAGCCGTATGTCGTGCCGATCTCGCTTGCGGTCATCGTAGGACTCTTCGCGCTGCAGCGCGGCGGCACGCAGAGCGTCGGCAGACTGTTCGGGCCGGTGATGCTGGTGTGGTTCATCGTGATCGCCGCGCTCGGGGGAATCGCGATCGCAGCGAACCCCGAGGTCTTGAGCGGGCTCGATCCGCGCTACGCCGCGCACTTCATGCTGCATCGCGGTGTGGCGGGTTTCACGATCCTCGGCGGCGTCGTGCTCGCCGTGACCGGCGTCGAGGCCTTGTACGCCGACCTCTCACACTTCGGGCGCGGACCCATCGTCACGGGCTGGTACATGCTCGTGTTTCCAGCGCTCGTCCTGAACTACTTCGGGCAGGGCGCCAACCTGCTGGCGAATCCGAGCACGATCGTGAACCCGTTCTACTCGCTTGCCCCGGCATGGGCGCTGATCCCGATGGTCGTTCTCGCCACGTGCGCGACCGTCATCGCGTCGCAAGCGCTCATCTCCGGGACCTTCACGCTGATCGAGCAGGCGATCGCGCTCAACCTCGCGCCGCGGGTGCTCGTCAAACACACCTCCCACCTCTACAAAGGACAGGTATACGTCCCCGCGGTCAACATGTTGCTGGCATTCGGCTGCGCGGTGCTGGTGGTCGCGTTCCAATCGAGCGAGCGGCTCGCCTCGGTGTACGGTCTGGCGGTGACGTTCACGATGCTGTGCACGTCGCTGACGTTCTACGTGGTCGTCTCGAAGGTGCTCGGCTGGAACCGCTACGCCTCGCTCGCGCTGGTCTCGCTGTTCGTGATCGTCGACGGCAGCTTCATGCTCGCGTCGCTGCCGAAGGTGCTGCACGGCGGCTGGATCCCGCTGCTGATAAGCGGATCGCTCGTGCTGATCAGCCTCACGTGGTTGGAAGGCCGTCGTGCACTCGCGAAAGCTCTGGCGGACCAGCAAATTCCGCTGGAGGAAGTACTGGAGAAGCTGCCGGCCGGGATGGGCGAGCAGGGGACGATGGTGTTCCTCACGCCCGATCCGCGCGGCGTGCCGTTCTTGGCGCGCCACCGCTGGATACGCGAACGCGCCGCCGAGGAGCGCATCGTCGTCATGAACATCTCGCGGGCTGCGACGCCGTATCTGGCGGAGGGCGAGCGCGTGACGGTCGAGCGTTTCTCGCTGCGGCTGATCCGCGTGATCGCGCGCTTCGGGTACATGGAGGCGCCCCGGATCGATCCGATCCTGCGGTCGTGCGCGGCGTGTGGGCTGGATCTCGACCGCGACGACACCTCGTTCTTCTATGCCGATCCGAAGATCGAGGCGCTCGTCCCGGGCGGGATGCCCGATTGGCGGCGCGACCTGTTCGCCACGCTGCAGCGCAACGCGCGTCCGCTCCCCGACGACTTGCGGATCACCGCCGAGCGCCGGATCGAGCTGGGCGTGACGGTGTCCCTCTGAGCGTGCTGTGATCGTCACCGTTTCGCGCGCCTACGGGGCCGCTGCGCACGACGTCTCGGCCGCCGCCGCCGAGCGATTGGGATACCGCTTCGCGGATCGCGAACTGCCGGTCGTCGTTGCGGCCCGCTTGGGAACGTCGTCCGAGGCGGTGGAGAGCGTCGCGGACCGGCCGCCGTCGTTCGGTGAGCGTGTCATGCAGCAGCTCGGCGGCGGCGTACCGGAGACGGCGCAGCTCGGTTCGCCGAGCGAAGACGATTTCAGCATCGACACGCGCCGCGCGATCGAACAGGCGGTGCGCGAGATCGCCGCGGCGGGCAACGTCGTCATCAACGGCCGGATGGCCGGCGCGATCCTCGGCCCGCGGCCGGACGTGCTGCGCGTCTTCATTTACGCGCCGACGGCCTGGCGAATCGCGCACGTTTCCGAATCGCTCGGGTGCGACGTCGCCGCCGCGCGCGAAGAGATCCTTCGCATCGACGAAGCGCGCCGTTTGTACGCCAAAAGCCACTATCGGGTGACGTGGGGCGATCCGCGCAACTACGACCTCATGCTGGACACGTCGCGGTTCGGGATCGATGGGACCGCCGACCTGATCGTCGCAGCAGTCCGGGCCGCCACAGCGTGATGCGCGGGGAGCCGCGCATTCCTGACGCGCGCCCGAGCGCGTGGGCTGCGTTCGCGTATCGCGATTTCGCGCTCTTGTGGGGCGGCCTGCTCGTCTCGAACCTCGGGACGTGGATGCAGTTCACCGCGCTCGGCTACTACGTCGCCTCGCTGGCGCCGGACGCCCGCGTCGGCGCGTTCGACATCGGGCTGATCGGCGCGGCGCGCGCGCTGCCGGTGCTGCTCCTCTCGCCGTTCGCGGGCGTCGTCGCCGACCGTTATCCGCGCCGGCGCGTGCTGTTCATCACCAACACGATGACGTCGCTGCTCTCGTTCGCGCTGTTCGCGCTGGTCGCCACGGCGCACGCGCCGCTGTGGACGCTCATGATCGTGAGTGGGCTGCAGGCGGCGACGCAGTCGTTCGACGCGCCGGCTCGCCAGAGCTGGGTGCCGCTGATGGTGCCGCGCGAACTCGTCAGCGGTGCGATCGGATTGAACTCGGTTGCGTTCAACGCGCCCAGCGTCGTCGGGCCGCCGCTGGCGGGATTGCTCATCGCCGGCCTCGGCGTCGCGCCGTGCTTTCTGGTCAATGCGGGGACGACGCTCGCGGTCCTGATCGCGCTGAGCTTCATGAAGCCCGCGCCGCCTTCGAGCCGCCGGCGCGGCAACGTGGTCGAAGCGATCGTCGAGGGCGTGCGGTTCTTGATCGGGCACCCGGTGCTGCGCTGGGTCGTCCTGCTGCTCGTCGTCACGTCGCTCACCGTGCGGCCGTACAACTTTCTGCTCCCGGCCTACGCGCTGCACGTCGTGCATACCAACGCGCTGGGATTGGGCTGGCTCATGGCGGCGACCGGAGCGGGCGCGATCTGCGGCGCGTTCTTCACCGCGGCCAGCGGCGACAACCGGCGCGGAATCATCTGGGCGGTCTCCGCGATCGTGGCGGCGGCCGGCGTCGCCGCCCTCGGGCTGACCTCGCACCTCGGCGTCGCTGCCGCGATCTTGAGCGTCGTCGGGCTCGCGACGCTGAGCTTCATCGGGTCGTCCAACATCTTGCTGCAGACGCTGGCACCGGACGAGATGCGCGGCCGCGTCGTCTCCGTCTACTCGATGATCCTGCTCGGTTTGGTACCGCTCGGGTCGCTGATCGTCGGCTCGATCGCGACGGTGCTCGAGCTGCGCTGGACGTTCGTGGCTGCCGGGATCCTGGCGTGTGCCGTCGCGCTGGGGGTCGCGCTCACCCAGCCCGAAGTGCGTGACGCATGAACGTCGAAGCCGCGTTCGCCTATGCCGAACGGCACGAGCTGCAGGCGCTGGTGGTCCAGCAGGCCGGCACGGTCACGTTCGAATGGTACGGCGGCGGCTACGACCCGCAGAAGCCGCACGCGCTGTACAGCGGAACGAAGAGCTTCTGGGGCGTCGTCGCGGTCGCGGCGGAAGAAGACGGGCTGCTGGCGCTCGACGAACCGGTAGCGCTCACGCTCCCGGCGTGGGAGCACGGCGAGAAGGCGCGCGTGACCCTGCGCAGCCTGTTGCAATTGACTGCCGGGATCGGCTTCGGCGGCCTGGGCAATACGGTTCCGACGTACGAACGGGCGGCGGCGGTCGAGCTCAAAGACCCGCCCGGCGAACGCTTCACCTACGGCGGCATCCCGCTCCAAGTGTTCGGTGCCGTCCTGCAGCGGAAGCTGGCATCCCGCGGGCTGACGCCCAACGCGTACCTGCGCGAACGCATCCTCGATCCGATCGGGCTGCGGGTCGGCGCATGGCGCAAGCTCAAGGACGAGCGCGAACCGCTCCCGACCGGCGCGTTCTTGGTCGCGCGCGAGTGGCTGAAATTCGGGCTGCTCGTGCGCGATCGCGGGACCTGGGACGGCCGCGCGATCGTCTCGGTCGCAGCGCTCGAGCGCTGCTTCATCGGCTCGAAGGCGAACCTGCGCTATGGTGCCGGCTGGTGGCTGAGCCCGCTGCCGCACGTTCCCGATCTCGTCTATGCCAGCGGTTCGGGCGGCCAAGCGATGTACGTGATCCCTTCGGCGGGCGCGGTCGTCGTCAAGTACGGCGCATCGGCGTCATACAAACACGACGCGTTTCTCAAGCGGCTCTTCGGATGAGTGGGCGTGACAACGCGCGCGGACTCTAGCGCAGCGGCTATCCGGCGGCTTCGTCCGGCGGCAGATACTTCTGCCACGGCGTGGCGCGTTTAGGCGTCGGGCCTTGACCGAGCGCAACGGTGATCGAGTCGAGTGAATCGAGCAATTGGTGAAACGCGTCGTCACCCAAGGCGTCGAGCAGGTAGCGTTCGATCGCGCCGGCGTGGACGCGACCTTGCTCGAGCAGGCGCTCACCTTCGGGGGTGAGCGCCAGGCAGAGGGTGCGGCCGCCACAGCTCGCCGGAGCCCGGCTGATCAGCTTCGCGGCTTCCATGCGAGCGACGATCGTCATCATCGCTTGCGGCGAGACGTAGCTGCGCCGCGCGAGTTCGGCGCTCGAGATGTCGTCGCCGCCCTCGTCGATGAACGCGAGCGCGAGAAACTGGGTGACCGTCAGACCGAGGCGGTCGAATTCTTCTTCGAGCGCCGCCCGGCACATCAACTGCGCGTGCTTGAGTTTCGAGAGCAAGTGGCTCGAAACGTCGCGCTGATTCAGGTCTTCGAGCAGCTCGAGGTGGTCGGCCATGGACGCAGCTTCCTCAGCGGCCACGCCGACCATCCCGCGCATGACCGGATTTTAACCCTGCTGCCAAGTCGTGCCGTCGGCGAACGTCACCGATGCGACCGAGCACTCCGCGGCGCCGTTGCCGAACAGGTTCGCCGAGGGGTCGAAGGTGTGTTCGATGGCGACGTCATGCGAGAAGGTGCCATGGTCGTCGATCGTCTCGCTCGCGCCGGCGTAACGGACGACGAACTTGACGTCTTTGGCCGCAACCGGGGCGTGGTTGACGAAGGAGATCTGGAGCGAGTTGAGCTGGGGTGAGATGCCGCCTTCGGGCAGCACGTACGAGTTCTCTGCGACGTCGCAGCGGGTGACACCGACCGGGTACTGGGCTTGGGGCGTCGGGGAGGTCGAGACGGCGAGCGTCGCCGCGAGGGCAGTGAGGGTGGGGGCGAGGGTGAACATCGTGGTTCGGGCTCCTGAGGTAACGAGAGGGGTTTGTCGCCCACTTTATATCAACTTATTGATATAAATGCAATGGGCTTGCCCGGGAAGCTTTTTCCACCGTGCCGTTCATCGCTTCGTGGCGGTGAAGTAGTAGTCGACCAGCCGGAAGCCGGCTGCTTCGAGCGTCGAGCGCTCGCGGCCGGCGATGGTCTCGATCGCGGCACAGACCCGGCGTCCCGTCGCTTCGATCCGATCTGCCGCCGTCGCGAGCAGGGCCGCGCCGTACCGGTTTCCGCGGTTTGCGGGCTGCACGAACACGCGCAGTTCCGACCAGTCGGCATCGAGTGATTCGCTCGCGATCAATCCGACGGCGTCGCGATCGATCTCGCCGATCTCGACGAGCGGTGCGCGAAATGCGGGCGCGTGATCGCGCAGCACTTCGGGCAGCGTGAGACGATCGATCTGCGCCGGCGGCCGAAACGTCACGCGCGCGAGGCGCACCGGATCCATCCGGCGCACGAACACGCCGCCCGCGGGCCGCAACTGCAAGTCGAGCTCGAGCGCGGCTCGCCGCACCACGTCGTCGCCGCCGTAGAACCAGACGCTGCGCGCGCCGGTCGCGGCGAGCGCGTCGGCCAATCGCCGGGCCGGCGCTTCACCGCGCGTCACGTCGAAGCGCACCAAGGTGTCGCCGCCGAGCAGCGAGCCGTCGGCGACGAACGCGATCGCGACCGCGCGGTCGCCGTCGCGAATCGCGACACCGCGTGCCGAGGCACGGACCATGCGCGCGCGAGAGAGATCGGGGAGCTGATCCAGATACACGGGTGTCCCAAAAAAAGAGAGCGCGACGCGAGTTTCCTCGCGACGCGCTCTGTCCCCTCAAACGGGGCTTTGGCTCTTAGGCAGCGGCCTTTTTGCGACGCACCGTCGCTTTGCGGCGGGGCGCCGCTTTGCGGGTTGCCTTGCGGACGGCTTTCTTCGCGCCGGCCTTCTTGCGGCCCGCGGTCTTCTTGCGGGTCGTCTTCTTGCGGGTCGTCTTCTTGCGCGCGGTCTTCTTTGCGCCGGCCTTCTTGCGGCCCGCGGTCTTCTTGCGGGTCGTCTTCTTGCGGGTCGTGGTCTTCTTGCGCGCCGCAGTCTTCTTGCGGGCGGCGGGTTTGCGAGCAGCGGCCTTCCGCGTGCTCTTCTTGCGCGCCGTTTTCTTTTTCGGCGCGGCCTTCTTAGCGGCCATCGGTATGCGTACCGTACCTTTCGGCGTCCGCGGGTCTTACGACGGACGCGGTGACCGGCGGAGCATCCGCCGGCTGTTGGTTGCCTACCTTATACCACTAATGTACGAATGTGCGCAACTTTTGTGCAGGGAACGCGCGATACGGCGTCGAGCGGTCGTACCGCGAACAGCGCAAAAATGGCGACATCTCCGGCGTATCGGCGTGACGTCGCGCGGCTGCGTGCGGCGTCGCGACGTGCGCGTTGTCACCTGAACTTTGTCGAAGGGCGACGGTGCTTTCGTGAATGCACCCGGCCGCCGCCGAATGAAGCGACGGCCGCGTTTGTCGGTTTCCGAAGGAACCTTCCTGCGTCCGGTACAAGCCGCCGCAATGAAACATCGTGTGATAGCGGGTGTTTGCGCATTGCTGTGCGCTTCGACCGCCTTCGCGCCGCTCGCGGCTCGCGCGGACGTGTCCGAGGCCAGCGCCCTTCAAGCCGGGCTCCTCGCTCCCGCCAATGCGTCCCTCCAGCGCGCGCTCCAAGACATCAAGAAGAACGAGGCCGACCAGAAGGCCGTCGCTCAAGCGAATCCGGTGGGGACGCCGGAGCGTCCTCTGCGCAAGCCTAGCCTCCCGCAAGGCTTCACCTATAACGTAGACGTCTCGTTCGCGTACCCGCTGAGCAACGTCGGCTTCAACGCCGGCGACCCCGGCGGCATGGACGCGGGCTTCGGCTACGCGTTCTCGCACACGCAGCGGCTGACCGCCGGGTACTACGAGATCCAGCAAGTCCCGGTCGGGTTCAGCAACGCCACGGTGCCGTTCTACCTGCAAGGCTTCACCGGTCCCGGCACCAACGTGCCCGGCGCATCGCTCGGCACGGCCAACACCGGCGTCGTCGACGTGACGACCAAGGACAAGATCTTCCAGGTCGGCCTGCAGAACTTGTTCGTCCTCGGCGGAAAGCTGCCGATCGTCATCACCCCGACGTACCTCGCGCACACCGCGACGATCGGCGGCCACGACGACACGCAGCTGATCGAGTTCAACGGCTTCCCGACGACGCTTCGCACGCGGACCGAACAGGAATGGCTGCTGCCGGTCACCTTGCCGTTCCTCTCCACCCCGCGCATGTTCGCGACGGTCAGTGCCGCACCGCAGTGGCTCGTCCACACGGCCGGCGTCAACCAGACGAACCACGCGCAGCTCTTTCTGCTCGGATACGTCGAGTATCGCGCCGACCGGAAGACGACGTTCTTCCTCCAGCCGTCGCGTCTGGTGCAGTACAACCCCGCCGATCCGTATCCGGAATACACGCCGACCGTGATCTACGGCCTCTCGCATCATTTCACGCCGCACACGTACGTTCAGATGACCGTACTCGAAGGGGGCGCCACGAACACCAACCATCAGTGGGGCATCACCAGCCTCACCTGCCAACGTCTGCCCTGTAACCCGAACCAGGTCGCGCCGGCCCTCGGCGGCCTGCACGCGACGTCGGTGCAGGTCCAATTCGGCATCGGGTCGCCGACGGTGGTGCCGCTGTGATGCATCGCGTACACCTCGCCGCGGCGCTTGCGGCATCGGTTCTCCTCGCTTCCTGCAGCGGCGGCGGCTCCGGCAAGCAGTTCACCAACGTCGTCCCGCCCGCCGGAAATCCCGGCACGTTGGCGCCGGCGCAGAAGCTCACGATCGCCGGCATCGGCGACAGCCTCACCGCCGGGACGCAGTCCGGCGGCACGATGGGTGCGGATCTTCCGGTGCTCGGTGTCAACCCGCAGCTCGGCCAGATCGGTCCGGTCCAGCGTACGCAAGAACACGGCTTCTTCGCGCTGCTCTGGGAACAGGCCAACGGCGTCGACATCACCACGATGAGCGATCCGGCGAAGTCGCCGCTCCCGCTGCTGACACCGCCCGGCGTCGGCGGACTGCTGGCGCCGACGGCGACCCACATCTTCCCCGCCCCCGTGTCCAACGTCTGCGATGCCAAACAGATCCCCGCGAACTCGTTCTCGACGGCGCTGTCGCTGCGCGAGAACCCGGCGACGAATCCGTGGGACGTCGGTATCCCCGGCATCACGATGCACGAAGCGCTGTACATGACCGGCGCGATCGGCGATTGCACGGTCACACCGGCCGACGCTGCCGCGCAGTTCGTCGCGCTCAACGCCTTGGTCAACGGTGAGAGCCAGAACTTCTGGCCGATCCTCGCCGGGTTCGGGCAAGGCGTCACGATGGTCGACGCGGCGGTCTCCCTGCACGCGCAGGTCGCGACCGTCTATCTCGGCTCGAACGATCTCTTGAAGTTCGCGTTCTCGGGCGGACTCGCTCCCGTGACGGCGCCGCAGTCGATCCACGACGACGTCAAAGCAATCATCCTCAAACTCCAGGGCGCCGGTTCCAAGGTCGCGGTCGCGAACTTGGTCGACGTCATGGGCGCCGCGACGTTCATCCCGCAGCCGGCCTATCAGCCGACGCTGCAGGCGTACATCTCCGGCGTCCTCCAAGCGCCGCCCAACAACCTGCCGGCTCCGGTTGCCAACGCGGTTGCGACGCAGTACTCGACGGCGTATGCCGCGCAGGAGACGGCGCAGCTCTCGCTCGGCGCCAATGGGTACTTCACCATCAACGCGCTCTTCAAGACGCTGCAGACGGCAGCGGCGCAGCTCCCCGTGCAGGCGCCGCCCGTAGCGCCGACGCTGAGCGGCGGCGACTTCATCGCGGGCGCGATCGCCGACAACGTCAAGGCGCTCAACCTCGCCTACAGCCAGCAGATCACCGCTGCGGCCGGCGAGACCAACGTCGCGTTGGTCGACACCTACGCGCTCTTCAAAACGGTCGAGGCCGCCGGCGGCGTCCCGGTCAACCCGCCGAAGTGCTGCTCGCTCGCCTACCGCGGCGGGTTCTTCAGCCTCGACGGATTGCACCCGTCGAACACCGGCTACGCCATCTTGGCCAACGAGTTCATCGATGCGCTCAACGCCAAGTACAGCCTGGGGATCCCCGACGTCAACGTCGGCGCGGTCTATGCGATGGATCCATACGCGCCTGGGAACGGCGTCTCCGGATTCAGCGTTGATCGTCTAGCCAAATGAACACGATCGCGCGCTCGCTGACCTCACTCTCGGTTCTCGCGCTCGGCGTCGCACTCTTGGGTGCGGCGCCGACCGGGCCGGCCGCGGCCTTCCTCGATGCGTGGGCGAAGGTTCCGAGTTACACCGCGAACATCAAGGTGCACGAGACCAAGGGCACCGACGTTCAGGACCGCACCTATCGCTACGCCTACCTCAAGCCGCACTTCGCAAGGATCGACATCACCGGCGGCCCCGGCCGCGGCGGCGGTGCGGTCTGGAGCGGGGGCGACACGGTGAGCGGCCATCAGGGCGGCTTCCTCTCGGGGATCCATCTCAAGATCTCGATCCACGACGGCCGTGCCGTCGATCTGCGCGGCGGGACGATCGATGCAGCGTCGTTCGAAAACGTCGCGGAGAGCGTCAAGAACGCCGCGAGCGTGACGAACGGTGAAGAGACGGTCGGCGGCACCACGTACGACACCGTCACGGTGCCCTTCAAGGACGCGAACGGGGCGACGAAGCAAATGATCTATCTTGCGAAGGCCACGCATCTCCCGGCGCGTCGCGTCACCTATGCCGGTGACGCGGCTGTCGTTACGGAGGATTTCAGCGACGTCAACACCGCCGCGAACCTCAAGGAAAGCGACTTCTAAGAACGGTACCTCTCGCGCGATGCGAGAGATGCACGAGTGACGACGCTCATCGACGGCCGCCGGATCGGCTACGACGATTCCGGCGGCTCCGGCGTTCCCATGGTGCTGCTCCACGGCTTTCCGCTGGACCGCACGGTGTGGGACGAGCAGCGCGTCGCGCTCGCGCCGGCGCGCGTCGTGCGCATCGACCTGCGCGGTTGCGGTGAGTCCGAACCCAGCGACGGTCCCGCGCTGATGGAAGCGCTGGCCGGCGACGTCGCCGGCGTCCTCGACGTGCTCGGAATCGAGCGTGCCGCCATCGCCGGACATTCGATCGGCGGCTACGTCGCGCTCGCATTCTTCCGGATGTACGCCGAACGCGTCGCGGGGCTCGCGCTCGTGGCGAGCCACGTCGCCGCCGATGCCGGGCGAACGAACGGCGGCTCCGACGAGCAGCGCGCGCTCGCGGGCGGACGCGACGCGCTCTCCAAGCAGCTCGAGTCCGACGGTACGATGGACGCGGCGATCGAGAGCTACTTGCCGCGCTACTTCGCGCCGCACGTCTACCGCAACCGGCCGGACCTCGTCGAACGCGCGCGCGCCGTCATGGCGCGTCAGGATCCCCGCGGCAACGCGCAACTGATCCGCGGCATGAAAGAGCGCGTCGCCGGCGACGACCTGCTCGAAGACCTCCGTGTCCCGGCGCTCGTCATCGCCGGCGCCGAGGACCACTATCTCAAGGCGGAGACGTTGCGCGAAACCGCGGCGCGCATCGCCGGTGCAACGTTCGTCGAACTCCCTGCCGTCGGCCACCTGCCGATGTACGAAGCCCCCGAACAAACGACGACCGCGCTCGCGAACTGGCACGAACGCATAACGTCGTGAGATGCCGCTCGTCACCCCTCGACAAGCTCGGGGTGACGACGACTATCTCAGCGTGACGGTGTCTGCGACTACGTCTGCAGGGAGCCGATCGGGAGCGGGGTGCAGTTGGTGTTCGGTGCGTTCAGGTAGACGGTGAAGAAGTCGCCGCCGGGGAGATTTCCCTGCACGACGCCGGAGTAGTAGAAATCCGTCGCGTACGGCTGCGGGCCGCGCGGGTCGGACGCCAGGCTGAGCGTGCCGGTGGCGAAGCGGTTTCCGAAATTGTCGACCAGGTTGAGGTCGAACTGCGAATAGCTCCGCGAGAGCGTGTCGGTATTCCCGTTGGCGACGATCTCGAGCGTGTTCGACGCGGTCATCGGGAAGCCGGACGTCGGACGCGCGAGTTGGACGCCGTTGTTGTCGGGGTCGCAGTAGTTGTTGCTGCCGGGGTTGGGGATCGGGGTGGTGCCGCTGCTGCCGCCGCCGCAGCCGGCGGCGATGACGAGCGATGCGGCGACGAGGACGGTGCGCGCAAGGCGCGATGACAGAATCGTATGAGTGCGCAAAGACGGGCTCCTGGAGTGCGTAGCAGACAAGTGACCCGCTCGTACCCGTTTCCGGCCGTTGAACTCGCTCGCTTAGCGAGCCCGAGTGCGACGGACGGGTCCGGTTCGCAACATGAGCGGCTGTCTACGAAACGACCGCGCTATCGCGCGCAAGCTTAAAGGCTGCTGAAAATTCGCTGGGGTCAGGCTGGGAACGCCGAGGAGCTTGGTTGGTTGACCAGCCGTCGTCACCCCTCGACTTCGCGCGGGGTGACGACGTGATCTCATCGTGACGGGGGACTACGCGATCGCGCGCTCCGGGGCGACTTCGAAGCGTTCGTGGCGGGCGGCGTAGGTGCCCAGGCCCGCGGTTGCGGTGCGGAGTTCGGTCGCGTAGCGGCCGAGTTCCGCTTGCGGGACGAGCGCGACGATGCGATCCCAGCCCGCTTTGTCGGCTCCCTCGAAACCGAGGATTTGACCGCGCTTCGCCGTGAGCTGCGACACGGCGGACGACAGCGACGCTGAGGGGACGCTGGTTTCGACCCGCATCAGCGGCTCGAGCACGACCGTGCCGAGCTTGTGCAGCGCGTCGCGCACGCCCATTCCGGACGCGGTCTTGAACGCTGCTTCGCTCGAGTCGACGTCGTGGAACGCACCGTCGAAGAGCGTGACGTGGATGTCGGTGACGGGGAAGCCGTGCGGGCCGCCCGTCGCGAGGGCTTCGCGCACGCCCTTTTCGACCGCGGGGAAGAATTGCCGCGGGACGACGCCGCCGACGATCTTCTCTTCGAACGAGACGCCCGCACCGCGCGGCCGCGGCTCGAAGCGCAGCTTCACGTCGGCGAACTGTCCGTGACCGCCGGTCTGATGCTTGTAGCGCGAGTGGACCTCGGTCCCGCTCTGGATCGTCTCGCGATAGGCGATCGAGGGCGGGTGCGTTTTGACGTCGACGTTGTATTTGCGCGCGAGCCGCTCCGTCGCGGTCGACACGTGCGTCTCGCCGCTGCCGAGCAGCTGCAGTTCGTTGGTGAACTCCGCGCGCGCGACGTGCAACGCAGGGTCTTCATCCATCAAGCGCGCGAGCGCCTGGGAGAGCTTCGCTTCATCGAGCCGCTGCGCCGGCGCGATCGCCACGGCGAAGAGCGGTTCCGAGAGCGGGACGGTGGGCATCAGCACGCCGGCATTCGGCGAACTCAGCGTGTCGCCGGTTCCGACTCCGTCGAGCCGAGCCAGCGCGACGATGGAACCGGGTCCCGCCGACGTGACGGATTCTTGTTTCTTGCCGAAGAGGCGCACGATCCCCGACAGGCGCACCGGCGTCCCGCCGCGCGATGCGTCGACGAGCGGCGTCTGCGGCGTGAGTTTGCCGGTGAAGACGCGCACGACCGAGAGTTTGCCCTGCTGCGGGTGCATGATCGTCTTGCAGACTTGCGCGACGACGGGCCCCTCGGCGCGCGGAACCACCGGCCGCCCGTCGACGTCATGGTGCGGTTCGGTCGCCGGCGAGGGAAACATCCGAGAGATCGCGTCGACCAGCGCCCACGCGCCGAAATTCTTCTCCGCGCTGCCGACCAGCACCGGGATGATCTGATCGTGCGAGCAGTCCTCGCACAGATCCAGATCGATCTCGTCTTGCGTCGGCGCCTGTCCTTCGAGCAGCTCCTCCATCAGATGGTCGTCGAAATCCGCGAGCGCTTCGAGCAGCAGGGTGCGCTGCGCGTCGACGTCGTCGTTCATGTGGGCGGGGACGTCGATCTCGGTCACGGCGCCGTTGCTGCGGAACGCTTTGCGGCACGCGAGGTCGACGTAGCCGGTGAACGCATCGCCTTCACCGATCGGCAAGTGCGTCGCGACGACGTGCGGCCCGTACGCTGCGCGCAGCGCCGCGAGCGTCGCGCGGAATTGTGCGCCGGGCCGATCGAGCTTGTTGACAAAAAAGAGATGCGGCATCTTGCGCATCTCGATGTATTCCACGATCGCCGCCGTTTGGGCGACCCGTTCCGGTTCGGCGTCGATCACCACGACCGCCGCGTCGACCGCGGTGAGGACGGTCTTGGTCTCCTCGAAGAAGTCGACGAAGCCGGGAGTGTCGACGAGGTTCAGGTCGACGTCGCCGCACGTGGTGTGCGCGAAGCCGACGCAGACGGATTGGAGATGGTCGATCGCTTCGGGCTCGCAGTCCGTGGTGGTCGTCCCGTCCCGGACCGACCCCCTTCGCGGGATAGCCCCGCAGTGTGCGAGCAAGGCTTCGACCAGCGTCGTCTTGCCCGCATGATGGGGCCCGACGACGGCGACGTTCCTGAGGCGCGCGATGTCTTCCACCGGCAGCTCTCCTTCGGATGACGTGAGAGGTCGGCGAGGCTTCACCCCCGAGGGGGTGGGTCCTGCTCGCGGGCTCGGACGCTCAGCCGCGGCGTGCGACGACGACGTACGCCGCCGCCGCGAGCAGCGGGGCGAACGAGACGACGAGCAGACCGGTGTCCGCGCCGTAGCGGGTGACGATCACGCCGACGGCGGCGACACCGGCTGAACCGATCCCGAACGCAACCCCGTTCATCAAGCCGAGCGCGGTGCCGAGGTTGCGCGGCAGCAATGATTGGGCGAGTGCGACGCCGGGCGCGTTCTGCACCGAGAGCAGCACGCTGCCGACCAGGAGTGCGGCGACGGTCGGCGCGCCGTGCGTGCCGAGCGCCAGCAGCAGCGGCGGCACCGCGAGCACGAGGCCGGCGATCGCGACGCGGGCCGCTCCGAGGCGGTCGGCGGTCGCGCCGCCGGCGTAGAGCCCGATCGCCGCCGCGATGAGAAACGCCGTGACGACGGCGCCGGTCGCCGTCAGCGAGAGCCCGCGCGCGGTCAACAGATTCGGCAGATAATAGGCGAACGACGCGCCGGTCAGATAACGCAGCGACGTGCTCGCGACGAGCAGGCCGATCGCGAGGTGATCGACGCGCGGAGCGGGACCGTCTGCCGCGCCCGTGCGGCGCGGTGCCGCGGCATCGGCCGATCGGGCGAATCCCGGCAGCACGACGCCGACGGCGAGCGCAGCGACGAGCCCGGGGACGGCCATCGCGACCACCGACGCGAGTCCGCCGTTGGCGAGGAGTGCGGCGGCAACGAGCGGTCCGAGCCCGTAGCCGACCTGTCCGCCGATCTGGAAGATCGAGATCGCCGACGCGCGGCGGGCTCCGCCGAGCAGGCTCGTATAGCGGCCCGCTTCCGGGTGCATCACCGCCGAGCCGATCCCGCCGGCGACGACGCAGGCGGCGAGGACGGCGATCGACGTCGCGGCTGCGGCGAACGAAACCGCGATCGCGGTCAGCGCGACCGACGTGGGCAGGTACCACCAGCGGCCGTGCCGGTCGCTGTGCGCGCCGACGACCGGTTGGGCGATCGAGCTGGTCAGGTACCAGACGAAGGCCAAGATGCCTTGACACCACGCAGGGAGCCCGGCGCGCGTGACGTCATAGAAGATGACGAACGGCAGAATGCCTGAGTACAGATCGCTCGCGCCGTGCGCGAAGGCCATGAGCGAAACGCCGCGCAGGTTCCAGGCAACCGGACGCGGCTGAGAAGCGGTGGTCACGTTTGCCGGAGTTTCCCCTCGCGCGGTGCTGTCCCGCTCGGCGGGATCACTGACCGGCGGCTTCCTCTTGAAGCAAAGCCGCTGTGCTCCGGTCCGTCCGGCCTAGGGCGGGGGGCCCACCCGGCGCACCGCATGGTCCGTATCGCCCCCGTGCGTCGCGCGGTACAGTGTGCGCAATGCAAGCGCCCGCATTTTCCTGTTGGCGTAAACGTAAGCGTGCTTTGACAAGAGTGAAGGTGAAGCCCCGATGCAGGTTGCCGATCCGGCGCAGGCGGTTGCTGCCCTTAGCGAAGCCCAAAAACGTGCCGTGGAACAACGCATCGCAGCCGAACGGCTTCTCGAGCGCGCTCGGCTGCTCGAGGAGCGGCTGAGCGCCGAAGCCGAACAGGCGCGCATCGCGAGCGAATACGCGCAGTTTCAGCGGCTCAGAGCGGCGGTGACGGACGCGGAAGCCGAAGAGCGCGATGCTGCGCAACGTGCCGACGCGTGCGCGAGCGCGCTGCGCGAGCGCAGCCAAGAACGGCAGCGTGCCGAACACGCCGAGCGGGCCGCGCACGACGAAGCCGATGCAGCCGACCAAATGCTGCGCGAACGCCGTGCAGCACGCGAGAAGCTGCAGGCAGAGTCTTGCGCTGCGCAGGCGAACGTCACGCCGTTCAACGGCGAGCCACCGTCGCTCGAAGCGATCGATCTGCTGCGCGAGTTGGAAGCGCAAACGCAATTCGCCGGCGAGGCCGCGCGCCGTATCGCCGAGCGCCGCGCGGCGGACGAGGCGCGCCGCGTGTCGAGGTGATGAATGGCGTGATCGAGCTCGGCACGTGTCGGAACGAACGCTGCTCGAAGGGACAGGGCGGCGAACGCATCGAGCGCTATCCCGGCCCGGGAGAGTATTGTCCCGAATGCGGCGAGCGGCTCGAGGTGGTCGCGGTCCCCGCCCGCGAAGCCCTCTCGCCCGACGCATACGACGCTTTTCAAAGCAAGATGCAGGAGCTGATCGCTCCGCCTCCCGCCGCGGACGGGCGCAAGCGCGCCATCATCGTCGGCGCGATCGCGATCGCGCTGATCCTCGTCGCGGCGCTGGTGGTCGTGCATCCGGTCGCGTTCCGCGCGCGTACCCTGGCGCACGTCTGCGGTTCGAGCGGCACCGATACGCTCGCGACGAGCATCGTTCGCGCGTACGCGGTCAAGAGCGGTGATTCGTCTGCGCCCTACCGCATCGACGCGCCGAGCGCGACGGGCTGCGACGTCCGCTTCTGGAGCGCGCCGAAGGGCGGCGCCGGCGGACTGCTCGCGCGCGACGCCGTCGTCGCCGTCGTGCATCCGCAGAACGGCGTGACCCGTTTGAGCTTCCGGCAGCTGCGCGGCATCTTCGCCGGCAGGATCACCGACTGGTCGCAGCTCGGCGAACAGCCCGGAGCGATCGCGGCCCTTCTCCCGGGCGACCTCTCCGACGAAGTTCGCGTGCTTCGATCCTCGGTGTTCCGCGGGCTGACGATCGGAGGAAGCGTCCGCCGCGAGACGTCCAGCGCCGCGATCGTGCACCTCGTCTCCTCGGCCAGCGGCCGCCGGCTGATCGGCTTGGCGACGTTCAGCGGGGCCGTGCCGGCGAAGGTCGTCGCGATCGGATCCGCACCCCCGCCCAGCACGCTCTCGATCTCGGATCGGCGCTATCCGTTGTCGTTCGACGTGATGGTCGGATCGGATCTGCCGACGCCCTCCGACGATGGCGTCAAGCTGATCGCATACGCGCGTTCCGACGAAGCGCAAGCCGTCGTCGCGCACGCCGGGTTCGTCGGAAAGCGCGGCTTGTAGATGGCGACGCGGCGCCGCTTCGCATCGACCGCGCTCGCCTGCGCGTTGCTCGCCGGCATAGGGCCCGCGGCGGGGGCGCCGCGTCCGAGCATCGTGTTCGGATGCGCACTCTCCCTCACCGGTCCGCTCGCGGCCGAAGGGAAGCTCACGCGCGAAGGGTACGACTTCTGGGCGCGCTACGTGAACGCGCACGGCGGCCTGCGCGTAGGAAGCACGGCGTACGCGGTCGAGATTCGCTATGCCGACGACGAGTCGGTTTCGCAGACCACCGCGCGTGCGGTCGAGACGCTGATCGGCGACCAGCACGTCGACTTCCTCTTGGGGCCGTACGCGTCGGGACCGACGTTCGCCGCCGCCGCCGTCGCGGAGAAGCACCGCGTGCCGATGGTCGACAGCGGCGGCGCGGCGGAACGCATATTCAATCAAGGGTACCGGTACACGTTCGGCGTGCTCTCTCCGGCGCGGAAGTATCTCGTCGGCATCATCGAGTTCGCGGTGCGGCGCACTCCGAAGCCGCGAACCATCGCGATCAGCGCCGCGAGCGACGCGTTCTCGCTCGAGGTGCAACAAGGCGCCGTGCAGTCGGCGAACGATCACGGCATCCACGTCGTCTACGCCGAGCGGTACGTCGACGAAGCAGCATCGATCGCGGCCACCGCCGCGGCGATCAAGGCGGCCAATCCCGACATCGTGCTCAACGCCGGCCACTTGCAGGATGCGCTTGCGCTGCACCGAGCGCTGCGCGACCAGCGCGTCGCTGCAAAGATCTACGGCTACTCGGTCGGTCCCGATACTCCGGAGTTTCGCACGGCGCTCGGCAACGACGCCGAAGCCGTCCTCGGGAGCGCCCAGTGGTCACCGGCGGTGACCTACAAGGGCGAAGCGGGGTTCTATCGCAGCGCGCGCGCGTACGCGCAGGCGTTCGCACGAGACGTCGGTCACGCGCCGGACTACCACAACGCCGACGCGACGGCGGCAGCGCTCGCGCTGCAGTACGCGCTGCAGCGCGCCGGAACGACCGATCGCGAGGCCGTCCGCGATGCGCTCGCACGGCTCGACGTCGTGACGTTCTTCGGGCTGCTCAAGTTCGACACGCGCGGGCTCAACGTGTTCAAGCCGATGGTCGTCAACCAGATCCAGGGCTCGAAGCTCCTGACGATCTACCCGTATCGGCTCGCCGACGGCACCGCGATCTATCCGGCGCCGGCGTGGGCGATGTGACGCTTTCGCACCGACGTGCCCACCGGCGCTGGACCGAAGCGGTAGACGGTGAGCCGGCGGCCGCGACCGTCGGCGACGGTGAAGGCGCGCGTGGCGAGCGGCAGCGGAAGGCCGCGTTCGAACCAGCGTTGGAGCGGCGGGAACTGGACCGCGCGCGCCGAGTCGAGCACGACGTATGACGGCGCGAGCGTGCGGAGGTACTGCGCGCTAGAGGACTCGTCGCCGTATGGCAGCGGCGACCAGATTGCGCCCGCATAGAAGGCGGTGCGCGAGCTGACGTCCACGACCGGACCCGGAGCGGGATGCGCGGCGATCCAGGCGCCGGTCGTGCGCTCGATCGCCGCTCCGGCGGAACGTGCGTTCACGACGTCGCGCGCGACGCAGACCGCGACGAGCAGCCCGAGCGCGACGACACCGGCATCGGGAAAGCGCGAGCCGATGCTCCAGCGCCGAAGGTGCGCGATGCCGGCCGCGGACCAGACGAGCACGATCGGCAGCAGCAGCATCCCGTAACGCGGCCACATCTGCCAGACGCTCGCGAGCGCGACGAACGCTACGGCAAGATACGCGATCAGGATCGCTTCGTCGCGCGCGCGCCGTCGCGTCAAGGCCGTCCCGAAGAGACCGAGCACCGCGAGCAGGATCAAAAGACCCGAGCCGTACGCGCCGTCTGCGAAGAGCGCGGGAAGATCGCGCGCGTGCTGGCGCGCGGCGAGCGCGGCGAGCATGAGGCGATGACGCAGGTCGAACTGCGGTGCGCGCTGATCCGGCGCGTAGAAGCGCGGATCGATCTCGGGGCCGACCGGCCGGCCGGATGCGTCCACGGCGTCGGCGATCGCGAGGTACGAGGCCCCGCTGCGCAGACCGTCGGCCAGCCGAAAATTGATGGCGGACTTTCCTTCGAGCACGACGTGCCCGACGAGCAGGTCCGTCGCGACGATCGAGGGGAGCGCGAGAACCAGCGCGCTCCCCCCGAGGACAGCGATCGGGAGGATTCGCCGTCGTGCGGCGAGCGCGATGGCGATGGCGATGGCGAGCGCTGCCAGCGCGAACAACGCGCCCTCGGGACGCAGGAGGTACGCGGTGCCGAACCCGGCACCGCACAGCGCGGCGGCGCGCAACGACCAAGTGCGGACCAGCTGCACGAGCGCCCACAGGCCGACGGTCGCGCACGCGGCGAACGGCGCTTCGGTGAGCGCGTTCGTCGAGGTTTCGACGCAGATCGGCAGCACCGCCGCGACCAGCGCAGCGGCGAGCGCCGTCCGGCGATCGTAGACGGTCGCGGCCAGCGCTGCGATCGCGAGCACGAACGCGCAGCCGCCGAGGAACGCGATCGTCAACGCCGCCTGCTCGGGCGCGACGCCCGCGCGTACGAGCAGCGCGATCGCCCACGAGTACAGCGGCGGAAAGATCACCATCGGGAAACCGCGCATTCCGATCGCGCCGTGACCGCCCAGCAGGTTCTCGGCGACGCGAACGTACTCGGTGCCGTCCATGTCGATCGCCGCATCGTGACGCAACGCCAACGTCCCCGCACGTACGAAGACGGCGACGAGCACGATCGCCGCCAACCAGAGCGTCCATCTTCGCTGCGCCATCTTCGTATCATAGGGGTACGGGAGCCGGACTGCGCGGCGGACGATCGTCCCGAAGTGCGGGGCCATCGCGCCCTTTCGCCCCGCGTGCCTCGATTCGTATGCTTCGTCCCACTATGCGGCGACCCGTCGGCAAGCGTCTCGCACGCCGCTACGAACGACAGTGCAGGGCACGCGATGCGACGGTCGATCGCGCGCTTTCCGCCGTGCGCGCGTACGGCGAGCGGCGTTCGGTTCCCGGCGCCGCCGCGCTGCTCGGCGCGATCGACGGCATCGAGGGTCGACGGCCCTCGCCGAGCGCTCGGCGTTACGTGCTCCGCCCCGACGCGCGCCCGTAAACTCAAGGGAGCACGTGCGCTCGTTTCCACGCCGCGTCGCGCCGGTGGCAGCCGCGCTCGCCGTCGTTCTGCTGACCGCCGCCGGGGCGTACGTGCCGCGCTGGTACGCGAACCTCGGCCGTCTTTCGGTGCGATCGACGATCGAACGGACAGCCGTGCTCATGAGCGGCGGGGTCCATCCGCCCCGGCCGACGAAACCCTGCGCGCGATTCGCGCCCGCCCGGACGCCGACGATTGGACGACGCTCGCGCATGATCAGCAACGCTCGGGTTTCGAACGCACCGGGGGTGCGATTGCACGCGAGACGGCGCCGTCGCTGGGATAGCGCTGGATGTGTTCGCTCGGCGAACCGGTGCGTGCAAGCCCGCTGTGGCGCGCGGACGGGTCTTCGTCGCCACCGACAGCAGCGGCACCGTCGTCGCACTCGATCCGGCGACGGGCGACGTCCTGTGGAGCCGCCGCGTCGGCAACTCCGTGCGGATGACGCCGGCACTCGAGGGCGACGCGCTCCTCGTCGGCGTCTATGGCACGCTCGCGAAGGTGGGCAGCACGCCGATCGGAGCTGCGTTCCTCGCGCTCGACGCGCGAACCGGCGCCGTGCGCTGGCGTACGCCCCTCCCCGGGCTCGTTCGCGCCGAGCCGGTCGTCGTCGGCGGTGTCGCGTACGAGGGACTGGCGGGCGGTGAACCGTTCAGCAGATGCTTCGACGGGCGCATCGTCGCCTCGATCTGCGGACCGGCGCGGTGCTCGCCCCGGTGTGGCGCACCAGCCCGCGTCTTGACGACGGCGGCGGCGTGTGGGGGCCGCTCAGCACCGAGGGCACGACGATCTACGCCGGCACCGGCAACACGTGCAGCGAGGATCCGAGCCGGTACGGCGACTCGATCGTTGCGCTGACCCCGGACCTGCGGATGCGCTGGCACGTCTCGACTCGCGCCCCGGGCATCGAGGACAGCGACGTGGGCGGCGGGGTCGCGGTGCTGGGCCAGCACGCGTACGTGTCTTCGAAGAGGGGCTACTTCTACGAGTTGGATCGCACGAACGGACGCGTCCGCGCGCGGGACGATTCGGAGCCGTTTGCGCGCAACGGCGGCGGCATCGCAACGCCGACGGGCGACGGGACGGTGCTGCTCGTCAGCGGCGGCGAGAAGAGCGATTCCGCCAAAGACGCCGAACCCGGCGCCGTGGTGACCGCGTTCGGGCTCGACGGCGCGGTGAAGTACCGCATGGAGAGCGAGCGGCCCCTGACGCGATATGCCGCGTTCGTCGCGGGCGTGGGCTTCATCGCGCTCGACCGGCGTCTGATCGCCTTCGATGCCGCGAGCGGCGCGACGTTGTGGTCGGCACCGCTGGGGGATTTCGCGTACGCCGCGCCGGTCGTGGTGTCGAGCGGCGTGTGCGCCGCGAACGACGCGGGCGACGTGTTTGCGTTCGCGCCGCCCCAGTTGCGTTGAACCACGATCGCCGCTGCGCCTCCTGCCGGCGCTAGATGAGGATGTACTCCGGATCCAGACCGAACGACGCGGTCGACGTGCGGATCTCTGCCTCGTAGATCGGGTTGGCGATCAAGATCACCTCGGGCCGGAACGTGCGCAGGAAGTCGGGGGCGACGATCTGATGGCCGGTCCCGGAGATGTACCGGCCGGTCTTGCGGGGACTGATGTCGACCACGTAGGGGAACGGGTCGGAACTCGTCAGAGCGTTCAAGAACATCACCGTCTTTGCGCCGGCTCCCCAGACGATCGCGCGCTCCCCCTTCCGCTCCACGGTCCGCGAGAGGCTGTTCCAGTAATTCACCTTTGAGTCGAACGCTTCACGAAAGTCGGCAACGGCGCTGGGAAGGTCCGTGTAGCGCGGGCTAACGTGATCCCGAACCTCCGTGCGCTCGACCGGAACCGCCCCGATGCTCAGGAACTGGCCCTCGAACGCTTCGTGAATGTACTTGACGTTGAATCCGCACTGGACAAAGAGTTGAAGCAGCGAGCTCGGCGTAAAATAGGAACAGTGCGCATAGATCATGTCGGCGACCATGTGACTGCGCAGCATGTGCGCGCCGTTCGGCACCTCGAAGTACACCGGCGTGCGTTCCGTACCGATGGCACGGCGGACGGTCGAGAGGAACGCGGTCGCATCCCAGATGTGCTCCAACGTGTGGCGGCAGCAGATGAAATTTGCCGGTATGCCGGCGTATCGCTCGCTATAGTAATCGCGAATGAACGTGAGGTGTCCGGAGGTACCGCAAGCACGCGAGGCGTCACCGTAGCTCGGATCGATGCTGGTGCCTCGATTGTTTCCGAACGCGCACAACATCTCGAGGAAGTCCCCTTTGCCGCCTCCGATCTCGACGATGTTCCGTCCGTGGAGGCTATATGCTTCGACGAGGTGCTCCACCAGCGTCGATGCGAATTCCGCAAAGCGCGGCGAGAACATTTGGGAATTTTCGTAGTCGTCCCCATAGTCGACGATCTTCTCGTCGAAGGCGGCGTTGAAGAGATGTCCGCACACCATGCAAAAGCGCATGTCCAGTGTGGCCATCGACGCCGCGCGCGCGTCTTCCGCCGTGTCCCACAGCCGATTCGCATCGATCGGCATATGAGGGATCACCGCCAACGAAGCAACCCCCGTGGAATAACAGACGTTGCAAGAAGTCTTCATGTCGCTGCGTTCAATTACCATCTGAATAGGCTCAACGCTCATTGCTGCCTCCACGCTGGATGTGCGTTGCGAAAAGCCTGCGTTTTACAATGCTTTCTCTCATGCCCTGCACATCGACGAAACCAAGGACTTCTGCGTTTCCGCAGGACCTTTGTTCGGGGTCCTTGCTCGTGCGGCAAATTACCATGCGCTACATCACCCGCGTGGAAGGCGACACGTCCAGTAGCGAATCGTTCGGTGAACGCATCAGCCATGCGGCTTCGCGTTCGCGAGGCTTTCCTCGGGAGGACCGAAAGCGTGGACGTCGCCGGCATTGGTGACCGCGTACACGCCGCTCGGCACGACGATCGGGGACGCGTAGGAGAAATCGCCGAGATCGGCGCTCCAAAGCCGTTCGCCCGTGCCGGAATCGAACGCCACGAGCGACCGATCGAGTGCGATGAAGCCGACTCCGGCAACGAACGCCGCATAGCCCGTGACCGGATACTCCGAGGTGAAGCGATAGCGCTCGCTGCCGTCCGGAGCGAACGCGCTGATGATGCAGCTCGGCGCGCTCGGCGCCGTGGGGTTGCTATGGACTCCGCCGCTGATCACGAGGACGCTGCCGTCGCCCGTCGGCGTGGCGATGCTGCCCGCGTCACGTTTGAACGGCGCGAGGTCGGTGCGCCTGAGAATCCGGCCCGTCGCGCGATCGAGCTGGTAGAAATACCCGTTCTTTCCGGCGACATAGGCGTAGGGGCCGACGAGCGCGACGCCGCCTCCGACGTCACTATCGTCGCCGGCCGACACTTTGGTAGAGGCCCGCCATACAGTTTGCAGGCTCCGCGTCATCGCGACGACGGAGTCGCCGTGCCCGGCGATCCCCTGGGCATCGCACGTGTTTCCCGTGCCGACATAGATCGTCGAGCCATCGGTGCTCAGCGGTCCCCAAATTCCGCCGCCGTTCCGGTGTTTGGGGGACGTCATCCACTGCATCGGCAGCAGCGCGCCGGTCTTCTCGTCGAGCGCGATCACCCGTCCGTCGAAGCATCCGCTGAACGGATCGCCTCCCGCCAGACCTTCGTAGACCACGCCGTCGATGATGACCGGCTCCGAACGCACCAAGCCGGGGAGGCTGCGTCGCCACCGCACCGCACCCGTTTGCGCGTCGAGCGCTTGGAACGTGGCCCCGTGCGGCACCGCGCCGGGTGGGCCGAGCGCTCCGTACGTCCCGACGAAGAGCGTTCCGTGTACGAGCGCGGGCGTCATGCGCACCGACGAACCGACGCGCTGCTTCCAGCGAAGGTCGCCGGTGGCCGCGTCGAGCGCGTACACGTTTCCCTGATCGGTCGCTACGTAGAGCGCACCGCCGACCGCAAGCGGGCTCGCCCTGACAGGCTCGTTCAGCGCACGGAGCCAGCGCCGCCGCAGCAGGCTCGCGGTGTCGCGAGTGATTCCCGTGGCCCTGCGTTCGTAGCCCGAGCGCAGGTCGTCGTGCGCAAAGGTCGTCCAGTCGTCGCGCAGCGCACGCTCGTTCGTCGCGCGCATGCTCGAGGTGCTTGCGCCCACTGAGAACGGCTCCTTTGCCGCGATCAATGCCCGTTGCACCGTCGACTTGATCGAGAGCCGGTCGGGGCTGACGTACCACCGTTCGAACGCGAAGGTGCCGAACATGGCGAGGGCAAGAAGGGACGGTGCTAACGGCGATCGACGTCGATGCACGGACGGATCGCACGCTGGAGGACGTCCATACCGGCTGATGATGCCCGCCCGCGCACTCCTCCCGCCACTTCACACGGGCCCGCTGCGAGGGGACTTCCCGCCCGCACGAGTCGATGCCGGGCTCTTTGCCCTAACGGTGGTCCTGGGTCTAGCACCTACTCCAAGTCTTGGACTGCCACGAGCGCGAGAGCCCTCTTTTTCGCACATCAAGAAGTTCGAGCTCGTCAAAGGCGATGCGTCGGAGGAAGTTGAGAAGTATCTCGCGGATCACCCCGAGACGATCATTGCGCTGGCATATTTCGACATGGACTTGTATGAGCCGACGAAGCGCTGCTTAAGCGCGATCAAGGACCACATTGCCGGAGGCGCTATCATCGGCTTCGACGAACTCAATCATCGCAATGTCCCCGGCGAAACGGTCGCGTTCAAAGAGGCCTTTGGAGCTGGCCGTTTCAAGCTTCATCGCTCGCCGATGAATCCAACATCCTCGTATGTAGTATTCGGCGGCGATTGAAGTTCTCGAACGTCGCCCAACGCGAGCCGAATCACCCGGGCGCCGCCTTCCGAGCTCGCCTTCGTAAGATAGGGTTGACGATCAAGACCACGTCGGGTCGGAACCTGAGCAAATAGTCGGGAGCGACGAACATCGTCCAGTCGTCGCGCAGCGCACGCTCGCTGACCAAACGCGGCACCGCGCGAGAGCGTTTCTTGGCGTGCTCTGGACGAAGAAGCGCGACCGGTCGTTCGCGCCGCCCGGCCCACGTTACGCTCGGATCAGGTACCGCGAAGGGAAGCCCTTGCGCACGGCGAGCCACGCGACGGCGAGCAGGGTCGCGCAGTACGTGATGCTCGTGGCGAAGGCGGCTGCGGCGATACCATAGCGTGGCAGGCCGGCGACGCAGATCGCGGCGCAGAGTACCGTCGATGCGGTTTGGATCGCGAGGAGCTCGCGGGTGCGGCCCAGACCGACCATGATCCACGATCCGAGCGCCGCCTCGCCGGCCATCGCGACGATGCCCGGAAGGAGCAGGCGCAGGACGTCGCCCGCCGGCGCGAACGCCTCGCCGTAGACGAGCCGGATCGCGACCGGAGCGGCGACATAGGCGACCAGAGCGACGCCGCCGACGAGCGCGATCGACGAGCGGAAGATCCGACCCGCGAGCGCGGCCGCCTCGGCGTGGCCGAGGTGGGCGATCGAACGGAGTGCAGGCCACAGGAGCGCGCGGTTGCACTGCCACAGCATCTCGCCGGAAGCGACCGCGAGCGCGTAGATGCCCAGCTCGGACGCCGGGCGGAGCATCGCCACGACGTACACGTCAATGGTCAAGTTCAGGTAGCCGGCGACGTTCAGCAGCGTGATGCCTGTCCCGGTCGCGCCGATGACGCCTTGCGCGACGACGGACCGCAGTGAGGTCGCCCGCAGAGCGCGCATTCCCACCACGACCGCGATCGACGTCGCCACGACCCAGCACGCGAACGCGCCGACGACGCCGCCGCCGGCGATGACGGCCAGGGCGGTCGTGAGCGCGACGCCCGTCCCCGCGATCTGCTGCACGATGACGGCGCGGTTGACGTCGCCGCGATACTGAAGGAAAATCTGTACCGCCCCGGCGAGCAGCGCCGGCACGACGGCGGCCGCACTGCCGACGAGGGCCCGCTGGGAATGGACCGCGACCCCGATCGTCGCCAGCACGACCGCGATCACCGTGCCGGCGATCCCGGTGAACCGCAGCGCCGCCCGTTCGGCGGCGCTGCGATCGACGCCCCGATGCGCGACTGCGATCATTGCCGCGGTCGTGACGCCGCCCAGCGCCATCGTCGCCAACGTGACCACGGTCGTCGCGTACGCTAGCGCTCCCTTGCCCGCCGGTCCCACCGCACGCACGATGACGACGCCTGCGAGCACGCTCGCCGCCGTCCAGACCGTCTGCCCGCTGAAGATACGCAACGCATCCGCAGCCAAACGACGCGGAGCGGCGACGACGTCCATACCGCCCGATCATGACGCCTCTGGTCCCGCTGCCGCGAGTTCGCATGGGCCCGCGCCGACGGGACTTCCCGCCCGCCCGCATCGATGCCGGGCTCTTTGCTCGCGCCAGTTGCAACGGTATCGTGCGGAGGACATGAACGCCTTGCGCTGGGCGGTCGCCGTCGTGACGCCCGTCGTCTTTACCGTCGTCACTGCTACGGTTGCCGGCCCGGACACCACCGTGCCGGTGCACGTGCTGACCGGCATGCACGAGCTGTGCTACGGAACGAAGTGCTATCACCGGCCCCAAGAAGTACCGTTGAACGAGCTGGCGCCGTGGCTCGATTGGGCGCTTGCCGATGCGGCCGTCACGGAGGATGCGCGGCGCGAAAAGATCCATACCTACGCGTATCTCGACCCGAGCATCCAGTACGATCCGAACCACGACTATGCGCCGCTGTACAGCGACGACGAATCGACGTTCCTGCGCAGCTGCGACGGCTCGCGGGCCGCGGTGAAGCGCGGCGACCTCGGCGGGTTCCTCATGGATCAGGGCGCCGCGGCGTACCGGGCGCGCGTCCGCGCGTACGTCGACGAGCACGTCCGCGGTCGCTATGACGCGCTGTTCGTCGACGACGTGTACGCAGCCGTCCACACGTACGCGACGGTCGTGCGGCCGGCGTGCGCGCGCAGCTACGAGCGCGAGCGCGACGCGACGTTCGCGCTCTGGTCGCACCTGAGCATACCGGTGATCTTCAACGGACTTGGTGACGCACCCGACGACGGCAGCACGGAGACCCACGCCCAAGCGGCACTCGAAGGCCCCGGCGCGATCGGCGGAATGTACGAGTTCTGCACGAGCACGTCGGACAACGGGATGGACAACACGCTCGCGAACAAGCGCGTCGACGGTGCTTGGCGGTCGGCGGAGAACAGTCACCTGCAGACAGTCGCTCGCGACAAGCTCTTCCTGTGTTACGCCGGCAGCGACACGCCGGGCGACAGCGACGTCGGGCGAGCGGAACGCGCGTACGTGTACTCCTCGTTTCTGCTGGTGTATCGGCCGAAGTACAGCGTGCTCGAGATGGCTGCGTCCAGCGCGCGCAAGCGCGTGTCGGTCTTCCCCGAGGCCACGGTGCTCGCCCTCGGACCGCTGCGCCCGCAACCCGCGGACGTCGACGACCTGCGTGCACCGTCGGGCGCGTACGTGCGCGAGTACGCACGGTGCTTCGTGCGCGCGGTCCCGGTCGGTCCGTGCGCGGCGGTCGTGAACGCGTCGCGTTCCCGCACCGTCGACGCCGCCGTGCACGGCTACAAGCACGCGCTCGAGATGCACGGCGGCGCGCTGCTCGAGGGCGGCACCGTGACGACCGCGGCGGCGCCGCCCGCGCGCTTGCCGGCCGCCAGCGGCACGGTGCTCTTCCGATGACGGCCGAAATCGCAGCGGGGACGACGGCTCGAGCTGCCCGCGCGCTGGAGGCGCCGTTCGACCGCGCCGGCCGAACGCCGGAGCTCGATGGTATCCGCGCCGCCGCGATCTGGATGGTGCTTCTGGTCCATCTGACAATGCAGGGCGATGCCGCGCGTGCCGGCGCGGCGCTCCATGGCGTCGCACGCGTGCTGTTCCTCGCCGTCTCGCACCTCTGGCTCGGCGTCGATCTGTTCTTCGTCCTCTCGGGCTTCTTGATCACCGGCATCTTGCTCGACACGCGTCGGCGGCACGACTACTTTGCGACCTTTCTGACCCGGCGCGCGCTGCGCATCCTGCCTTTGGTCGCGGTCGTCCTGCTCGCGCTCGTCGTGTTCGAACCCGGCTACGGGGGCTGGTATACGCTGGGTGCGGCGTTCCTCGCCGACGTCGCGCCGTTCGTTCACGTAGCCGTGCCGCCGGGTGCGCCGCCGCTCTGGTCGCTCGCGGTGGAAGAGCAATTCTACCTGCTATGGCCGCTGTGCGTGCTCGTGCTCGGACCGCGACGCCTGGCGCTGTTAGCCGCTGCGATCGTCGTCGCGGAGCCCGTCGTTCGGGCGGCGTGCAACGGCGCGTTGCTCGAAGTACCGTGGTTCCGCAGCGACGGTTTGGCGATCGGCGCGCTGTGCGCGCTGTGGATGCGCTCGCCATACGCGCGCACGTACTCGAAGCGGCTGCTCGCGGGCATTCTCGCACTCGTCGCGGCGCTCGCGGGCTGGGAGGCGCTCGCGCGCGACGGCACGCTGGCGACGGCGTTGCGCCTCACCGAGGCGAACTTGCTCTTCGGGGCGGCGGTGCTGGCCGTCATCGCCTGGCGCGGGGCCCCGGTGCTCGCTCCCCTGCGCTCGCGGTTCTGCCGCTTCGGTGCGGATACGAGCTTCTGTGTCTATCTCATCCACGTCCCGATCCTAAGCTGGGTCGATCGCGCGGGTCTGACCGTCGCGGCGTCGCCGTTCACGTCTGCGTTGCTGCGCGCGCTGTGGGTGTTGCCGCTCGCGTTCGGAATCGCGGCGTTGTCTCGCCAGTTCATCGAACTCCCCGCGCTCCGTCTGAAACGGACGGTGGCACCGTGATCGCGACCCGTCGCGTCCACGAGGAGCTGCTGCACCGCATCGCGACCCGCAGCGCGCGCGTCGCCGTCGTCGGCCTGGGTCGCGTCGGCCTGCCGTTCGCGGTCGACAACGCGAAGGCCGGATTCGTCGTGACCGGGATCGATCACGACGCGGTCTGCGTCGCGCAGGTCAACCAAGGCTCGAACTACCTCGCCCACGTCTCGGACCGCGACATGGTCGACGTCGTCGAGCTCGGCCGGTTGCGCGCGACCACCAGCTTCGAGGCGCTCGCTGAGTCCGACATCGTCGCGATCTGCGTCGCCACGCCGCTCGGCCCCGGACGAACGCCGGACTTCGCGCCGCTCGCCGCGATCGCAAGCGAGATCGCCTCACGACTCCATCGCGGGCAGCTGATCATTCTCGAGAGCGGCACCTATCCGGGAACGACGCGCGAGGTATTGCTGCCCGCGCTGGCACGCGTACCGGAGGTCGTCGGCGAGGACTACTTCGTCGCGATCTCACCCGAACGGGTCGATCCGGGCAACCCCGCGTTCGCTGCGGCGAACACGGCGCGTGTCGTCAGCGGCGCGACGCCGTCCTGCGTGGAGCTGGCGTGCGCGTTCTACGGCGCGACCGTCGGCACGGTGGTTCCGGTCGCCGACGTCGCGGTGGCCGAGCTGACGAAGGTCTTCGAGAACACCTTCCGCGCGGTAAACGTCGCCTTGGTCAACCAGCTGGCGATCTTGTGCGACCGCATGGACGTCGACGTGTGGGACGTGATCGACGCGGCGGCGACCAAACCGTTCGGGATGATGCGGTTCGAGCCGGGCCCCGGTGTCGGCGGGAGCGGCGTTCCGTTCGACCTCGAGTACCTGGCCTGGCAATCGCGACGCAACCATGCGCCTGCCCATCTGCTCGAAGCCGCTGCGGAGATCAACGCCTCGATGCCGTTCTTCGTGCGCGACAAGGTCGGACGCGCGCTCAACCAGCGCGGCCGCCCGCTCAAGGGCGCGCGCGTCCTGCTCGTCGGGATCGCTTACAAGCGCGACGTCCCCGATGCGCTGCAGTCGCCGGCGCACGCGCTGGCGCGCGCGCTCGAACACGACGGCGCGGTGGTATCCTATCACGATCCGCTGGTGCCGCGCGTGCGCTGGTGGGACGGCTCGCGACGCGTCTCGGTGCCGCTCGACGTCGCGACGCTCGACGCCGTCGACTGCGCCGTGGTCGTAACCGATCACCACGGCATCGATTGGAACGGTCTCGTCGCCGCGGCCCCGGTCGTGGTCGACGCACGCAATGCGACGCGCGGCATCCCCGCGGAGCGCGGCCGGGTCGTGCGGCTGTGAACGAGCTCGCCGTCCTGGCCGAAGCCGGTGCGGGCGCGGCCGCCCTGGCCGGCTGCGCGGCCTCCTACGCGTTCGGCCGTCGCACCGCACGGCCGGTGCGCGTGCTGCGCCCGTTCGAGAACGTCGCCGCGGAGGAACTGCTCGGGCGTCCGCTGCAGCTCGCCGACACGAGTGAAGCGCGCCGCTGGATCGGCGGCGCGGACGTCTTGGTGACCGGTGCAGGCGGCTCGATCGGCAGCGAGCTGTGCCGGCAGATCGCGGCCTTCGCTCCGCGTCGTCTGGTCGTGCTCGGTCACGGCGAGAACTCGCTCTTCGAACTGCATCAGCGGCTGCTCGCGAGCGGCGTGCGGCGCGAACGCATCCAAGTCGTGCTCGCCGACGTGGCCGACGCCGCGCGCGTGCGCGCGGTCTTCGCCCGCGAGCGTCCGCAGGTCGTCTTCCACGCCGCCGCGCACAAGCACGTCCCGATCTGCGAGGACAACATCGGCGAGGCCGTCCGCAACAACGTGCTCGGCACGCGCGTGCTCGCGATGGCTGCGGCGGCAGCGCGCGTCGCGAAGTTCGTGATGATCTCGACCGACAAAGCGGTCAACCCGACCAGCGTGATGGGCGCGACCAAGCGGGTCGCGGAGACGATCTGCCAGTCGTTCGACGCGCAGTCGTCGACCGAGTTCGTCTGCGTACGCTTCGGCAACGTGCTGGGAAGCCGCGGCAGCGTCGTGCCGGTCTTCGCGCGCCAGATCGCGGCCGGCGGCCCGGTCACCATCACCGACAAGGCGATGACCCGCTACTTCATGACGATTCCGGAGGCGGTCTCGCTCGTGCTCGTTGCGGCATCGACCGCCCGCGACGGCAGCGTCTGCGTGCTCGACATGGGTGAACCGGTCGCGATCTTGACCGTTGCCGAGCGGCTCATCCGCGCGATGGGTCGCATTCCGTATCGCGAGATTCCGATCGTCGAGACGGGTTTGCGCCCGGGTGAGAAACTGTACGAGGAGCTGCTCACCGCCGAGGAAGGCCTCACGGCATCGAGCGCGGACCGCGTCCGCGTCGCCGTGCAGCAACGCCTGGACTACGCCGCGTTCGAGCGGCGCCTCGAAACGCTGATCGCGGCGTCACGGCGCGACGACGCCGATGCGCTCGTCGCCGGACTGGCGGCGCTCGTGCCGTCGTTCCGGCCCGATCTGCGGGCGCGTCTGGCCATCGCGTAAGGTCCCAGCGGGCGGGGACCGGCGCTCCTAACGCCGTGCCCGGCCGCGCTCTATGCTCGGCCTATGCGCGACGCCTTCTTACCGTATTGCCGACCGACGCTGGATCAGCACGAGGTCGACAACGTCGTCTCGTCGTTGCGTCGCGATTGGCTCACGACCGGCCCCCGGGTGCGGGAGCTGGAGGAGCGCTTCGCCGCGCTCGGCGGCCGCCGCCACGCGATCGCGCTCAACAGCGCGACTGCCGGCATCCACACGGCGCTGGTCGCGTACGGGATCGGACCCGGTGACGAGGTCGTGCTTCCTTCATTGTCCTTCGTCGCCGCGGCGCATTGCGTGCGCCACTGCGGCGCGGTGCCGGTGTTCTGCGACGTCGAGCCGGACACGCTCTGCGTGAGCGTACGCACGATCGTCGCTGCGGTGACGCCGCGAACGCGCGCGATCGTGACGATGCCGTACGCCGGGCGGCCCGTCGGCGGTGCCGGGATCGCGGCCTATGCGCGCGCGCGCGGCCTGCGCGTGATCGAGGACGCGGCGCTCGGGATCGGCACGCTCGACGAAGGATGCTGGCCCGGAAGCGACGCCGACTGCGCGGTGTTCAGCCTATACGCGACCAAGAACGTGACCGCCGGTGAGGGCGGTCTCGTCGTCACCGACGACGACGAGCTCGCCGATCGCATCCGTCTGCTCGCGCTGCACGGGATGGATCGCGACGCCTGGAAGCGCTATACCGACGGCGGGTCGTGGCGCTATGACGTCACCGTCACGGGCTTCAAGTACAACCTGACCGACATCGCCGCGAGCTTGTGCCTCGCGCAGCTCGACAAGCTCGATACGATGCAAGCGCGCCGGCAGGCGATCGCGGAGCGCTACCGGAGCGGGCTTGCGGCGATCTCGGGGGTTACGCCGGCCGCGCTCGGCCGCATGGGACCGCGCGACGTTCACAGCTGGTGCTTCTTTCCGGTCGCCGTCGACGACGGCCGCCGGGACGCGTTCATCGAATGGCTCCACGCGGCGCGCATCGGGACGAGCGTTCACTACATCCCCTCGCACCTGTTCACCGCATATGCGGGCGGAGCGTACGATCTCCCCGAGACCGAGAAGGCGTGGCCGGAGCTGGTTTCGCTGCCGCTCTATCCGCGGATGCGCGACAACGACGTCGAGGACGTGCTCGACGCGGTGACCGCGTTCGCGCAGCACGTTCCCGAGCGCGTGGCATGAGCGCGCTCGCCTCTGCCGGCGTCGCGCGTTCGGTCCGTTCGACCAGCGGCCGCACGTTCGAGGCGCGCGAGGCCTGGGCGCTCGCCGTGCGCGACACGCTGCTCTTCGTCGTCGCGGCGTACGCGGCGGAGATCGTCGAGTACCGCACGTTCTCGCCGCTCGCGCTCACCCATCAGTTCGTCGCGGCGCCGGTCGTGTTCGTCGCGCTGTGGGTCATGCTGTTCGAGCGGATCGGCCTCTATCGCTTTTCCTTCGCGATGACGGTGCGCGACGAGATCTACATCGTGACGACCGCGCTCCTGCTCGGCATCGTCCCGCAGCTGGTGCTGTTCACGGTCGTGCCGACGCTGAACAGCTCGCGCTTCGTGCTCGTGTTCGCGGCGCTGGTCGCCGTGGTGCTGGTCGGGGGCGGCCGCGCGCTCGCGCACGCCGCGCGAGCGCGCGCCGCCGCGGCGAATCCGCGGCGGATCGCGATCGCCGCCGCTCCCGACGAGGTGACGTCGCTGGCGCGGGCGCTGGAGCTGGGCCCCGACGCGGCGGTGTTCGGCGTCGACGCGGCAATCGATGACGTGGCCGCCGTCGATGCGCTGGTCGAACGATGCGCGGCGCTGACCTGCGAGTCGCTGTACCTCTCTGCGATCCCGCCGGCCACGGTGATGACGCGGCTGATCGAGCGCGCGCGCGCCGTCAACGTCACGGTCGCCGTCGCACCGGCGGCGCTGCGCGGCGGCACCTATGGGTTCGCGGCTCGCGCGGTCGGCCGGCAGACGGTCCTCGCCGCGCGCCCGTTGCGCGTGCGGACGGCCTACGCGGCGTTTGCGAAGCGCGCCGTCGACGTGGGGGTCGCGGGCTGCTTGCTGGTGGCGACGGCGCCGGTGATGGCGATTGCCGCGGCGGCGATCGTGCTCGAGACGGGGCGGCCGGTGCTCTTCCGGCAGCGGCGTATCGGCCTGGACGGAATCCCCTTCGAGATGCTCAAGTTCCGCTCGATGGTCGCCGGCCACGGCCGCGCCGGCGACTGGGCGACGCGCGCCGACCCGCGGATCACGCGCGTCGGCGCCGTGCTCCGCCGGTTCAGCATCGACGAGCTCCCGCAGCTGATCAACGTCCTGCGCGGCGAGATGTCCGTCGTCGGGCCGCGACCGGAGCTGCCCGAGTACGTGGAGCGCTTCGAACGCGAGGTGCCCCGCTACGCCGATCGCCATCTGGTCAAGCCGGGCATCACCGGCTGGTCGCAGCTCTATCTCGAGCGGCTCCTGACGCCCGACGACGTCGCGGACGTGCTGCGGCACGACTTGTTCTACGTCGACCACTGGGGAATGTTCATGGACCTCTCGATCGTCGCGAAGACGGCGGCCGAGTTCCTGTTCCACCGCGCGCCGTGAACGACGCCGCGCGGGTCGACATCGTGATGTCGACGTTGAACGAAGAGCGCGATATCGGCGAGGCGCTCGACGCCGCGTTGCGGCAGACGGTGCCGGTCGCCGTCACGGTCGTCGACGGCGGTTCGCGCGACGCCACGGTATCGATCCTCCGCGCGCGAGCAGCGGGCGACGGACGTCTCACGGTCATAGCCGACGGCGTGCCGCGAACGCTGCCGGCAGCGTTGAACGTTGCCCTCGAGCGCACGCACCGGCCGTTCGTGGCGAAAGTCGACGCACGTACGTTCGTCGCTGACGATTTCATCGAGCGCGCGCTCGCGGTGCTCGACGAACCGGCGAACGACGATGTGGCCTGTACCGGCGGTCAGCCCGAACAGTTCGGAACGACGCCGTTCGGCGAGGGCGTCGCTCACGCGCGCGCGTCATGCTACGGCGTTGGCGCTAGTGGTTATGCCGACGGTCGCGAGCGCGCCGAGGTCTCCTCCGTCCAGTGCGGAATCTACCGGCGAAGTGCGCTCGAGCGGGTCGGCAGCTTCGACGCGACGATGCAGTTCGGCGAGGATGAGGAGCTCAACTGGCGGTTGCGCGAAGCGGGTCTGCGGATCGTGCGCGACCGGGCGATCCGGCTGGCCTACGCGACGCGCCCGACGTGGTCGGCGGCATTCCGGCAGTACCGGAACTACGGCCGCGCCCGTGTTGCCGTGGCAACGAAGCATCCGGCGTTCTTGCGGCCGCACCATCTCGCGCCGTCAGCAGCACTGGCCGGTATCGCGGCGCTCGCCCTCGCAGCACCGTTCTCGCCGGCGGCACGGATCGGCTTCGCCGGCGCGATCGCCGCCTACGCTGCCGGAGCGACGATTGCGGCGTTCGCCGCCTCAAAGAATGCGGCGACTGCCGCCCGCATCGTCGCGGCGTTCACGGCGCTTCACGCCGGTTACGGGATCGGCCTGGCCGAGGCGTCGGCGCGCAACGCCGTGCGTCGTCTGCGCTAGGCGATCGCATGACGGTGGTGACGGGGACCGCCGTCACGTTCCTATTCGACGGCGCACCGTAAGCGGATTTGCCGGTCAGATGTTCGGCGCCCGACTCGACGCGCCGATGACCTCGGCGAGTCGCGGCGTCGCGGTCGGCGTCGAGCCGTGGTTGGTGGGGCCGGCGACGTCGGTCGTCGCGGACGTCCAAACGCTGACGCGCGCGGCTTGCGTGCGGGCTCGGACTTGCGCGCCGCTCGCGCTACGCATCGCCCAGACGGCGGCGATGAGGATCGGCGCCACCCAGGCCGGCTTGAGCACGAGGATGTCGAGGAAGAAGCCGGTGATGAACACGCTCAGGATCGAGGCTTCGAGAGCGACGCGCAACCACGCGTCGGGATCCTCGGGCGAGATCGTCCGCAGCTGGCGGAACTGGCGCCACCACGCGTAGAGCACGAGTGCTCCGCCGAAGACGCCGAGCTCGACGAAAGACGCCAGGACGATGTTGTGCGCTTCACGCGACCAGCCGATGTGGAAATGATGCGGCACCTGGAGATACGCTTGGTTGAATGCGTCGGTAAACGCGCCGTAGCCGTTCCCGATCAGCCAGTGATTCTTGAACGCGAGCACGCCGGTCTCCCAGATCGGCAACCGGCCTGCGCCCTCGGCGTCGGTGCCGGAATGCGAGAACAGCCGCGACCACGCGCCTCCCTGAACGACGCTCACCACCAGGCCGGCGGCCAAGATGCCGCCCGCGATGAGCCGGTTGCGCGAGCGCAGCGTCATCCAGATGAGGACCGCAGCCATGCCGAGCAGCCCGCCGCGCGACTCGGTCGCAAGGACGGCGGCCGCGATGAACGGTGCCGCGACGAAGCCGGCGATCCGCCAGAAGCGGGATCCCGAACCGAGCGCGGCGGCCAAGGCGACGGCGAGCGGAGTCAACAGTGAGAAGGCGAGGCCGTTGGGATCGATGGAGGCACCGTTGTTGGAGAGCCAGAGGCGGGCGGCGTTTTCGCCGGTGAATTTCGACGGCGCCGGCGGGTGGGCGATGACGGCGTACGCCGAGATCGCCGCGGCCACGCCGACGGTGGCGACGAACAGCGCTTCCACGTCCTTGCGCTCGATCTTGGACAGCGCTACGAGCGTGACGATCAGGAGCGGAAGCCCGGTCGAGATCAGCCGCTCGATCGTCTTCGGTGGATCGCCCGACCACATCAGCGTCACGACCATCCACGTAAGCGCGGCAAGCCATGCCACGACGCCGCCGGGCAGCGTGCGGTTCGCGCCGCGCGCGAGCAGTCCGAACAGCAGCGCCCCGACCGCGGCCATTCCGATCAATCGCGTGATCGTGAAGCCGCCGCTGAAGCTGAGCAGAAAATCGACTGGCGCGAGGCCGATGTAGAGCGCGACCAACGTCGCCGTGGGGCGCGTCAGGATCAGCCAGGTCGCTACGGCGACCGGTCCTGCCAGCATCTCCAAGGCCAGAACCAGGGAAACGCCCGTGCGCGGAGCGAGAGCGACGGCGCCGATGAACGGCGACGCCGCGGCGAGGACGATCAAGAGCCGGCGCGCCGGCAGCGGTACGGCGGCGATCACGTGCGGCGGGCCCCACCCTCGGTGGAGTTGTGCTCTTTGAGCGTCACGGGACGCGGGACTCGCGCATGGTTCTCAGGCTACGCTTCCGCGCCTTGGGTCTTGTAGGAGCGCCGGTCCCGTGGGGTGAGGACCTCGAGCGGCAGAGGACTTCCGGACCATTGTGACGTGGCCCAGGGCGGGCTCGGCGCCGCGGCGCCTCCGGTACACTCATCCGCGTGAACGTACCACTGGTTTCGATCGGTCTGCCGGTGTATAACGGCGAACGGTTCATCCGGGAAGCGATCGAATCGATCCTCGCGCAAACGTTTGCGGATTTCGAGCTGATCGTGTGCGACAACGCCTCCACCGACGGAACCGAGCGCATCGTGCGGGAGTACGCGGCGCGCGACGAGCGAATCCGCTACGAACGCGGTGCGGTCAATCGCGGCGCGGCGTACAACTACAATCGCGTGACGGAGCGCTCGCGCGGGCGGTACATTCGCCACGCCGCGCACGACGACGTCCTCTCACCAACCAACCTCGAACGCTGTGTAGCGGTGCTGGAGTCCGATCCGGGGATCGCACTGGCATATCCGCGGATGTGCCGGATCGACGAGCAAGGCCAGCCGATCGACGAGCACCGCAGCGCGTTGGTCCTCGACCAACGCGATCCGGTCGCGCGCTGGAAGCGGTTTCTGACCTGCATCGACGATGGGTCGATGTGCGATCCCGTGTTCGGATTGTTCCGCGCCGACGTCTTGAAGGCGACGCCCGTACTGCGCACGGTGATCGGCGCCGACATGCTGCTGCTCGGCGACATCGCGCTGCGCGGCCGCATCGCGGAGATTCCCGAGGTGCTGTTCTTCGAGCGTTGGCACGCCGGGACGTCGGTCAACGCCAACCACACCTTGGACGAGCGCGCGGCGTGGTTCGACACCTCAGCCGGCAGCAACGTGCTCAACGCGGTACCGCACTGGCGCTGGCTGGCATCGTATGCGCGCTCGATCTGCGCCGCGCCGCTGAGCCGAGGGCAGCGTGCCGCGTGCCTCGCGGCGTTGGGCCCGTGGATGCTGCGCAACAAGCGCGGTTTGGTGCTGGGCCCGCTCGCGGTCGCCGCCCGGCTTACCCGGATGCGCGCAGCGGTCGCTCGTCTCGACCGGGCAATGCTGGGCGTCAAGTGAACGCCGTCCCCGGCGTGGCCGCCTTCGGCGTGGTCATCCCAGCGTACGACGCGGAGCGGTTCCTCGCGCGCGCGCTGGAGTCCGTCGCGGCGCAGACGCTTGCGCCGGCCGAAGTCGTCGTCGTCGATGACGGCTCGCACGACCGCACCGCGGAGATCGCGAGCCGGTACGGCGCGACCGTCGTGCGCCAGGCCAACGCCGGGCCCTCCGCCGCGCGGAACCGCGGCGTGCGCGAGCTGCGCTCGTCGTGGATCGCGTTCCTCGACGCCGACGACACGTGGGCGCCGCGGGCACTCGAGCGCATGGCGCAGGCGGTGCGCATCTGTCCCGACGTGCGGGTCGTGTTCACCGATTACGCGCTCGACGATCCGACCGAAGCGGTGCCGTCCTGGTTTGCGGCGGATCGGGAGTATCGCACGATCGATCGGCGCGCGTGCGCGCCCGCGATCGTGCGCTGCGATCGGCACTCGCTGGTTCGCGCCATCGTCCGCTCGCTGGCGTTCATCTCGACCTCGGCGCTGGCGGTGAGGCGTGACGCCTTCTTGGACTGCGGCGGATTCGCCGAGGAGCTCCAGTTGGCAGAGGACCTCGATCTGCTGTTGCGCCTGTTCGCGCACTCGACCGCGGCGGTCGTCGAGGAACCTCTCTCGACCTACCACAAGCATGGCGCCAACCTCACCGTCGACCCCATCCGCAACGGCGAATGGGAAATGCGCGTCTTCGCTCGAGCCGCCGCGCATCCGGACGACTATCCGCGCGAGGCGGCGACGCTGCTGGCGCAAGAACGGCCGGTCCGGCTACGCCGCGCCGCGCTCTACGCCTTGCGGTTGGCGCGCTTCGCCGACGCCCGCACGTACTTCGTCAAGAGTTGGGAGCTGCAACGCTCCACCATCGCGGCTTGCGGGTTCGCCGCTGCCGCAGTGCTCGACAACCGGCTTGGGCGCGGCGCGCACCGCGTGCTGCGCGGCGGCTGGCGACGCGTCCGCGGGACGGCGCCGTGAGCGCGGTGGTGTGGCACCTCGTCGACGCGATGGGAGACGGCGAGGAGCTGTGGGGCAAGGAGCGCGTGGTCGCCGCGGTGCTGCTGGCGCAGCGTGCCGAGGGCGCCTGCGACGCGCGCCTGATCTGTTTCACGCCTGGCGCGCTCTCGCGGTATTGCGCGGCGCGCGGCATCCCGGTGGCGCACCTCGAGGAGCGGCCGCGACGTTTGCCGACCCGCTCTCTGCCGGCGCTGCTGTACATCCTGGCGGGAACGCCGGGCGCGGTGCTGCACACGCACGGCTACAAGGCCAACGTGGTGGGCCGCTTGGCGCGCCTGCGCGGCGCGCCGCTCGCGCGTGTCGTCGCGACATGCCATGGCTGGCCCGACGAGACGTTCATGACCCGGGCGTATAACGTGCTCGACCGGTGGAGTGCCTTCCTCAGTGACGTGACGACCGTGCCCGACGGCGCAATGCTCGCTCGCTTTCCGGCGGTCGCGCGGTCGCGCACGCTGCACGTCGCCAACGCCATCCCCGACCGTGCGGCGCCGTCGGCCGCCGCCCGCGCCGCGGCGCGCCGCAGCTTCGGCTGGGACGGCGGGTTCGTCGCCGGACTGGTCGGGCGACTCTGCGAGGGCAAGGGCACCCGCGACGCGCTGGCGGTCGCGAACGACCCGCGCTGCGCGGGAATCGAATGGGCGTTTGCCGGCGGCGGACCGCTGCAGGCCGAGGTCGAGCGCGCCGGTCCGTTGGTCCGCTGCGCCGGCTACCTGACGTCGACCGCGCCGTTCCTCGATGCGCTCGACGTGTACGTGCAGGCCTCGCACTCCGAGGGCCTGAGCCTTGCGCTACTCGAGGCGATGCGAGCCGAGCTCCCGATCGTCGCGACCGCCGTCGGCGCGACCGCCATGGCCGTCCGCGACGGCGTAGAAGGGCTGCTGGTCGCGCCAGGCGACCGCGATGCGCTCGCGCGGGCGCTGGCGCGGCTTCGCGACGACGCGGGCTTGCGCGCGGGGCTGGCCGCCGCAGCGCGCGCCCGCTTCGAGCGCGACTTCCGCGTTGCCCGTCAGGTCTCCGAGTTCGCCCGCGCCTACGGTCGAAGCGCGTGATCGCCACCGCGCCGGCGCAACGCGCGCCGCTGCTCTACCTGTGCTTGGAGAATCCCTGGCGGCTGAGCGCCGGCGGCTTGATCCGCAACTATTGGATGATCCGCACCCTGGCCGAGCGCTTCGAGGTCGAACTCGTCACGGCTGGTGATTCCGCCGACCCCGTGCCTGAGGACTTTGCCGCGCTCTGTGGCGCGATCCGATGCTTCCCGGCGCTCACCAAGGCGGCCCGGATCATGCGCGCGCTCCTCCCCGGCAGCACGCTCTACACGGCCGGCGGCGTCTCGCGCGCCATGCGCGACGCGGTCGCGGCCCTGCTCGCGCGGCGCCAGTACGCGGCGATCGTGCTCGACTTGGCGATGGTCGACGCGCTGCCGGCGGACTGCACGGTGCCTATCGTGTACAACGCGCACAACTGCGAGGCGACGCTGCTCGAGCGGCGCGCAGCGAAAGAACGGTCGTTCGCGCGGCGGGTGGCGACCGCGGTCGACGCCCGGCGCCTGCGGCCGATCGAAGCGCGGCTGATCGAACGAGCGGCGCTCGTCGCGGCGTGCTCGCCGGACGACGTCGAGGACCTTGCGGATCTCTCTCCGCGCGCGCGGCGCAGTGCGGTGGTCGTACCGAACGGCGTCGACGGCGAGCGCTACGCCGAAGTCACGCAGTCGGCTGCCGTGCCGGGAACCGTGCTCGTGACGGGCAGCTTCGACTGGCATCCCAATCGGCTGGGTTTGCGCTGGTTCTTGCGTGAGGTCGTGCCGGTGCTGCGCCCGCAAGTCGATGCGGAAAGCGTGCGCATTCGCATCGCGGGGCGCATGAGCGCCGCCCTTGCGGCGGAGGTCGATGCCGTCCCGCTGGTCAGTGCGGCGCCGAACGTTCCCGACATGCGCACGGAGCTGGCGCTGGCTGAAATCGTCGTCGCGCCGATCGTCGCCAGCAGCGGAACCCGGCTGCGCATCCTCGAGGCGTGGGCGGCGGGCCGGCCGGTCGTCACCACACCCGAAGGCGCGTTCGGCCTGCCCCACGCGGACGGCGACGATCTGATCGTTCGCAGCGGCGCGGCCCCGTTCGCGCGCGCGGTGGCGGAACTGCTGCGCGATCCCGCCCGCCGGCTGGCCCTTCGCCGCCGCGGTCTGGAACGCGCGCGCGAGCACGACTGGCGCCGCATCGGACGCACGTTGCTCGACGCGTGCGAGCGCGCTCGGTTCTGAGTCCGCGGCGCGTGCCTGCGGGAACGACGCCGTAGGCTGGAAGTCCCGGTTCGCGGACGCTGGGGCTCACGTCTGGTCGGTCCCCGCGCTCGTACGATAGCCTCCATGAAGGTCGCAATTCTTGCCGGCGGTATCGGTTCGCGTCTCTCGGAGGAGACGGAGAGCCGGCCGAAGCCGATGGTCGAGATCGGCGGAACGCCGATCCTTTGGCACATCATGAAGATTTACGCCTCGTTCGGCCATCGCGACTTTGTCGTCGCGCTCGGGTACAAGGGCGAGGTCATCAAGAAGTACGTGGTCGACTACTGCGCGCTCACGAGCAATCTCTCCGTACAGCTGCGCACCGGCCGCGTGCGCCGAACCGCCGACGTCAGCGCGCTCGACTGGAACCTCGAGCTCGTCGATACGGGAATCGCGACCGAGACGGGGGGGCGCGTGAAGCGCTTGCAGCCGTTCATCGGTCGCGAGACGTTCATGCTGACGTGGGGCGACGGCGTCGCCGACATCGATCTGGACGCGCTGCTGCGCTTCCACCGCGCGCACGGCAAGATCGCGACGTTGACCGCGGTGCGGCCGCCGGCCCGTTTCGGACACCTCGATCTCGACGGCGATCGCGTCGGCGAGTTTTCCGAGAAGCCGCAGACCGCCGAAGGCTGGATCAACGGTGCGTTCTTCGTCCTGGAACCCGAAGTTTTCGACTACATCGACGGCGATGCGACCTCGTTCGAACGCGGTCCGTTGACGCGCTTGGCGCGCGACGGAGAGTTGATGGCGTACCGTCACGATTCGTTCTGGCAGTGCATGGACACCGTGCGCGATCGCAAGCTGCTCGAAGAGTTGTGGTCGAGCGGACGCGCGCCGTGGACGACGCGGCCCCAGGCGCCCGACTTGGTCGCGGTGCCGGCATGAGGATCCTCGTCACCGGTCATGCCGGATACATCGGCTCGGTGCTGATGCCGATGCTCGCGGCCCGCGGCCACCGCATCACCGGGTGCGACAGCGACATCTTTCTGCGCTGCAGCTTCGGTCATGCGCCGCGGTTGTTTTCGAACTTCGCGCTCGACGTGCGTGACCTGCGTCCGATCCACCTGGCCGGATTCGATGCCGTCATCCATCTCGCCGGACTCTCGAACGATCCGCTCGGCGATCTCGATCCGAACCTCACCATCGCGATCAACGCACAGGCGTCGTTTCAGCTGGCCGTGATGGCGCAACGCGCCGGTGTCGGACGCTTCGTGTTCAGCTCGTCGTGCAGTAACTACGGCGCCGGCGGCCAGGAGCTGCTCGCGGAGAACTCCGCGCAGCGCCCGGTGACGCCGTACGGGCGTTCGAAAGTGCTCGCCGAGGAGTGGATCGGCGCGCTCGCCGACGATTCGTTCAGCCCGGTCTTCTTGCGCAACGCGACGGTCTACGGCCTCTCGCCGCGGCTGCGTTTCGACTTGGTCGTCAACAACCTGGCGGCGCACGCCTTCGCCGACGGGCGCGTCTTCCTCAAGAGCGACGGAAGCGCGTGGCGGCCGCTCGTTCACGTCGAGGACGTTTGCCGCGCGTTCGTCGCCGTCGTCGAGGCACCGCGAGACGCGGTGCACGGCGAGGTGTTCAACGTGGGCCGCACCGAGGAGAACTACCGCGTGCGCGACGTCGCGCGCATCGTCGTCGAGGAGGTTCCGGGTGCGAGGGTCACGTTCGCGGACGGCGCCGACGCCGACGCGCGCAACTACCGAGTGGATTGCTCGAAGTTCGCCCAGCGGTTCCCGGACGTCCGGTTCGTCTGGGACGTTCGGGCCGGCGTGCGCCAGCTGCTCGCGGCCTACGACGAGAACGGGGTCACGTCGGCCGATTTCGAAGGCGCCCGGTATCAGCGGATCGCGCACGTGCGCATGCTCATGGAACGCGGCGTTCTCGACAGCGACCTGCGCGTCGTGCGGCCGCGCAGCTTCGCCGAAGCGGCGACGGTATGACCTGCCGTTCGTGCGGAGCCGCCGGGCTCGTCCCCGTTCTCTCGCTGGGCGAGACGCCGTTGGCCGACGGCTTGCTCACCCGCGAGCAGCTCGACGAACCCGAGCTGCTGGCTCCGCTCGAGCTCGCGTTCTGCCCGCAATGCACGCTCGCGCAGATCACCGAGACCGTCGATCCCGAGATCTTGTTCTGCCGAGACTATCCGTACTACTCGTCGGTCTCCGCGCAGCTGATGGCGCACTTCGCGGAAAGCGCGAAGCGCCTGATCACGAGGCGGCACCTCGGTCCGGACAGCATGGTCGTGGAGGCGGCGAGCAACGACGGCTACATGCTCAAGACGTTCGTCGATGCCGGCATCCCGGTGCTCGGCGTCGATCCGGCCAGCGGTCCGGCCTCGGTCGCGACCGAGCGCGGCATCCCGACCCTCAACGTCTTCTTCGACCTCGAGCTCGCGCGCGAGCTGCGTGACGGTCTGGGCATGCGTGCCGACGTGTTTCTGGCGAACAACGTGCTCGCGCACGTCCCCGACCTCAACGGCTTCGTCGCGGGCATCCGGATGCTCCTCAAACCCGACGGCGTGGCGGTGATCGAAGTGCCGTACGTCGGCGACCTCGTCGAGCGGTGTGAGTTCGACACCATCTACCATCAGCATCTGTGCTACTTCTCGGTGCGGGCGCTCGACGAGCTGTTCAGCCGCCACGGCTTGTACCTCAACGACGTCGAACGGCTGCACATCCACGGCGGCTCGCTGCGTTTGTACGTCGAACGTCACGACGATCGCCGGGGACGGGTTGATGCGCTCATCGCGCAAGAGCACGCGCGCAGCATGGACCGCCCGAGCTTCTACGCGAACTTCTCGGACCGCGCGACGGTGATCCGCGACGAACTCGCCGGTCTATTGCGCACGCTTCGCGCACGCGGCCAGCGCATCGCGGCCTACGGCGCCGCGGCGAAGGCTACGACGTTGTGCAGCTACGTCGGTATCGGGCGCGACCTCGTCGAGTACGTGGTCGACCGGAACTCGCACAAAGAAGGACGCTACATGGGCGGCAACCATCTGCCGATCGTCGCGCCCCGCCGGCTGCACGAAGACCCGCCCGACTACCTGCTCCTCTTGGCATGGAACTTCGCCGACGAGATCATGCAGCAAGAATCGGCGTTTCGTGCGGGCGGCGGGCGGTTCATCATCCCGATCCCGGAGGTTCAGATCGTTTCATGAACACGATCGCTGCGCAATCGCCGCTGACGATTTTGCCGGGCGACCCGGCCTGCCGCGCGTGCGGTGGGGACGGATTGCGAACGTTCGCGACGTCGTCGGGAATCCCGGTGAACAACGCCCGCGTCTTCGAGGAGCGCGACGACGCCCGTCGCGTGCCGGCCGGCGCGCTGGAACTGGCTCTCTGCCCGACCTGCGGCTTCATTCAGAACGTGCTGTTCGACCCCGCGCTCGTGCGGTACGACGATGCGTACGAAGAACAGCAGGGCTTTTCGCCGACGTTCACCGCGTTCGCCGACGCGCTCGTCGACGAGGTGATCGAGCGGTTCGGCCTGCGCGGCAAGCGGGTCGTCGAGATCGGCTGCGGCAAAGGCGACTTCCTCGCCGCCGTCTGCGAACGCGGCGACAACGTCGGTCTCGGACTCGATCCGACCGCCGCGCCGGAACGGCTTTCGGCCGCGGCGGCGCGGCGGGTCACGCTGCGGCGTGAGTTCTTCGGACCGCAGACGGGAGCGCTGGACGCCGACGCGGTCATCTGCCGCCACACGCTCGAGCACATCGCCGACGTGCGCGCCTTCGTGCGCGATCTGCGTTCGTCGCTCGACGGATCTCCCGGCGTGCGGCTCCTGTGCGAAGTCCCCGACGTCGGTCGCGTGCTGCGCGACGGCGCCTTCTGGGACGTCTATTACGAGCACTGCTCGTATTTCACACCCGGGTCGCTCGCGCGTCTGTTCCGCGACTGCGGCTTTGCGGTGGACGACGTGCGGTTGGCCTTCGAAGATCAGTACGTGCTGCTCGAAGCGCGGATCGCCGCGGAGGGGCCCTCCGGTGCGCCTGGAGCTGTCGAAGAGTCGCCGCAGGCGTTGCGGGAGCTCGCCGACCGGTACGCGACGCGCGTCACGGCCGAGACGCGGGCCTGGGCGGAACGCATTCGCGCCGCGCGGTCGCGCGGCGAACGGGTCGCGATCTGGGGTTCGGGATCGAAGTGCGTCGCGTTCTTGAGCGAGACCGGAACGGCCGACGCCGTAGACGCGGTCGTCGACATCAACCCGCACCGCCAAGGGCGCTATCTCCCGGGGACCGGGATCGTCGTGTCGGCGCCGGAAGCGCTCGCCGTCGCACCGCCCGACTTGGTCGTGGTCATGAATGCAGCATACGTCGGCGAGATCGGCGCGCAGCTCGCGCGCATGGGTCTGGGACCGGCAGTGGAGGCAGTCGGATGAGCACCCTGTTCGTCGATCCCGAATTCGACGCGAACCGCATGATGCAGGAGATCTACGACGGCGCCGTCGTCGTGCGCGAGCATTCCCGCGCGACCGAGGAATTCGCCGCGCACGCGCGCCGTGCGATCGAGGCCGCGTTCGAAGGGATGGATCCGCGGCGGGCGCAGCATCAGCTCGAGGTCGAGGGCTTCGTCGACCGCTTCGCGCCGCTGAAGTCGTCGTTCATCCACGACCCGCGCTCGCGCGACGCGATGCGCGGCATCCTCGAAGAGCTCGGCTTCGATCCCGACGATACCTACATCGACGTGCCGCGCATGCGCGTGTCGACGAGCGGCGGCTATCTGACCTCAGGCGTCGCATACGCGCACCATCCCCATCGCGATACGTGGTATTCCGCGCCAATGGCCCAGGTGAACTGGTGGCTGCCCATCTACGGCCATGCGGCCTCGGCCGGGATGGCGTTCCATCCGCAGTACTGGTCCCGCTCGGTCCGCAACGGTTCCGACGCGTTCGACTACTACCGCTGGAACGCCAAGGGCCGCGCGGAGGCACGGCTCCACGTGCGCTCCGATACGCGCGTTCAGCCGCACGCCGAAGAGCCGCTCGAGCTCGATCCGGAGCTGCGCATCGTGCTGCGTCCCGGCGGACTCTTCGCGTTCTCCGCGGCGCAGCTCCACTCGACGTGCCCCAACACGAGCGGCGAGAGCCGCTGGAGCGTGGACTTTCGCACCGTCAGCCTCGCGGACGTCATCTCGAGACGAGGTGCTTCGAATCAGGATTCGCGCCCGACCGGGACGTCGCTGCGCGACTTCGTGCGCATGCGCGACGGCAACCCGATGCCCGAAGAGGTCGCGCGAGCCTACGACGACCGGCTCGCGGTCGAAGGCGAGTTCGTCTACAGCGGCGTGGGGGCGCAACGCTGATGCGGCGCATCGCCGGGGTGCTGCTCGCGGTCGTCGCGCTGTTGGGGGCGCAGACCGCGCTCGCCGACACGTCGATTGCTCCCGGCGACGTGCTCGACGTCCAAGTGTTCGGCGAGCCGACGCTCTCGCAGCAGCTCACCGTCGCGCGCGACGGCAGCATCACGATGCCGCTGGTCGGGCGCGTCATCGTGCGCGGCATGTCGACAACCCAGACAGCCACTACGATCGCGGTCGGTCTCAAGCGCTATCTGCGCTCGCCGATCGTTCAGGTCGGAATAAAGACGGAGGCGCAGTATACCGTGCTCGTGCTCGGCAACGTCAAAACACCGGGACGCTATACCGTGCAGCCGGGAAGCCGTCTCAGCGACGCGCTGGCCGCCGCCGGCGGAATGGGCCCGGTCAGCGGACCGTTGCCCATGGCGCGCGTCTCGGTCGGCGACGTGATCCACGAGGTCTCGCTCGACGCGCTGCTGCGCAAGGGGGATCTCAGCGCCGACCTTCCGCTCGCGGATGCCGCCGCGATCTACGTTCCCGCACCGGCGACGATCCGCGTGCGCGTGTTGGGTGCGGTCGATCACCCCGGCGACGTCGAGGTCAATCAAGGCGACCGCCTCGCCGTTGCCGTCGCAAAAGCGGGGAACAGTCCGAATTCCAATGCCGACCTCAATCACATTCGGGTAACCCGCGCTGTGCCCGGCAGCGCTCCAACGGTGGTCGAAGTGAACCTCTATCACTCGCTGCAGAACGGCGACCTCAGCACGGATCTCGTACTCCAGCCCGATGACATGGTCTTCGTCCCGGAAGCCAAACGCAAGGTCGACGGATTCAGCTTGCTGCTGGGCGCGATCCGGCGCCTGGTGCTGCCGTTCTGATGGATACGCTCGCACTCGGCTCCGGCGACCGCGCTTTCAACTCGTCGGCTGAGCTCGCACCCCGTTCGCCGCTCGACGTTCTGCGGCGGCGCATCGTGCTCTTTGTCGCGACCGTGGCGTTCTTCGTTGCGATCGTGGTCGTCGCGGTCGCGTTCAGCCCGAAGACCTACACCACGCACGTCAAGTTCATCGCGGGGAGTGCGGCAGCGCCGTCCGTTCCGGGTGCCGCCGGACAGACGATCTTGCCGGTCCTCAACGCGATCCTCGACGCCTCCAACGCGCAATCGTCCGAGACGTACGCCGAGATGCTGCGCCAGACGCCGGCTCTCGAACGGACCATCCGGTCCGAACATCTCAATCTGAGCCCGGGGCAACTGCTGGAGCGCGTGAAGGTGAAGCCGGTGACGAACACGTCGATTCTCGACGTGGGCGTTTCCTGGAGCGACCCCGAGGATTCGGCACGCGTGGCGAACGCGCTCGCCGACGCGTTCGTCGACGTACGCCGCGATCTCGTGGCCTCGCAAGCGGACTCCGCTTCGGCGTACATCGGGAGCCAGCTCCCGGAAGCTCGCGCCAAGCTCGCGCGCAGCTCGGCGATGCTGGCGGCGTTCGAGTCGCGCAACGGTATCGCCGACGCCGATCAGCAGACCCAGGCGATGATCGCGTCACTGGCGGAGACCGATCGGAAGATCGCGACCGTCGAGGTCGACGCTCGGCAAGCCGCCGCGCAGCTCACGGTGGTCCACGAACAGCTGGGACACACCGCGGCGACGATCAGCGGCGGTCGTCAGATCGCACCCAACCCCGCCGTCGCGCAGCTGCAGACCCAGTTGGCGACGGTGAACGTCCAGCTCAAGAGCGCGCTCGCGCAGTACACGGACGAACATCCGGCCGTGCGAACCCTGCGTGCGCAAGACGCGCAAATCCGCCGCGAGCTCGCCGCCGCGCCGGCGACGGTCATCGCTCAGGACACGACAGTCGCCAATCCGGTGCGCCAAGCGCTCACCCAAAGCGCGGCGACCCTCGGGGCGCAGATTGCCTCGGATGCCGCACAGCTCAAGGTGCTGCACTCGCAGCACGAGGCGGCGAAGCCCGCCCTGCGCGCGCTGCCGCGGGAGATTGCAGCCCTGGTCGCGCTCAAGCGGCAGGCGAAGCAGGACGAGGACGTCTACAACGCGCTCACGCAGAAGCTCAGCCAGGCGCGCATCGCGCGCACGACGACGCTGAGCGACGTCTCGGTCATCGCGCGCGCTACGCCGACCGACGCCCAGGTCTCGCCCAACGCCGTCGTCGACATCGCGGTCGGGATATTCTGCGCGCTGTTCCTCGGCCTGGGCGTCGTCTTCGTCGTCGACCGGCTCGACGGTTCGATTCGCACCGATCGCGACGTGACCGAACGCCTGGGGCTCCCGGTGCTCAGTTCGATTCCGCGTCTGCCGGCGCGCGCCGGGCGGCCGCAGTGGCTGCAGGTTGCGGTCGTCGATTCGTTCCTCCAGCTGGTGACGTCGCTGCGCTACGCCTCGAGCGAACCGCTCAACACCATTGCGTTCACCAGCGCGGATCCCGAAGGCGGCAAGTCCTCGGTTGCTTTCCGGACGGCGGTGGCGATGGCGGAACTCCGTCCGCGCGTGCTCCTGGTCGACGCCGATCTGCGCATTCCGTCGCTGCACCGCGCATTGAACATGCGTCGCACTTCGGGACTTTCGGACGTTCTCGTCGGGACTATCGGCCTCGACGAGGCGGTGCGCCCGACCGGACACGCAGGCCTCGACGTGGTCGTCGCCGGGACCAACGTCCCGAATCCGTTCGCGTTACTGCAGTCGCCAGCGTTCGAGCGCTTCTTGGACGAAGCGAAGAAACGCTACGAGACGGTGCTGATCGATACGCCCGCATGCGGGTCGGTCATGGACGCGGCCGTCGTATGCGCCCGCGCCGACGGAACGGTCTACGTCGTCGCATCCCGCGAAACCGATGCGGTTCGGGCGCAGCGTGGCCTGGTCCGGCTGAAGAATGCGGGGGTGCGGAACATCCTCGGGGTCGTGCTCAACAAAACGATCGTGCGTCGGACGACGATCGGACCGTACGGTTTCACCAGCGATGGGTCCCCCGTGCTGCCGCCGATGCGGCCGCGAGATGCGCGCTCGCTGTGAGCTTCCGCCTGATTCTGAGTAAATGTTCGGCCAACCGGAAAGGCAGATTTCGCGCGCGCTCGTAGAACGTCCATACAACCAGACCGGGTGATGCGAGGAGGACGATCATTCTATGATCGATCGAATGCGCCCGAGGGGACGCTGGTGGCGAGACGGCTCCGTGCTGCTCGTTCTCGGCCCGCTGGCCTTCACGTTGCTCGGCTGCACGATCGCCGCGTACGAGACGGATCCGGCAGCGTGGCCCCGGTTTACCGTCGCCAGCGTGCTCGTTGGCTTCGCCGCGGCAGCGCTCGGCGCTTGGCTGCTCTGGCGCGCGGAGCGCCGGCAATCCGAGAAGCATCAGGCGCAGACGCGGCGGCGCGTCGCCGAACTGCACGCACTCGGCGATCTCGTCGACGTCCTGCTCTGGTGCACCGCTCCCGACGGTACGGTAACGTACCTATCGCGGCGGTGGGTAGACCACACCGGGAAACCGACCTCCGCGATGCTGCAGGATCTGAACTGGCTCGACGCGATCCATCCCGACGACCGGCATGAAACCGAACGCAGTTGGCAAGCCTCGCTGGCGGAGGGTCGTCCGTACGAGGTCCAACATCGCATTCGGGGCGCGGACGAAACGTACCGATGGTTCCGTTCGTCGGGACTTCCCCTGCGCGACTCGCAGGAGCGCATCATCGGGTGGTTCGGCTGCTCGTCGGACATCGGCGATCGCCGGCGGCGCGGCGAGGCGACGTTCGACATGCTGGCCACCTTGGAGTCGGCGGAACGGGAGACCCGCCCGATTGCGACGCCGCCGATGCTGCCGGTGGTCGACGAGGTCGACTTCGAGGTCGCGCGCCGGAACGAACCTGGTTCGGATGACGGGTGGTGCGACGTGTTCGCGTTGCCGGACGGTCGGGTGTTCGTCACGCTCGGCCGCACGTCGGGTCTCTCGGAGAGCGCCGCCGTCGGCGTCGTGCGGGACGCGCGCCGGTTTCTCTCCGAAATCGCGATCGAGGAGCAATCTCCCGGCGCCGTGCTCGACCGGCTCAACGTGGCGATGCTGATGCGCCGCAGCGGCAGCATCGCCACGCTGTGCGGTTACGTCGACCGCGCCACCTGCGTACTCGAGTACTCGACGGCTGGGCACGACGGCGTGTTCGTCGGCGGCCTGGAAGGCGTGCACCGGCTGCCGGGCGGAGGACCACCGATCGGCGTATACGCGGGTCCCGCGTACTCATCCCACGCGATCGTCCTTCTCGACGCGCTGTTGATCATCATCAACGGCGAGGCGGCGGAGCACACTCCGGCCGAGAAGCTGTCGGCCGCCGTCGAGACGCTGCGTGCCGGGACGGCCGCGTTTTCCGCGGCGGCGATCGGCGACATCGTCGGCGCGGCGGGCGCGCACTGCGGGACCGTTCTCACCATGCGCGGCAAGGCTCGCGCGCTGGACGCGGTGCCATGAGCGTACGTCCGGTACCCCGCGTCCTGATCGTGGAGAGCGACCGCAACGTCGTCGACGTCGTCGTCGCGTACCTCGGTGATGAAGGCTACTCGGTCGTCCGCGCGTACGACGGCGAGCAAGGCCTGCGCCTGGCGCGCGAGGCTGCCCCCGATCTCATCGTCCTCGACCTGACGGTCGCCAAGCGCGACGGGCGCGACATCTTCCGCGAGATTCGAACCGAAGGCGACGTCCCGATCGTCATCGTCAGCGGCCGGACGTCGGAGACGGATCTGGTCGTCGCGTTGGAGCTCGGCGCCGACGACTACGTGACCAAGCCTTTCAGCCCGCGCGAGCTCGTCGCCCGCATCGGCGCCGTGCTGCGCCGGTCGCAGTGTCCGTGCGGCCAAGTCCGCAGCGCGCGGTTGCGGCTGGTCTCGCCCGGGCTCGAGATCGATCGCGGTTCCTACCAGGCACGACGGAACGGACGCCGCGTGCAGCTGACGCCGACGGAGTTCCGCATTCTCGAAGCGCTCGCCAATCATCGCGGCCAGATTCTGACGCGCGCCCAGCTGCTCGACTGCGTGGCCTCTGAAGGCGATGTGTTCGATCGGACGCTCGACAAGCACATCGCGAACCTGCGGAAGAAGATCGAGGACGATCCGTCCCGTCCGCGGTTCGTCGTCACGGTGTTCGGCGTAGGGTACAAGTACTCGGCGTAAATAGGCGATCCGTCCCTGCCGTACCCGGAAGAGTCCCAATTCTCCTTAGAGTTCGCAAAGATGCGAAGGTTGTCCAGAAGAATTCGACGGCGCTCTTCATACGTTGGTCAACTTTGCGTGAGAAGTTTGGTTGGTGTCGACTCCGTCGGCGGGACCGGAGTCCTACGAAGCCCGGGACTTTGCTTTATATAAAAGCCTGGAGGAGTATCCAATGAATACGACCGTGGCGCGACACTACCGGCTCATCGTGGTCGAAAGTCAGAGCATCGTCGGTAAAGCGTTGTGTCATCTGCTCGCCAGCGATCGCGAACTCGAAATCATCTGCGATGCGCGCACGCTGGACGAAGGCTGCATCGCCGTACACCAACCGGACCTTCTCATCATCGACATGGACGATTTCGCCGCGGAGTTCGACGAGATCATCGCCCAGTCGCGACTGGCGTCGCCGGCGACGCGCATCATCGTGTTGACCTCGCACGCACAGCAACAGTCGATGCAGCGCTGCCTCGCTTGCGGCGTCGACGGCTATCTCGTCAAGGACGTTTCTCCTGGTGAACTGATTCGCGCGTGCAAGGCTGTCGCGCGCGGCGAGACCTATTTCGATCCCCGGGTCGCCGGCGGATTGCTGCGGCGGCTCAAGTCCGAACGTCCCGCCGAGGACGAGCTGTCGTTGCGCGAGAGCGAGATCATTCGTCTGATCGCGGGCGGATTGTCCAACAAGGAGATCGGCGACCGTCTCTGCCTCTCCGAGAAGACCGTGAAGAACCACATCAGCCGGATCTTTTCGAAGCTGCAGATAACGGCGCGAACGCAAGCCGCGATCTACGCGATCCGCAACGGCATCGCGTAGCCGGCCTTCTCGCCGATCAGTGAAAAACGACGGCCGTACCCCTCACCGGCGCAAGCCGCGCCGGTGAGAGGCGGTCGAGACGGCGCGACGCGTGCCGCTCAAGGCGGAGTGCTGGGAACGAAGAACACATTTTCCGGCGGCGTCGAAAACTGGTCGAACGGTACGAAAGCCCGGCGGCGGTCGACACCGAAGGCGCGATACCCGTGCCGTGCCAGGAGCGCGAAGCACGCAGTGCGATTCTCGGAGCTCCACAACTCCGCGTAGATCAGCGGTCGATCGCGCGCGATTATCTGCTCGGCGCCCATGAGAACGAAGCGCTCGTGATCTTCGACGTCTAGCTTTATCGCGTCGACCCGAACGTCATCGAACGGTGCCATTCCGTCAAGACGTCGCAAGTCGATGTCGTAGCGTGTTCCGTGCTCGGCGCTCGCAGCCTCGGCGACGTGCGAGAGCCCTTCGAGCCGGACGCCCTGCTCGCTCGGCATAATCATGGTAACGGTCTCGTCGCGCTCGCCCAGCCCGCACGGGTAGACGGCGACGTTATGCAGGCCGAACAGCCGCACGATCGTCCGCGTCGCCGCGAGATTCTCTGGAATCGGCTCGAAGGCGAAGACGCGGCCGCGCGAGCAGTGCCGCGCGAAGAGTAAGGTCATCGTCCCGACGTTCGCGCCGACGTCCAAGACCGTTGCATTGGGGGCGAGCTGCTCGATGAAACGCAAGATCGCGCCTTCGCCCCGACGCAGGCGCAACGTTACCGCCACGAAGAGGCTGTGGAGAACGAGGTAACGGTGAAACCCGAGCGCCTTCTGCAGCACGCGCTTCGCGAAGAGCTTGGCGATGGAGACTACCTCCACTTGCGAGCATAGCATCGGCGCGCCTTCGGCTGAATGGGCCCGGCGGTGCGTCGGCGACGACGAACGGCCCGCTTAGCGGGGCCTGCAGCAGCCTCCCGCGGGGCGAGGGTGGCCGACGGAAGCCAGCCACCCTCGTCCGCTTAGCTAGAGCACGTCCCCAGCGCGTAGCAGGTGGAGAGCACTTCGATGTACGGCCGCAGCGCGTCCCAATTGACGCCGTCGGGTGCGACGATGCTTTGCCCGCCGTTCGTCCATCCGTGGGCAGCGGCGAACGCGTCTCCCGGGTACGTTCCGCCAAAGGACCGATACTGCGTCGGACTCTCGAACCGGAAGCACGGGTACCCGGGGGTCGAGCCGTGGCATCCGTTGTCCAGTGCGTAGCCGCCGTAATCGTGCAATGCATACAAGACGGGTCTCAGGTACGCAGGCGCGGCGCCCAGCGCGTCGATGCACGCATGGTCGCAGGCGAGATGGATGTGCGCGCCCATCGGAATGCCGCCCGCGCAACCGGCCGCGCCGGACGTGCCGGGATACTCGACGCCACTGCTGCACGGGACGACCAGAAACAAGGCGTGATTGATCGCGCCGGCGTTCAGTTCGCTGAAACGAATAAGTCCAGCGGCAAGCGCGGCACCATTGGTAGCGGACTGTCCTAAAGGAGAACCCGTCCCCATGATGCTCGATACCGACGCGATTCCGGCGCCTACGGTCTGACCCGTGTGCCAATCACTGCCGATCTGGTTGACTCCCCAAAAGTCGAGCTCCGTGCCGTCGGGTTGGATGATCCCCATGTGCGCATCACCCGAGCCTGACGGTCGCGCCTTTGCAGGGACGTGGAACGTCGCCGGCACGCCGGCGTTGCATCCGTATTGATAGCTTCCGCACGCGGTATTGACGACCGGATCGCTGCTCGACGCGAGATAGACGGGATGCGAAAAGTCGTCTTGCGTGTCGGCCGCGTAGTACGGGGAGTAAGTGCCGGTCGAATACGCCTTCACGCTCGACGTCTCGGCGGCGTTCACGTTCTGCGGATTCGCCGGGAGGGGGTTGTTCCACGGATACTGGCTGTAGGGCCGAAAATTTGTGGGCCACGGCTGCCCGTTCACGATGGGGCCGTAGTTGTTCGCGGACAATCCCGCGACCGGAGCGGGTGTCGGCGCAGTGGACGGAGCCGGGCTCGGGTTCGGACTTCCGTTCGGCGCCGGCGAGCTTCCGGGCGAACTCGACGGAGCGGGGAACGGCCCGGACGACGACGATGCGAGCGAGACGGCCGTAGCGTCGATCTTTGTCGCACAGCTGCCTTTGCCCCATGCCCGCGCGTAGACGCCGGCGCCCAGGGTGATTCCGTTGGTGACGACGGTCGTCGCGTTCGTGGTGAAGACGTTGAGTAGGCCGCAACCGCTGCCGGCTTGGATCAAGAAGCCGGAACTATTGGTGGAGATGACGGAGCCGGTGACGCTGAACGACGAGGCCGCCGACGACGGGGTCGCGCTCGCGCCGGATGACGGCGAGCCGACGGGCACCGGCGTCGCGACGGACGTCGTCACCGGCACGCTCGGTAAGGATGCCGACGTTCCTGCCGATGGGAGTGCTTGGGATCCGGTGCCGCCGCCGCAAGCGGAGAGCGTGGCAAGCATGGAAAGCGCGACGACCCTGCGTCGAAGCATCGGTACTGATGACACGAGGAAATGAAACTCCTTAGTGGGGCGATATCGGCCGACACCGGGGCGGCCACGCACCCTGCGCGGCTTAGGACAAACGTCCTTTGCCGGCCGCCGTTGCTCGCACGCTCTGCGACGCAGTCGCGGCAGGACCGCGGCGCGTTCGCGTCGGCTGTGCGAAAAAGCGCGCCACGTCGCCGTTTTTCGGCCGTTTCTGCTACAAAGGTCGATCTCTTGATGCAGCGGTCCCGGCCGTTAGAGTCGTACGTCCCGCGTGGTGACGATCACATCGAATTCCCAGGTTGTGCACCGCATCACCGATAGTTGCTTCACATAACTAATCGGATGGAGGGCCTGGAAGCATGGCACGCAGGGCAGGGTTTGACGCGCGCCTCGGTCGAGAGGGTCGCTAACAATAGCTTTCCCGATCACTCTTTGGTGGTGATATGGCACCCAGGACGCCGCTCGACGCCGCAAGCGCTTTCGACCCGTTCTCTCCCGCCTATCTGCGCGATCCGTACCCGCACTTTGTGGAGCTGCGCGAGCAGCCGCCGTTTTATGCGCCGAGCATCGGCATGTGAGTCGTGCCCCCGCTTCGCCGACGTCGATGCGATCTTTCGCGACCCGGCGCGCTTCTCGGCATCGATCGCGCTGATGTGGGGACGGCCGTCGGTCGACGAGCAAGTGCATGTCGCGCAGCAGATGGTCGCCGACTGGCGCTACTGCACCGCATTCGTCGAGCGCCGCGACGCCGAGCGCGCCGACTATTTCACCAGCGACTTGCTGCGCACCGCCGACGAAGACGGATCGCTCTCGCGCGAAGAGATCGCCAGCATCATCTACGGGCTCGTTCGACGGCCACGAGACGAGGACCCAACGTCGTCGAAGAAGGTCTGCGTCACGACACGTCGGTGGTCGCGTGGCGCCGGCTGGCGCGCGAGAATACGGCGGTCGGCGGGATCGACGTGCCAGAGGGGGCGAAGCTGTTGCTCCTGTTGGCTTCCGCGAACCATGACCCGCAGCGCTTCCCCGATCCCGAGCGTTTCGATCCTCATCGTTCGAACGCGCGCGGTCACCTCGCATTCGGGATGGGCATCCACTACTGTCTGGGCGCCGCGCTCGCGCGCTTGCATGTGCCGGATCAGGCGTACGCCTTCGGGCCGAACATCTCGTTTCGCGGCCCGCACGAGCTGCGGCTGGGGCTCGGGACCGCCGGGTGAGCTTCGCTCCGGCGAACGCACATGGCCGGGTGGCCTTGGTCGTCCTCGCCGTCGTCGCGGCGGCGGTGTGGTTCCTTCCCGCCTATTACACGGGCTTGCTGACGCTGATCGGCATCTACAGCCTGGTGACGATCGGATTGAACCTGTTCATGGGCTATGCCGGTCAGGTCTCGCTCGGACAGGCGGCGTTCGTCGGCATCGGCGCGTACACGTCGGCCGTGCTGGCGGTGGACCTGCACGTGACGCCGTGGCTCGGCGCGGTCGGCGGCGCGGCCGTAGCCGCGCTGGTCGCGTACGTACTGAGCTTCGTGGCACTCCGCCTGCGGGAGAACCTGCTCGCGCTCGCGACGCTCGCGCTGGGCATCGTCATAAACGTCGTGTTCAACGAATGGGAGTTCATCGGCGGATCCTCGGGCTTCAAAGACATTCCGGGCTTCACGCTCGGCGCGTTCACGTTCGACCCGCGGGCCTACGCGATCTTGAGCTGGGCGCTCGTCGCCGCCGGGATCTGGTTCGCGGGCAACCTCGTGCGCTCGAGTTTCGGCCGCACGCTGATCGCCATCTCTGCCGGCGAACTGGGTGCGCAAGCGCTCGGCGTCGACCCGGAAAAGCTCAAGCGGCAGACGTTCGTGCTCAGCGCGGTGTACGCCGGGGTCGCAGGCGCCGTGTACGCCTCGTATCAATCGTACATCGATCCGTCGTCGTTCAGCTTTCTGCTCTCGGTCAATTTCGTGCTGATGTCGGTGATCGGCGGGCTGCGTTCGTTGTGGGGCGCCGTGATCGGTGCGGCGATCGTCGTGGCCCTCGGCCAGGTGCTGCAGGCGCTCGTCCCGCTGGTGCTGCCGAGCGCGCGCGGCGATTTCCAGCAATTCTTCTTGGGCGCGGTGCTGATCGCGATCCTCATCCTGCTGCCGCGCGGTCTCGCCGGCCGCTTGAGCGAAGCGAGACGCGCGTGATCGCGCAGATCTGGCAGTACGTTCTCGGCGGGGTCGTCGACGGTGCGATCTTCGCGCTGGTTGCGGCGGGTTTCGTGCTGATCTACCAGGTCACCGGGATCATCAACTTCGCGCAAGGCGAGTTCGTGATGGTCGGCGGAATGACGGCCGCGTCGCTCGCCGCAGCCGGGATGCCGCCGCTGGGTGCCGCCGCGATCGCCGTGCTCGTGGCGGCGTGCGTCGGTGCGCTTTCATACCTGCTCGCCATCCGCCCGGCCCGCGCAGCGACCGGGGTGACGCTGATCTTCATCACGCTGGGGCTCGACGTCGCGTTGCGCGGCTTGGCGCTCTTCGTGTGGGGAACGAACCCGTACAGCCTGCCGGCGTTCAGCGGCGGCAACGCGGTCAAGCTGTTCGGCGGCGCGCTGCCGCCGCAAGCGATGTGGGTGCTCGGAACCGATCTCATCGTATTCGCCGCGCTCTACCTGTTCTTTGCGCGCACGTACGCGGGCACGGCCGTGCGCGCCGCGGTGGCGAACCCGCCGATCGCGTCGACGTTCGGAATTCCGCTGCGCACCTTCGCGTTCGCCAGCTTCGTCGTCGCGGCGGCGATCGGCGGACTCGGCGGCGTCGTGATCACGCCGATCCCGGGCGTGCAGTACGACGCTGGACTCACCTATGGGCTCGCCGGTTTCGTCGCGGCCGTGCTCGGCGGTCTGGACAGTTTACCGGGCGCGCTGCTCGGCGGCTTCGTGCTCGGCATCGTCGAGCACGTCGCGGGCGGCCTTCTCTCGCCCGGTTGGGAACAAGGCGTCGGGTTCTTGATCCTCGTTCTGGTGCTCGTGCTGCGCCCGCAGGGGCTGCTCGGGCGCGCGGTACGCCGCGCATGACGGTTGCGGTGAGCGCGACGACGCTCGAGGTGCGCGGCGTCTCGATGCGCTTCGGCGGCGTGCTCGCAGTCGACGACGTCACGTTCGCCGCGCGCACGGGCGAAGTGTTGGGCGTGATGGGGCCGAACGGCGCCGGCAAGACGACGCTCTTCAACGTGATCAGCGGCGTGCAGCGTCCGACCGCGGGAGCCGTCTCACTCGGGCCCGTCCCGCTCACCGGCCACTCCGTCGATCGCATCGCGTCGCTCGGCGTGACGCGCACGTTCCAGACCCCGGTGATGTTCTGGGGCCTCACCGTTCGCGAAAGCATCGCGGTCGCGCTCGCGGCGCGTGAGTTCGGCGGTTCGTACCCGCCGCCGCCCGCCCGCGCGCTGCTCGTCGCCGGACTCGGCACGCAGGGCCGGCGGCGCGCCGACGCGGTCCTGAACGAGCGCGCCGACGCGCTGCTCGCAAGCGCGGGACTCGCCCACATGGGCGATCGCGCAACCGAGTCGCTGGCGTTCGGCGAAGAGCGCCTGCTGGAACTCGCGCGCGCGCTCGCAGTTGAACCCGTCGTGCTGCTGCTCGACGAGCCGCTCTCGGGACTCAATCCCGAAGAGGTCGAGGACGTCTTGACCTTGGTGCGTGCGGCACGTACCGCCGGCGTCGCAGTGCTGCTGGTGGAACATGCCGTCGGCGAATTGCTCTCCGTCGCCGACCGGGTCGTCGTGCTGGATCACGGCCGCAAGATCGCCGAAGGAACGCCGTCCGCCGTCGCGGCCGACCCGCTCGTCATCGACGCGTACATCGGAGACGAGCTCGAGTGACCGTCCTTCGAGGGCCCCATGATGACACGCCGGTGCTCGAGGTCGAGGGCGTCTCGACGATCCGCGGGCGCGTGCAGGTGCTGTGGGACGTCAGCCTCACCGTGCGGCGCGGCGAAACCGTCGCGATCGTCGGGCCGAACGGCGCCGGAAAGACGACGCTGGTGGGATCGATCACGGGCCTCTTGCCGCCGTCGGGGGGCCGCATCCGCCTTCAAGGAGCCGACGTGACCGGCTGCGCCCCCGAACGTCTGGCCGCACGCCGCGTCGCGCTGGTTCCCGAACGCCGCGGGATCTTCGCGCCGCTGACGGTGCGCGAGAACCTGCTCATGGGCGCCTACGCGCGCAAGGCGAAGCGCGCGGAGCTCGACGCGGACGTCGCCGGCGTCCTCGAACTCTTCCCCGCGCTTCGGCGCTACATCGGCGGGATCGCCGGATCGCTCTCGGGCGGGGAACAGCAGATGGTCGCCATCGGGCGCGCGCTCATGGCGCAGCCCGAGCTGATGCTGCTCGACGAGCCGAGCCTGGGACTCGCGCCGAAGGTCCGCAGCGAGATCTTCGGGGCGCTCTCCCGGCTGGCGCAGCGCGGGGTGACCATCCTGCTGGTTGAACAGAACCTGCGCCTGGCCGCCAAGATCTGCCAGCGCGCGTACCTCATGCAGCGGGGCCGGATCGTCGGCACGGCGACCCCGGAAGAGCTGGCACAGTCGGCTCGCAAGGTCTACCTGGAGTCGCACGGGTGAGAGCTGCGCCATGCAGAACGTCTATCGCATTACAGAAGGAGGGTATTACGTTGCGTTCGATCCTCGCTCGTCTCGGCGCGCTTGCGCTGGGTTTGATCTTTATCGTCAGCGCGGCACCGCCGCGTTCCGCCGGGGCCGCCGCGGAGCCATACGTCATCGGCGCGACCGTCTCGGAGAGCGGCCCCGGCTCGTCGCTCGGCCGGCCGGAAGCCGACAGCATGCAGATGGCCGTCGACGAGATCAACAAAGCCGGCGGCGTGCAAGGCCACCCGCTGCAGATTACGATCCTCGACGACGAGTCCAACGCGACGACCGCGGTCAACAACCTCCGCAAGCTGATGGACCAGCATCCGATCGCGATCCTCGGTTCGTCGCTGACGCAGACGTCGCTCGCGATGGTCCCGCTCGCGATGCAGGCGCAGATCCCGATGATCTCCTTCGCCTCGAGCGCCGAGGTGATCCAGCCGGTCACCGAGCGGCGCTGGATCTTCAAAATGCCGATCACCGACTTCCACACGGCTCAGGCGCTGCAGGAGTACATGAAGAAGAAGGGCTGGACGAAGGTCGCGGTCATCTACCGCAACGACGACTACGGCAAGACCGGGCTCTCGCACTTCAAGGACGCCGGGAAGAATTACGGCTTTGAAGTCGTCGACGCGGAACCGATCGCGGCAAACGCCAGCGATGCGACGACGCAATTGACCCACATCAAGGCGGCGAACCCGCAGGCGGTCGTCGTGTGGACGACGCTGCCCAGCGCGAACGTCATCATCAAAGGCTACCGCGAGCTTTCGATCCCGTATCCGATCCTCTACTCGGACGGTTCGGCGACCGGCGTCTTCTTGCACCAAGCCGGGGCGACGGTCAACGGCGCGTACATCGCCAGCACCAAGATCAACGTCGTCGACACGCTGGCCAATAAGGATCCGCAGAAGAAGCTGCTGCAGCGCTACATCGCCTCGTTCGTGCAGAACTATCCCAAGGACGCACCGGTGAGCATCTTCGGCGGCTTCGGCTACGACGGCGTGTACGTGCTGGCGGAGGCGCTCAAGAACGCCAAGACCTCACAGGCGGAGAAGCTCCGCAATGCGCTGGAGCACCTCACGTACACCGGCGTCTCCGGCACGTTCAGCATGACGCCGGCCGACCACAACGGCCTCTCGGTGTTCTCGACCGTCGTCACCCAGGTCGAGAACGGCAAGTTCACCATCGCGAAGTGATGACGCAGGTTGAGCGAGAGCGCGCGTACCGCGCGCTCTCGCTCGCGCGGGCGCTCGACGAGAGGATGTGGCGGCTCGCGCGGGCGGGCCGCGCGCATTTCGCCGTCCCGTGCAGCGGACACGAAGCGATCGGCGCAGGTTACGCGCTCGCGCTGCAGCCGGGCCTGGACTGGGTCTCGCCGCACTATCGCGATCTCGCGGCGCTGCTCGTGCTCGGCATGGAGCCGCGCGATGTCATGCTGTGCTTCTTCTCGCGGCCGAGCGACCCCAACGCGGCCGGAAGGCAGCCGTACGCGCACTTCGGCTCGCGCCGCCTGCACGTGCTCTCACAGCAAGGGCCGCAGCCGAATCATTGCTCGCACGGCGTCGGCTGCGCGTGGGGCTCGAAGATCCTCAACGACGGCAGCGTCTCGGTGATCGCCTTCGGTGACGGCGGCGCGCAGAAAGGCGAGGTGCACGAGTCGATGAACCTCGCCGCCGTCCATCGCCTGCCGTGCATCTTCGTCGTCCACCGTAACGGCTGGACGCAGTCGGTCAAGCGCGAAGACGAGTACGCGACCGAAACGCTCGTCGCGCGCGCCGCCGGCTACAGCATGCCGGGGATCGCGGTCGACGGCGCGGACATCGAAGCGATGGTCGCCGCGACCAAAGAGGCGGCGGAACGCGCGCGCGGCGGCGGCGGGCCGACGCTGATCGACGCCCACTGCGTGCGCTTCCTGCCCAACACCTCGAATGACGACGACACGCGCTACCGCGACCGCAGCGCACTCGAAGCGAACTTCGCGACGGGCGACCCGCTCGTGCGCGCGCGCGGACTGGTCGACGCGGCGTTCGCGAAACGCGTCGACGACGAGAACGCCGCCGCGGCGCAGGAGGCCGCGGACTGGGCGGAAGCGCAACCGCTCGGCGATCCCACGACCGTGATGGAGCACGCCTATGCGTGAGCTGACCGTGATCGAAGCGGTGCGCGCAGCGCTGACCGAGGAGATGGCGCGCGATCCGCGCGTGATCGTGATGGGCGAGGACGTCGGCAAACTCGGCGGCGTGTTCCGCGCGACCGAAGGCTTGTACGACCGGTTCGGCGCGGAGCGCGTGATCGACATGCCGATGGCGGAGACCGGCATCGCGGGCGTCGCCGTCGGCATGGCGATGCGCGGTCTGCGTCCGGTCGCGGAGATCCAGTTCGCCGACTTCATCCACGCGGCGATGGATCATCTGGTTGGCGAGGCCGCGAAGATCCGCTGGCGCACGGCCGGCGACTGGAGCGTCCCGATGGTGCTGCGGACGGCGTACGGCGGCGGGTTTCGCGGCGGACCGTACCATTCGCAGAGCGTCGAGGCGTTCTACGCGCACGCACCCGGATTGAAAGTGGTCGCCCCCTCGACGCCGGCCGATGCCAAGGGACTCTTGCTTGCGGCGATTCGCGATCCGGATCCCGTGATCGTGCTCGAGCACAAGCGCACCTACCGCGCGATTCGCGGACCGGTCCCCGACGGCGACGTCGTCGTCCCGATCGGGAAGGCCGCGATCGCGCGTCTCGGCAGCGACGTCACCGTGCTGGCCTATGGGATGATGCTGCACGAATCGCTCGCCGCCGCCGCGACGCTCGCCGAGGAGGGGATCGACGTCGAGGTCGTCGACTTGCGCACGCTCCTCCCGCTCGATCGCGAAACGATCCTGACGTCGCTGACCAAAACACGCCGGCTGTGCGTCGTGCACGAGGACACGATCACGATGGGGCTCGGCGCCGAGCTGTGCGCGATCGCTGCCGAAGCCGGGGTCCTCGACGTCCCGCCGGTGCGGGTCGCGATGCCCGACATCCCCGGCATCCCCGTCGACGACGTGCTCGAAGACGCGATCCTGCCGAACCGCGCGACGATCCGTGACGCGCTGGTGCGCCTGGTCGCCCGCGAACGCACGCATGGCGGCCCGCGCGCCGCATACGATCCCGCCATCCCCCAGGCGTCGAGCACCATCGAGGTCGCACTCCCCGAGGAACATCTCCGCAGCGCACTCGACGCGGTGGTCGAAGCGTGCGCCGCGTTCCCGCGCTTCAACGCGACGTTCTCGTGGAGCGGCATCACCGAACATCCCGACGTCGTCGTCGACCTCGATCTCGGCACGTCCGCACCGGCGCGCGGCGGCGGCACGATCACGCTGGTCGACTACGGCCGCGACGGTGCCGATCTCGGCGTCCCGTTCGTGCGTCCCGATCAAACCGCCGCGCTGCGGATCGGCGCGGTCCGCAACGGCCGCGCCTACGTCACCTGTGCCGTCGACCACCGCGCGATCGACGGTTCCGACGTCGGCCGTTTCCTCGCGCTCTTCAAGACCGCCCTCGAACGCCAACGTCATCCCGACCCCAACCTTTGTCACCCTGAGCTTGTCGAAGGGCCCCCGTCGTGAACGTCGAGTTTCCGAAACTCGCGGATACCCTCGTCGAGGGCCTCGTGTCGGCGTGGTACAAACGCCCCGGCGACACGGTGAAGAAAGGCGAGCCGCTGTTCGCGGTCGAGACCGACAAGGTCAACACCGACGTCGAATCGCCGTACGACGGCACGCTGGCCGAGATTCTCGTCCCCGAAGGTGAGCGCGCCGAAGTCGGAGCGGTGCTGGCCCGGTTCGCGGGCGGCGCGGAGCCCGCGTCGGTGCCGCCGCCCGCGAACGCTCCCGGCGAACACACCGCCGTGTCGCGCCCGATCGCACCGCCCGCTCCGGCAGCAGGCGGCGGCGGTCTGGGCGCGATGCGCAAACGGATCGCCGAGCGCATGACGGAAGCGCGTGCCACTATCGCGCAAGGGTCGTGTGCGATGCGGGTCGACCTCTCGTCGATCCAGCGCCGGGGCGCATCCTGGACCGCCATTTTCGTACAGGCGTTCGCCCAAGCGCTCGAAGCCGACCGGATCGGGGTCGCCGTCGAAATTCCCGGCGGCCTGGTCGTCCCGGTTGTTCCCGACGCGCGCGACGCATCGCTGCACGACATCACCGTGCGCATCACCGACTTCGCGGAACGCGCGCGTACGAACGCGTTGACCGCGCTCGACGTCGGCGGTGCCGCGGCCACCGTCACCAACGTCGGCGCGACCGGAACGCTGCTCGCATTCCCGCTCGTGGCTCCGGGCGAGCCGGCGATTCTCGCCCCCGGCGCGATCGTCGACGGCTCGTGCTGGCTGGCCCTGTGCTACGACCGAGCGCGCTACGACGAATACGCTGCGGACCGTCTGCTGGCGACGGTTGCCGAACGTCTCGCGGGGCGCTGAGGGCGTTTGCGTCTCAAGCGGGCTGGCTCGCCTCCTCCCCGGGCTGGATCCAAGAGGCGGAACGGGCATCTGCAATGGCGGCTTCGAGCGCCGCGGCCTGGTCCTTGGGGCACGGGCAAGGCGTCCGTCCACCCATGCAGCCCTCCGGCGTATGCCGGTCCAGGCCGTGGTCGCATGTGCAGTAGACGAGGTACTTCATCCGATCGTCTCCTCTCCATCCCCACCGGAGGGCGTGTAATGCACGATAATTTTATGAGACCGACCGCCCGTCGTCGGTACGGAAGCGAACGTTACCGCCAGGGCCTTAAGCCTGCTTGTGACGGCCGGGGAGAGGGGGTGCGAGGAGGCGAGCGCCACCGCGCGAACCCGGTCGTGCAATGATCGGCGAAGAGCCTTCGAAGATCCGCGCGCGCGAAGCGGACGAACGGGCGTTCATCGTGCACGCGCTGACCGCGCTGGAGGTCTCCGACGACGACGCGCAAGACGTGGCCGACGTGCTGGTGGCGGCCGACCTGCGCGGGGTGGAGTCGCACGGGATCGCGCGGCTCGACACGTTCTATTGCCGGCGCATCGAAGGCGGCGTCGTCAACGCGCGCCCCCAGTATGCCGTCCTGAGCGACCGGCCGACGCAATACGCGCTCGACGCGGGAAACGGCCTCGGTCATCCGGCCGGGAAGCACGCGATGGAGGCGACAATCGGCAAGGCGCGCCGGCACGGCGTCGCCTTCGCGACGGTCCGCAACTCGAACCATTACGGTATCGCCGCCTACTACGCGATGATGGCCCTCGAGCACGACCTGATCGGGCTCTCGATGACGAACTCCACCCACCTCGCGGTACCGACCTTCGGCCGGCAGAAGACGCAGGGAACGAATCCCATCGCCGTCGCGATCCCCGCGCACGACCACCCGCCGTTCGTCCTCGACATGGCGACGACCGGGGTGACGTTCGGCCGGCTCGAGGTCAGCGACCGCAAGGGCAAGGCGCTCAAGCCGGGATGGGCGGTCGGCCCCGACGGCGCCGAGACGCTCGATCCGCAGACCGCGATGACGAAGGGCGCGCTGTTACCGCTCGGCGGCTACGGCACCGACGGCGGCGGCCACAAGGGCTACGGCCTGGGCGCGTTGGTCGAGATCTTGTGCGGGGTGCTGGCCGGCGGCCCGTTCGGGACGGCGCTCGGCCTCGACGAACGCGGGATGCACGGCGGCAACGTCGGCCACTTCTTCGCTGCCTTCAAGGTGGACGCGTTGCGCGACGTCGGTGCCTTCGGTGCCGACCTCGATCGTGAGCTCGGCGCGTTTGAGGAAAGCCGCCCGGTGCCGGGTGCCGATCGCGTCGTCACTGCCGGCACGCCGGAACGGGAGTTCACGGAACGCTATCGGGTCGAAGGCGTCCCGATCGACCCGAAGGTCTGGGGCGGCCTCGACGCGCTGGCCGAGCGCATCGGCATCGCGAAGCTGGAGCGATTCACCTTCGAGTAGCCGGCGCCCCACAGTGACGATACCGCCGGAGCGGGAGAGGACGGCGCCCGCGCGGGAGCGCAGAGCGTCTCGATGGCAGAGACTGCTACAGCGACCGCTCGCGTCCGCGAAGCGGACCTTCTGGCTTTCGTCGAGCGAGCGCTGACGACGGTCGGCGTCGACGGTGAACAGGCGCGCATCGTCGCCGACGTGCTCGTCGCGGCGGACCGGCGCGGGATCGAGTCGCACGGCGTCGCGCGACTGCGCTGGTTCTATGTCGACCGCATCCGCAACGGGCGGATCGCGGCGCGTCCAACGTACACGGTCGCGCGTGAGACGCCGACGTCGCTCCTGCTCGATGCGGGCAACGGGCTCGGCCATCCGGCGTCGCATCGCGCGATGACGCTGGCGATCGAGAAGGCGCGCGCGAGCGGGATCGCGTTCGCCGCGGTGCGCAACTCGAACCACTACGGGATCGCCGGCTACTACGCGATGATGGCGCTCGAGCACGACATGATCGGGATCTGCTCGACCGACTCGGCGCACTTCGCCGTGCCGACGTTCGGCCGCACGCCGATGCAGGGAACGAATCCGTTCGCCTTCGCCATCCCAGCGGGGAACGAACCGGCGTTCGTGCTCGATTTCGCCACGACGACGGTCACGTACGGCAAGCTCGAAGTCTACGAGCGCAAGGGTCTGCCGCTCAAGCCCGGTTGGGCGGTCGACGAGAACGGCAGTCCCGCGACCGATCCCGCAGTGCGGCACGGCGGCGGATCGCTGCTCCCGCTCGGCGGCTTCGGCACCGAGAACGGCGGCCACAAAGGCTACGGCCTCGGCGCGCTCTCCGAGATGCTCAGCGGCGTACTCGCTGCGGGCTGGTTCGGCGCAGCGCTGACGATCCCGGAGAGCCCGACCGCTCCGTCGGGGATCACGTCACACTTCTTCGGTGCGATTCGCATCGACGCGCTGCGCGACATCGACGGCTTCAAGCGCGACATGGACTGCGAACTGCGCGCCTTCAAAGACAGCACGCCCGTGCCCGGGCAAGATCGCATCTACGTGGCGGGCGAGATCGAACACGAGAACGAGATCGCGTTCCGGCGCGACGGCATCCCGCTGATCGCTCCGGTCATCGACGACCTCGACGCGCTCGCCGACGAGCTGGAGATTCCGCGCGTCGCGCGCACGTCAGCCTAAAGACGGCGTGCGGACGTGTTCCGGGCGCACGCCGACGCCGATCAATCGTGCCGCGACGCGCTGCAGAAACGGAAACCGGCGCAGGATGCGTACGAGAAGCGGAACCCCCGACGGCGCCGCCGCTGCCGCCGAGGCGTTCAAGACCCTGCTGAAGATCCGGTCCTGCGCGAAAACTTGCAGCGCTTGGGTCACCTTCACCGGGAACGTTCGGCGCCGTTCCACCGCCGCGAGATGCCGCTCGGTGACGGAATGCGTGCGAAGCGGCTCGGCGAGCAGGTTTGCCGCCGCGACCGCGTCCTGAATCGCGAGGTTGATGCCGACTCCACCGATCGGCGACATCGCATGCGCCGCGTCGCCGATGCACAGCAATCCCGGGACGTGCCAGCGGCGCAGGCGGTCGACGGTGACGACCAGCAGCTTCACGTCGTCCCAACTGCGCAGCTCCTCGACGCGATCGTGCAGAAACGGGGCGATCGCGACCAGGTCGTCGCGCAGCGCCTGCAGCCCGCGCGCGCGCAACGCGTCGAAACCGCCTTTCGGGATCACGTAGGCGCATTGCCAATAGTCCCCGCGATCGAGCGTCACCAGCACGTGGCCGGGGACGAACCGGCCGAACGCCGTGCTCGGATCGTCGGGATGTGTGCTGAGCTGCATCCACAACGCGTCGATCGGTGCGCCGAGGTCGCGCACGCTCAGACCGGCCGCGGCACGCACCGTCGAATGGCGCCCGTCGGCACCGACGACCAAGTCGGCGCGGATCTCGATCGGACCGTCCTCCGTCGTCGCGCGCACTCCGACGACGACATCGCCCTCGCGTACGAGCTCGGTGGCCTGCGCGCGCATCATCACGCGAAAGGTGGGAAACCGCCGTCCCTGGTCGGCGAGAAAATTGAGGAAATCCCACTGCGGCATCAGCACGACGAACTTGCAGCGCGTGCGCAGGTGCGTGAAGTCGGCGACCGTGACCTCGGTTCCGATCACGAGCCCGGGCAGCTTCGCGAACTCCTGGTGCGGTCGCGCCAGAAACGTATCGAGCAGCCCCAGCTCCGCGATGACGTCGAGCGTCGACGGGTGCACGGTGTCACCCCGAAAGTCGCGCAGAAAATCCGCGTGCTTCTCGAGCACGACGACCTCGATCCCCGCCCGCGCCAAGAGATACCCCAGCATCATCCCCGCCGGGCCGCCGCCCACGATACAGCAGCCGACCCGCAAAACGCCGCTCTCCACCGTCCCGCGCTTCGCGCCCGCTCCCCTTGTCACCCCGAGCGCCTTTAGCGGATCCCCAAGGCGCGGCCGACCGCTGCGCGAACGTGTCGCACCGACCATGTCCGACGCTGTAATCATCGACGCCGTTCGCACCCCCATGGGCCGCTACGGCGGCGCGCTGGCGGCCGTTCGCCCCGACGACCTGGGCGCATACGCGATTCGTGCGCTGATCGACCGCACCGGCGTCGACCCCGCGGTCCTCGACGACGTCTTCTGGGGCGCGGCGAACCAGGCCGGCGAGGATTGCCGCAACGGCGGACGCATGGCGACCCTGCTGGCCGGGCTGCCGTCCAGCGTACCCGGCACGACGCTCAACCGGCTCTGCGGCAGCGGCCTGCAGGCGATCAACTCCGCATATCATGCGATCGCCGCCGGCGTGATCGACGTCGCTGTCGCCGGCGGAGCGGAGTCGATGACGCGCGCGCCGTTCGTCATCCTCAAATCGGAGAAGGCGTACGACCGCGCGCCGGACATCCACGATTCGACCCTCGGCAACCGGATGCTGAACCCGCGGCTGGCCGCGATGTACCCGCCGCTCTCGCTCGGTGAGACCGCCGAGAAGGTCGCGGAACAATTCGGCGTGACGCGCGAGGATCAGGACCGCTTCGCCTACGACAGCCAGATGAAGTGCAAGACCGCGACCGAAGCAGGCCGATTCGCGGGCGAACTCATCGCGTTTCGCGTCACCGCAGGGAAGAGGAGCATCGAGCTCACCGCCGACGAGCCGCCGCGCCCCGACACGACGATGGAGACGCTGGCGAAACTCAAGCCGGCGTTCAAGGCGAACGGAACGGTGACCGCCGGCAACGCCTCACCACTCAACGACGGCGCGGCGGCGCTGCTCGTGTGCAGCGCCGAGGCGGCGCAGAAGCACGGTTGGACGCCGCTGGCGCGCGTCGTCACGTCGGCGACGTTCGGCGTCGATCCGAGCGTAATGGGGATCGGCCCGATCGGTGCGACCCGCAAGGCGCTCGCCCGCGCCGGCCTCACCGTCGCCGATCTCGATCTCGTCGAACTGAACGAAGCGTTCGCGGCGCAATCCGTCGCCTGCGTCAACGAACTGGGCATCGATCCGACGATCGTCAACGTCAACGGCGGCGCGATCGCGCTGGGCCACCCGCTCGGCTGCAGCGGAGCGCGCATCGCGACGACCCTGCTGCACGAACTCAAACGCCGCGGCGGCCGCTACGGCCTCGCCACCATGTGCATCGGCATGGGCCAAGGCATCGCCACGATCTTCGAACGCGTCTGATCTAGCGCCCTAGCGCCTAGTGCCCCCGGGCACGCTTGACGTCATCCGGCGTCACCGTCGGTGCCTGATTGCCCCACGACGTTCGCTCGTGGTCGATCGCGGCAGCGATATCCGCATCGCTCAGTTGTGAAAACGGCGGCATCTGGGCAGAGTACGTTTTTCCGCCGATCGCTTTTCCTTGCAAACCCTTGAGCACGATCGTGATGTGTTGCGCGGGGTTCTTCGACGTCACGACGGGATCGTTTGCCAGCGACGGAAACACTCCGGGAACGCCCGTGCCGCCGGCGCCGTGACACGAGGCGCAGTTGGCCGCGAAAACGCTCGCGCCCGAGGCGGCATAATCGAAGCCGCCGGCGGATCCTTTGCCGGAGTATGCCGGAGCCGCATTTGCGCCGGCAGGCGCGGCTTGCATGGCTGAAACTGCGCCTGGGTTCGCCGCGTACGTCGCCGTGTTCGCGAACTGCGGCGGAGTGGGGAAGAACTCGATCGCGTACCACGCGGCCCACAGCACGACGCTGGAGCACATTACCCAAACCCAGACCGGAATGGGGCCGAGTGATTCGGCACGATGCGGATCGAACGGCTCCTGACCGCCGAACGCATTGACGGCAATCTCAACCGTCCCTCCGACCAGGGACCCTTCGCGCAGACCCGTGAGGGTGATGCCGGGACCGTTCTGGACCATGAACGTTATGGAACGGCGTCCGATCTTTCCGAGCGTATCGGTCGCGCGGATCTGTAGCGTGTGCGGACCATCCTCCAACGATCGCGTGTCGAGGGGGAAGACTGCGGGCGGACGATACGTCGCAAAAGGCGTAAGCGACCCGTCCAGGAAAAGTTCGATGAAGGCCGCATTTTCCGACGGCTCGTGTGGCGCGGCGAGGTATCCGCTCATCGATCGTCTCGCAATATCGAATACTTGGGATGGTCGGGTTCGCTTTCGCCCGGCGACTGGAGGCACCGCGCCGTAAAGTAGTAGGCCCAAATTGTCACGATCGCACCGACGACGACGATCGCAATACCGAGCGGGTCGGCCGAATTCCAGACTGTGTGCTGCTCCATCACTTTGCGCTCCCGAGTTGGGCCTGTTTGAGCGACTGCAGATAGTCGACCAAATCGATCGCATCTCGACGAGCGACGACCACGGCGTTTGCAGGCGCGTAGCCGGGTGGGACCGGCACCGTGACATCGCCTTGATCGGCGTGGGCCTTGAGCGTGAAAAGCCAAGGATAAGCCGGCATGATCGACGCGCTGACGACCGATCGCGGTTCATAGAGATGGATGTAGTTCCACACCGCGCTCGGTTGGCGGCGACCGATATTCGTGAGGTCCGGTCCGGTGCGCTCGGTACCGAGGAGTTGCGGCGTCGAATACGCGTAGTCACCGCGGGTCGACGGCCGCCCGAAGACCAGATCCTGTGCGAGCGGGCGCACCTGCTGCGTATGACAATACGAACATCCCTCCGCTACGTATACGTCGCGGCCTCGCGCCGCCGGCCCGCTCAGCGGGGAGATGCCCGGGGTCGGCCTCGTGGCGGAGAGAACGATGCCGGGGATTACGCCCATGACGATCGCGAGCAACGCATAGATCACGAAGCTTGCCGTCATCAGGACCCACAAACGATCCATGGGCCGGTTCATGCCGGTTGCGCCTGCGGCTCCAAGGTGGGTTGCTTGGCGCCGATCATGACGTAGACGTTGTACGCGAACAAGAGGTGCGAGACGAACATCATCGACCCACCGAGCGCGCGCGCAAGCCAGAACGGCGCCGCCGCCTCGACCGACGAGATGAACGGGTTGCCGCTTGCCCAGTTGATCCCTTGTATCGTGCCGCCGACCGATAAGACAATGACGTACAGCGTCACGCCGACCAACGCGAACCAGAAGTGCACGCCCGTCAACAACGGAGAGGGCTGCTTGCCGGTAGCGAGGGGAAGCAGCGCGTAGACACCACCAAAGACGATGAGGGTAATGAACCCGTACATCGTGGCATGCGAGTGCCCCACAGTGAAGCTCGTGAAGTGCCAGTAGGCTTGCGCCGTGCGCAGCGCCTCAAACGTACCCTGCGTCGAGCCGAGAAAGTAGTAGACGATCCCGGCCGCGAGAAAAGGGAGCGCATACGATCGGCGCACGACATCCCAGGCGCCGCGCGCCGTCAGGATCAAGTTGGCGCTGCCGGCGAACACCGGAATCAACATGCCGACGCTGAAGACGATCGCCAGGGTCTGGAGCCACCACGGTAAAGGCGAGAATTCGTAGTGGTGCGATCCGATGATGGGATAGAACACGAGGTTCGTCCAGAAGGCCAGCACGCCGAGTGAATACGAGTAGATCGGCCTGTTCAGTAATTTGGGGAGTGCGTAATACGTCACCCCAAGCGCGAGGAAGGTGAACCACATTCCGACCGCGTTGTGCATGTAAAAGGCCTGCACGGATACTTGTCCGACGCCGATTTGATAGGTCGGAATAAGAGCGACGATCCACAGGATGGCCGTGAACGTAAAGCCTCCGAGCGTGTACCAATTTGCGATGTAAATCGGGCGCTCGACGCGTCTGGCGATCGTCCCGGCGACGACGTAGGCGCTGCAAAGCGCGGCTAGCAAGAGGATCACTCTCACCCACGGGAGCCATTCGCGATATTCCTGGCTGCCGTCGCTCATTCCGAGGTCGAGCGTAATGGTCCCGAGGATTGCGGCGACGTTGAACAGCCCGAGCGAAACCCAGGCGACGGGCTTTGCATAGATGGGCGCGCCAGAAGAGCGAGCTGCAATGTAGATTGCAAGGCCGCTCAGAGCGACCGATGCAAAGGCGTAGAACGTGCCGTTCGTGTGGATCGCTCGCAAGCGGCCAAAGGAGAGGTACGGGCTCGTTGCCAGATCCGGGAACGGAAACTTGAAGCTGAGAAGCACGGCAACCGCAGTCGTGATCAGCAGCCAAAGCGTCGCTGATACCACAAACGCGCTCAGGAGCGTCGCTTGCTCTCGAGTCTCGCGCTGTGTTCCGGCGACGTTCATGAAGCTAGCCCTCGCTCGTTCGAACTCGACCCGCGCTCTATGCGTATCCTACAGCACGACGAGCCGCGCGTCGCTCCCCCCTGACTTACCGCTTCGGACGCGTCCCGCGCGGGGCTGCCGGTTCCGCCAAGTCGATCGGCAGCGGCCCGGAGGCTTTGACCGCCTCGAGCGAGATGCTGGTGCGGATCGCCTTGATCGCCGGGAGTTTGTTGACGACGGCGAGCACGAACTGCGAGAACGCCGCCAGATCGGCGGCGACGATCTCGAGCAGAAAGTCGGCGTCGCCCGTGATGATGTGGCAGGCCACGACCTCGGGCAGCTTGCGGATTTGCTCGCGCAAGAGCTCGGTCTCGGCTTTGCGGGTGCGTTCGATCTCGATGCTCACGAACGCGGTGATCCCGAAGCCGAGCTTGGCGCGGTCGAGGAGCGCTCCGTAACGATCGATGTAGCCGTCCTCCTCCAGGCGGCGCACGCGCCGCAGACACGGTGACGGCGAGAGACCGACCAGCTTGGCGAGCTCCTGGTTCTGCAGACGACCGTTGCGCTGAAGGGCGGCCAAAATGTGACGATCGGTCGCGTCAATGTGGGAATCCGTCATTTCCTGCCCTCGCAGTGACCGCAGTTGGCATAGGATTGCGCGGTCACGGGCTGGGTTCTCCGCGGAAGGTCGTACCTCTCCTGCATGGACGCGACGACCCTGGCCCCGCCCGCCCGCATCGACAACTCCGGCTTCCGGTTCGACCATCTCGAGCTCTGGGTCGGCAACGCCCGGCAGGCCGCCTACTACTACTGCGGCGCGCTCGGCTTCCGCGCCGCCGCGTATCGCGGACCGGAGACGGGAGCGCCGGATACGTGCTCGTACTTGCTCGTGCAGAACGGCGTGCGCATCGTCGTCAGCTCCGGATTGACACCGGACGACGCGATCGGACGCCACGTCGCGCGTCACGGCGACGGCGTGCGCGGCATCGCGATCGCGGTCGACGATGCGGCGGCCGTCTACCGGCACGCCGTCGCGCAGGGTGCGACGCCGGTCGCGGCTCCGCATACGGTGAGCGACGAGGACGGCGACGCCGTGCTCGCAACGATCGGCGCGTACGGCGACACGGTGCACACGTTCGTGCAGCGCGGCGCGTACCGCGGAGCGTGGCTGCCGGGGTTCGTCCCGCTGGAGTCGTCGCCGTTCCCCTCGCGGCCGGTCGGCTTGACGCGCATCGATCATTGCGTCGCGAACGTCGGCTGGGAGGAGCTGGACCGCTGGTGCGCCTTCTACGAGCGGTCCCTCGGTCTGGTGGCCCTGATCTCGTTCGACGACCGCGACATCTCGACCGAGTTCACCGCGCTCAAATCGCGCGTCATGCAGAGCGAGGGCGGCGGGATCAAGTTTCCGATCAACGAGCCCGCGCACGGCAAGAAGAAGTCGCAGATCGAGGAGTACCTGCAGTTCTACGGCGGTGCGGGCGTACAGCACGTCGCAATCCAGACCGACGACATCGTGACGACCGTCGAAGCGTTGCGAGCCAACGGCGTCGAGCTGCTCGAGGCCCCGGAATCCTACTACGACGAGCTGCCCTCACGGGTCGGCGCGATCGCGGAGGACATCGAGGCGCTGCGCCGCTTGAGCATCCTCGTCGATCGCGACGATCGGGGCTACATGCTCCAGATCTTCACCAAGCCGCTTCAGGACCGTCCGACGCTGTTCATCGAGATCATCCAGCGTCGGGGCGCGCTCTCGTTCGGCAAGGGCAACTTCAAAGCGCTCTTCGTCTCGATCGAACAAGAACAAGCCAAACGCGGCACGTTGTAGGCTCACCGTCCGTCAGTGTGACGTCAGCTGAGTTGAGGCGACCGCCGCCGTCGGACTTGCGTCGAGGTGTTGGTGGACGTAGGCGATGACCATGCTGCCCTCACCGACGGCCGAGGCGACGCGCTTGACGGAATCGCTCCGAACGTCGCCGGCCGCGAAGACTCCTGGAACGCTCGTCTCGAATGGGAACGGCGGGCGTGAAGCCGTCCACCTCGTCACGTCGCGGCCGGTTCGCACGTAGCCGCCGGCGTCGCGCTCGATCACCTTTGGCAGCCAGTCGGTCTCGGCATCGGCGCCGATGAATACGAAGAGCGCGTCGGCGGGACGCTCCAACTCCGTCCCGCTCCCGTCACGCGTGACGATCGCTTCGAGATGGTCCTCACCCAAGACCCGAGCGACCGTCGTTCGGGGCTCGACGGAGATATTCGCCTTCGAGTGAAGCTGCTCGATGAGGTAGTGCGACATGCTCTTTGCCAGCGCATCGCCGCGGGTGAGAACCGTTACGCTGCGCGCGTAGTTCGCGAAGAACATCGCTGCCTGCCCGGCTGAGTTTCCACCGCCGACGATGAAGACGTCTCTTCCGAGCGTTCCTAGCGCCTCGGTGCGCGCGGCCCCGTAGTAGACGCCGCGTCCGACGAGACGCTCGGCCCCATCGCTTTCGAGCGCACGCCACGACACGCCGGTCGCGATGACGATGGCACGCGCGGCGATCGTCTCGTTGCCGTCGAGCACGATTGAAAATGTCGGCTCGTCGACGCGCAGCTCGACGACCTTGCGCGTCACCAAGATGTCCGTTCCGAAGTGCTTGGCTTGGAGCAGTGCCCGATGTGCGAGATCGTCGCCGGAGACGCCGCCGGGAAAGCCTAAGTAGTTTTCGATGCGCGACGACGTTCCGGCTTGGCCGCCCGGCGCCTCGCGCTCGATCATCATCGTCCGCAAGCCCTCCGAGGCGCCGTAGACGGCCGCGGCGAGGCCCGCCGGTCCACCGCCGACGATCGCCAGGTCGTAGGTATCGGTGGTCGGTCGTGTCTGCAATCCCAACGACTCGGCGAGATCCCGTTGGGTCGGCTGCACGAGCGAGCGTCCTCCGCTGACGACGACGGGATACACGCCCCCCTCGAGCAGCTCAGCGGCTACGTACGGCCGATCGGCCGGGTCGCTGGGATCGAGCCAGTCAAACGCGACTTGATTGCGCGAGAGGAAATCGCGAATGTCGTGACAGGCGAAATCGTACCGATCGCCGACGATCGTCGCTTGCGTAACCTCTGACGCTGCGTAGAGGTCGCGAATCACGCCGACGCGACGAACGAGCGTCTGCGCGAGGATGGCACTGGCTTCCGTGGCCTCGGTGACCATTGCGTGGAAGTCGGTCGGATCGGTGCGCATGAGGCGCGACGGCTGGATCGCGCGGCAGCTGACGCCCGCCGTCGACCCGAGCATCAGCGGCACCTCGCCGAAGAATTCACCCGGGTCCCAGGTGGTCGTTTGTCGTTCGCGGCCCGCGATCGTGCGCACCGCCTCGATCTCGCCTTCGAGCAGAATCCAAAAGTAGGGCGGGTCGCCCTCACGTACGATCCATTCCCCGACGTTGGCGCGGACGTCGGCGGCCCGGGCGACGATCCGCGAGCGGAGCGAATGCGGGAGCGCGGCGAGCAGGGGGACGGTCAGCGCGTCGGTTGGCGTGATCATGGCGGCGCTACAACCTTCCCGCTCCCACGCGCGGTTTCCGGCGCTCTACGTCAACGCGAGGTGACGCGCCGGTGTGGCCAGACGCTCTTCGATCTCGAGTGCGTACTGCACGATCGTGCCGAGCAGCTGCGGCCGAACCAAATGATAATCCCCGGTGATGTCGAGGAGCCCGATGACCTCGCCGGTTTCAGAAGATGCGGGGGCGAAGAATCTTCGTCACTTCGGCTTGCGGTGTTTCATTTTCGCTCGGTCCGCCCGTGAGGAAGTGCTCCCGCTGAACGCTCAGGGAGCGCCGCACGTCCTCGACATCGGAGAGCAACGTCAGGGGAGCGACGAGCGAGGACATCTGGTCGGAGGCTCCGCCAAGACGACGATCTGAGCACGGTACAGCTCGGGCAGCGCCAGCCGGAAGAGGATCGCTTGATCGAATGCATCCAGTCCCAATGCCAGCGACAGCCGTTCCAAGACGTGAGACGAAACCGTAATCGGTCGCCCGCTTTCGAACAGCCGGTACCGTTCCGCCGAGATCCCGACGAGTTCGGCGATTTCTTCGCGTCGTAGTCCGGGAACGCGGCGACGCCCGGTCTCCGGGAGGCCGGCGTTGGCGGGCGATAGCCGGGAACGAGGAGCGAGCGCGGATCGAGCGATCGAAGCGATTGTTGCGAACCACGGACGAGACGATCGCCGCAGTTGCGGCGCGGTCGGGCTTTCCTAGCCAGAGCGGGTTCTCGCGCATATTCGCGCGCGACGTAGGCGCGCCGCCGTCGGCGTATCGTTCCGGGCAGATCTCGGGCGCCGCCTAACGCGAGGAACGCTACGACTGCCGTCGCGGGGGAAAGGCGCCCGAGCGAACCTCTCCGGCGTAGGCGCGCAGGGCGTTGGTGGCGTCGTTGGCGAGGTTGGCGTAGGCTTTCGCGAATTTCGGCGGATCGGGATAGAGCCCGAGAACGTCGTGCAGCACCAGCACTTGCGCATCGCAGTTCGGACCGCTGCCGATCCCGATCGTGGGGATACGGACGTCCTCGGTGACGGCCGCGGCGACTGCGGCGTCGACCATCTCGAGGACGACGGCGAACGCCCCGGCGTCCGCCACGGCGGCGGCGTCGCGCAGCAGCTGCTCGCGCGCGCGGCGCGGGCGGAAGCCTTCGCCGAGCGCCGCGGTCTGCGGGAGCAAGCCGATGTGCGCGCACACCGGGATGCCGGCGCCGGCGATCGCGCGGATGCGCGGCGCGGCCGCCTCGCCGCCCTCGAGTTTGACCGACGACGCGCCGCCTTCTTTGATCAGGCGCACGGCACTCGAGATGGCGTCGGCGTCGGAGGCTTCGTACGTTCCGAACGGCAGATCCGCGATCACGTGCGCGCGCGTGGTGGCACGTACGACGGCGCCTGTGTGGCGCACCATGTCGACGAGCTGGACCGGGGTCGTGGCGGGGTAGCCGAGGACGACCATGCCGAGTGAGTCGCCGACCAGGATCACGTCGATCCCGGCGGCTTCGGCACAGCGGGCGAACGGCGCGTCGTAGGCGGTGATGACGGGGAACGCGGCGCCTTTTCGGGCGCCGATCTCCGCGGCGCCGAGCCGCGCTTTCACGCGCGCTCCCGCGCGCGGACGAGGCGTAGCATCGCGTGCGTGAGGGGGACGGCGATTCCGTGCTCGCCGGCACGGCGGACGATCGCACCGGCGATCGCTTCGATCTCGCTGGGACGGCCGGCGTCGAGGTCTTGAAGCATCGAGTTGCGGTTCGCCGCGGTGGCGCGCGCCGCCGCTTCGACGGCCTCCCACGGGTCGCCGACGTCGACGCCTGCTGCGGACGCGACCGTCCCGGCCTCCCGCGCGAGCCCTTTCCCGAGCTCGGAAAGATCGCGATCGGAAGCGATCGCGCCGTTCGGCCTGCGCGCGAGCGCACCGAGCGGGTTGATCGCCGCGTTGACGATCAGCTTGCGCCACAGGACCGGCGCGATGTCGTCTACGACGCGCGCCTCGAGCCCGGCGGCGACGAACGCGGCGGCCAGCTCGTCGCTGGTCGGCGCGGCGGAAGCGTTGCGCTCGAAGATCGTCGCGCCGGAGATGATGACCGGGCGCACCGCTCCGTCGCCGAGTTTGATCGCGCCGAACATCGTCGAGCCCGCGACGACGCGGTTCTCGGGCAGCACCGCGCGCGCGTCGGCGGCGTTGTCGATTCCGTTTTGGACCGAAGCGACCAGGGCATGCGGCGCGAGGATTCCGTGCAGCGGAGCGAGCGCGTCGCGGGTGGCAAACGACTTCACCGCGACGATGATCGCGTCGCGGTCGGCCATCGCGCGCGGATCCGCGGCGGCGGCGACCCGAACGAACTCCGACTCGTCCGGCCCAGCGACCGCGATGCCGTCGCGCGCGATCGCTTCGGCGACCGCGGAACGCCGCACGAGCAGCGCGACGTCGTGCGCCCTCGAGAGTGCGGCGGCGAACGAGAGCCCGATGGCGCCCGCGCCGACGATCCCGATCCGCACGTCAGGCCTCGCTCAAGCGCAGGCCCAGTTCGTCGGCCGGCGTGAAGCCCATGGAGGTGTAGAGCCCGCGTGCTTCCTCGGACGGATGAAGGGTGAGGAAGATCAGCTGCAAAGCGCGCGCGTCGGCAAGCAGCGCCTCCATGACGGCGCGGGCCACGCCGCGCCGGCGCGCCGCCGGAACGACGTAGACGGACTGGACGCGGCCGGCCCGTTCGGAAGCGGACCCCGGCCGCGGGATCGCGAGGTGCACCAGGATCGCGCCGCTGGCGATCGGCTCGCCGCGCTCTTCCGCGATCCATGCGACGTACGTGCCGTCGGCGACGGTACGGCGCGCGAAGTCGGCCCACACCGGCGTTTGGGCGGCCATCGCTTCGGCGCTCCAGTCGCCGACCTCCGCCCACACGGCCGCGCGATGTTCGGCGAGCACCTGCGCGTCCGCAACCGTCGCGCGTCGCAGCGCGACGCTCATCGACCCTGGAAGTTCGCGGCGCGCTTTTGGGTGAACGCCGCGACACCCTCGGCGAAGTCGGCGGTTTGCGCCGCGATCGCCTGCATCTCCGCTTCGTACGCCAGGGCCTCGCGGGCAGAGCCCAGGCCGTTGCGTGCGAGCTCGCGCTTGATCAGACCGATCGCGCGCGATCCGCGCGCGAGGTTTGCGGCGAACTCCTGCGCCTCGGCCAAACACCGGTCGGCCGGCACGACCTTCGTGCACAATCCGAGCGCGTCGGCGCGCGTCGAGTCGATCTTCTCCGAGAGGATGCACAGTTCGAGCGCCCTCGCGTAGCCGACGATGCGCGGCAACGTGAACGACGTTCCGCTGTCGGGCACCAGGCCGATCTTCACGAATGCGGTGGTGAACGACGCGGTCTCGGCGACGATGCGGAAGTCGCACGCGCACGCGATTCCCATCCCGGCGCCGGCCGCGACGCCGTTGACCGCCGCGACGATCGGCGTCTCCATCGTGAGCAGTTTGAGGATCAGCGGGTTGTAGCGCCGCTCGACGGTCGCGGCGATGTCGGTCGCCACCTCGGCGTTCATGACGCGCGGATCGTCGAGGGCCTGACCGGCGCAGAAGCCTTTCCCTTCGCCGGTGATGACGATCGCGCGCACCCCCTCCGCCCGTTCGAGGCCGCCGAGCGTCTCGATGAGCGACTCGATCAGGTCGGCCGTGAGCGCGTTGTACGCCTGCGGGCGGTTGAAGGTAATCGTCGCGACGCCGCCCTCGACCGCAACGCTGTGCTGAACCGGTGCGCTCATCTGCCGTGCCATGTCGGCTTGCGCTTCTCAAGGAATGCCGCGACGCCCTCGCGTGCCTCGTCGGACTGCAGGAGGGCCATGAAGGCGCGCCGCTCGTCCAGCAGCGAGGCGTGCAGCGACTGCTCGAACGCCTGCGCGATCGCGCGCTTCGCGACGCGCACCGCGTGCGGCGCCTGGCGAGTAAGGGCCCGGGCCAGATCGAGCGCGACCGGCAGCACGCGCTCGGGCGGCACGCAGCGGTTCGCGAGGCCGTGCGCTTCCGCGTCGCGGCCGCTGATTTCCCGGCCGAGCAGCACCATCTCGGTGGCGATCGTTTTGCCGACGGCATGGGTCAGCCGCTGCGTCCCGCCCGCGCCGGGCATCACGCCGAGGTTGATCTCCGGCTGTCCCAGGCGCGCGTTCTCGGCGACGACGAGCAGATCGCACGACATCGCGAGCTCGAGCCCGCCGCCGAACGCGAGGCCGCGCACGGCCGCGATCAGCGGCAGCCCGCAGGCCCAGAGGCGATCCCATTCTTCGAGCCGCGGACCCTTGCCGGCGAATTCGGCGATGTCGCCGCCGGCCGCGAACGCCCGCTCGTCGCCGGTGATCACGACCGCGCGCGTCTCGCCGTCCAGATCGGCCGCTTCGAGCGCGTCGCCGAGCTGCGCGATCACCGCGTTCGAGAGGGCATTGAGCACCTTCGGCCGGTTGAGCCGCAGCAGCACGACGTGCGGCGCCGGGCGTTCGATGAGGACCAGCGGTTCGCTCACAGGGATCTCCGATCGAAGACGCGCTTGGCTTTGCCGGCCTCGATCCGCTCGATCGTTCCCGGAGCGACGACGCGCGTGCGCAGCGACACCAGCAGCGTCTCCGAGATCCGTGCGGTCACGACGCCGGCGAGACGTTCGAGGTCCTCGATCGACACATCGGGTTGATGTTCGACCTCGACCAGCATCTCGTCCAACCCGTTCGGCGGACGGTCGACGAAGATCCGATAGTTCGGCGAGAGCTCCGTGAAGCGTAGCAGCACCTCTTCGACCGCCGACGGAAACACGTTGACGCCGCGGATCACCAGCATGTCGTCGACGCGTCCGGCGAACCAATCGATGCGCGCCGTCGTCCGGCCGCAGCCGCACGGTTCGCGCACCATCGAGGTGAGGTCGCGCGTGCGGTAGCGCAGCACCGGCATCGCGTCGCGGGTCAGCGTCGTGAGCACCAGCTCGCCGCGCTCGCCGTCGGGAAGCGGCTTCCCGCTCTCGGGGTCGATGATCTCCGCCAGGAAGTGATCTTCCTGAACGTGCATGCCGGCTTTTTCCAGACACTCTTGCGCGACGCCGGGGCCGATGATCTCGGTGAGTCCGTAGATGTTGGTCGCGGTGACGCCGAAGAGTTCTTCGAGCGACGCGCGCATCTCGCGCGTCCACGCTTCGGCGCCGCAGATCGCGTAGCGCAGCGCCTTCGGACGGCGGCGCTCGGCGCGGAAGCGTTCGGCGAGGACGAGCAGGTAGCTCGGCGTCCCGCCGATACCGATCACCGGCAGATCGGCGAGCAGCTGCATTTGGTGGCTGGTGTTTCCGGCCGAGGCCGGGATCGCGCACGCGCCGAGCGTCTCGCACCCGCCGTGCGCGCCCAGGCCGCCGGTGAAAAGCCCGTACCCCCAGGCCACCTGGAACATGTCGCCCGGCCGAATTCCGCCGGCGGCGAGACTGCGGGCCATGACCTCGCCGAACACGTCGAGATCGCGCCGCGTATACGCGCCGACGGTCGGGTTCCCCGTCGTCCCCGAGGAGGCGTGGATGCGGGCGAGGTCGCGTTCCCCAACCGCCAGCAGCCCCAGCGGGTAGGCGTCGCGCAGGTCGGCCTTCGTGCTGAACGGGAGGCCCGCCAACGCGTCGAGCCCGTCGGGCGTCGCGACCCCGCGGAGCCGCTCGCGGTAGACGTCGTTGGCATCGCGAAGCCGGTCGACGAGCCCGCGCAGGCGCTCGAGTTGCAGCGCCTCCAGCGCGTGGCGCTCGAGGGTCTCGAACTCCGGCTGAAAGATGGGGTGGGCGGCGCTGCGGGTCATCGCGAGGAGCATCCGCGACGGACGCCTCAAGAACCTTGGCGTGCGGGAAGCGGTCGGGTTCGCGACGCTGGCGCTCCTGGCGATCGCGGCCGGAGTGAGCTTCGTGCTGCAGGCGAGCGTAAACGCCGGCTTGCGTACGGGACTGCATTCGCCGAACTGGTCGGCGCTGATCAGTTATGCCGGCGGGACGCTGGTCATGGCGATGATCGTCCTGGGCATGCGCGATCCCTGGCCGAACGGGACCGCGATCGCGAACACGCCGTGGTGGTCGTGGCTCGGCGGCGCGTTCGGCGCGGTCTACGTCGTGATCATCATCCTGCTGCTCCCGCGGCTCGGCACCGCGGCGCTCATCGCGCTGTTCGTTCTCGGCCAGATGATCGCGTCGCTCGCGTTCGACCAGTTCGGATGGTTCGGCGTCCCCAAACACCCGATCGACCCGCTGCGGGTGATCGGCGCCGTGCTGCTGGTTGCCGGCGTCGTGCTCATCCGCCGCTGAACCGCTACGCCGTTCGGCGCGCCGTGGACGTGAAGATCGCGGCGAGCCGGCCGTCGCGGTCGAGATCGTGTTCGGCGGCGACGCGGTTCGCCTCCGCGATGTACCCGGCGCACGCGAGATCGGCGGCTTTCTGCGCGCCCAGCCGCTCGAGCGCGGCGATCACCTGCTCGGCGCGCGTGTCGTCGATCTCGCCGATCGAGGCGTACGCATCGGCGACCGTCGCGCGGTCCGCGGAGGGACTACCGGCCAGCGACCAGACGACCGGAAACGACCACTTGCGGCGGCGGATGTCCGCGCCGCTGGGCTTGCCGGTCTCCAGCGTCGTGCCCCACGTCCCGAGCACGTCGTCGCGCACTTGGAACGCCAAACCGTACGCGCGCCCGACGCGGCCGTAGGCGGTGGCGCGTTCCCGCGACGTGCCGGCGGCGAGCGCACCGAGTTCGCATGCCGCCGCGAACAGCGCGGCCGTCTTCCCTTCGATCATCGTGACGTACTCGCCGAACGAGACCGTCGGCGCCGTCTCGAAGCCGATGTCGTACGCTTGTCCCTGGCACATGCGGTAGTGCGCGTGATAGAGCGCGGAGGCCATTGCGGCAACGGTCGCCGCGGGAAGTCCGTCCGAATCGTCCATCAGCGTGAGGTAGCTCAGCGCGCACAGCGCGTTGCCCGCTTCGAGCGCCGCCGGGATGCCGAAACGCGCCCACAGCGTCGGCCGCCCGTGACGCAGTTCGTCACGGTCCTCGATGTCGTCGTGAACCAGCGAGAAGTTGTGCAGCAGCTCGAGCGCGGCGGCGGCCGGAAAGGCGGTCTCCGGCGCGCCGTTTTCGGTCTGGGCGACGCTGAGCAGGATGCGCGGACGCAGCCGCTTCCCGCGCTTGCCGTGTGGATCGTCGAGCGCGAAGTGCTCGCGGATCAGCGCGCGGTTCGGCGAGCCGTCATCGAGCCGGTCGATGGCGCCCTCCAGATAGCGCTCGAACGCTTCGAGCGTGGGACGGGTCTGCAATCTCGCGGTGCTACTTGGCCAGCACGCCGCGCACGGCGCGCAGGACGTTGCCGGGGCGCATCGCATCGGCGGCCGCCGTCGCTTCGAAGCCCGAGTGCACCATGCAATCCGTGCATTTCGGATTGCCGCTGGCGTGCCCGTAGTTGTCCCACTCCGTCTCATCCAGCAGCTGCTGGTACGAGTCGGCGTAGCCCTCACCGAGCAGATAGCACGGCTTCTGCCAGCCGAAGAGGCTGTACGACGGCATCCCCCACGGCGTGCACTCGTAGTCTTTTTCGCCGACCAGGAAGTCGATGAAGAAGGGGCTCGCGTTGAACTGCCAGCGCTTCTTCCCGGCGCGGTACGGCGCCATGATCTCGCGGAAGAGCGACTTCGTTTGGTCGCGCTGCAGGAAATGTTCCTGATCCGGCGCCTTCTCGTACGGATAGCCGGGCGAGATCATCATCCCGTCGACCTCGAGCTCGTCGGTCGCGAAGTCGAAGAACTCGGCGACGCGCTTCGGATCGGCGTCCTTGAAGATCGTCGTGTTCGTCGTGACGCGGAAGCCGCGCGCCTTCGCGGCCTTGATCGCGCTGACCGCGATGTCGAAGATTCCGCCGCGGTCGACGGCGCGATCGTGCTCTTCGCGCAGGCCGTCGAGATGCACGCTGAACGAGAAGTACGGCGACGGCGCGAACTTCTCGAGGCTCTGCTCGAGGCGGATGCCGTTGGTGCAGAGGTACACGAACTTCTTGCGCGCGATCAGGCCGGCGACGATCTGGTCGATCTGCGGGTGCAGCAGCGGCTCCCCGCCGGGGATCGCCACGACCGGCGCGCCGCAGTCCTCGACCGCCGCGAAACACTGCTCGGGGGTGAGGTGTTTGCGCAGGACCTCGACCGGATGCTGGATCTTGCCGCACCCACCGCAAGCGAGGTTGCAGCGGAAGAGCGGTTCGAGCATCAGCACGAGCGGATACCGCTTGCGGCCCGCGATGCGCTGACGCACGACGTACGACCCGACCGCTATAACCTGCTTGAGAGAGACAGCCATCAATCCTCCGCTCGACGCCCGCCTGCCGGGGCGTATCCGTGTTCTTGAAACCACCTGACCGCAGCCCCGAGCGCGAGGGTTCCATCGCGGTGGCGAAGTCCGAGTTCAGCGACGGATTTCGTCGCGTCGTAGAACATCATCTGCTTGGCCATGCGCACGCTTTCGAAGGAGATGTCCGGCGCGATCCCGACGCGCGCCAGGACGAACTCGCGCAGTGCGGCGTATGCGAGCGGAATCGCGCGCGGCAGACGCACCCGCGGCGCCGGGCGGTCGCTCAAAACGGAGAGCCGCTCCAGCAGCGCCCGCAGCGTGAGGTTCTCGTTTCCCAGGATGTACCGCTGGCCGGCGACGCCGCGTTCGTACGCCGCGAGGTGGCCTTCGGCGACCTCCGCGACGTCGACCAGGTTGAGTCCGGTGTCGACGTACGCCGGCATGCGGCCACTCAGAAAGCGGACGATGATCTCACCGGTCGGCGTCGGTTTGGCGTCCCACGGACCGACCGGCGTCGCCGGGTTGACGATGACGACGTCCTGGCCCGCGGCGAACGCGCGCCGCGCCTCCAGCTCGCCCAAATACTTCGAGCGCTTGTAGGTACCGACCAGCCTCTCGGGCGGGCTCTGGTACGTCTCGTCGGCCGCCAGCCCGTCAGGCCGCACGCCGATCGCGGCGACCGAACTCGTGTGCACGACCCGCGGAACCCCGGCGGCGCGCGCGGCGGCGAGCACGTAGCGGGTGCCCTCGACGTTGACCCGCATCAGCGCGGCGCGGTCCCGGTACCAGAGACTATAGAAGGCCGCGGCGTGGAAGACCGCATCGCAGCCGCGCATCGCGTCGCTGAGTCCCGGCGCGAAGACGTCGCCCGCGACGCGCTCGACGCGAAGGCCGTCCAGCGAGGGTGCGCCGGAGCGCACCAGCGCGCGGACGTGCCAGCCTTCCGCGAGGAGGGCGCGCACGAGGTTGGCGCCTACGAAACCCGAGGCGCCGGTGACGAACGCGGTTCGCGACAAGGTTCGTGTATCGTCGCTACCGGCCAAGAACGAAGGGGCGCTTGCGCACGCGGTCGGCGAGCCAGCGCAGCGTCGGATTCGTAAGCGTCGACGTCGAGGCGGCGATGACGAGCGCGCGCACTTCCGCGCGGTCGATCTTCACGCTGCCGCCCGGGACGAGCATCGCTTCGCTCCCTTCGAGCTCGCGAACCGTCGCGATCGCGAACAGCACCGGCAGCACGCAGAAGAGCCGAATTCGGACCGCTGCCGCGGGGATCGCCTCGATGTAGTGCAGCGCACTTTCGAGGTCGTCGTGGGCGAGCTGCATCAGCGGGCCGAGCGCATCGCGATTCGCCGCGCGGCGCTCCGCGCGCAGAATGGCGTCGTGGCCGCTTCCAACCGCGGTCAGCAATTCGGACGGAATGTAGATCGCGTTCTCGCGCTCCGCGTCCCACGCGATGTCCTTGAGAATGTTGACGGTCTGCAGCGCTTCACCGAAGGCTTCGCAATTCTCGAGCAGGCGCGCGTACGTGCGACTCCCGACGACGTACGAGTGTTCGTACCATAGCTCGGTGAGCAGATGCCCGACCGTCCCGGCCACATAGTAGCAGTATTCGCGAAACTCGCCGACGCTCGCGATGCGGATTCCCTCGGGGTGCTCGAGCACGAAGCGCCGCATCCCGCGGACCATCTCCTCGACCCAGCGGCGCAGGATCGCGCGGGTCGGCCGCTCGAGCATCCGCCACATCAGGAACACATGACCGGTCGCGGCGACGAGTGCTCGGTAGTCTTCGCTCGACGTCAGTTCTGCTCCGACCGTACCGAATGCATTGGCCTCCGTCTCGTCGTCGAAGCAGGCCAGGAACGTGTCGAGCAACGCCGCCTTCCGCTGCGGCGTGAGACGGATGTCGTCCTCGACGGTATCGGCGATCCGGCACAGCAGGTAGCCGATGCGAACCGGCGGCTCCAAGCGGGGCGGCAGCAGCTTGATGCCGAGCGCGAAGGTACGAGAGACGCGCGGCAAGATGAGCCTCGATTCACGCGTCGCAACCGTCACCGACTGTTCTTGAGCCAGCATCCCCGTCCACCACCTCCACTCGCGGTCGGCGCGCTCCATCACGCAGCCGTCCCGACCAACGACCCGCGGCGACGCCGATCGGTGGCAACCGGCCTGTCATCCTGAGCCTGTCGAAGGGCGAGGGGCTCGGGCCGACATCGTGGAGTTCCGAAGGTAAATGACACGGGAATCCCAGGATGACGCGGGGAGGCTGGCGGAAGAGCCGCCCATGAAACCGGGAACTGCGGCGCATCGCGAGCTGTTCTGCCGCACCTTCATCGACACACACGACGCGTTCGAGCCCGAACGGCTCCCCTGGCCCGAACTCGACGGGCTCTATCTGCAGCGACTGCGCGCGTTTCCGCTCTGGAGCTACGCGCGATCGATCGAGCAGCGGGCGGGCCGCATGGTGACGGCATTCGCGCAGACCCTCGAGGACCCGCTGATCCGCGAAGCGGTCGCGTTGCAAGGCGTCGAGGAAACACGTCACGGGCGGCTGATGACGCACGTACTCGAACGCTACGGCATCGACGCACCGCAACTGCCGGTCGCGGATCCGCCGGCGCGCCGCGACGATTTCCTGATCTTCGGCTTCGGTGAGTGCACCGACTCGTTCGTCGGCTTCGGCGCGTTCGCGCTGGCCCGTCAGAAGCGGCTCTTCCCCGATTCGCTGCTCTCGATCTTCGAGGGCGTTCTGTGGGAAGAAGCGCGCCACATCGCATTCTTCATCAACTGGTGGCGGTATGAAGAAGCGCGTGCCGGACGCGACGGTCTCCTGCAGCGCGCGTACGGGAGCCTCAAGTACCACGCGCGCGCGATCGTGGGAGCGGCGCAAGGCGGCGCCGACACCCCGCCGTTGCCGAACATCGAGCGTGCGCAGATCAAAGCGATGCTGGACGGCATCACGCCGGTGATGTTCCTCGAGACCGCACTCGCCGAGAACCGGCGTCACATGGAGCGGCTCGACCCGCGGCTCATCAAGCCGCTGTTGATGCCGACGCTCGCGACCCTCGCGCTGATCGGCTTGCGGCTTCTCCCGCCGTTGCCGGCGAAGGACGTTCAGCGCGAGGAGCGACGCATCGCCGCGTAGCGGCCGAGAGCCGAGAGCGGAAAGTGCAGCCGGTACTGGTGGTAGTTCAGGTAGAAGTTCACCGGAAAGCCGGTCCCGGTGAACTCCGGCTCATCCCACGTGCCGGCCGCGGTTTGCGTCGCGAGCAGAAACGCGACGCCGCGCTCGATTGCCGCGGCGAATGCGTCGGCGATCGACGGGTGGCGCTGCGCGCACGCCAGCAGTCCGATCAGCGCCCACGCCGTTTGGCTCGCGGTGCTCGGGCCGATCCCACGCAGCGCGGGGTCCGTGTAGCTCGCCGTCGTCTCCCCCCAACCGCCGTCGTCGTTCTGCACGCTCTTCAACCAGACGGCGCCCCGCACGACCGCCGCGTCGATCCGGCGCAGCCGCGCTGAATTCTCCGCCGCCTGCGCCGTGATGGGCGCGAGCGCGGCGAGCGCGCCGCTCGTGCCGTACACGTAGTTGACGCCCCAGCGGCCGAACCACGCCCCGTCCGCTTCCTGTTCCGCGAGCAGGTAGTCGAGGCCGCGCGAGAAGCGCGCGCGATCGAACCCCGCAAGGCCGCAGCGCGCGACCATCTCGAGCACGCGAGCCGTGACGTCGGCGGTGTTGGGGTCGACCATCGCCTTGAGATCGCCGTAGGGGATGCGGTTGAGCCAGTCCTTGTCGTTGTCGACGTCGAACGCGCCCCAGCCGCCGGCGCGGCACTGCATCGTCGCGACCCACTGCGCCGCGCGCTCAATCGCCGCACCGATGCGTTCCGGCTGCGGATGGTCCACCGCGGCGAGCGCCATCACGACCACCGCCGTATCGTCGACGTCGGGATACCACGCGTTCTCGAACTCGAACGCCCAGCCGCCCGGCTTCCCGGTGCGGTTCTTTACCGCCCAATCGCCGTAGCGGGCGACGATCTGCTTGTCCATCAGCCACGTCGCCGCGCTGACCAGCCGCGGCTCGTCGCGCCGCACGCCCGCGTCGACGAGCGCCCGCACCGCGAGGCCCGTGTCCCACACCGGCGAGATGCAGGGCTGCACGCGGTACGCACCGTTCGCGGTAATCGTGAACCCGTCGAGTGCCGCGAAGCCGCGCACGACGACGGGATCGTCGAGAGCATATCCCTGCGCGCGCAGGCCCAGCATCGCGTTGAGCATCGCGGGGATGATCCCGCCCCAGTCGCCGGTCTCTTCCTGGCGCTCGACGGTCCACTTCTCCGCGAGCGCGAGACCGCGCTCGCGAAACGGCGTCAAACCCGTGCGCTCCGTCCACTTGAACGCCGCATCGACCGCGTTGAAGAACGCTTCGAAAGCGTCGCGCGCTGCGGGCAGCGTGAAGCGGGCGTTCGCGCGGCCTTCGGCATAGAGCTCGTCCAGGTTCAGCCGCGGGCCGTAGACGGGTCTCTTCGCGAAGAGGAGGATGAGCGGGACCGTGCTGCCGCGCGCCCAGCTCGAGAGGTCGTAGATCGAGAACGGCCCGCGTTCGGGGAGCACCATCAGCCACGGCGGCAGCGACGGCAGCGCGCTCCACTCGTAGGCGCCGAGCAGCGCGAGGTGCATCTTGGTAAAGATCCGGCTGGCGCTGATCCCGCCGCGCGCGAGGATGAACGTGCGCCCGCGCTGCAGTGCGGGATCGTCGGCCGGAACGCCCAGCAGACGGAGCGCCATGTAGGCCTCGATGCTGACGCTCAACTCGCCGCCGTCACCGTAGGCGAGTTCCCAACCGCCATGCTCGCGCTGGTTCTCGCGGAAATATCTCTCCGCAGCCGCGCGCGGGACGCGGTCGAACGTTCCCCACACATGGTGCAGCAGGACGACTTCCGCCGTGATCGTGACGTTCGACTGCAGCTCCGCCCACCAATACCCGACCGGATCTTGCAGCCGGAACAGCGCGTCGACGGCGCGGTCGATCGCGTGATCGAGCGCGGTTTCGGAGGGGCGGTCGCTGTCGCGATTCGAAGGCGTGCTCTGAATGCTCAAGGTGCTTCGTGTAGCGGCGTGGATTGGTGCGGCGACCTGGGTCGGTCTGATCGTCGCTCGCGGTCGGTTTTGGGACTCGCGTGCCGACGGCCTTCGTGATCCCGCCCCGGGCGGCGCCGTGCCCGACGTGCATGCGGTCGTGCCGGCTCGCGATGAGGCGGACGTCGTCGCGCGTACGCTCGGGTCGCTGCTCGCGCAGGAGTACCCCGGCCGCTTCTCCGTCACGCTGGTCGACGATCGCAGCGGCGACGGCACCGGTGACGCCGCGCGCGTGACGATCGACCGATACGCGGCGCACGAGCGGGCGCGCGTCATCGAAGCGCAACCGCGGCCCGACGGTTGGACGGGGAAGGTCTGGGCGCTGGCCGAGGGCATCGCCGCGGCACGTGCGAGCGGCGCGCGACCGGCGTATTGGTGGTTCTCCGACGCCGACGTCGAGCACGACCCGGACACGCTCGCACGGCTCGTTGCGACCGCGACGGCGCAGGATCGCGCGCTCGTCTCGCAGATGGTCGCGCTGCACTGCACGTCCGCCGCGGAGCAGCTGCTGATCCCGGCGTTCGTCTTTTTCTTCCGCATGCTCTATCCGTTCGCATGGGTGAACGACGACGCGCGCGCGACGGCCGCTGCAGCCGGCGGCTGCGTCCTGCTCTCCGACGACGCGCTGCGACGGATCGGCGGCGTCGAACGGATCGCGGGCGAGCTGATCGACGACTGCGCGCTCGCCGCGGCAGTGAAGCGCAGCGGCGGTAGCCTCTGGCTCGGTCTAGCGACGCGTTCGCGCAGCATCCGCCCGTACGCGTCGTTGAGCACGATCTGGTCGATGGTCGCACGCACCGCGTACACGCAGCTCCGCTACTCGCCGCTGCTGCTCGCGGGAACGGTCGCGGGAATGATGCTGCTCTATTACGTCCCCGTCGCGGCAACGGTCGACGGCGTACGTCGGCGCCGAATCGATCTCGCCCTGCCGGGAGCGCTCGCGTGGGGAGCGATGGCGCTGGCGTATGCGCCGACGCTGCGCCTCTATCGCGTGCGTCCGCTCGTCGCGTTGGCGCTCCCGCTCGCCGGCGCGCTCTACACCGCGATGACGGTCGACTCCGCCCGGCGGCACGCTCGCGGCGCCGGCGGCGCCTGGAAAGGCCGCACGTTCACGCCGCCGGGACCGGCGTAAACAGAGACTCGATCCCCGAATCGCCCTACCCCCTTGCGGGGAGCCATACGCGGACCAGGAAGGGCCCGCGAGACGGTCCTTGCGAATTGGGCCCGTGCTACCGCGAGAGGACGGCGCTGGTCTCGCCGAGCCGGCGGAGCGCGCGTCGCACGTCGCGGGAGAACGCATATGCTGCGCGCGGCGAGCGCACGAACGCGGCCGCGATCCGTGCGACGTCGATGGAGCCGTCGGCGCGGATCGCACGCTCGAGTGCCGGAAGATCGCGCGACGCATCGTCGCTGACGATCCGCACCATCGCGAACCGCACGCCACGTGCGGCGAGTGCGGCGGCGAGGTGAATTCCTTCCATATCGACGACGTCCGCGGCGGAACCGAACGCGAGGGCCGCGCGCTCGGCGACGGTCGTGACGACGTGATCGACGGTCCACGCATCGACGAGGGTCGCCCCGAGCGACGACGCGAGTTCGTCGCGCAGTCCGACGTCGAGCTCGACCTCCGCCGTGTCGCCGGCGACGCGACGGTAGACGACGACGTCGCCGACGGTGAGATCGCGCAGCGCGCCGCACAATCCGAGCACGACTGCTGCCTCACCGGCTGGGATCTGGGGCAGCGACGCCGCGGCCCGCGCACCTGCCGCGACCTCGACGATGCCGGCGTTCGGATTCCCCTTGCGCACCGCGCGGGCCTCGGCGCCCCGCGGAACGACGATCGTCACGGGACGATCGAACCGTCGTCCGCGACGCGCAGCCGGTCGCCGGCCCACCGCACGTCGCGCGACACGAACGAAGCGCACCATTCCGCCAGCCCGAGCGCATCGCGCAGGGGGACGAGCAGCGGCGCAGGGCGCGCGCCGAACGCACGCGCCGCGGCGAGCGCGAGCGCGTAGCGCAGCGCGAACGCGGCGCCGGCGACGGCGAGCGCCTTCGAACGCCGTCGCGCGAGCGCCAGGTGCAGCAGCGCGAGCGGGATCGGATACGTCAGCACGACACCGAGGAAGCCGGCCGGCTCGAGCGCCCGGTGCGTGCGCATCCAGCGCAGCTCGTGCGCCCAGAGCGCGCCGAAGGTCGGCTCGTCGACGAGGTTCTCGACGACGTACTCCGAGAGGACGACGCCGGCGCCGGCGCGCGCGACCTCGGCGCAGAGCCGCGCGTCGTCGGCGAGGTGCGGCCCGAGCGCGTCGAGCCCGCCGATCTCCTCGAAGCGCGTGCGGCGGACCGCGATCGTGGCGCCGAAGCCGAACCGAACACCCAGCAGCTTCTCCGCGACGAGCACCGACGGTGCGAAGTGCTCGTGGTTCGCCATCGCGCCGAGCCGCGAGGCGACGGCGTCGTCCGCCGGCGTCCCGCGGTAGAGGCACGTCACCGCGCCGACGCGTTCGTCCGAGAAGGGCTCGACGATGGCGAGCAGATAGTCCGGCGTGACGCGCATGTCGCTGTCGGCGAACACGAGGATGTCGCCGCGCGCATGAGGGACGAGCGCGGCCAGCGTGTCGATCTTGGGGTTCGCGTGGCGCGGCGTACCTTCATCGGCCCACGCGACGCGCACGCGGTCCGCGAACTCAGCCGCGACGGCGTGCGCCGCGGCCAGCGCGGGATCGTCCACGTCGCGCGCGCCGAGCACGACGTCGTACGACGGATAGTCCTGATCGCAGAACGAGCGCAGCTTCTGCGCGAGCAGCGGTTCGTCGCCGCGCAGCGGCTTGAGAATCGTGACGTGCGGCGCATGCACGGTGGGTTTGCGCGTGCGGCGGCCGAACGCGAGGGTCCGTTCGAGCGCGAACGCGCCGTACGCCAGGCTCGCCAACGAGAGCGCCAACGTTGCGCGCTCGGCGAGCCGACGCAGGTCAGCCACGGGCCGGCGCGAGGTCGGAGAACGCGATCGTCTCGACACCGGGCGCGTGCAGCGCGCGCGCGACGTCGCCGTCCAGCAGCGCCGCGAGCTCGTCGGCATGCCGGTACGCGTGCAGCCCCGCCGCCTTCCCCGGCCACGGCCCGGTCGCCGGGTGGAAAAAGATCTCGGTGACGCCCGGCTGCAGTTCGCCCAGCAGCGCGACGACGCGCTCCGGCGTCATCCGTCCCGAATCGCCCAGGCCGAAGACGCGGTCGTTGTAGCGCACGCCCGCCGCACGCAGTCGCGCTTTCATGAGCGCGAGCCACGGTGCGAGCAGAAGCGCGTTGGCGAAGCGAAGGCCGCGCGCGTCGTGCGTTGCGCGCCACGACGCGGCGAACGGCTCGTACGGTACGCGCATCGGCGGTCGACCGTAGTCGCGGGCGACCTTCAGTACGATGCCGAGGACCGTCGGGTGCAGGTGCATGTGGCACTGCGCGTTGACGTGGTCGAACGCGAGGCCGGTCGCGGCGAAAGCCGCGAACTGTGCGCGAATTTCCGCTTCGAGCTGCCGCCGGATCCGCGGGTGGAAGAAGTAGCGCACGCCCGCCTGCACGAGCTGCGAGCTCAACCTCCCGGCATCATCGACGAGGTCGGGGATGCGCTCTGGCGGCAAGAGCGGCCGGCCTTCCACGACGACGACGTGCAAGCCGATCCGCAGCGACGGCAGCGCGCGCGCCCGCGCGACGGCGTCGGCCGCCGCAGGTTCGGCAACCATGAGGCTCGCCGCGGTCAGCACGCCCTCGCGGTGGGCGCGCTCGACCGCCTCGTTGACCGGGATCGCGAGACCGAAATCGTCCGCCGTGACGATCACCCGGCGCATCGTGCCGGGTGAACTACCGCGCGTGGCTGCCGTCGGACACCGTGTCCGTGACGATCTTGTAGTCGGTGAACGTCGCGTGGCAGATCACGTGATACGTCGGCAGCTTGATGTCGGCGTCCTCGCTGGCCGGTACGGGGATGCCGCTCACGATGACCGGTGTGACGGCGACCCCAATGTTCCCACCGTTGAGATACGTCCACTCGATCTTGCGCAGGCCGTCGGCGTCGAGTTCGGCCTGCACGCCCTTGATGTGACCGTCCACCTTGTCGCGCATCTCGACGTGCGTGCGGTCGCCCGCGCGGCTCAGGCTGGTGACGTCGTAATGTTCGGTCCAGGTCGACGGCACCATCGGATCCATCTTCATGTCCTCGAAGCCTTTGCCGAACCACGGCACGTGCTCGAAGTGCACCGAGTACAAGTTCGGGCGTTTGAACGAGATCGTTCCGTTCAAGTGAAACTTGAGGTACGGAAACGAGCGCAGCGCGACGTCGACGTGCAGGCGTGAGGTGTAGGACTGGACGGTGGCGGTTCGCGTGCCGCTCAAGGCAAAAAGCCTCGCCGCTTCTTCGGACTGAGCCGAAGGTGCGGGAGCTTCGCCGAGCAGCGCGATCGTTGTCGCTAGAGCGGCAACGCGTTGCAGAGGGCGCATTACCCCTGGGACTCCACCGACGGGCCGTTGGTTGCCGCACGTGACCGCGGCCCGCCGCCCGCCGTTTCGGCTTTCGACCGGGCGGGAACGTTTTGGGGAGCAATGATGGCTGAGTATCAGGTCCCCGAATCTGTGCCGGACGTACCGTCGATGCCCGACGCGCCGCCGGACATGCCGGGCATTCCGCCGGATCCGACGTCGCCGACGGGCGATCCGGAACCTCAAGACTCGCTGTCATGAGTTTCGACTTTTGTAGGAAGCAGGGAACGATGCGGATCTTCACACGGCTCTCGGTCCTCGTGTTAGCGATGTTCCTCGCGTTCGCTCCGACGTTGGCGTACGCGCAGACGACGGGCGGCGGCAACGGAGGCGGCAGCACGACGACCACCGGCGGCGGGACGGGCGGCGGGTCCACCACCACCGGCAACGCGCCGGCCGGCAGTTCGACCACGACCACGACCAACACGACGACCGACACCAGCAACGTCCCGTGGACGTGGATCATCGTCGGCGCCGTGGTGCTGGTCGTGATCGTGGGCCTCGTGGCGATGTCGAACAACCGCGGCGGCTCGTCGAGCACCACGATTCGGCGCGAATAGACTAGGCACCAAGCGGAACGCAGCGACGGAAAAGCGTAGAGCCGGCACGTGAGTGACCGGCTCTATCCGTATCTTCTCGATCCCAAGTTGGCGCCCGCGATCTGGGGCGGTGATGCGCTCGTCACGCGCTATCACAAAGTCCCGCGAACGGCACACGACGAGGCACCCCAGCCGCTGGGCGAATCGTGGGAGTGCTGGGACGAGAACGCGGTCCACAACGGGCCGCTCGCAGGGTCGACACTCGGCGGGCTGCGCGCGAGCCTCGGCGCAGCGTTGACCGGTCCGATCGACCCGGCCCGCATCTTTCCGGTTTTGACGAAGATCATCGACGCCCGTACGGCGCTCTCGGTGCAAGTGCACCCGAACGATGCGTACGCGCAGCGCGTCGAAGGCCAACCGAACGGCAAGACCGAGTGCTGGTACATCCTCGCCTGCGAACCGGACGCGGAGTTGGTGCTCGGCTGGACGCGCGATACGACCCGTGAGGAGTTCGAGCGCCGCGTCGCCGACGGAACGCTCGGGGAGATCCTGCGCCGCGTCCCGGTCCGGCCCGGCGACGCGTTCTATCTTCCGGCCGGCACGCTGCACGCGATCGGTGCCGGAATCGAGTTGTTCGAGACGCAGCAGGCGAGCGATCTGACCTATCGCATCTTCGATTGGAACCGCGTCGGCGTCGACGGGAAACCGCGCCCGCTGCACGTGCAGAAGGCCGCGGACGTGCTCGACTATCGCGCGACGTTCCCGGGTGCGGTGGAAGGGCTGGCATATGAGGCGGACGGCCTCGCGCACACCCTGCTGATCGCCGATCGCCGTTTTCTGGTCGAGCGAATCGACGTGCGCTCGGCTGATTCGTACCTCGATTCCGACGGCTTGCCGCTGACGATCACCGCGATGGGTGCGCACGTGCGCGTCGACGCATGCGGCGGCAGCGTCGTGCTCGAACCGTGGCAGAGCATCGTGACGCCGGCCGTGGCCGAGCGGATCGCGCTGATCCCCGGCGGCACCCCGACGAGTGCACTCGCCGTCCGGCCGCAGCCGGACCTCGCGGCGATCCGTGCGCGTGCGCTCGCCGCCGGCGTCGCCGCGGACGTCTACGACGCCTTCGCCGCGCAGTTTGCCTGATCGATGACCGGCGCGAACCGCGGCTTGGTGCGCGGTGTCGGCCTGCCCGGCGCGATCGCGATCAACGTCATCACGATGGTCGGGATCGGCCCGCTGATCACGATCCCGCTGGTGCTGCGGGCGCTGCACGGGCCGCTCTCGCTGGTGGGATGGATCGCCGGTGCGGGGCTGGCGCTCTGCGACGGCCTCGTCTGGGCCGAGCTCGGCGCGCAATATCCCGGCTCGGGCGGGACGTACGGCTTCTTGCGCGAGGTCTTCGGCCGGCGCAGTCTCGGCCGTCTGCTCGCCTTTTTGTTCGTGTGGCAGACGATCTTCAGCGCGCCGCTGCTGCTCGCGTCGGGCTACATCGGCTTCGCGAACTACGCCGGCTACCTGTTCCCGCACCTCGCCGCGCATCCGTGGGAATCGAGCGCCGTCGCGATCGGCGTCGGTGTGGTCACGCTGCTCGCGCTGTATCGCGGGATCGGCTCGGTGGCACGCCTGGGCACGCTCCTCGGCGTCATCGCGGTCGTCACCTTGCTCTGCGTCGTCGCGGCAGGGTTCGCGCGGTTCTCGCCGGCGCAGGCGTTCGCGCTCGGCGGCGATTCGTTCTGGGCCGGGTTCGCCGCCGGCTTCGGCCAGGCGCTGATCATCACCATGTACGACTATGCGGGCTACGGCGCATCGAGTTCCGTCGGCGACGAGGTGATCGCGCCTGCGCGCACGCTGCCGCGTTCGATTCTGATCTCGATCGCGCTCGTCGCGATCCTGTACGTCACGATGCAGCTCGGCGTGCTGGGCGCCGTACCGTGGCAGTCGATCCTGGCGACGCACGGAATCGGTGAGTTCCTCGCGTCGGTGGTGGTGGAGCGCGCGTTCGGCGTCGTGGCCGCCGAAGTCGTCACGCTGCTCATCCTCGTGACGGCGTTCGCGTCGGTGTACGGCAACCTGCTGGCCTTCTCGCGCGTCCCGTTCGCCGCCGCGACCGACGGCGTGTTCTTGCGCGCCTTCGCGCACGTTCATCCGCGCTTGCGTTTTCCCGATGTCTCCTTGCTGGCGATCGGTGTACTCGCCTTGCCTGCATGCTTGCTCTCGCTGGACAACGTCATCAACGCGCTGATCGCGGGGATGGTCCTGATCCAGCCCATCGCGCAAATTGGGGCGCTGGTCGCTTTGCGCGTACGCGGCATCCGCTCGCCGTATCGCATGTGGCTTTTCCCGCTCCCGGCAGTCGTGGCGCTAGCGGGCTGGTGCTACGTCTTTGCAAGCGCCGGCTGGGCGGCGATCGCGTTCGGACTCCTCACCATAGCGGCCGGGACGGCCGCCTTCCTCGTCTGGGCAGCGCGAACCGACGAATGGCCGTTTCGTTCCCTGGCATCTACCTGAGAGTGATTCTCATATAAACTGAAGCACTTTCCGAGGTACCCGGCCGTAGTATCGACACGACCATGCAAACTTTAGAACGGCCGTCGACCAACGGTCACGTCACCTCGGTCAAGCTCGAATCCAAGCGCCGTCGCCCGCGATGGTTGCTCGCCGCCCTTGCCGTCCTGGTCATCGTCGCGATCGTCGCGTCGGTGCTGGTGGTCCGTTCGCGGGCCGGTGCCGTGACCTACACGACCGTTCCGGTGCAGACCGGCTCGCTGGCGCAGACCGTCACCGCGAGCGGCACGCTCAACCCGCAGAACACGATCAACGTCGGCACGCAGGTCTCGGGGATCATCTCCGAGATCGATGCCGACTTCAACTCACGCGTGAAGAAGGGCCAGATCCTCGCCAAGCTGGACCCGACGACGTTCCAGGCGGTGCTCGACCAGGCGAAGTCGACCCTCGCGCAGAGCGAGGCGCAAGCGCAGGCCACCGGCGCGACCGCCGGCGGCGGGCCGTCCGCGGTCGCGCAAGCGCAGGCTCAAGCGCAAGCCGCGGCCGCGACCGCTCGTGCCGCGAAGATGACGGCGGCGGCCAGCCAGGCCGCCGTCGCGACGGCGCAAACGACGGTCACCAAGGATCAAGCGGCCCTCCAGCTCGCACAGCAGACGGTCGCTCGCGATCGGCAGCTGGTCTCGCAGGGCTACATCGCGCAGAATCAGGTCGACACCGACCAGTCCAATCTCGTCGCCGCACAGACGGCACTCGACGGCGCGCGCGCGGCCGTCGCGCAGGCCCAAGCGCAAACGGGCGCGTCGGTCGCGCAGATCGCTCAGGCGAACGCGTCCGCGCAAGCGCTCTCCGCGCAGACCGGCGTCTCCGGCGCGACTGCGGCGAACCAGGTCGCGACGCACGACGCGAGCGTCGCGGCGATCGGCATCCAACAGGCGCAGGTCGCGCAGGCCCAACAGAACGTCAACCACACGATCATCACCTCGCCGGTCGACGGCACGGTGATCTCGCGTGTCGTCGCGGTCGGCCAGACCGTCGCGGCCAGCCTGACGACGCCGACGCTGTTCTCGATCGCCCAAGATCTCACCAAGATGGAACTCGATCTCGCCGTCGGCGAGCCGGACATCGGGCGCGTGCGCCCGGGCGACCCGGTCAACTTCACCGTGCTGGCGTACCCGAATCGCGTCTTCCGGGCCGTGGTCAAACAGGTTCGTCAGAACCCGACGACCGTGACGAACGTCGTGACCTACACCAACGTCGTCGTGGTCGACAACAAGGACGGTGCGCTCCTCCCCGGCATGACCGCCGACGCCACGATTCAAGTCGCCCACGCCGACAACGCGACGATCGTGCCGCTCGCAGCGTTCAGCTACACGCCCGCAGCCGGCAGCGTCGCGCACCGCAAACGCACCACGGGTGCGAACACGGGCGCGAGCAACGGCGCCGGGCAGATCTCCGGCGCGACGCGTACCGGCAGCGGCAACGCGGCCGGCGGCGGGTCGCCGTGGGGCGCCACGACCGGCGGCAGCAGCGGCGCGGTCACGGCAGGGAGCATCAGCCGCATCTTCGTCGAGCGCAACGGCCAGTTGAATGCCGTGCCGGTCAAGGTCGGCATCGTCGGCGACACCTCGGTCGCGGTCACGCCGCTCCGCGGTACGCTCATGGCAAACGATCAGGTCGTGATCGGTGATTCGCGCACCACGTCGAGCAAGGGTGCGACGAACGCGAATACCCGCAACCTGCTCACCGGCGGCGGCGGGCCGCACGGTGGCGGACGAGGACCGGGCGGGTGACGCCGGTCGTCGAGGTCCGCAACCTGCGCAAGGTCTATCCGCTCGAGGGGAGTGAGGGAGTCGTCGCGCTCAACGACGTCGACCTCACCATCGATCCGGGCGAGTTCGTCGCGGTGATGGGACCGTCGGGATCGGGCAAGTCGACCTTCATGCACATCGTCGGCCTTCTCGACCGCGCGACCTCCGGGACGTACCGGTTCGACGGCCACGACGTCGCCGATCTCGACGGCAACGCACTTGCCGACCTGCGCTCGCGCGCCCTCGGGTTCGTTTTCCAGGCGTACAACCTGCTGCCGCGCACGACGGCGCTCGAGAACGTCGAATTGCCGATGATCTACGCCGGCGTCCCTGCCGGCGAGCGGCGCCGCGCGGCGCTGGAAGCCCTCGACGCGGTCGGACTCGCCAAAGTCGCGCAGCATCAGCCCAACCAGCTCTCCGGCGGTCAGCAGCAACGTGTCGCGATCGCGCGTTCGATCGTGAACCAGCCGAGTCTGATCCTCGCCGACGAGCCGACCGGCGCGCTCGACACCGCGTCGTCGGAAGACGTCATGGCGCTGTTCCGCCGGCTCAACGAAGAACGCGGCATGACGGTCATGCTGGTGACGCACGAACCGGACGTCGCCGCCCACGCGAAGCGTCTGGTGACGTTCCGCGACGGCAACATCGTCGGCGACACGAAGACGAAGGAAAAAGTGCACGCGTGATCAGCTTCATCCAAACCCTCCGGCTGGCGCTGACGGCGCTCGTCCGCAACCGGTCGCGCTCGCTGCTGACGATGCTCGGCGTCGTGATCGGCGTCGCGGCGGTGATCGTCACGGTCGCGATCGGCACCGGCGCGAGCAGTTCGGTCGCCGATCAGATCAACGGCCTCGGCTCGAACCTGATCGTCGTGCTCCCCGGCAGCGTGCAGACGTCCGGTGCGCGCACCGGCAACGGCGGCGCGTCGACGTTGACCGCCGCCGACGGAATGACGATCGCCAAGCTGCCGGGGGTCGCCGCGGTGTCCCCCGTCGTCACCGTTCGCACGCAGCTGGTCGCGGCCGGGCAGAACTGGCAGACCAGCGCGGCCGGCGTAGCGCCCAGCTACACGTTCGTGCGCACCTGGCCGGTCGAAAGCGGCCGATTCTTCACCCAGCCGGAGACCGATGCCGCCGCGAAGGTGGCGGTCCTCGGTCAGACGGTCATCCAGCAGCTGTTCCCGAGCGGGGCGGACCCGGTCGGCCAGGTCGTCCTCATCAGAGGCGTGCCGTTCACCGTCATCGGAACGCTCAGCGCCAAGGGTCAGAGCGGCGCCGGCCAAGATCAGGACGACACCGTGCTGATTCCGTACACGTCGGCGCTCGAACGCCTCACCGGCTCGACGACCGTCGCGACGCTGATGGTGTCGGCGACTTCCGCGAGCACGATCGGCTCGGCGCAGAACGAGATCACCGCGCTGCTCGAGCAGCGGCATCGCATCGTCGCCGGTCAACCCGACGACTTCCAGGTGCGCAACCTCGCCGACATCGCGCAAGCCGCCTCGTCGACGGCGTCGATCCTCGCCGTGCTGCTCGCTTCGGTCGCAGCGGTCTCGCTGATCGTCGGCGGTATCGGCATCATGAACATCATGCTGGTCTCGGTCACCGAGCGCACGCGTGAGATCGGGCTGCGGGTCGCGCTCGGCGCGCGCGCAGCCTCGATCCTGCGGCAGTTCTTGATCGAAGCCGTCGTCCTCTCAACCGGCGGCGGTGCGATCGGGGTCCTGATCGGCGTCATCGGCGCCGCCGCGATCGCATACTTCGCACACTGGCCGGCCACCGTATCGATCGTGGCGGTCGGGCTCGCACTGGCGTTCAGCGCCGCGGTCGGCGTCTTCTTCGGCTACTGGCCGGCCCGCAAAGCCGCCGCGCTCGACCCGATCAGCGCGTTGCGCTTCGAATGAGGGGGTCGGTACGAACGTCGGCCCGCCACCTGATGAGTGCTTCACCGTCGTCCGGGTCGACGTGAGGGCCGACACACCGAAAGCCGTTCTTTTCGAGGACGCGCTGCGAGGGATGATTTTCCACGGCGGTATCGGCGATCACGTACTGGATTGACGGATCTCCGCTCGCGTTCGCAAGTATGGCGGCAACTGCCCTTCTCGCATGGCCCCGTCGCCGTCTGCTTGCGGCGACGCCGTAACCGATCTCTACGGCGCCTTCGCCGGACGGCGGATGCTTGTAGCCGCACAGCCCAACCACCTCATCGTTTGCGACGATCATCCACGTACCGGTACGGCCCCACTGTTGCAGCAGCGTTCGCGCCATGGTACGCACGTGGGCAAGGACCCCTTGGGAATCGACGCCGCCCGGCGGCAAGGAAAGGCCGCGGTTGCGTACGGCGACGCCGCGAATCATCCATTCGAAGTCGTCGTCGGTCGCTTCGACAAGCGTCGATCGGGCGGGTTCGTTCCTCAAACGTGCGCCTTGCTGCCGACGATCTGCATCGCGACGGTGAGCTGCTTGTCGGCGGCGGGGTCGCCGTAGCGGGCGTGCGCGTTCTCCTTGACGGCGACGTCTGGGGCTAGACCGATGCCGTCGATGATGCGGCGATGCGGCGTGAGATAGCGCGCGGTCGTGACCTTCAAGGCGGAGCCGTCGTGGAAGTAGGTCAGTTCCTGAACGACGCCTTTGCCGTAGGTGCGGCTGCCGACCAGCGTCGCGACGCCGACGTCCTGCAGCGCACCCGCGGTGATCTCCGATGCCGAGGCCGAGTAGTGGTTCACGAGAACCGCGAGCGGTTTGGGGTCGATCGCCACCGCGTCGGCGTCGAACTGCGTCGTGCCGCGGCGACCGGCGACCGAGACGATCGGGCCGTTGCGGATGAACGTGTCGGCGATCGCGACCGCAGCGCCGACGTACCCGCCGCCGTTGAATCGCAGATCGAGGATGAAGCCGGCGACGTTCTGCTCTTGCAGCCGTTTGATCGCGGCGGCGAACTCCGTCGCGGTCGGTTCACCGAACGCACCGACCGCGACGTACCCGATGTTGCCCGGGAGCAGCTTCTCGTACACCGTCGGAGCGTGCACGTCGTCGCGCGTGATCGCGAATGCATCCTCCAGCGGCTTGCCGTCTCGCACCACACGTACCGACACGATCGTACCGCGGATGCCGAGCAGCTTGGCCCGCACGCGCTGCATTCCTATGCCGCGCACCGACGTTCCGTCGACGGCGTCGAAGAGATCGCCGGTCTTGACTCCTGCGCTGTCGGCCGGCGTGCCCGGCGGGATGTATGAGGCGCGGACGTCGTGCGTGGTCTCGTCTTCGGCCAGCAGGACGCCGATGCCGAAGATGTGGGCTGGGTTCAGCGGTGCGGTGAACCGGTGCAGTTCGGCGGGTGTCAAGAAGACCGTGTAGCGATCCCCGGCGGCAGCGGCCATTCCGCTCAGCGCAGCATAGGTCAGCGCGGTCTCGGTGAGTTTGCTCGCGCGCCGCGCGACGTCGATCGACGCGAGGATCTGTTCGACCGCACCGCCGGCCGGTGCCGGCGCGACGGCGCGCGGTGCCCCGTGCGCGTCGGCCTTGCGCAACGCCGCCGTGAGCCCGGTGCGCGCGCCGGCAACGAGCGCCGGACCGTCGACCTTGCGGTAGAACGTGTCGACCAGCGCCGCGTACGCGCCGCGCACTTCGCGCGCGTGCTCCGCCGTGACGGCTCGCGCCGGCTCCGGTGCCAGCGCGAGCAACGCGCCGGCGGCGGCCAATGCGGGGAGCGACCGGAAAAACCCATTCACTGGGAGGATGGTTCGGCGCGGCGGCTCAGGCTGCCTCGACCGCGCGCGCAGCACGCCGCTCGTCCGACGCGGTTGCCGCGACGCTGCCGGCGAGTCCCGCGACGACGATCGCGAGGCCGAGCGCGGTGAACGGCGCGGGCGGCGCCCCGAGCTGCACCCAGGCACTCAGCGCGGCGACTACCGGAATCGCGAACGAACCGAGGGCCACGGTGTTCGCGGGAAGTTCCCGCAGCACGATCCCCCACCAGAGCCACGCGATACCGCTTCCGACGACGGCCGCGAATACCGCTGCGACGACGACGCCGGTGGAGAGGTATGCTTGCGGATGCCCGAGGACGGCGGCGAGCAGCACCAGCGGTATCGTTGCGGCGAGCTGCTGCCACGCGATCAGCCGGACGGCGTCGATCCGATACGCTGCCCGGCGCTGAAGGACGTTGCCGAGCGCCCACGACGCGCCGCCCGCCGTCGCGCACAACGCGCCCAGCACGTCGCCCGGCGTGCGGGCCTCCGAGGCGATCAGTCCGATCCCGGCGCACGCGAGCAGCAGCCACGCGATCCGCGAGCGCGACAGCCGTTCGCCAAGCAGGACGTACGCGAAGACGGCGGTCCAGAGCGGCATGGTGAAGACCAGCGCCGTCACCGTCGCGACGCCGCCGAAACGCAACGCCAGCGTCGAGAACAACACCAACCCCGCGACCTGCGCGAGACCGATCGTGATGAAAGCGCGCCCCGCCGGCGGCGCGGCGCTGCGCCGGCTGAGCGCGAGCACGGCGAAGAGCGCGAGCGCTCCGCCGCCGACCCGCCAAGCGGAGAACCAGTACGGGTCGATGGCGACGGCTGCGATTTTCAGCGGAACCCAGTTGTAGCCCCACACGAGCACCGTCAAGACGAGCAGGCCGAGGATACGGGCGCGAGAGGAGGGCACGGCTCGCACAACCGTTCCGATGCGCAGGGATATGCAGTCCGTGCCGTCTGGCCCCCTTTGTCATTGCGAGCTTGTCGAGCAACCCTCGGGGTCGCCCGAGCGAAGTCGAGAGCGACACCGCAATCGTGCCCCTCAGAATCGTGCGGGGCTTCGACTGCGCTCAGCGTGACACGGGGGGTGCTCGACGAGCTCGCAATGACGGGCTCGACGAGCTAGCAATTACGACGGGCGACGCCCGTCTTCAAGCGTTCGCGAAGGAGCGTCAAGCGTGCTCCGCGAGGCGGCTCGCGACGCGCGCGTGCGCGAAGTCGACGTACCAGTCGAGCGCGTCCGGGTTCATCATCGCCTCGCGGCTGGCGACTGCGGCGGGCGCCATCCCCGCCATGATGCGTCGCACCGGAATCTCCATTTTCTTCCCGGTCAACGTGTACGGCACGTCGGGGACGCGGTGAATCTCGTCCGGTACGTGACGCGGACTGCAGTCGGTGCGGAGTTTCGTCACGATGCTGGCGCGCAGCGCGTCGTCGAGCGGTCCGTCGCCGGCGACCTTCACGAACAGCGGCATGTAGAAGCCGCCGTCGGGCAACTCCAAGCACACGACCAGACTGTCGAGGACGGCGTCGAGCTCTTCGACCGCGCGGTAGATCTCGGACGATCCGATGCGCACGCCGAAGCGGTTGAGGGTCGAGTCCGAGCGGCCGTAGATGTAACATCCGCCGCGTTCGTTGATCTTGAGGAAGTCGCCGTGGCGCCACACGCCGGGGAACTGCTCGAAGTACGTCTCGCGATAGCGCGCACCGCCGGCATCGTTCCAGAACGCGAGCGGCATCGACGGCGACGGTGACGTGACGACGAGCTCGCCGACCTCGACCTCGACGTCTTCGCCCGCGTCGTTCCAGGCGTGCACGTCCATCCCGAGCAGGCGCGCCTGGATCTCGCCGGCGCGCACCGGCAGCAGCGGCGATCCGCCGACCAAGCCCGCGCACAGCTCCGTCCCGCCCGACGGCGACGTGACCCACAGATCGGCCTTGACGTTCTCGTAGAACCAGGCCGTCGCTTCCGGCGTGACGGGCGAACCCGTCAGCAGCACGGCGTTCAGCCGCGAGAGATCGAACGCGTCGCGCGGCACGATCCCGAACTTGCGCATGATCTGCACGTACGTCGGGCTCGCGCCGAACGTCGTCGCCTTGGCGTCGGCGGCCAGTTGCCACAGCAAGCTCGGCGACGGGTGCGCGGGATGGCCGTCGTAGAGCACGACGGAGGAGCCCTGCAGCAGCCCCGAGAGCAGCGCGTTGAACATCATCCAGCCGGTCGTCGTGTAGAAGAACGTGCGCGAATCCGGACCGAGATTCTGCCCCAGGCCGGTCGACTTGAGATGCTCGACGAGCACGCCCACGTGCCCGTGGACGATCGCTTTCGGCAATCCGGTCGTCCCCGACGAGAAGAGGATCCACAGCGGATCCCGCGGGCCGAGATACTCGTAGGCGAACGCGTCGCGCTCGACCGGCGCGCGATCGAGCAAAGCGTTCCACGAGACCGCGCCGGCGAGCGGAACCGTCGCCGCGTCGGCGTGCAGATACGACAGCCAGACGACGTGCTCGACGGTCGGCAGTTCGCCCAGAATCGTTTCGATCTCGCCCAAGCGGTCGAAGTCCTTGCCGCCGAACCGGTATCCGTCGGCGACGAAGAGCACCTTGGGTTCGATCTGTGCGAAGCGGTCGACCACGGTGCGCGCGCCGAACTCCGGCGCCGCCGAGGACCACACCGCGCCGATCGCCGTCGTCGCCAGCATGGCGATCGCCGTCTCGGGGATGGTCGGCATGTATGCGGCGACCCGGTCGCCCGGAACGACGCCGAGTTCGCGCAGGGCGGTCGCGAGGATGCGCACGCGCCCGCCGAGCTCGCGCCAGGACAGCTCGGCCAGCGGCCGCACCTCCGAGCTGTGCACGATGGCCGCCTCGTGCGGCGCGGCGACGGCTTCGTGACGCAGCATGTGCTCGGCGTAGTTCACCCGCGAGCCGGTGAACCAGGTCGTGCCGGGCATCGGCCGTCCGTCGAGCACCGTTTCGTACGGCGTGCGCGAGTGCACCTCGAAGAAGTCCCACACCGCGCCCCAGAAGCCCGGCAGATCGGTGACCGACCAGCGGCGCAGCTCTTCGTACGTGGTGAACTGTTGTCCGCGTTCCGCGAGGCGGCGCATGAATTGCGCGACGCGCGTTTGCGCGGCCCGCGCGGGGTCGGGCGTCCAGAGCAGGGTTCCTTCGATCATGCCGCGCTGGTCCCGCGTTGCGCTTCGGCCCAGCCGTCGGGTCCCTTGTAGCGCATCGGCGGCAAGTTGGGGATCTTCGCGCGGAAGATCAGGTACTGCCGAAATCCGTCGAACTCGAACGCCCGCTTGTCGGCGATCATTCCGGATTCGTACAGCGATGCCGCGATGGCGGAATCGCGGCCGAGTTTGCGGATCGTGATGGGCAGGAGCCGCTCTTCGAGGTCGAGGATGCGGAACGCCGCCTCCTCGGGATCGGGCGCGGCGTCGATCGCCTCTTTCACGATGCGCAGACCGGTTCCGATGTGGCGCACTTCGTCGTGCATCACGTACTCGTACGTGACCGCGGTGGCGAGGTCGCCGAATTTGCGCGCCAGATCGGCGATCGAGTTGAAGAGCACGTGCGCCGAGTATGCCTCGAGCGTGCAGACCTGTCCGTACACGAGCTCGACGAAGGACGGCAGCCCGTTCACGAAGCGGAACAGTTCGGTCTGCTCGTACGGCACGTCGAGCGAATCGGCCAGGTCGAGGTCGCGGATGCGGCGCCATTCGATCTGGGTGTGACGGACTTCATCGAGCGCGTGCGTCGCGTAGAAGTATTGGATGCTGGGGCTGTTCGTCTTGGTGATGATCTGCGCGACCTGTCCCGTCGTCTGCGCCTCGCCCCAGCACGTCGTGATCATGATCGGTTTCATCGCGGCCCGGTACTCCGCGGAAAGCTCGGGATCGTGCGTCTTGTGCGCGCGGTATTTCTCGAGCAGCGCCTTCGTGTCGCGATACTGGTGCTCGATGTACTCCTCGTACGACTCAAGCGTGCCGAACGTGCGCAATTCAGCTTCCGGCACGTGACTGGGGATGACGACCACAGAGTTTGCGAACGACATCGATTCACACTTTCTTCAAGCCGCCCGGCGGTGCTCGTGCGAGCGCGGCCGGCGTGAAACGAATTTCCCCCAGCGGGCGCCGCGCCCTCGTCAGTCGTCCTCGCCGCTCGCATCGCCGCCGACCACGGCCGTCCGCTTCGCGCCGCTCGTCGCGAGCGGCGGTTTGCCGGCTGCTTTGAGCGCCGCGTCGGCGCGCGCGACATCCGTGCTCTCGAAGGCGGCGACGTCGCGCAGCACCGCAGCGAGCGCTGCATCGACCCGCGCCGCGTACTCGCGCTGCGCTGCGGTCGGCGGCGTGCCGGCTCCGGCGCCGAAGCCGAACCCGGCGAGCCCTTGCAGGTCTTCGCGAATGCCGGCCGGTCGCGCGATGAAGTCCTCGTCGTTGGTGAAGTCGGCGGTGAGGCGCCCGCGCAACGCGAGTGCTTTCTCGCGCACGGCGCCGAGCGTCGTGGAGAGCGCGCCGGCGTTTGCGCTCGCCGCGCCGGCCGAGGCGGTATAAGCGTCGAGCCGGTTGAGCGTCGCGTCGAGCTGCGAGTACTCGGCGAGGTGCCGTTTGGCGAACCGGTACGCTTCGCGATACTCCGCCGCCACCATCGTGATGCGCGGATCGGGCGCGACCCGCAGCGGTTGCGTAAAGGTCTTGCCGGCCAGGACGATGCGCACCGCGTACGTCCCCGGAATCACGGGAATGCCCGTGCGCGGACCCTTGTAGGTTTCCTTCGCGGCGCCTTCCCAGCGCACGGGGCCGTCCTCGCGCAAGTCCCACGTCACGCGGTTGACTCCGACGAAGTTCGTCACGATCGGAATCTCCCGTTCATGGACCCGCGTCGTGCCGCGCAGATGCCGGATCACCGTGCCGTGCGCATCGAGGATTTCGATCGATGGAGGCTTGGCACCGGGCGCGGTTTGGTAGAACGAGATCATCGCACCGGGCGGCGGATTCTTCCCCGCGTAGCGGGTGTAGAGCCCCTCGTCGTCCGCGTGCAGCGCGTACGCGTACGCGGTACGCGGCGCGAACAACGCCGCGCCGGCGGCTTCCGCGCCGGGAAGCTGCTGAATCGGGGTGAGATCGTCGAGGATGAACAGGCCGCGGCCGTGCGTCGCGACGATCAGGTCGTTCCAGCGCGGCTGGATGCGCAGGTCGTACGACGCGGTCGTCGGCAGCCCGAGCGCGGGCTTGCGCCAATGCGCCCCGTCGTCGTAGGACAGCCAGAACGAGTTCTCGAGACCCAGATAGACGAGGTGCGCGTTGCGCGTGTCGGGACGAATCGCGCGCGCTTCCTGCACCGGCAGCCCGCTCGTGATCGTCGTCCAATGCGCACCCCAATCGTGCGTCACGAACGCGTACGGCGTGTGATCGCCGAGATAGTGCCGGTCGATCACCGCGTACGCGGTGCCGCGGGCCAGCGGCGAGGGCGCAGCGACTTCGGCGCGGCCGTCGGGCGGGACGTTCGGCGGCGTGACGTTGGTCCAGTGTTTGCCGCCGTCTCGGGTCACTTGCACCAAGCCGTCGTCGGTGCCGACCCAGATCTCCCCGCGCGTCGCCGTCGAAGGCTCGATGTCGAGGATCGCGCTGCTCGCCTCCGCACCGGTGTTGTCGAGCGCGAGGGGGCCGCCCGACGCCTGCTGGTGCGTCTTGTCGTTGCGCGTGAGGTCCGGCGAGATCGGCCGCCACGTGCGTCCGCGATCGCGCGATGCGAACACGACGTTGCCGCCGAACAGCGCGGTCGCCGGATCGAACGGATCGAATGCGATCGGCGAGTCCCAATTGAAGCGATACGGCAGCGCGTACGGCGTGAAGCCCTGCGCTGCGGTAGCGATATACGGGCGCACCGGGCGGTTCCGCTGCGCGCGCCGATCGTAGATCGACAGGTTGCCGTTCTGCAGGTCGGTCCAGACCAGGTTCGGGTCGCGCGGATCGGGCCAGGCCCATTGCCCGTCGCCGCCGATGACCCGCTCCCACGCCTCGTCCGGGATGCCGTCGGGGCGCAGCGAGTTGGAGGGTCCGCAGAACCCGTTGTTGTCCTGGAGTCCGATGCACACGCGATACGGGTTCTGATCGTCGTACCCGACGTGATAGATCTCGCCGATCGCCAGGTTGCGCGAGAACGACCAGGCGGTGCCGCCGTCGAGCGAGAGTGCGTAGCCGCCGTCCTCGCCGACGATCATGCGCTTGGAGTCCGCCGGTGAGATCCACATGTCGTGGTAGTCGACGTGCACCGAATCCGCGATGGCCTTGAACGTCTTGCCGCCGTCCTTCGACTCGGAGAGGGCTTCCGAGACACCGTAGACGTGGTCGGCGTTCGCCGGATCGACGCGAACGTGCGAGAAGTAGAAGAAGCGCTGGTCGACCAGCGTGTTGCTCGTCATGAGCTTCCACGTCGCGCCGGCGTCGTCGGAGCGCCACAGGATCCCGGGCGTCTTCGACTCGATCAGCGCGTACACGCGGTTCGGATTCGACGGCGCGACCGCCAAGCCGATGCGTCCCGTCATCCCTTCCGGCAAGCCGTGACCGCTCAGGCGGTTCCACGTCTTCCCGCCGTCGACCGACTTCCAGATTCCGTCGTCCGCGCCGCCGGACTCGAACGTCCACGGCTTGCGCTGGAAGTGCCAGATGCCGGCGTAGAGCACGTCCGGGTTCTTGGGGTCCGCGACCATTTCCGAGACGCCGCTGCGCGGTCCGACGTAGAGCGTCTTGCTCCACGTCTTTCCGCCGTCGGTCGTGCGGTAGACGCCGCGTTCCGGCGAGTCGGCGAAGGCGTCGCCGAGCGCGCCGACCAGCACCGTATTGGTATCGCGCGGATCGATGACGACCGACGCGATGAACTTCGTCTGCGCGAGGCCGAGGTTCTTCCAGGTCTTCCCGCCGTCGGCGGTGCGATAGACGCCGTCGCCCCAGGTGACGTCGTTGCGCGGGTTGGCTTCGCCGGTGCCGACCCACACGACGTCGTGATTCTTCGGATCGATCGCGACCGCGCCGATCGACGCGACGCTCTGCTTGTCGAACAGCGGCGTCCACGTCGCGCCGCCGTTCACCGTCTTCCACACGCCGCCGCCCGCCGAGCCGAGATAGTACAGCTTCGCGTCGTCCGCGACGCCGACCACCGACGTCACGCGGCCTCCCGAGAGGGCCGGGCCGATCTCGCGAAACGCGAGCCGGTTGTACGGCGGCACCGGAGTCGGTGATGGGGACGGCGACGGCGAGGCCGCCGGCACCGGGGCGGCGCTCGGATTCGCTTCGGACGCCGGCTGCTGCGCCGACGCCGCGGCCGCGGCAATGATGAAGAGCAACGCGACCGTGACGGCGCGGAACGCGGAAGACACCTGCATGTGCCGTCCTACGCGTACCGCGTCGACAACGCCTTCGCCGCAGCGATCTCAGGTCTCCAGTTGCTTGTACGCCTCGTCGCGAACGGCGTCCAAGTACGTCTGCGCCGCGTGATTCGTCGCCGCGATCTGATTCTTGAACGTCTGGGCCAGCACGTCCAGGGCGAGGTCGAACTCGCTGAGCGTCTGTCCCGGCGGCGGATACGCGTTCTGCACGCCGTCGACGTTCTGGAACGCCATCGGGACGATGTCGAGCGTGTTGACCGCGCGATACGCGTTGGGAAACGTGGTCTCGTACAGCGTCGCGAACTGCTGGTTCCCGAACGTGGGCGCGGCGTAGGTGCACGGCAGCAGCGTGACGTCGGCGGCGTTCTTCGTCGCGATCAGCTGGTCGTAGAGCCAGAGCGCGCCGATCTGGGTGAGCAGCAGCCCGGCGGAGGACGACCTGCTAGCGGCGCTGGCTGATGGTGATGGGGCCGCCGCGACGACGGCGCAGCACGTTGCGCACGGCCAAGCCGCCGACGACGAGCGCCGCGACGACCGCTGCGATCACGAGGATCTTGAGCAGCGCGGCAAGCAGCAGCAGCGCGACGATCCCGACCGCCACGATCGCGGTCACCTTGAGAAAGAACGGCATTCTCGAACCTCCGCTCCCAGTTACTCCCGGGCGGGAGGCGGGGTTTCAGGCCCGACGCTTGCATCCGAGCGGTAGTTCGGCGTACTATCGGGCGACCATGGACGGCATCTCCGGAGTCGGCTCCGCGTCGACCCTCGACATCGCGGCCGGCGGCACCTCATCGATCGCGATGGCCGTGCTCGCCAGCACCCAACAGCTCGCCGCTGACGAAGTGCGCCGCTTGTTCTCGTCACTCGGCCTGGGAACGGCGATCAGCGCCCTGGCCTGACGGCCGCCCGGCGAGCATGAATCGAACGCCCGTTCGATGAACTGACGCCGTCCCGTGGACGGCGCTTTCGGTTTGCTCCACCCGGCCGTCGCGGCTTGGTGTGAAGAACATCTCGGTCATCCGACGCCGCCCCAGGCAGCTGCGCTGCCGCTCTCGCGGGACGGGCGCCACACGCTGATCTGTTCGCCGACCGGGACGGGGAAGACGCTCGCGGCCTTCCTGCCGGTGATGTCGCGGCTGGCTGAGCTGCGCGATGCCGACGAACTGCTCGCTCGAACCTACTGCCTCTACGTCTCGCCGCTGCGCGCGCTCGGCTACGACGTCGAACACAACCTGCGCCGGCCGCTGCGCGAGATGGGCCTGCTGGAGCGGCCGAACACCGAGCGCGCGCGGGTCCGGCGCGGCCGCGTGCGCGAGCGCTTCGTGCGCACCGGCGTGCGCACCGGCGACACGCCGGTCGAAGAACGGCGGCTCATGATGGCGCGGCCGCCGCACGTGCTGCTGACCACGCCCGAGTCGCTGGCGCTCATGGTCGCGATGGATTCCTATCGCGCGAAGCTGACCCACGTCGAGACGGTGATCGTCGACGAGGTCCACGCACTGGCTGGGAACAAGCGCGGCGCGCACCTGGCGCTGCTGCTCGAATCGCTCACGGAGCTGACTCGAGCGCCGCTGCGCCGCGTCGGCCTCTCCGCGACCGTCGCGCCGCTGGAGAGCGTCGCCGCGTATCTGGCCGGCACCGAGCGCGAGTGCGCGGTCGTCGACTGCCGCGGTTTGCGCGAAATGCGCCTGGACATCGTCGCGCCGTTCGCGGGCGCGATGGCGACGCTCTCGACCTGTGCGCGCACGGCATACACCCTGACGCAAGACGTGCGTTCGACCCTCGTTTTCACCAACGTGCGCAGTCAGGCCGAGCGGCTGGCGCACGAGATGATCCTTCGCAGTGACGGCGAGGCGGCGGAGATTGCCGTTGCGGAGGATGAGCCGCGCGAGACGACCGCGGCGCGGGACCGGCGGATCGGCGTGCACCACAGCGCGCTCGAACGCAGCGTGCGCCACCGGACCGAAGCGGAACTGCGCAGCGGAAAGCTGCGGACCGTCGTCTGTTCCAGTTCGCTCGAGCTCGGTGTCGACATCGGGTACGTCGACCGGGTGATCGTGCTGGGCGGCGCGCGCGGCATGACGCCGACACTCCAGCGGGTCGGGCGCGCGGGCCACCGCCCGGGCGCGGTTGCGACGGGCGTCGTGATCGCGCAGGATCGCGACGACGTGATCGAAGCCGCCGCGACGCGGCGCTGCATCCGCGACGGCCGGATCGAAGAGGTCGCGATCCCCACGGCGCCGCTCGACGTGCTGGCGCAATGGATCGTCTCGCTGTGCGTCCACGACCGCCGCATTGCGCTCGACGACGCACTCGCGCTGGCGCGACGGGCCTACCCGTACCGCGCGCTGCAGGAGGTGGACCTGCGCGCGTGCGTCGCGTATTTGAGCGGCGGCGGCGCCGGTCCCGACGAAGCGCACGTTCGCCGCATCGGCAGCGACGGCGTCGCGGCGTACGGCTTGGGACGCGAGCCGTCGAGCGCGTATTTCGAAAACGTCGGAACGATCCCGGACGAGTCGACGGTTCCCGTCAGCGGCGCCGGCGGCTCGGGGATCGGCCGCCTCGGCGAAGCCTTCGCCGCGTCGCTTTCGGAAGGCGACGTGTTCGTGCTCGATGGGCGCACGCTGCGGGTCAGCGAAGTCGGGCCGCGCGGTTTGCGCGTCGAGCCGCACGTCGGTCGTCCCACCGTGCCGCAGTGGAGCTCGCATCTCAAAGGCGTGCCGCTCTTGCTCGCGCACGAGATCGGCACGCTGCGCCGCGGCGTCGCGGACGCGCTGGCGGCGGGCGGAACGCAGGGAGCGCTGGCGTACCTGCGCGGCCGCTACACGCTCGACGGCGGAGAAGCCGCGCACGTCGTGCGCTACGTCGTGCAGCAGCTGGCGCTCTCCGCCCTCCCCGACGACGCCCACCCGATCGTCGAGATCTACCGGATGGACGAACGGCAGACCGCGGTCTATCACACGTGCGCGGGCCGCCGCGTCAACGAGACGCTGGCCCGGCTCGTCGCGGCTCGCCTGCACCGGCACGCGGGCATCAACTCGACGCTGACCACCGACGATGGCGGCTTCCTCGTCGCGTTGCCGCCGCGCAAGAACGTCGCCGACGCGGTGTGGGCATCGCTGCTGCACGCCGAGGGCTTCGAAGACGACCTGCTGACCGGATTGCGATCGAGCGCGCTGCTGCGCCAGCAGTTCCGTCACGTTGCGAACGCCGGGCTGCTGGTGCTGCGGCGCGCCGGCGGCCGGTCGATACGCGGCGGTGCGCTGCGCTGGAACGCCGCCAAGATCTTCGACCGCCTGTGGGAAGCCGATCGCGAGTTTCCGCTGATCCGCGAGACGATCCGCGTCGTGACGCGCGATCTGCTCGACGCGCCCGCCGCGTTGCGGTATCTGCGCGGTCTCGAGGGCGAGCCGCGCGTGCTCCATCCGGCCGCCGCGACCCCGTTCACCTTCGGCATCGTCACGTCGTCGTTCGGCGATAGCGTGGTGTCGGACGATCGCGCCGAAATGGTCGAGGCGCTGCACGAGCGCGTGCTGGCTCTCCTCGGCGAGCGTCCGGACGACGAGGTCGCGCTCGCGCCGCAGGCCGAGGCCGCTCCGGCCCAGTTGCGGCCGCTGTGAAGCCGCCCACGCCCGCCGCCGAATCGTATCCGCTCGCGGCCGGCGTGCTCGCGCTGCCCGGCGGGTTCGCGCTGCTCGTCGCGGCGCGGACGCTGGTCTGCGCCGACGCGCACCTCGGCTATGAAGACGTGATGGGCGGCGGAGCGGCGCTGCCGCTGTGGAGCACCGCGGAGATCAGCGCGGCGATCGCCCTCGCCGCCGTGCGGCATGCCGTGCGCGAGATCGTGTTTCTCGGCGACGCCATCCACGGCACGCGGTTGAGCGAGGGCGCGGCCCGCGCGATTCGCGCCGCGCTGGAGTCGCTGCGCGGGTTGGCGCGCGTCACGATCGTGGCGGGAAACCACGAGGGACGCTCGCGCGGCGTCGCGGTGCTCGGTGAAACCGTCGAGTCGTGCGAGCGCGACGGGTGGACGCTGCTGCACGGCGACAAGCCGCAACCGGTCGCGACACGGACGATGATCGGCCATCTGCACCCCTCGCTGCGCGTCGGCGCAGGGCTCACCGTGCCGGCATTCCTCGCCGCTGCCTCGCTGGTCGTCCTGCCCGCGCTCACGCCGTACTCCAGCGGCTTGGATGTCCTGGGCGGCGCCTGCCGTGACGCGATCGCACCGTGGGGGATCGGCCGAAGCGCGGTGCAGGTCGTCGCAGCGACGGCGGATCGCGTGTTCCCGTTCGGGTCGCTCTCCGCGCTCGCCGGCGTGCGCGGCGCATCGACCGCGGGGTTCGCCGGTCGACGTCGCCGGCTGCGTCCGTGCTAGGCGTCGGGCTCTAGACGCAGCGCCTCGAGCGCGACGAGCACCGCCGCGACCTGCGAACCGGCCTCGATGCGGCCGTCCAGGGCCATGGCGCGGACCTCGTCACGCGTCGCGAGCATGACCTCGATCTCTTCGGTCGGATCGGGATCCGGCGCGTGCGTCGGCACCGCGTCGCGCACCACGAACAGGTGGAACCGGCCGTCCGAGTTCGTCGGGTCGGCGATGAACGAGCGGACGTGACGCGGCGGACGGCCGGCGTAGCCGGTCTCCTCGGCCAGCTCGCGCGCCGCGCAGGCCTCGGGGGTCTCGCCCGGGTCGATGGCCCCGGCAGGGAGCTCGGTCACGACCTCGCCGATCCCATGTTTGTATTGCCGGATCAGCACCACGCGGTCGTCCGGCGTCAGCGCGAACACGACGGAGAAGCCGCGCGACTCGCGCACGAAGTACTCGTCGACGACGATGCCGCTTGGCAGCTCCACGCGGTCGGCCCGCAGCCGCAGGAACGGCGTCGCGATGGGATACGCCGAGGAAAGGATGCGCCAGGCGCGCAGGCCGTGCTCGCTCATCGTGACGGGTATACCATACCGCGGCGCGGAATTGGTGCCGAACCGCACCGGAAACGCGGGGAGACGGAACGATCGAGAAAGTCGAGATCGGTCAGCACTACGACACGACGTACGGGACGCTGTGGAAGGATGGTACTTACTATCCTCGCGGCACGCGCGTGCTCGTGACCGGCCTCCACGTCGAGCAAGGCTTCTGCGTGCGCTTCCCGGACGAGATCGACGGCGAGCCGCTCGAGACGTGGGAGGATTGGGACGAGATCGAGTTCCTCGCCGGCGCCGGTTCGGTCGAGGGCGGCGGAACGCTGCCGCAGCACGTGCTCAGCGAAGCGCGCGAAGTCCTCGACGACGCCGAAGACGGCTGCCATCTCCATCTGCACGAAGGCGACGACTGAATCGTTGCAGCCGGCGCGTTCGCGCGGTGGTCAGCAGGACGCGAACTTGTAATAGATGTAGTTCGTGACGAGTACGTTGGTGTTGGTCGGGTCGTAGACGACGATCGTGGCGGTCACGCCGTCGTGCGCCGTGTCGAACAAGAAAGTGGACAGCGTCGGCAATGTCGGTCGAGATGTGTGACGTGCCGCTGTTGTCGGAGGCCTGGCTGCCGATCAGTGCCGGCGGGATTCCGTTGACGCCGACGTTTTGACCGAACAGCACGAACGAGTTCGCTGCGTCGTAGGGGACCAAATACGACGGTCCGAGGATCGCGGGGCACGAGTTCCAGACCGTCGGCGTGGCGGCGTTCGATGAGAGCGTCGTCGCGTCCGAGCCGTTGAGGGGATCGGTCGTCACGGCGACGCCGACCGGGATCATCGTCATCGTCACCGTGACCGGGACGGTCGATCCCGGCGCGACGGCACTCAGGTTGACGGAGCCCACCGCGAGGTGCGCGCCGTAGCTCAAAAATTCCGTGGCGGTGAGGACCGAGTCGCGGATCGTCAGCGTTCCGTGCGCGCTGCCCTGGGGGGTGCTCGTCGGCGGCGCCGCCGGATTGCTGGTCGTGCCTGCACCGCCGGAGCACGCGGCCGACGTGGCGGCGGTTGCGAGCGCGAGCGCGCGTACCATGCGGATCACCGGTTCTTCCCTCCCTGGATCGTGATCTGTCCTTGCGTGAAGTTGAAGTCCAGATCGGCCTCGTGGCTCGCGTTGTCGGTGCCCTTGACGGTGCAGTGGACCGCCGGCGCGGTCTGGCCCCAGTAGAACGTCACGCTCGGATCGGCGCCGGTGAGCTGGATGACGTAGGCGGCCGCGTTGGGCGTCGGTGAGGGAACGGGTATCGTCGTCGAAACCGGGCTCGGCGTCGGAGACGGCTGGTTCGCCGGTGCTGCTTCCGCGATCGCCGGGAAGCACGCCGTCGCGTCGACCGTCAAGGTGCGCGAGACCGCCGCGGTGTTGAACTGGAGGGTGTACGCCGTGAAGGAGGACGTCGACGAGAGGACCGCGTCGACCGCCGCGTTGTTGCCGCTCTGGGCCGGCGTGAAGTTCAGGTTGTTGAGCGGATTCTGCCACGAGAGCGGAAACGGCGTCGGCGACGGCGGCGCGCAATTGAACGGCGCCGTTCCGACGTCTCCCGCCGGGCAGACGCTGATCAGGGATACGAAGAACAGCGCGCTGGCCTGCACGGTGCCGTTTACGCCTGCCGTCACCTGCACATCGCCTTCGATGGGGCCGCCGAGCGGCGTGATCACCGTCTTGTCGGCGGGCGAGAGTACGGGGATCGAGGCGTTCTGCGCATCGGTCGACGCGGAGGTGACGCCGCTCTGCGGAAACGCGTATTGTACGGACAGCGACACCAGCGTCTGCGGCGCAGGTGACGGTGGTGGCGTCGGGGCGCCGATCTGCGGCCGCCGGCGGTTGCCGGTGCTCACCAGTTGCGGTCCGCGGAGCGTCAGCGTGACCGGCGTGTCAAAGGTGTCCGGCGCGATGATCTGATTCCCTTGCGCGTCGAGTGCGACGACGAAGATGCGCGTACTGGTCGGCAGGATCTGAGTCGAGCCGGGCAAGCTGATGTTCGGCAGCAGCGAGAGCAAGTCAATCGCGAGAAGCGGCTGGTCGGCGTTGTCCACGCAGCCCGGTGAGGTGCCGGTCAGCGGGTAGACCTGCGCTGGATAGAGCGTCGAGATCGGGGTGGGCGCCGTCGAGTCCGTCTTCACGAGGGTGAAGCGAATCGACTGCGTGCCGCTGGGGACCGTTTTCGGCGAGCGGGCGTGCGCGCTCCCGACTTTCTTTGGGATGCTGATCGAGAAGGATGCTCGTGCGCCGCTCGCGGGCATCACCGTGGGCGTTGGCGTCGGGAATGCGGCGGGTGCCTCTCCAGGAGCGGAGCCTCCCCCACCGCACGCGGCGAGCGTCGCGACTATACCCAGGGCGACAAACCGGCGTCGAAACAAGGTGACCTCGGAAGCTCATGACGGCGCACGAGGTGAGCGTGCGCCTGGCAATCCGGAGGCCATGACGTAGGGCTTGGTACCTGTGGCCTGCGAAGCCAGACGGATGACGGCACCGCCGATGCGTCCTTGGCAGAACCTCCTTGCACTGCTCGCCACCATCGTGGCGGCCGGGACGCTGCTCCCCGTTGCGCCGGTCGTTCGCCTGGCGTGCGCGGCGATCGCCGGCGTGGTCGTGCTGCTGCTGCTCCTCGCTCGCGTGCGGGCCCATCGCGTCCGGCGCGACCGCGAGCGAGTCGACGGCGTCTACGATCGGATCGAGCGCATCCGTGCCGGCCGCGTCCGCCGGCGCGGTCCGCGCTAATCGATCGGAGTTAGCCGATCAACTCGCGCGCCCGCTCGAGCATCTCGCCGACCGGCGGGAGATCGCCGGGGTGCGCGCCGCGGTGGAGCCACCTGATCGTTCCGCCGGCGTCAACGATCGCCGCGCCCGGCAGCTGCGCGCCGTCCTTGAGTTTCGTGGCGGCCCAATTCTGCGAAAATCCGGCGGCCTTGTTCTCCGCCCGCCGCTTTTTCAGCGCCGGGTCCGTGAACAGCCGCAGGAGGTTGAACTGCTCAAGGCCCATCGCCGCGTACGTTCGCTTGTCGACGTCGCCGATGCAGTACGCGGCCATCCCGTGTTGCCCGCAGAATTCTTCGGCTTTTTCCTGCGGACCGATCGTGACGAAGCGAACGCTGAACTCGTGCTGCGCGGGGTCGTAGCCGGACTCGCGCAACTGCGCGAGCGCTTCAGGGAAAAACGTTCAACCGACGTGCCGTAGCCAGACGACGAGCGCCGGGAGCGGGGCGGACAGCGCCGCGACCTCGGCGGGAACGTGTTCGCCGACGCGGGGCCCGCGTGATGATGCCATCGCAGTATCTTCACCGCGCGGAGTGCGGCGGCCCGCAGAGTGAACGCTCGGGTCACTCGCTCTCGTGGTAGTCCGTCCCGAACGTGAGCTGCGCGTCGCGAACGTGTTCGACGAACGCGCGGACGGCCGGAGTGCTGGAGCGCTCTCGCCGCCAGGCGATCGCGAGCGTCTCGATCGTCGTGCTTGGCGAGAGCGGACGGTAGGCGATCCCTTCGATCTGAAACGCGCGCATGATCGACGAGACGATCGCGACTCCGAGGCCGCACGCGACCAGGGAGATGCACGTCTCGATGTCCGGCGTTTCGATGGTCGAGGCGATGCGCACGCGGTGGCGCCGGAGACGCGCGAAGATCTGGTCGTAGAAGCCGCCGGCGCGCTCCAAGCGCATCGTGATCAGCGTCGAACCGGCGAGCGCGCGCAGCGGGATCGACGCACCTGACGCGAGCGGATGGTCGCGCGAAAGTGCAAGATAGAGCGACTCCTTCGCGATCGGCGCGGTCCCGAGCCGCTCGTCGACGACCGGGAGCCGCAGAATCCCGACGTCGATGCGCCGCTCGATCAGCGCGCGCACCTGCTCGTCGATCGGGAGCGTCTCGACGCTGAAGCGCACGAGCGGGAAGCGCTCGTGGAAGCTGGGGAGGACGCGCGGGAGAACACCCATCGTCGAGGCCGTGATCGAACCGATCTGCAGCGGACCGCGGGGCGACGCCGCGGCGCCGCGCATCGTCTCGGAGAGCGATGCGGCGCGTTCGATCAGCGCGCGCGCCTCGGGCGCGAATAGCCGGCCTTCTTCGGTGAGCGCGACGTGTCGCTTCGTGCGCTCGAACAGCCGCACGCCGAGCTCCCGCTCGAGTTGCAGGATCTGGTGGCTGAGCGACGGTTGCGCGGTGTTCAGCGCCTCGGCGGCCCGTCCGAAGTTCAAGTGCTCGGCCACGGCGAGGAAGTAGCGCAGGTGCCGCAGTTCCAACGATAAGACCTCATACGTCTGAGAGTCAGCTAAAACAGATATTGGACGTCTGAAAGACGAGCGCCTACGATCGTTCCGATGCTTCAGGCCGTCCGTGCGCCGTCTCGCCGCTCCCAAGTCCACCCGCAGGTCTCCGTCGAGGTCGCTCGCGCCGCGTTGCGCCCACGGCTGGGCATCCTCGCGGTCGCGATGCTGTGCATCTTGGCCGACCAGAGCGCGACGGTCGGTTTCGGCACGGTGACACCGTTCGTGCGGGGCGTGCTCGCCGCCGACGTCGACGCCGGTTCCTGGCTCGTCATCGCGGGGGGCGCCGCCTACATCACCGGCGTCGTCGCGACCGTGCGGCTGCTGGAACGCTTCGGACGTCGCACGACGATCCTCGCGACCTCGGCTGGCTTCGCGTTCTGCACGGCGGTGAGCGGCGTGACCGGCGATTACACGACTTTCCTGGCCGCCCACACCCTGGCCCAGCTCTTTCAAGGCACGACCTACGCCGTCGCCGTCGTGCTGATGTGCGCCGTCTTTCCGCGCGCGTTCTGGGCTTATACGTTCATCCTGCTCTCGGCGAGCTCGCTGAGCGGGCAAAACCTCGCCCCGCTTCTGGCGGGGATCGCCGTCGATCAGGCAACCAGCACGGCATTCTTCCTGGGCACGGCGTTCGTGCTCGCGGCCGCGACCGCGCTGGCCGTGTTGGTCGTGCCGGCGGACGAACCCGAACGCTACGCGCTCCCGTTCGACGGGTTCGGCTTGGCCGCCGTCGCCGCGACGGCGCTGTGCCTGGAGTACCTGGCGGTCCAAGGCGAGCGCTTCGCCTGGTTCGACGCGCCGCACATCGCGCTCGTCCTCCTCGCCGCACTCGCCGGAAGCGCGATCGTCGCGGTTTGGCAACTGCGCCTCACAGGACATCCGCTCATCGACTGGCGCGTGCTCCGCACCCACAACCACATCGTCGGGGACGTCCTCGCCGGATTCAACGGCTTCTTCACGTACGGCTCGACCGTGCTGCTCGCCTACGCGCAGACGACGCTCGGCTTCACGCCGACGCTCGCCGGCGAGCTGCTCGCGCTGCGGCTCGTCGTCCTGATCGCGGTCGTGACGGCGATCGGCGTGGCGAATGCGAAGCGTCTGGTCGATCCTCGGCTCTTCCTGGCGGCCGGGCTGATCGTCGTAGCGATCGCATATTGGCGGGTCTCGCTCGAGACGACGATCGGGAGCGATCTCGCCGCGCTCGTCTTCGACTCGCTGCTGCTCTCGCTCGGGTTGGGTGTGCTCACCCAAACGGTTCCGGGTCTGGTCTTCGGGCCGGTCCCCGACGAACGGATCGCCTCGGCCACCGTCTTCTACAAACTCTTCACCCTCGGCGGGACGCTGGTCGCGACGGCGCTCGGTTCGACGCTCTTCGACCACCACGCGGCGATCTGGCAAACCGAGCTCGCCGGGAGCGTGACGCCCGAATCCGCCGCCGTCACCGCCACGCTCGCGCACGAGGGCCCCGCGCAGCTGGCAGCACTCGTCGCGCAGCAAGCTGCCGCATTGGCCTACGCTGACGAGATACGCATGTTCGTGTTTGCCGCGCTGGTCGCGCTGCCCGTCGTCGCATTGACCCGGCCGGCCTTCCGCGCGAAGTTCTCGCTGATGCGGCTCTCCGGCGACGGCGGCTAACGATTGCATTGTCCGTCTCGAGCAAAAGATCGTTTAGAGACAACGAGCCTTCGCGGTGGCAGAATACAAGCTCTGCGAGAGCGCGACTTGCGCGTCTCGTTACGGAAGGAAAACGTGAACACGCTCATCAGGTCATTCGCCCTCGCCGTCGCCTTCGGAAGTACCGTCGCCGCCGCGTCCGCGCAGTCCGACCAATCCGCCCCCAGCGCCCGCAGCGCGGCACCCCGCTTGGGTCCGGTCGCAGACACACCGTCGCGACGTCACGGGCACGAGCAGCAGGCCATCACCATCGAACGATCCGGTACTTCGGCCGGTGAGGAAGCGATCCGGCAGCAACGGGAATTGCGCGTCCTGATGCCGGCGCGTTCCGGCGACGGCGGAAGTTAAAACCGCATCCGAATCGAGCGGACGCGACGTAGTTTCATCGGCGGTGCAAGTGCCGCGGTGGCTGTTGCCGCATGTCGCGAACCGCGCTGCCGCGTTTGCCCAATCGCGTCTACCGGGTCCCCACAAAGCGCTCGACATCGACGACTTCGACTTGCGCGAAGCGGTGGCGAAGAGTGTCTTCTCGGCCGGCGCGTACGCGTTCATCGCCGGCGGCGCGGGGAGACCAGTGGACGTTGCGCCAGAACCGGCGGGCGTTCACCGAGTCTCGCATCGTTCCCCATCGGCTCACCGGGACCGGCGCCCGCGAAATCGACCTAATCCGTCCAGAATCGGCGGCGTCAGATCACCCACATGGCTGCGAAGTGTGCCGTGGTCGCGGTACGCTGAAGGCGTGACGCCGGTAATTTGCGCGAACGTTTGGGAAAAGCGGCTTTGACTTGAAAATCCTACGCGGGCAGAGATTGCGGCTACCGTTGAGTCAGAATTACGTAACAGTGCCTTCGCTTTAGCGATTCGCCGTTGCAGTGTCGTCGATCGGAGCGGGATCGTCGTAGCGATCGCCTATTCCGGAGAGACAGAGGGCGACCAGTGGCCTGCCAGCCGGCTCATTTCGGCGCAGAAGGCGAACACGGCGAACGCGCTGAGCCTCGATACGTTCGCGTTGTCGACGGCAAATCTGTACGCGGCGACGCAGCCGGACGGATCGCTGTTCGGGTTGCAGGCGTCGAATCCGGTCAACGCCGGCGTCGCCTACGAAGGCGATGCCGATCGGTATGGTACGCCGGCGGACTCGCTCGTCGGCAAGCGCGTCGGCGGAATCAACGTCTTCGGCGGCGGACTCGGGCTCTACGTGGGGACATCCGTCGTGCACAGCCGCGACGACGGAGATCGGGAGGAACCTGCCGACCACATTCCCAGTGCGTCGGCCAAAGGAGACTCCACCGTGAGCTCTTTCAAATCGGTGTAATACTTTCGCACACGTGTTCTTGCCTCACTAAATACGATCGGCAGCTAAGGAGTCCGTTGCGGTCTCGATCCCCTCGCGGGCTAACATCTCGGCATAGATCTCCGCCACGCGCTCGAGCGCATCGGCCTCTTCGGGCCGCTTGTCCGGGCGCAGCCGCACGATGCGCGGGAAGCGCAGCGCATAGCCGCTCGCGTGTATGTCGCTGCGCTGAATGATGTCGAACGCGATCTCGACGACGATCTTCGGCTCGACCAGGGTCTCGCGCCGCTTGAGGTCGAGCCGCTCGTACGCGGCGCGGGCCTCGTCCGGCGGCAGTCGGTGCGCTTCGAACCACGTTGTCATCTCGGCGATCTCGACGTCGGTCAAGCCGCTGTACGCTTTCCCGATCACGGCGAGCCCACCGTTTTCGCGGACGGCGAACGTGTAATCTGAGAGGACGTTGACGCGGCGGCCGTGCCCGCGCTCGACGGCGACGACGACGCAGCCCAGCGTCGCAAGCTCGCGCTTGAGCTTGAGCCACGACTTGCCGCGCCGGCCCGGCGTATACGGCGAGTCGGTGCGCTTGAACACGAGCCCCTCGTTGCCGCGCGCGCGCGACTCTTCGAAACGATCGTGCACGATTTCGGCCGTCGTGCCCGCTTCGATCGTCGTCCACGGTGCATGGACGAGCGCGTTGCCCGCGGCGGCGAGCAGCTCGGCGAGCTGCGCGCGCCGCTCCGCAAGCGGAACGTCGAGCAGAAACTCCTCGTCGCGAGCGAGCAGGTCGAAGGCGACATAGCGAACCGGCACCTCGCGCAGCAGCTCCGGCGAGACCTCTTTGCGCTGCAGGCGTCCCTGCAGAAATCGGAACGGCAGCACGCGGCCGTCGCGCACCGCGACGAGCTCGCCGTCGAGAACGCACGACCCGGGCAGCGCGCGCAGCGCGTCGACGACTTCGGGATACGACGCGGCGACGTCGTTGAGCGTACGCGAGAAGAGCGAGGTGCGTTCGGGCGTGACGTGCGCCTGCGCGCGGATGCCGTCGTATTTGTCGTCGACGAGCCACGTCGAGGCGACGAGCTCCTTGTACTCCGTACCGTACGCGATAGGGGACGCGAGCATGAACGCCACCGGCGCGTGGTAGCCGATCGTCACCTGATCGAGAGCGTCGTGCTTGGCAGCGAGGGCCACTTCGCCGAGGTCGCCCGCGGCACTCGCCGCGCGCCGAACCGAGCGCGGGTCGCGCGTGAAGGCCTGCGCGATCGCATCGACGACGAGACCTTCACGCAGACCGATCCGCAGCTCGCCCGTCATGATCTTGATGACGTACGTCGCTTCGAGCGGATCGGTGCAGGTCGAGAAGATTCGCTGGCACAGGATCCGGCGACGTTTCTGCGCGTTCTTGCCCGCCGCGTCCGCGATCTCGACCAGCAGCGCATAGAGCCGCGCCGGCGTCAGCACGTCGCGGAACAGGCCCAAGTCGTGCGACGGCCGCACGAACGGGCCGAGCGCCGCACCCAGGTCGCCGGTCGCGCGGTAGGCGACCGAGAGCGCGGCGTCGTCGACGCCCCACGTTGCGGCGGCCGCGTCGACGATCGTGCGGCCGCCCACCGCGAGGCTGCGCTCCTGCGCCTGTGGGAAGGGGTTGCCGGTGAAGAAGCGCGTCGCGGGCGCGAGGTCGCCGTCGTCGAGGCCGCGCAGGTACTCACCGACGAGCGCGATCTTCTCGAGCTTGCTCGCGGTCGCCGCGATCGTCGCGCACGTGCGGGCGAACGCGATCACGGAGGGAAGACGCTGGCAGGCGGCACGCGGCAGCCTTCGACGCGCCCGGTTGCGGAACGTGCCTCGCGCTCTCCACGCAGGTGGGAGCCCCGCCCTCGCGGTAGGCGGGAGCGTGATCACCGCGATCGTCCTGTTGACCGTCGAACCCGGCCGCGTCCGTACGCTGGCCGAGGAACTGCTCCAGATCGACGGCGTGACCGAGTGCTACAGCGTCGCCGGCCCGTACGATCTGGTCGCGATGGTCCGCGTGCGCGAGCACGAGCAGCTCAGCGACCTCGTCACCGAGCGCATCGCCGCGCATGCCGGGATCACCGCGACGGAGACCCTGATCGCGTTCCGCTCCTTCGCTAAACGCGATCTCGGCATGCTTTGGGACATCGGGGCCGACTGACCGCGCCCCTTCGCCGGATCACTCGGCCTTGCGCCGGACCGCGAGCCACGACGTTTTTCGCACGGCCAGGAACACGGCCCACGGCGCCATCCAGAGCAGCGCGAGCACGAGCATCGCTCCGACGTAAACGCCGTCCGAGACGAACGTGACGTTGCTCGGGCGTTCGAGCGCGACGAGGACGGCGAACGCCGTCGAGATGAATCCGAGGCCCGCGACGATCCACACGCCGGGCGTGCCGCCCGGGACGCGGAACGGACGCGGCTTCTCCGGCTGCGTGTAGCGCAGCTTGATCACCGCCGCGAAGATCGGCAGGTAGTAGAAGCCGAGCAGCGCGGTGGTCGTCGCGGTGAGGATCCAATACGCCTGGTTCACCGACGGCAGCAACGCGAAAGCGGTGCCGATGATCGTGATCGTCACCGCCTGCCAGAGCATGACCGCGGCCGGGACTTGCCGTGCGCTGAGCGTGCGGAATACCGGCGGCAAGAGGCCGTGGCGTGCGACTTCGGTGAGGCTCAGCAGCGGGCCGACGAGCCAGGCGCACATCAGCGCGAGCGCGCCGAGCGCCGTCAGCAGCGCGAGGATCGGCGTCGCCCACGCGATGTGCAGCGCGCCGAAGATGACCGCGAAGGTCTGCACGACGCCGCCGCTCAGACTGATCTGGCCGGCCGGAACGGCGATCGCGATCGCCAGCGTCGCGAAGATGCTCAACCCCGCGATCGCGATGAGCGCGAGCAGCATCGCCTTCGGGTAGTTGCGCTGCGGATCGCGAACGGAGAGCGCGTAGTAGCCCGAGACCTCGATCCCGGTGAACGCGAGCAGCAGCGATGAGACGTACGGGAGCTGCGCCGCGTCCCAGCTCGGCAGCAGCCGCGCAAGCGTAAAAGGCGGCAGCGCGACGTGCTTCCCCGCGGCGATCCATGCGATCCCGGCGACGATCAGCACGAGCGCCGGAACGACCGAACCGAACAGCGTCCCGAACGAGGTGAACCTCGCCGCGGCCGCCGGACCGGCCAGGCCGATCAACGTGATCGTCCAGAAAACGACGATCATCACGCCGGCGACGAACGCGCGGTTGTCCTGCAGCGCCGGATCGAAGCCGAACGCGAGCGAGACGGCGACGAACGCGAGCACCGTCGGATACCATGGCAAGTTGATCACGACGATCGACCAGACCGACATGAACCCGGTCCGCTCGCCGAACGCCTCGGCGACCCAGTCGTAGACGCCGCCCGCCTCCGGCCACGTCGACGCCAATTCGGCCGCGGTGAGCGCGAGCGGAGCCAAGAAGAGCGCCGTCCCGAGCACGTACCAGAAGATCAGCGGCCAGCCCTCGACCGCGATGCTCGGCAGGTTGCGCACCGAGAAGCCGGCCGCGGTGCTGACCATCGCGACGTAAAAGATGCCGAGCTCGGCCTTCGGCTTCACGGTCGCCCACGTTCGCCGCGCCGTGCAGGCGATTCCCGGCGGGACCGGGTACGCGTCGATGGATGTTCGACGGTTTCACGCTCGAGCGGATCGAGACGGACGAGGCGACGATCCGCGTTCGGCACGGCGGCAGCGGCCCGCCGCTCTTGCTGTTGCACGGTTATCCGCAGACGCACGTGATGTGGCATCTGATCGCGCCGCGGCTCGCGCGCGAATTCACCGTGGTGGCGATGGATCTACGCGGGTACGGCGAGAGTTCGAAACCCCCGAGCACGGAAGACCACGAACCGTACTCGAAGCGCGCGATGGCGCGCGATTGCGTCGCGGTGATGACGAAGCTCGGCTTCGAGCGCTTCGCGGTGGCCGGACACGACCGCGGCGCCCGCGTCGCGTACCGCCTCGCGCTCGATCATCCGGAACGCATCACGCGCATCGCCGTGCTCGACATCATCCCGACCGGCGAGCATTTCCGCCGCGCCGACATGAAGTTCGGCTTGGGCTACTGGCATTGGTTCTTTCTTGCCCAGCCGTACCCGCTGCCGGAAAAACTGATCGGTGCCGATCCGGTCTTTTTCTATTCCAATCGGCCGAATCGGCAGACGGCGTTCGCCCCCGAAGCGCTGGAAGAGTACGTGCGCTGCGCGTCCGCGCCCGAGATGATCCACGCATCCTGCGAAGACTATCGCGCCGGCGCGACGTACGATTTCGCGCTTGACGAAGCCGATCGCGGCAACAAGAAGATCGCCGCGCCGCTGCTCGCCCTGTGGGGCGCGCGCGGCGAGGTCGGCAAGTGGTACGACATCCTCGGCATCTGGCGCGACTGGGCCGACGACGTCCGCGGTCAACCGATCGAGAGCGGCCACTTCCTTGCCGAGGAAGCACCGGACCAGACGTACGCGGCGCTGCGGGAGTTCTTCGCCGACCGTCACCCGTCGACGAGTTCGGGATGACCTGAGGCTCAGAACAGCGCGAGCTGTTCGTTGGCCTCGAGGTAGGTAGCGTCGATGCCGAGGCGGCGCAGGCGCCACACGAAGTCGCGCCAGCCGTGGTTGAGGAGCACCTTGCGCGGCTGGGCGAGTTCGATGTAGCGCAGCAGCGCTGCGTAGTCGGCGTGATCGCTCAGCGGGATACAGGCGTCGACGCCGTAGCGGAACGGGGCACTCGCATCGAGCGCCCAGCCGGAGAGCATCGCGGTGCGCACGGCTTTTCCGTGGAGCGCTTTCGGCAGCGTCTTGCCCGAAGGGGGCCAAATCAGCGCGCTCGCGCCGTCGTACGTCGCGGCATCGTAGCGCTCGTACGGCGGCAGCTGCACGCCGGACGCTTCGTAGACCCGCGCGATCGCGTGAACCGCGCCGTGCACGGTGAGCGGGATCCCGGCTTTGCCCAGGATCGCCATCGCTTCTTGCGCCTTGCCGAGCGAGTACGCCATCAGGACCGGCGCGCAGCCGTCGGCGAGCGCGCGCGTCGCGAACGAGACGAGCGTTTCCTCGACCTCGTCACGCGACGGAAAGACATACTGCGGCCGCCCGTACGTGCACTCCATCAGCAGGACGTCGCACGGCTTCACCTCGGGCGGCTCGCACGTGTACGAGCGCGCGAGTTTGAAATCGCCGGTGTAGACGAACCGGCCGCGTTCGCCTTCGATCAGCAGCTGCGCGCTGCCGAGCACGTGACCGGCCGGGAAGAGGGTCAGCCGGTGCGCCCCCTCGATCCATGGGTCGTTGAAGCCGCGCTCCTCGAAATCGCAGGCCGGCCGCGGACGCTCGCGCAGCAGGGAGGTCTGCTTGCCGCGGGCGATCGCGCGCTCGAACCGGGAGCGGCAGATCGCCGCATTTGCCGGAGTGGTGACGATCGTGTCGTGCTCGCGCGCGTGGTCGCTGTGCCCGTGCGAGACGTAGCACCGCTCCCGCGGCCGCATCGAGTCGATCCAGAGGTCGAGGTCGGCGACGTACAGCGACCTCTCAGCAAGCGAAAACACGTCGGGTTCGAGCCTATTCGCAGGTGGAGTCGAACGTGTGTTCGACCCCGGACCGACGCACCCTTTACCGCGAGGGCGGGGTTGTCAAGAAAAATTTCCCTCCTTCGCAAGCATTGGAGCACAGTGCGCGTCTACGACAACATTGCCGACACGTTCGGAAACACGCCGCTCGTCCGTATCCCGCGGTTGAACAAGGGACTCGGCGCGGAGATCCTCGTCAAACTCGAATCGATGAATCCGGCCGGCTCGGTCAAGGATCGCATCGGGGTCGCGATGATCGAGGCGGCCGAGCGCGACGGCAAACTGCGTCCGGATTCCATCATCGTCGAGCCGACCAGCGGCAACACCGGCATCGCGCTCGCGTTCGTCTGCGCGGCGAAGGGCTACCCGTGTATTTTGACGATGCCGGAGACGATGACGGTCGAGCGGCGCATCCTCCTCAAAGCGTACGGCGCGCAGCTCGTGCTCACGCCGGGCAGTGAGGGCATGAAGGGCGCGATCGCCAAAGCCAAGGAGATCGTCGCCTCGAATCCGGCCAAATACTTCTCGCCCGGACAGTTCGACAATCCCGCGAATCCGGAAGTTCATTATCGCACGACCGGTGAGGAGATCTGGCGCGACACCGACGGCAAGGTCGACATCTTCATCGCCGGCGTCGGGACCGGCGGCACCGTCACCGGCGCGGGACACCTGCTCAAGGAACGGAAGCCCGGCGTCAACGTCATCACGGTCGAACCCGACACGTCGACGGTGCTCTCCGGCGGCGCGCCCGGTCCGCACAAACTGCAAGGCTTCGCGCCGGGCTTCATCCCCTCGATCCTCGACACGAAGGTCTACAGCGAAGTGATCAAAGCGACGTTCGACGACTCGGTCGCGATATCGCGGCGGTTGGCTCGTGAGGAAGGTATCCTGGTCGGCATTTCGGCCGGCTCGAACGTGTGGGCCGCGATGCAGGTCGCCGCGCGTCCGGAGAACGCGGGGAAACTGATCGTCACCATCGGCTGCGACACGGGCGAGCGCTATCTCTCGAACCCGCTCTTCGCCGAGCAGGACGCCGTCGTGTTCGAGCCCGCGCTGGCCTGAGCCGATCGTGCCGCGGCGCGCACCTTGGTCGTTTGGCCATTGTTGCCGCCGCGGAACGGGGTAGGATGGTCGCATGAGCATCTCGACGGACGACATGCCCGCGATGACGCGCTGTGCCGAGTGCGGACATCCGAACGATCCTCGCGCGACCATCCCGGCGCTCGACGGCCACGGCCGCCGCTGCGCCGATCAGGACAAATGTCACGACCGCAAGGAGTCGCGCTCGGCGTTCACCGCCGCCTGAGCGTTCCTTAGTACTGCGCGGGGTCGGCGTCGATCGCCGCGCGGTACAGTGCGTACGGCGGCCGACGCAGGTCGGTGCCGTCGTGCCACGTCGGCATGCGGTCGACTTGGCTGTCGGTCACGTACACGATGCGGTCGGGACCGATCCACACGCTGTCGGGCCAGGCGAAGTATCCCTCGCCGTGCAGCAGCGTCTCGTAGCGGTTCTCGTCCGGAATCAAGCGGCACAGCGTTCCGTGCGTCACGTCGGTGAAGTACACGCGGCCTTGCCGGTCGCAGTCCAACCCGTCGGCGGCAAAGGCGCGCGGCTCGTGCCGCACCACGTGACGCGCGACGACCGCGTCGTCGCCGTGCGGTCCGCCGAGCAGATCGGTATCGATGCTGAAGAGATCGTACGATCCCAGCGGCGTCCACCACAGCGTGCGGCCGTCGGGCGAGAGCGTGATGCCGTCGATGCCGACCCGCGCTCGCACGAGACCGGCTTCGGTCGCGATCCCGAATCCCGGGAGGTCGGGCGCGCGCACGCTCGGATCGCTGCTCAGCCGGCGCCACGACGTTCCGCTATCGAGGTCGACCACGACGATGCCGTTGGGACCGCGCGCGCCCGAGTCGCTGATGTACGCGCGGCCCGCTTTGCCCCGCGTGTAGTCGACGACGAGATCGTTCAGGTACGACGTCGGCAGGCAGACGTGATCGGTAAAGCCGATCCCGTGCACGATCGCATCGGTGTCCAGGTCGATGACGAACAGTTTCGCCGCGCTCGGGTCGCAGCCGTCGAACGACGTCGCGCCGGTGTCGAGCGCGAGGAGCCGATTTCCGGGCGCCGCCGCGATGCCGTGCATCGAGACGAAGTGGTGGCGAGCGTCGGTGGGATCGAGCGCGTTGACGAGCTCGTCGGGAAACGGGACCGCCTTTGTGTCGATCAGTTCGACGAGCGTCGCGGGCGCCGGCGTGGGGTCGAGGCGCGGGAAGCTCAGGAAGATGCGGCCGGCTCGGCTGACGGCGATACCGGCCGGCCAGTGATCCGGGAACTCGGCGACGATCTGCGGGAAGATCGACACGCCGGTGGTCGAGCGTGCGTCCATGCCTGGGACGATACCCCGGGAGGGGGACCTCGACGCGGCCCCGTACGCGCCCACCCCGTCATGTTCTGGGAGTTGGCCGGTGTACCGGCAGTCGCGGTGCGCCGCGGCACGCGGGTCGAATCGGTCCATCACGTCGCCGCATGCGTCGCTGCCGCCGACGGCACGGTCGTGCTGAAGGTCGGGACGATCGAGGCGCCGGTGTTCTTGCGGTCGTCGGCCAAGCCGTTCATCGCCGCCGCCGCGGTCCGCGCGGGCGTAGCCGAACGGTTCGGTTTCGGCGAGCGCGAGCTCGCGGTGATGTCCGCTTCGCACAACGGCGAGCCCGGCCACGTCGAGCTGGTCGCCTCGATGCTCGAGCGAATCGGCGCGAGCATCGGCGATCTGCGTTGCGGCGCCCAGGTGCCGTCGTACGAGCCGGCTGCGGCGGCGCTGGCCGCGCGCGGCGAGCAGCCCTCCGCGCTGCACCACAACTGCAGCGGAAAGCATACCGGCATCCTCGCGCTGGCGCGCGTCCTCGGCGCGCCGCTCGAAGGCTACCTCGAGCCCGAGCATCCGGCGCAGCGTGCGATTCTCGCGCTGTGCGAGCGGGTCAGCGACGATACGTTCGCCGCCGACCGGCTGGCCGTCGACGGCTGCGGGATCCCGGTCTACGCCACGACGCTCCACAAGGCGGCCGTCTCGTTCGCCAGGTTCGCGACGCTCGAGGGAGTTGCGGACGACGACGCGACGGCGCTCGCGCGCATTTCCTCGGCGATGGCAAGCGAGCCGTGGTACGTCGCCGGCACCGGCCGCTTCGACACCGAACTCATCCGTTCGAGTCGCGGCCGGATCATCGGGAAAGCAGGCGCCGAAGCGGTCCACTGCGACGCGCTGCTCGACGCGGGCCTCGGGGTCGCCCTCAAAGTGATCGACGGCAGCCGCCGGGCGACGCCGCCGGCGACGGTCGCGATCCTGGAAGCGCTGCGCGCCCTGGAGCCGCCCGTCCGCGAAGCCATGCGGCCGTTCGCGCGCGTGGCGGTGAAGAATTCCGCCGGCCGCATCGTCGGTGAGGTGGCGGCGCTCGACGGCTGGATACCGACCGAGGCCGCCGGCGTCTAACCTTCCGTTTCCTCGGCGTTCGCGAGCGCGCGCTCGAGGATCTCGCGCAAGACCTTTTGGTCGAGTGGACTGAGCGCGGCGATCGCCGGCGGAGCCCGGCGAAAGCGCGCCTCGATCTTTTCGCGCAGGCGCCGCCCGGCGGCGGTCAAGCACACCCGCTTGATCCGCCGGTCCGCCTCGTCGGCGCGGCGCTCCAGGAGCCCGCGGCGCTCGAGCCGGTCGACGAGCCCGGTGGCATTCGACGCGTCGCAGGCCAGCTCGCCGGCGAGTTCACGCATCGTCATGCCCTCACGTGGAACGACGTACATCGCGTGGGCCAGCTGCATCGTCAAATCGAGTTGCGCCATCGCCGCGTTGACGTGCGATTTCTGCGAGCGCATCAGGTCGAGCAGTGCCAGCCAGGCATGGCCGCCGTTACTTGACATGTACCATCTTCGATGAGTATAACCGATTGACACTATGGCGACAAGAGCGGCGGTCCCCGATATCGGGTCCTGGTTCGAACGGTATGCACCGTCCGTGCGGAGCGTGGCGGCTCGCGTCACAGGCGACCCGGACGACGCGGACGACGCGCTACAGGAAGCGTTCCTCGCCGCGTGGCGATCGCGCGGCCGGTTCGATCCCGCGCGCCGGCCCTTGCCGTGGCTCGTGACGATCGCGCGCCGCAAGGCGCTCACCATCGCCGCGGCGCGTTCCCGCAAAGCGGTACCCTCCGCGCGCGCTGAATTGGCACCTTCGGCGGAAGACGTCGCGCTGGCGCGCGCCGCGGACGGCTGGGCCGTCGACGCGGTGCGTCACGAGCCGGCCCTCGCGCTCCACGCGCTCGGCGGCCTCACCGCCGGCGCGGTCGGCGAACGCCTCGGAGTTCCGCTTCGCACGGCTGCCTCACGCATCGCGCGCGGCAGGCGGCGCGTCGAGGCGCTCCTGACGGCAACCCCTTCCTTCTCTCCGAGGTCGAACGTTTCGTGACCGAGTTTTTCTTAAGACGGCCGATCTTCGCATCGGTGGCGTCGCTGGTGATCCTGCTGCTGGGACTGATCTCGATCCCGATCTTACCGATCGCGCAGTATCCCAACATCGCGCCGCCCACGGTGACGGTGACCGCAATCTACACCGGCGCGAGCGCCGAAGCGGTGGAGTCGTCGGTAACGACGCCGCTCGAACAGGCGATCAACGGCGTCCAAGGTCTGCGCTACATCAGCTCGCAGAGCGGCAGCGACGGGACCTCCCAGATCACCTGTACGTTCAACCTCGACCGCGGTCTCGATCAAGCGGCGAACGACGTGCAGAACGCGGTCAACCTCGCCCAGGGCAGGTTGCCCAATGAGGTCAAGCTGACCGGCGTTACCGTCGCCAAGAACTCCGGCACGTTCGTCATGGCAATAGGTTTCACTTCCACCGACAAGCGGTGGGACTCCATTTTCATGACCAACTACCTCGAGAACAACGTGGTCAACGACATCAAGCGCGTCGTCGGCGTCTCCGACGTGCTCATATTCGGCGAGCGCAAGTACGCGATGCGGTTGTGGGTCGACCCGAAGAGATTGGCCGACAACAACCTGACCGCCGGCGACGTCGTGACGGCGCTGCAGGGACAGAACGTGCAGGTCGCCGCCGGTTCGATCGGCGCTCCGCCGACCAACGGCAATCAGCCGTACGAGTACAGCGTGCGCGCGATCGGCCGCCTCACGAGCGCGACGGAGTTTGCGAACATCATCCTGCGCACGACGCCGGACGGCGGGTTCGTGCGGGTCTCCGACATCGGCCGGGTCACGCTCGGCGCCGAGAGCTACGGCGGCGGGCTATGGTTCGATGGTAAAGACGGCGTCGGTATGGGCGTGCTGCAATTGCAGAACGGCAACGCACTCCAGGTCTCAAAGCAAGTGCGCGACACGCTCGACACCCTCGCGGCCAAGTTCCCGGCCGGAATGCACTACAACATCGCCTTCGACACGACGGAGTTCGTGCGCGAGTCGATCAAAGAAGTCGTCATCACGCTGCTGATCGCCATCTTCCTCGTCGTGCTCGTCATCTTCTTGTTCCTGCAGGATTGGCGCACGACGCTGATCCCGGCGCTGACGATACCCGTCTCGCTGATCGGGACGTTTTTCCTGATGCAGGTGCTCGGGTTCTCGATCAATCAGCTCACGCTCTTCGGCCTGACGCTCGCGACCGGACTCGTCGTCGACGACGCGATCGTCGTCATCGAGAACATCGCGCGCTTCATCCAGGAGAAGGGCATGCCGCCGCTCGAGGGGGCGCGCGAAGCGATGGCCGAGATCCAAGGCGCCGTCGTCGCGTCGTCGCTCGTGCTGCTGGCCGTCTTCGTTCCCGTTGCGTTCTTCCCAGGCACGACCGGCCAGCTCTACAAGCAGTTCGCCTTGACGATCGCGTGCTCGATCACGATCTCGCTGTTCTGCGCGCTGACCTTGACGCCGGTCCTCTCCTCGCTGCTGCTCGGGCGCAACGTCAGGCGCGAGCCGCGCATCTTCCGGCCGGTGAACCGCGCCATCAACGCGACCCGCGCGGGCTATCGCCGCCTGCTGCCGGTCATTCTCGACAGCCGGATCGTCATCGCGCGGCGCTTCACGATCGTCAGCCGCTACGTCGTGCTCGCCGTGTTTGCCGCGCTGCTGGTGGTGACGGGATGGTCGTACACGCACGCGCCGACCGGCTTCATCCCGGACGAGGATCAGGGCTTCGCGATCATCGCGATGCAGGCGCCGCCCGGCGTTTCGATCGACTACACGCACACCTTCCAGCGCAAGATCGAGGCGATTCTCAAGCAGCAGCCGGAGGTCCAGGACGTCTTCGACGCCGCCGGTTTCAGCTTCACCGGCAACGGCTCGAACTACGCGACGATGTTCATTCGCCTGCGGCCGTGGGGCGAGCGTCCGGGCGCGCAGCACCGCATCGATGCGGTGCTGCAGCGAATCAACATGCAGCTGTTCTTCATGCCGGGCGTGCAGGCGTTCGCGCTGAACCCGCCGTCGATCCCCGGACTCGGTTTCCAGGGCGGTTTCGACTACCAGCTGGAGGATCGCGGCGGTGCCGGCATCCCCGCGCTGCTCGGGGCCGCGTATCAGATCATCGGGCCGGCCAACGCGCCCACCAGCGGTCTCTTCCGCGTCTACACCACGTTCCGCAACGACAAGCCGACGGTTCTCGTCGACGTGAACCGCTCGCAGGCGCTTTCGCTCGGGGTGCCGCTGACCGACCTGTTCAACACGATGCAGGTCTACCTCGGTTCAGTGTACGTCAACGACTTCGACATGAACGGCAAGGCGTACCGCGTGTACGTCCAAGCCGATACGCCGTACCGATCGCTGGTGAGCGACTTGAACACGATCTACGTGCGTTCGAGCACGCCGCTCGTCGTCAACGGCAGGCAGCAGCCGCAGCCGGCGATGCCGATCGCGTCGCTCTTGAACATTCACGAAGTGCAGGGGCCGCAAAACATCACGCACTTCAACCTGTATCGCTCGATCGACATCTCCGGCGGCCCGGCACCCGGCCACGGTACCGGCGAAGCGATCAACACGATGCAGAACCTCGCCTCGCACCTCCCGCCCGGTTTCGTCGGCGAGTGGAGCGGCATCTCGCGCGAACAGCTCGAATCGGGCGGCCAAGCTGCGCTGATCTTCGGCCTCGGCATCCTGTTCGTGTTCCTGGTGCTCGCCGCGCAGTACGAATCGTTCGCCGACCCGCTCATCATCCTGTTCGCCGTTCCTCTCGGGCTCCTCGGCGCGATCGGCGCCCTCGCGGTGCGTCACATCACCACCGACGTCTTCGCGCAGGTCGGCTTCGTGATGCTGATCGGGTTGGCATCGAAAAACGCGATTTTGATCGTCGAGTTCGCGAACCAGCTCCGAGAACAAGGGTTCGACGCGGTCACGGCGGTTCGCCGCGCCGCCGAAACGCGGTTGCGTCCGATCCTCATGACGTCGATCGCCTTCGTCCTCGGCGTCACGCCGCTCGTCTTCGCCACAGGCGCGGGAAGCGCGTCGCGCAACTCGCTGGGAACGGCGGTCTTCGGCGGGATGATCGTCTCGACGATCCTCAACCTCGTCATCACCCCGGTGCTGTACGTGCTGATCGCCAACATCGAGGATCGGTTCGGGTTCGGGCATGGGAAGCATCAGGTTACCGCTCGGGAGCCGGAGGTTGCCGGAACGCCGGCTCCTGAGGCTGCACCGGTGTAGCCGTTGCGCATCGTGGCGCGGCGGGTGCGCGACGATGCTGCGCCGGGGACGATTGTCTCTTTTGCGATCACAGAAAAAAAATTGCAAACGGTGGAGTTGGCGCCGCGTGCGCGCGGCGCTATCCACCGGCGCTGACGATTGGTCGTAACCTTCGGCTGTGCGTGTTGCGCTGAGGATACGATCCCGACTTTTGTTCCGCATCGTGTCCGCCACTGTCGTGCAAACGCGCGAGCCGTGTTGCAGAAGCCGCCACGATCGTCCCGGGTTGGTCGGGTGCGGGATGGTGTGGTGGCGGGGCGTTGCGGAGTCGCGAAGCCCTGGAGGGGCGAGAGCGACGGAGCACCGAGCGACCAGAGCACAGGATGTGCGCCGGGAGCGTCCCCGTCACCACACCATCCCGCACCCGACCAACCCAAGCCACAAAGCAAGGACGGGCGGATGCGACAAAGGCGAGACTAACTCCAGAGAACGTGCCAGTCGACGATCGGTACCTGAGTGCCGCTCGCAAGGGTGAGGATGCCGTTGCCGCTCGCGTCGGTGACGAACGTGGCGACCGGCGCGCCGGTTGCGGACGTGATCGTGCCGTTCACGGTGACGGCGCCGGTCGCGTCGGTGGTGCTGGTGACGACGATCGCGTTGCCGCTTTCCAGCGTACCGGTGACGTTCATCGATGCGAGCGTGCCGTCGGGGGTGAAGGCGATCGTTCCGGTCAGCGCCGACGTGCCGAGCTGCGTGCCGCCGGAGATCGTGAAGGGCGGCGCGGTCGTGATCGAAAGCGCACCTAGCGCGCCCTTGAAGAACGTGCCGTCGCGCGTTCCGGTGTAGGTCGTGTCGCCGGACGAATCCGTGCCGATGGTGGCGTTCGATGCGAATTGGTGGCCGTATGCGGCGTTGATCGAGGGTTTCGCGTCGTTGAGCACATGGGCCGTGGTGCCGGTGAAGATCGTCGGGGTGATCGTTGCGCTGTGGGCGAACTGCGAGAGCGGCGTTGTCGATGTGCCGGGGTAGAACGCCGACCGGACCGTGTACGAGCCGTTCGTGGTCGAGCCGGTCAGCGTGTAATTCTCTTTGCGCTGGCCCAACTGCTGGTGGGTGAGGCTGAAGGTCGTGACGGTGCGCGCAACCGTGGCGGTGCCGCCGCTGGAGGCGTAGGTTGCGACGGCGTCGCGTTCGACCTGCGTGCACGCCTGGTCGTAGTACGCGATCGTTTCGACCGTGACGCTGCCGTCGGCGTTGACGGTGACGGTGCGCGAATGACGATGGCGGCATGCGAAGCCGGCGCTTTGCGTGCTGCGGCCGCTCGACGCGGTACCGAGACTGCCGTTACCGACGCTGGCATCGGCTTCACTCGTGTCGACGGCGCCGAACGTCGCTTGCGTGCCGCTTTGCGCGACGTCTTGCGGGCTGAGTTGCTGGGCGGGCGGCGCGGGCGGCGTGACCGGAATCGTCGCGGGCGAACCGCTGCTGCCGCCGCCGCTGCATGCAGCAAGAAGACTGGCGGCAACGAGTGCCGCGAGGGCTGGAGTCCGCATAGGGCTGACCTCGTAGAGAGAAAGTACGAAGCGAGCGTATGCGACGCCGAACAGCCCTGCATTGGACAGCGCTGAGGCGGCGGTGAGAAGTTGGTGAGGCGCCGTTACCCGGCTAGCAGTTCGTTGTGCGGAATGCCGGCGGCGTCGTTCGCGGTTGGGTCGTAGGCGGCGATCGCATATTCGGCGAGCATGCGCTGCGCGTTGAAGTGCGAGCCGTTGAAAGCGATCGCCGAACGCATCACGCTGAGAAACGCGTCGCGGTCCTTGGTATACGCGGGCAGAATGTGCTGCTCGAGCCGATCGTAGAGCTGGTGCGCGGCCCAGCCGTCGTCGTCACCGGTCGCGGCATCGATCGACCAGCCGGTGACGCCTTCGATCGCGCCTTCCACCCACCAGCCGTCGACGACGCTGAGAGAGGGCACGCCGTTGAGCGCCGCTTTCATGCCGCTCGTACCGGATGCTTCGAGCGGCGGGCGCGGCGTGTTCAGCCAGAGGTCGACGCCCGCGGTGAGCGCGCCGCCCCACGTCATGTCGTAGCCTTCGACGAAGACGATGTCGACGATGCCGGCGAGTTCCGCTCCGGTGCGAACGATCCGCGCGATCTGCGCCTTGCCGTCGTCGTCGTGAGGATGCGCTTTGCCGGCAAACACCAACTGCAGCCCGCCGTGGCGCTGCGCGAGGGCGGTCAGCCGTGCGTGGTCGCGCAGGATGAGGTCGTTGCGCTTGTACGCCGTCGAGCGGCGCGCGCAGCCGATCGTGAAGCGCTGCGGGTCCAAGCGGCGCCCGTTCGCGTGCTCTACGCGCGCGAACAGCTCGCGTTTCGCCGCGTCGTGAGCCGACGCGATCTCGCCGAGCGGAATGCCGATCGCTTGCCGCAACGCGAAGTTGTCGCGGCGCCAGCCGGGGATGCGCCGGTCGAACAGGTCGCGAAACGGCGCGGACGTCCAGGTCGCGCCGTGCACGCCGTTGGTGATCGCGTCGATACGGAACCCGTCGAACATCCCGCGCGCGACCTCGCCGTGCCGCACGGCGACGGCGTTGGCGAAGCGGGTTGCGCGCAGCGCGAGGTAGGTCATGTTGAGCGTGTCGTCGTGCACGAGGCCGGCGCTGCGCAGCGTGGCGATCCGCTCCGCGCCGAGAACTTCCGTGGCGAGTTCCAGTCCGAAGCGGTCGTGGCCGGCGGCCACCGGCGTGTGCGTCGTGAAGACGCAGCGCTCGCGGACGTGGGCGAGGTCGTGTTCGGCGGAGTAGCCGGCCGTGCGCGCCCTCTCGAGCAGGGCGAGCGCCAGCAGCGCCGCGTGTCCTTCGTTGAGGTGGTAGGTCGTGATGCGATCTTCGCCCAGGGCGTGCAGCATCGCGACGGTCCCCAGGCCGAGCAGCGCTTCCTGCTGGAGCCGGTAGCGGTGGTCGCCGCCGTACAGCCGGCGGGTCAGCGCGCGCGCCTCGGCGTCGTTCTCGTCGCGATCGGTGTCGAGAAAGTAGACCGCAACGGCATGGCCGTCGCAGCCGACGACGTTGTAGCGCCACGCGCCCACGACGACCGGCCGGCCCGAGATCTGCACGGTGACGGCGACGGGGAGGCGTTCGAGCGCGTCCTCGGGACGCCACGTTTGCGGCTCCTCCCGCTGGTGGCCCGCCTCGTCGAGACTCTGGCGGAAGTAGCCCTCGCGATAGAGCAGGGTCACGCCCGCCATCGGATAGCCTGCGTCGGCCGCGGCGCGAATCACGTCGCCCGCGAGCACCCCCAGGCCGCCGCTGTAGGTGGCAACCTCGGAGGCAACGGCAATCTCCATCGACACGTAGGCGACGTGGGCGTCCTTCATCGTTCCTTCTTTTTTCCGGGTCATGAGCCGGTAACTCCCGGCTTCATCATCTGATAATCGGCGATCCATCGTTCGCTACTGAAGAGTCGTCCGTCCCGCCGGACCACGCGCAACCGGCCCCGTTGGGCCGCTTTGTAGAGGGCGTCCGGCTGGCCCTTGGCCGAAAATGACGTCAGCGGGCGGAGGGCGTCGCTTGCTTCCGAGGCGTCTCGGAGCCGCTCCAGCGCGCGAGCCAAGGCGCGGCCGACGACTATGGCGAGCGGCGTCGGGTCGCCGGCGAGCGCGGCCGAGAGTGCCCCGGCGTAGGCGCGCCGGCCACGAGCGTCGAGGACGATCGGCGGCAGGCCGCGGCGGTAGGCCAGCAGGTTGGCGACCAGTCGCGCGACGCGCCCGTTCGCATGCGGGAACGGCTGCAGGCGTACCAGCCGCGCGATGGCACGGGCGAGCGCCAGCGGCGCGGGGTCGTCGGCGCCGAGCGCGAGGCGCCCGACGTACGTCTCCGTCTCGAACGGGACGAGCCAGTGCGGCGGCGGGACGGTACCTCCGACCAGCGGAGGCACCGTTTTGGTACGCCAGGCGCCCGCATCCTCGGCGGTCGCGCGGGTCGCGAGCCGGTGCAGTGTGCGCAGATCCTGGCTCGTCACGGCGGTGCGGCGCAGACCTTGCTGCGCGCTCCACGCGGCGGCCTCAGCATAGCCGCTGACGAGCAGGTAGTCGCTCAAGCGGTGACCGCCCACCGCCCGACCTCTCTCCAGCAGCGCCCGCACTTCAACCAGGTCGAGCGAGGCGCCGGCCAGGCGCGCCGATCCCGCGATCTCGTCGCGCCGGAGCGCGGCGTACGTGTCGCGCAGCGCAGGAGAAGGCATCGCGCTCCGCACGAGGGCAGCGAGCGCGTCGATCCGACCAGCGAGCTGTCCAATTCCCGCCACGCTGAAAGCGATTGGACATCCGCGCTGATATTCCGGGCCTGTCCAATTGATTCGATTTCGACTGGCGTGGACATTTCCGGCACCCTGTAGCGAGGAGGAGCGGATAGGATCGAGAGGATGGCGGATTATCTGGCGGCCCTGCGCGAGCGGGTCCTGGTCTTCGACGGCGCGATGGGCACGCAGCTGATGGCGCTGCACCTCAGCGACGAAGACTTCGGCGGAGCGGCGTACCACGGGTGCAACGAAGCCTTGGTGCTGACCCGGCCCGACGTGATCGAACAGATCCACCGCGATTACTTCGCGGCCGGCGCCGATGCGGTGGAGACCGATTCGTTCACCGCCTCGCGGCTCAAGCTCGACGAGTACGGACTCGGCGCGAAGACGTGGGAGATCAACCTGGTCTCCGCCCAGCTCGCCCGCCGGGCGGCCGACGCCTACTCGACGCCGGAGTGGCCGCGCTTCGTCGCCGGCTCGCTCGGGCCGACCGGGATGCTGATCTCGTCGTCCGATCCGGCGCTCTCGAAGATCACCTTCGAGCAGCTCGCCGACATCTACCAGGAGCAGGCCGCCGCGCTCGTCGAGGGCGGCGTCGACCTGCTGCTGCTCGAGACGAGCCAGGATCTGCTCGAGATGAAGGCCGCGATCGCGGGGATCACGCGGGCGTTCGCCGCCGGTTCGCGGCGCGTTCCGATCCAAGCCCAGGCGACGCTGGACGTCACCGGCCGCATGCTGCTCGGCACCGACATCAGCGCCGTCTGCGCGACCCTCGACGCGCTGCCGATCGACGTCATCGGCCTCAACTGTTCGACCGGCCCGTCGCACATGCGCGACCCGATCCGCTATCTGGTCGAATCGTCGCGCTGCTTCGTCAGCGTGATTCCGAACGCCGGGCTGCCGCGCATGGGACCCAAGGGCGAGACGATCTATCCGGAAACGGCCGAAGAGATGTCGCGCGAGCTCGAAGCGTTCGTGAGCGAGCTGGGCGTCAACGCGATCGGCGGCTGCTGCGGAACGACGCCGGAACACATCGCGGCGTTTCGCGCGGCGGTCGACGCGCTCGCGAAGGCCGGGCACACGCCGCGCATCCCGACACCGCAGCCGTTGCAGCTCGCGGCGTCCGCGATGACGGCGGTCGCGCTCAAACAAGAAGGCACGGTCCTGCTGATCGGCGAGCGCGTCAACAGCCAAGGCTCGCGTAAGATCAAACGCCTGCTGCTGGCCGACGACTACGACGAGATCACGCTGGTCGCGCGCGCGCAGGTCGAAGGCGGCGCGCATCTGCTGGACATCTGCACGGCGCTCACCGAACGCACCGACGAAGACGGGCAGATGGCGACGATCGTCAAGCGCCTGGCGCAGTCGGTCGAAGCGCCGCTGGTCATCGATTCGACCGAACCGAAGGTCATCGAAGCCGCGCTCAAGATCTACGCCGGCCGTCCGGTCGTCAATTCGATCCACCTCGAGAACGGCCGGCAGAAAGTCGACTCCGTGATGCCGCTCGTCAAGGAAGCCGGAGCGGCCGTCGTCGCGCTGACGATCGACGAAACCGGGATGGCGAAGACCGCCGAGCGCAAGCTCGAGGTCGCGCGGCGCATCTACGACATCGTCGTCGATGAGTACGGCATTCCGGCCGGCGCGCTGATCTTCGACGACCTGACGTTTACGCTGGCGACCGGCGACGCCGAGTACATCGACTCGGCCGTCGAGACGATCGAGGGCATCCGCCTCATCAAGCGCGAGCTGCCGGGTGTGCTGACGTCGCTCGGCGTCTCGAACGTGTCGTTCGGCCTCAAGCCGGCGGCGCGGCACGTGCTCAACTCGGTGATGCTGCACCATTGCACCGAAGCCGGGCTCGACATGGCGATCGTGAACCCCGCCGAGATCACGCCGTACGCCGAGATCAACGTCGAAGAGCGCGAGCTCTGCGAAGACCTCGTGCTCAATCGGCGGCCCGACGCGCTGCAGCGCGTGATCGAACACTTCGAGTCGAAAGTCGTCTCGAAGGACGCTGCCGCCGCCCTGGTCGACGACGCGGACGCGCCCGTCGAGGTGCGCATCCACAACGCGATCCTGCGGCGGCGCAAGGACGGCATCGAAGCGAAGATCGACGAGGCGCTCCAGCACCGCGGTCCCGTCGACGTCCTCAACAACGTGCTGCTGCCGGCGATGAAAGAAGTCGGCGACAAGTTCGGCGCGGGCGAACTGATCCTGCCGTTCGTGCTGCAATCGGCTGAAGTGATGAAGAAGGCCGTCGCACACCTCGAGCAATTCCTCGAGCGCAAGGAAGGGACGAGCAAGGGCATCATCGTGCTCGCAACCGTGTTCGGCGACGTGCACGACATCGGCAAGAATTTGGTCGGCACGATCCTCTCGAACAACGGCTACACCGTGCACGACTTGGGCAAGCAGGTTCCCGTCGGCACGATTCTCGACAAGGCGGTCGAGGTGAGCGCGAACGCGATCGGCCTCTCCGCGCTGCTCGTGTCGACGTCGAAGCAGATGCCGACGCTGGTGAAGGAGCAGGTCTCGCGCGGCCTCGCCTATCCGGTCGTCATCGGCGGCGCCGCGATCAACCGCGACTTCGGCCGCCGCACCGCCTTCGCGCCGGAGCGCTTCTTCGACCCCGGCGTGTTCTACGCGAAGGACGCCTTCGAAGGGCTCGAGCTGCTCGACGCGCTCACCGACGACGTAGCGCGGGCGACGCTGGTCGATCGCGTGCGGATCGAATCCGAAGCGCTGCGCGTGAAGGATAGCGGAGCCGCCGCCGCGCCGGCGATCAGCGGCCGCACGGCGCGCGCGGAGGTCGGCGTCGCCGACGTTCCGCTACCGCCGTTCCTCGGAGCGCGCACGATCGCACACGTCGACCCGCGCGAGCTGTGGCCGTGCTTCGACCTCAAGAGCCTCTACCGTCTGTCATGGGGCGGCGCGAGCACGAAGGGTGAGGACTGGGAACGGCTCGTCGCCGAAGAGTTCGAGCCGCGTCTGCGCCGCTACGAAGCGCTCGCGGAGCGCGAGCCCTTATTGGAAGCACGCTCGGTGTACGGGTATTTCCCCGCGGCCGGAAGCGGCGACGACGTGATCGTGTTCGATCCGCAGCAGCCGTCCAAAGAGATCGCGCGATTCAACTTCGCGCGTCAGGTCGGCGGCGAACATCTGTGTCTGGCCGACTATTTGCGCGAACCCGTGGACGGCGGCGCGAGCGACGTCATCGCGCTCCAAGTCGTCACCGTCGGCGAGGAACCCTCGCGCCGCATCGACGCGCTGCAGGCCGCGAACGACTACAGTGAGGCGTACTACCTGCACGGTTTCTGCGTGCAGTCGGCCGAGGCGCTCGCCGAGCGCATGCACCACCGCGTCCGCGCGGAGCTGGGCGTTCCCGACGGCCGCGGAAAACGCTACTCGTGGGGCTACGGTGCGTGTCCCGACCTCGAGCAGCACGGCACGCTATGGCGCCTGCTCGACGTCGAGAAGGCGATCGGCGCCTCGCTGACCTCTGCCTTCCAAATCATGCCGGAGCAGTCGACCGCCGCAATCGTCATCCACCACCCGCGCGCCGCCTACTTCAACGCCGCCGCAGTGAGGGAACTGGCGGGGGTGTAAACGCGCGGCCACGATCCCGGCGAAGGGTCCTCGTTAGGCGCTAGAAAGGTTGCCCGCACCGGGTGGTTGCTTGCTGCGAGGATCTTTCATGACGAACGGTTGCGCTTTTCTGCGCGGGTCGAAGCCTCACGCCCTCGCGCTGCTGCTGCTTGCGACGGCATGCGGCGGCCGCGATACGTGTCTCCCGCGACGCAAGCGATGACGCTCGCCATCACCGGCCCGACGCCGGTGAACCAGACGGTTCCGCTCACGTCGACCTCCGGCGGCTGCATCAGCACGCTGGCGAGCACGCAGTGCACGCTGCAACTTGCGCTCTCGCCAGGGAGCTACACCGCGTCGCTCTCGAGCTACGATGGCTACAACGCGGGGACGCAAACCGCGACCGGCAACGTGCTCTCGACGGGCCAGAACATCGGGTTCACGATCCACGCAGCCCAGCGAACACGATTGCGCTGGGCGGCTCGTGCAACGGCGGCTCCGACTCGGTTGCGATCTACGCCGACGGCGGCAACGCGCCTCTGCAGACGATCACCGGCTCGGCGATCAACGGGCCGCGGGACCTTATCACCGACGCGGCCGGCGACATCTTCGTCTACAACGCCAACCTCGGGACGACGCGCGAGTTCATCGCGCCTTCGCTGACGCCGGGGCCGACGATCCCGTTCCCGGGCGGCGTGATGGCGATCGCGAGCAACGGGACGCTCTACCTCGGCGACCGGCTCGGCAACTCCGACAGCCCTGGCCGCGTACGTGCCGCCGTACACCGGCGCGCCCGTCGCGACGTTCAACCCCACCTCAGGAGCCTTCTCGATCCTCAGAGCGCTGTTGGTCGCCCCGAACGGCGACTTGTGGGTCTCCGACGACTACAACTCGTTCGTGTGGAAGTACGCCGCGCCGATCAGCGGCAGCCCCAGCCCGGCCGTGACGCTGTCGGGGATCGGCTCACCGGATGAACTGGCGCTCGACCCGTCCGGCGACCTGTTCGTCAGCGACGGTCAGTCGTACCAGCTCGACGAGTACGCGCCGCCGATCAGCACCGGCGCCTCCCATTCGCTGCAGGTCAACAACTCGCCGAACGTTCCGAGTGCCCTCATCACGGACGCATCCGGCAACCAATACGTCAGCACTTGGGCCGCCCAGGGCTGTTTCTGCTCCTCGCGCATGTATTTCGTCGCCGCGGGCGCGACGTCGGCCTCGGCGAGCATCGCGATCGACGTTGCCGATACGAACACCAGCTCCGTCCCGCGGTCCCTGGCTTTCGGCACGAACGGCATCTACACGTTCGATCTGGGCGGAAACAGCGTCCTCGAGTTCAACCTCGGCTTGACCGCCAAGATCAACCCGATCACCACGGGCATCAAACAGCCGTACGCGCTCGCGATCGAGCCGTAGCGCTCCCTCTCGTCATCCTCATATGTGTGAGGTAGGGGAACGTTCTTGACGAACGTTCCCCTACACGGTGTCGGGCGCTGTCGTCATCCCTGGGCCATCGAGGTTGCGGCTCGCCTTCGACTTCGCTCAGGACGACCCCGGGGGTTCCTCGACGAGCTCGGAATGACAGGGCACGGCTCGCAATGACGGAGCACGGATCGCAACGACGGGAGCGCGAGCGACAGGCTCCGGGGGGTGTGAAAGCGTATCCGACCCCGATTCGCTCCCAATCCAGGAGTCGTGGTATGCGTTTGTCCGTCCCCCAGGCCATTCTCGCGGTCGCCCTCGCGGCATCGTTGTCGGCGTGCACTTCCTCGGGCTCCTCGTCGAGCAGTTCCGCGTCCTCCGGGGCGTCGGGCGGCACGATCAAGATCGGGGTCGACCTGCCGGTGAGCGGTGCGGACGCCTCGATCGGGCTCCCGACCCAGAACGGCGCCGTCCTGGCGGTCGAGGAAGCCAACCAGAACGGCTTCGCCGGCGGCAAGTTCAAGCTCGACACGTCGCTGCTGGACGACGCGGTGCAAGGGAAGCATGACCCGGCGGCCGGCGCCCAGAACGTCAAGACGTTCATCTCGGACTCGGCCGTGCTCGCGATGGTCGGCCCGTTCAACTCGAACGTCGCCAAGTCCGAGATCCCGCTGACCAACGACGCCGGCCTCGCACAGATCTCGCCCTCGAACACCAACGACGGCCTGACGATCGGTGAGGACGCGAAGAAGCTGCGCACCGCGCACCCCGACGTCAACTCGTACTTCCGCGTGTGCACCCGCGACGCCAAGCAAGGCGCCGCGCTGGCTCAGGTCGCCTCCGACCGGCTGAAGCTGAAGAAGATCTTCGTCATCGACGACAACGAGACGTACGGGAAGGGGCTCGCCGACGTGTTCGACGCGTCGTTCCGCCAGCTCGGCGGCACCGTGCTCGGCCACGAGCACATCACCGCGAACCAAGTCGACTTCAAGGCGCTGCTCACCAAGATCAAAGCGCAGAACCCGGACGCGGTCTTCTTCGGCGGCAACACGTCGACCGGCGGCGGGCTGATCCGGCGCCAGATGGCCGACGTCGGCCTGGGGAAGACGCCGTTCCTCGGCGGCGACGGCATCTCGGACGACGAGTTCGAGAAGCAGGCCGGCGACTCGGCGAACGGTTCGTACATGACCGTGGCGTCGCCGGACGCGACGAAACTCCCCTCGGCGAAGTCGTTCGTCGATGCGTACAAGGCGCGCTTCAAGAGCGACGTCGGCCCGTATTCCGCCAACGCGTACACCGCGGCGAAGATCGAGATCGCCGCGTTCGAGAAAGCGATCGCCGATAACGGCGGCAAGATGCCGACCCGCGGCGACGTGCTCAAATATATCGCGGCGACCAAAGAGTTCGAGTCGCCGATCGGCAAGGTCGGATTCGACGCCAACGGTGACACCACGTCCCCCGTCCTCTCGCTGCTCAACGTGCGAGGCGGAAAAAAGGTCGTGATCGACGTCATTCAACTGAAGAGCTAGGTCACCAGGCTTGCACTTCGACCCGGTTCTTTTCGCCCAGCAGTTGGTCAACGGGCTCTCGCTGGGCGGAATCTATGCGTTGATCGCGCTCGGCTACACGATGGTCTATGGGATCATCGAGCTGATCAATTTCGCGCACGGCGACGTCTACACGCTCGGCACGTTCTTCTCGCTGGCGATCCTCACGCTGCTCGGCGTCACCGGCGTCGTGACCGGGCCGATGCTGATCGTGGTCGTAGCGGTCACGATCTTCGGCGCGATGATCTTGTGCGGGCTCACCGGCGTGATCATCGAGCGGCTCGCCTACCGGCGGCTGCGCAACGCGCCCAAGCTCGCACCGCTCATCACGGCGATCGGGATGTCGTTCATCCTCGAAAACCTGATGCTGTACTGGAAGGGTCCATCGCCGATCCCGTTCCCGGCGGTGATCCCGAACCCCGAGTTCACGCTGGGCGCGGTGACGATCCAGGCCAAGCAAGTCATGGTCATCCTGCTGGCGATCGTCTTGATGGTCGTGCTGCAAGCTTTCGTCTACAACACGAAGCTCGGCAAGGCGATGCGGGCGACCGCCCAGGACAAGGATGCCGCGCAGCTGATGGGCATCGACATCAACACGACGATCGCGCTGACGTTCCTGATCGGTTCCGCCCTCGCCGGAGCGGCCGGATTCGTCTCGGGCGTCTACTACGGTTCGACGTGGTTCTTCAACGGGTTCGGCGCCGGGCTCAAGGCGTTCACCGCCGCGGTCCTCGGCGGGATCGGTAACCTGGCCGGCGCGATGCTCGGCGGTTTTCTGATCGGCCTGATCGAGGCGATGACGACGCAATTCATCGGCGATCAGTGGTCGAACGTCGTCGTCTTCTCGGTGCTCGTGATCGTGCTGATCTTCCGTCCGTCCGGGCTGCTGGGCGAAGCGCTGCCGAACAAAGTATGAGCCTCGCAGCCAGGATCGGTTCGAGCCTTCCGGCGCCGCTGCGCACGCAGCGCGGAAAGACGGCGCTGGCATTCGCCGTCGCGCTGGTGCTGCCGTTCCTCGGTCACAACGGCGGGTTCACGAACTTCCTGGCCGACGCCGGCGCCTTCGTGCTGCTCGCGCTCGGCCTCAACATCGTGGTCGGTTTCGCCGGACTGCTGGATCTCGGGTACGCCGCGTTCTTCGCGATCGGCTCGTACTCGTTCGCGATGCTGGCGTCACCGCAGTTCGGCATCCATCTGCCGTTCTGGCTGCTGCTGTTCATCGCGTCCGGGATCGCGGCGGCGTTCGGCATCCTCCTCGGCGCACCGACGCTGCGGCTGCGCGGCGACTACCTGGCGATCGTGACGCTCGGGTTCGGCGAGATCGTCCCGCAGACGTTCCTGAACCTCTCGCAGTGGACCGGCGGCCCCAACGGGATCGGCTCGCTCGATCAGCCGGCGATCTTCAGCTACAAGTTCGGCTTCGATGCGCTGCCGTACTACTTCATGGTCCTCGGCCTGATCGCGCTCGCGGTCTGGGTCGCGAACAACTTGCGCACCAGCCGCCTGGGACGTGCGTGGATGGCGATTCGCGAAGACGAGCTCGCCGCCGCGCACATGGGGATCAACACGACGACGACCAAGCTCGCGGCGTTCGCGATGGGGGCCTCGTTCAGCGGCTTGGCCGGCTGTGCTCTGGCCTCGAAGCTGCAGCTCGTCTCGCCCGATCAGTTCGGGTTCAACGTCAGCGTGTTCATCCTCGCCATGCTCGTGCTCGGCGGGATGGGGAACATCCCCGGCGTGATCGTCGGCAGCCTGATCCTCTCGGCGCTCGAACGGTTCGTGCTCCCGCAAGGGACGAACTTCTTGCACGGGCTCAACATCAACGTCGACCTGACCAACTCGCGTTTCTTGATCTACGGCGTCATCCTGGTGATGATGATGCTGTTCCGGCCGGAAGGCTTGATTCCGAGCGGCCAGCGCAAAGCGGAGCTGCACGCCGCCGACGAGGATCCCACGGCGGCCGCGCGCGAGCAGACCCTCTACACGGAGAGCGTGACGTGACGCCGCTCTTGACGATGCAGGACGTGACGCAGCGTTTCGGCGGCCTGGTCGCGGTGAACGCGCTGAACTTTTCGATCGATGCCGGCTCGATCGTCGCGATGATCGGGCCCAACGGGGCCGGCAAGTCGACTGCGTTCAACCTGATCACCGGGATCTACAAGCCGAGCGCCGGCCGCATCATCTTCGATGGGAGCGACATCACCGGCCGCAGCACGAGCGCGATCACGACGCTCGGCATCGCGCGGACCTTTCAGAACATCCGGCTCTTCGCGTTCATGTCTGCGATCGACAACGTTCTCACCGGCGAACACGCGCGACTGAGAGCGAACCTCGTCGACTCGCTGCTGCACACGCCCAGCCAGCGTCGCGAAGAGGCGGTCGCGCGCGAACGGGCGCTGGAGCTGCTGCGCTTCGTCGGTCTCGAGAAGTATGCGGAGAACTACGCCCGCAACCTCGCGTACGGCTTCCAACGGCGGCTCGAGATCGCCCGCGCGCTCGCCTCGAACCCGAAACTGCTGCTGCTCGACGAGCCCGCGGCGGGGATGAACCCGACCGAGAAGGACGAGCTGGTCGTCCTCATTCGCCGGATTCGCGAACGCGGCGTCACGGTGTTCCTCATCGAGCACGACATGGGCTTGGTGATGGAACTCTCCGAGCGCATCACCGTCCTCGACCATGGCGATAAGATCGCCGAAGGCCTGCCCGCCGACGTCCGCCGCGATCCCAAAGTGATCGAAGCATACCTGGGCGCCCCCGGAGATGCGGCGTAGTGTTCCGCCTCGGGAGTTCCGTGCGAAAGATCGCGAAGGATCTTCCTCCGGATCGAGGAGGGATGAGGGAGCAACGCCGTAGCGTTGTGACCGAAGAGCGACGAAGAGCCCGGGGGAAAAGCCGAGTGAGGTTTCGTGCGCGAACTCCCGAGGCGGGACGCTAACGTGGCGCTACTCGAAATCGACAACCTGGTCGCGAGGTACGGGCGCATCACGGCGCTCGAGGGGATATCGCTGACGGTCGAAGAGGGCGAGATCGTGACGCTGATCGGCGCCAACGGCGCCGGGAAGACGACGACGCTGCGGGCGATCAGCGGCTTGGTCCGTCCGGCATCGGGCGCGATTCGCTTCGCAGGCCGCGAGATCGGCCGGCTCCCTCCGAGCGAGATCGTGCGCGCCGGGATCAGCCACTCGCCCGAAGGCCGCCACGTCTTTCCGCGCATGACGGTGCGCGAGAACCTCGAGCTCGGCGCGTACACGCGCACGTCGAAAGCGGAGATCGCCGAGGATACCGCGCGGGTCCTCGAAATCTTCCCGCGGCTCGGCGAGCGGTTCGCGCAGAAAGCCGGAACGATGTCGGGCGGCGAGCAGCAGATGCTCGCTATCGCGCGCGCGATGATGTCGCGTCCGCGCGTGCTGCTGCTCGACGAACCGTCGCTCGGGCTCTCACCCAAACTCGTGCAGACGATCTTCGCCGTGATCCGCGACATCAACGCGCGCGGGACGACGATCCTGCTGATCGAACAGAACGCCCGCCAGGCCCTCGCGGTCGCCCGACGCGGCTACGTGCTCGAAGTCGGGACGATCGTGCACAGCGGTCCGGCCGCCGAGCTCGCCGCGAGCGAGGCCGTCCGCGCGGCGTATCTCGGCGGCGCGGCGTAGCATGGAGTCGCGGGCGCTGACCACGTTGCTGCCGCTCGCAGTGACCGTCCTGGTCGTGTTCCGCTTCGCCTTCCGCGAGTTGCGCGAACGCACCATCACGTCGCCGGGCATGTGGATCCGCCCGGCGATCTTCGTCGCGCTGACCGCCTATCTCGTCGTCCTGACTGCCGGAATCAACGGTCGCGACGACGGCATCATGCTGGTCTCTCTGGCTGCTGGGGCGCTGCTCGGCGTCGTCACCGGCGTCGCGATCGTGCGCAATACGACCTTCACGCCGGCCGACAAGCGGAACGCCGTGCGCGTTCGCGGGTCGCGGGTCACGCTCGGCATCTGGATCGCGGCGCTCGCGGTGCGTCTTTTGGCACGCTTTCTGTTCCCGGGCGGCGCCGATCCCCGCGCGCAGCTCCCGCTGAACTGCGGCACGGTCGCGCTGGTCGGGGTCGCCTTCATCATCATCACGTTGGCATTCCAACGCGAGATCGGCCGGCACGCGCCGGCGCTCCCGTAGTCGCGTTCGCACATGCGCGATCATGCCGATCCGGCTCGCCTGCGCGAACGTCTGTCGGCATTGCACCGCATCGTCGCGCGGTCGACGGGGAGCGTCGAACGCGACCGGCAGGCGCTGCTCGCCGAAGCGCTGACCGCGCTCGGGCTCGACTTCGGCTCCGTGGCGCAGTTTCGCGGCGGCGTGGCGTATCCGGTGACGTCCCTCAACCTGAGCGGCGAGACGAGCCAACCGGTCACGCATCCGACGCCGGTGCGCGAGTTGCTGGCGAACGCGGTGTACGAACGCGGTGCGACGATCGCCGTCGCCGACCTCAACGCTGATCCGGAGTTCGCGGACCATCTGCAAGTGCGCGAGCGGAACGTCGGTCGCTACGTCGGCACGCCGATCCGGGTTGCTGGCGACGACGCGTACGTGCTGACGATGGGCGGCGGCACCGCACAACCGCATCCGTTCGCCGACGACGATCTCGCCTACGTGGAACTGCTCGCCGCGCTGTTCGCGCAGTCGCTGCGTGACGAGATGCAGGAGCGCTCGATCGAGCGCCTTGCCTTTCACTGCCGGCTTACGGGCCTCCCGATGGAAGAACGTCTGCGGGAGCGCTGCGCGGACTTGGCCACCGCACGCCGGCCGTTCGCGCTGCTGGCGCTCCACGTCGACATCGGCGGACTGCTCGCGACGTTCGACCACAGTCGTGGCGCGGCCGTCGTCGCCGCGACCGCGCGGCGGATCGAAGGGATCGCGCAGGCGGCTCGCTTCGCCACCTATCGCGGCGTCGACGTCGACTTCTTCCTGGTCGGCGATGAAGCGACGCCCGTCGATGCGGAGGCCCTTGCCGACGCCGTTCGTTGCGCGTTCGCCGCTCCGTTCGACCTCGACGGTCGCCAGATCGTCGTGTTGCCGGCGCTCGGCATCGCCATGGCACGTGACGCCGAGCCCGCAGGGGTGACGCTCCTGCGCGCGATCGACGCCGTTCGTGAGGCGCAGTCGCGCGCGCCGGCGCATCGCACCGCACCGGAAGCCGACGGTGCCGGATTGCGGCGCCGCCGGCTGCTCGACGACTTGCGCGGCGTCGCCGAGCGCGATGAACTCCTGCTCCACTTTCAGCCGGTCGTCACGGTTCGTGACAGCGCGATCTGCGGCGTGGAAGCGCTGGTGCGCTGGCAGCATCCCGTGTACGGGCTGCTGCAGCCCGATGCGTTCATCCCGCTGGCCGAAGAGAACGACTCCGTCGTCGCGCTGGGAATGTGGGTGATGCGGCGGGCGGCGCGGCTGGCCCGGCAGCTTGCCGACACCGGGTATGGCATCGCCGTCGCGATCAACGTCGCGAGTACCCAGTTGCAGGACACGGCGTTCATCGACCGGCTACGTTTCGCCACGCGCGAGGCCGGGGTTCCCCCGGCGGCCCTGGAGCTGGAGATCACCGAAACCGCGGCGCTGCGCGACCTCGCCGCCGTCACGGCCGTGCTCTCCGAGTGCCGTGCGCTCGGCGTGCGCGTCGCGCTCGACGACTTCGGTACGGGGTATTCGTCGCTGTCGTATCTTCGCGATCTCCCCTCCGACATCGTCAAGATCGACCGCTCGTTCATCGCGGCGTTGGAACACGACGCCCGAGCGACGGCGATCGCGAGCGCGACGATCGTTCTGGCCCACCGGCTGGGTCGGGTCGTGCAGGCCGAAGGCGTCGAGACCGAGGCGCAGCGTGCGTGGCTGGACGACGAGCGCTGCGACCGAGCGCAAGGTTTTCTGTACGGGCGACCGGCTCCGGAGGACACCCTGTTGCGCTTGCTCGCCGGCTGAGCCCGGGGGACGGCTCACTTTCTTTACGACGCGCGAACCTCGCGGGCTGGCAATCCTCGGCCAACTCGCCGATACTAGACGCAATGGTGGAACGGATCCCCGAGCCGCGGGGAGACGAGGTTGAAGCGCGGGGCGCGGCCGTGTTACGGCGCCTCGCGCAGAGCCGCGATCTCACCCAAGACCTCGCCGATGTCGGTTTGGTCCCGCACGACGCCGCGATCGTCGAGCGGTTTCTCGCCGCGCTGCGGCGGGAGATGCTCGATTTTCGCGAGATCGTCCATGCGGCAGTGGAAACCGCCTCGCTGAATACCGATCAGCTGGCCGAGGTCGTTGCGAACACCGCGGAGCAGAGCGCGGTGGTTGAGCAAGCGGCCGCCGCGATCGGCGAGATCGATCGCGGCGCCGCGCACGTCGCGGACACCACTGAGCAGTTGCACGTCCTCACCACGACCATGGCCGCTTCCGCCGACCGCTACGACGTGGGGATCGCCACCGTGCTCTCCCAGCTCGACGCGCTCGGCGGCAGCGTCGAAGAAGCCGCCGCGTTCGCCGCTTCGCTCGATCAGGGAGCGCGCGGGATCGCGGCGTTCCTCGATCAGCTGCGCAGCATCGCCCGCCAAGCGACGCTGCTCGGCATCAACGCGGCGATCGAAGCGGCGCACCTGGGCGAGAGCGGCAAGGGATTCGTGATCGTCGCGCAAGAGGTGCGCACTCTGGCGTCGTCGACCGGCGATTCCGCGCGCAACGTCGCTGCGATCGAGAAAGAGTTCCACGCCGCGAGCGCACAGGTCGCGAGCGCCATCACCGAGTCCGCCGTGCTCGTGCGCGGCTTGGCCCGCGATCTCGATGCGGCGCGTTCGCGCACGACCGAGACGCGAGCGCAGGTCCGCGAGCTCGACCGGGCGATCGAAGACGTCGCGGCGATCGCGGCGGAACAGAGCGCGAACCTCTCGTCGCTGGCGCACGGCGTCGAACAGATCGCCCGGCATGCGGAAGAAATATCGACCGCTGCCGAACGCGCCGCGCAGCTCGCGATATCCGAAGCGCTCTCGCGTCTGGCGGGCACGGTGAGCGCATACCGGCTGGGCGACGTGCGCGATACGGGCACGTACGCCGCGGTCGATCTCTCGGAGCTGCCGGCCGGCTTGCGCGAGGCGGCCGAGGCGCTGCGTGGCCGCATCGACGAAGACGAGCGCGAGATTCTCGGTCTGGTGACCACGATCGCCGTGTCGATCGCCCGCAACGGCTACGAATGGCGGTCGATCGAAAGCGCTCTGGCTTCGCTGCACGTGCAGCTCGGCGCGACCATGAGCGGGATCGACGAAACGGCGGCCGGTGCCGCCGCGGCGTCGACGGCGTCGAACCGCATGCGCTCGTCGCTGGACGCGATGCGGGCCGGGTTCGCGAATTCCGTCGACGAGCTGCGGGAGTGCCTGGAGCGGGTCGCTCGCGTCCGCGAGAGCGTGCAGAACGCGGAGGCGTCCGTCGCGACGACGGCCAGTGCCGGCGAGCGCGCCACCGTGATCCTCGGGTTGATCGACACGATCTCGAGCGAAACGACACTTCTCTCGCTCAACGCCGCGATCGAAGCGGCGCATGCCGGACTGGCGGGCGCGGGGTTCGGCGTGATCGCCGACGAGATTCGCAGCTTGGCGTCCACCACGTCGCGCGCTACCCAGGAAATCGGCGGCGTCATCAGCGGTGTCGCAGACGCGAGCCGCGCGATGTCGGCGCGCACAGCCGATGCGGTCGCCCGGACCGGCGAGGTGCGGGACGAGACCGCGCGGATGCAGGCGACGGTCGGCGAACTGAGCCGCGAGGTCGGCGGCACGCTCGAGCAGGCCGCCGCAGTCGCCGGGATCGTCGAACAGCAACTTACCGCGCTGGCCCAAGTGCGCGTCGCGACCGAGAGCGCGCTGCGCACCGTCGAGCGCGACAACACCGCGGCCACCGACGGCCGCCGGCTCGACCTCGTGCTGCTCGGCATGCGGGCGCATGCGCTCGCCGCGCGCCGCCCGCTCGGCACCGTCGCCGAAACGATCCGCGACGTCGGGATCGCGGTCGCGGCACAGATGGATGCCGTGTTCGACGCGGCGATCGCCAACGGCTCGATTCGGCTCGACGACTGCTTCGATACGCGCTACGTGGAGTTGACCGGTCCGGCGATCGCCCGGCTCGCCCGTTTGTTCGACGTGACGAAGGTTCCGCCGAGCGGTTTCGATCCGCCGAAATTCGAGACGCGTTACGATCGCGCGGTCGACGAGGGGATCGATGCGCTCATCGACGCGGCGGTGCCGCGTCACGCGGCGATCAAAGCGATGTTCGCGGTCGACCTCAACGGGTATTGCTTCGGGCATTACCGTGAGTGCCGGCGTGATTGGACGGGCGTGCGCGAGACGGATCTCGAGAACAATCGGATCAAGCGGTTCTTCGAAGATCCGCTCAGCCTGCGCTGCGCGCGGGTCGGCCTCGGCGAAGCCGCCGATGCGCTTCCCAAGCGGTTGTCGTACGAGGAGTTCCGCCGGCGCGGCTCCGCGCTGACCCAGCCGGAGATCCGCCCCTACGCGATCTTCACCTACGCGCGCGACACGGGCGTGGTGTACAACGACCTTTCGGTCGGGATCTTCGCGCAGTCGCGCCGGGTCGGAACGATTCGCGTGATCTACGACGCCGACGTGGTCTGAGGGACGACGGCCGCGCGGCGGTAGAAGTCGATCGTCGCGCGCGTTCCGTCCTCGAGCGACGTACGCGGAACGCCGGGAAAGCGCGCGAGCATCGGCGACTCGTCGACCTCGGCGGCGATCGGCAGCGGCGCGCCTTCCGCGCGGACGTCGGCGGAGGGAACTACCGTACGAATCGTGGCGAGCACCTCGTCGATCGTTGCGAGCCGGCCCTGCAGACTGAAGGCGAACGCACCGTCGGGCGTCTCGGTCGCGGCGCGCGCGAAGATCGTCGCAACGTCCTCGACGTAGTCCATCCCGGTCGAGCCGGTGAAGCGGATCGTGTAGGGCCGGCCTTCGGCGGCGGCGCGCATCGCGAGCGTCGGGTCGGCCGTCACGCCGATTTCGCGCCCGGGTCCGTAGACGGTGGCCGGCCGTAGCCCGACGCTGCGCACGCCGGCATCGTACCAGTATGCGCGCGCGTTGCCTTCGTTGCAGAGTTTGTATGCGCCGTAGTGGGACTCGGGCGACGGGTGAACGCCGTCATGCGGGCCGAAAACGGCGGCGCTCGAGGCGTACGCGATTCCGCTGAGGCCGTGACGGCGCGCCGCTTCGAACACGTGCAGCGTGCCGAGGACGTTGATCCGCGCGCCCAGCAGCGGCTCTTTGCGCGCGGTCGGAATCAGCACCGCCGCCAGGTGCACGATCGCGGCGCATCCCCCGACCGCGGCGTCCACGTCGTCGCTCTGCGTCACGTCGCCGCTGCGGTGTTCGACCCGGTTGGCACCGTGTTTGCCGGCGATCGCTTCGAACAGCGCGCGATCGGGCCGCTTGTCGAAGGTACGCACGTCGTGACCGTCCCGCAGGAGGACCCGTGCGGTCCACGCGCCGATGAAGCCGCGCCCGCCGGTGATCAAGACGCGCATCAGGCGTGCACCGCGGTGCCGGCGAACGGAACCAGCTCGTCGCCGCGGAAGCGCAGCGCGTCGCTCGCGCCGCCTACGGCGTAGCGGTTGCCGCTCTCGATCGTCGCGAGCGCCCCCTCGGAGGCGGCGAACGCCTCGATGTGCAGCGTGTCGGCGATGCGCGCGACCCGCGCCGTCGAGGGATCGGCGACGCCGGCAGCGTTGAGCGCGTGGCGGACCGCGTCACGGTCGTTCTCGCAGACGATCGGCAAGCGTGCGCCGGCCGGGTGCGCCGCGGTGAGCGCGTTGAGGTACGTCGGCTGCCAGTCGATCGCGTCGGCCAGACGCCGGGTGCAGAAGTCGGCCAAGCCGATCCCGGTCGCGTTGCCTTGCGATTCCGGTGCCAATTCGCGCACGAACAGCTGCCGGACGAGCGGGCGCGCGACCTTTTGCGTTCGGCCGTCGACGCCGCGCCCGGTCACGTTCGTGTCCATCCCCGTACCGGAGAAGTTCTTTCCCATGCGGTCGACGATCAGCAAGTCGAGATTCTCGAACGGCAGGCGCGGCATCAACGCTCGCGCGCGCACGAGCAGCGCTTCCTCGCCGGCGGCGATCCCGGCGGTGGGGAACGCTTCGATCGCGTGCGTTCCGCCGCGATGGTCCTCGACGATGGCGAGGCCGGCGACGACCGGCAGGTGCGCGTAGATCGCGGCGGCGATCTCGCGAATGATCGGTTCGTAGCCCCAGCGCGCGAACGCGGCGTGATAGCGCGCCGCACCCGAAGGCTTGCCCAGGCCGATCGCGGTCATCTTCAACACGCCGCTTTCGATCGTCCCGGTGAAATCGGTATGCGGCTTCACCCGACCGACGATCACGATCGCATCGGCGCGCGCGGCCCGGGCATCGCAGACGACGTCGATTCCGTGTTCGGCCGTGCGCGTGACGTCGACGACGTCGATCTCGCTCTCGATCGGCGCGCCGACGCTGGCCTCGGTGACGCCGAGGTGTTCCAGCATCGAGCGCTGTCCGGCACCCGTTCCGCCGCCGTGCGAGCCCATCGCGGCGACCAGGAACGGCGCGCCGCCGGCGGCGCGCACGGCATCGCACGCACCGCGCAGGATCGCGTCGATCCGCGCGATGCCGCGACTGCCGGCCGTGATCGCCACCCGCGCGCCGGGACGCAGCCGCGCCGCTGCCAGGACCGGTGCGAGCGCGTCGCGCGCCGCCGTCGTGACGTCCGCGATCGCGGGGATGTCGAGCGTGTCGTGGACGAGCCGGGCTGCGAGGTCGTTCATGGGTGGGATGCCTCCGTCAGGGAGATGACGTCACGTTCGGTGCGGGCGAGGTGTTCGCGCATGGCGCTGCGCGCTGCGTCGGGATCGCGACGGCGAACGGCGCCCGCGATCGCTTCATGGTCGGCGAGCGCGCGGACGAGGACGCCGGGGATCGCATCGGTGAGCGCCTGCGCGTACGAGAGCAGCTCGTGCATCGGCTGCGTCATCCGCTCGAGCACGCGGTTGCGCGCCGCGTGCAGCAGGGTGAGGTGGAACGCCGAGTCGCCGGTCACGAATCGCGGCGGATCGTCGAGCGAGGCGCGCATCGTCTCGAGCGCATTCTCCAGCGCCGCGCGTTCCCGGGCATCGGCGCGTTCGGCCGCCAGCGCCGCAACTTCGCACTCGACGATCTTGCGCGCCTCGAGCAGATCGCGCAGCACAGCGGCGCTCGGACCCCGCTCGCGCATGACGGCGAGGATTGCGGGATCGAGCGGGTCCCAGCGGCCGGGCTCGGTGACGCGGGTGCCGGAGCCGTGGCGCACGTCGATGAGTCCCTTACCGTCGAGCACGCGCAACGCCTCGCGCACGACCGAGCGCGACACGCCGAAGCGAGCGCTCATCTCCGGCTCCGGCGGGAGCGAGCTACCGGTTGGAAGCTCGCCCGTGACGATGCCGCGCACCAGGGCGTCGACGACGTGTTCGTGCAAGCGCCGCGGCGCGGCGATGGGGTCCATTCCGCGAGCAGGAGTTGTCCGATCACCTGACGATTCCTATCGCGCACATGCCGCTTTCAGCCGATGGGGATGCGCTTCGCCTCAAGGACGACGACGACGTCGCCGTCGCGCTGCGTCCGCTCGCCCCCGGCGACCAGGTGCGCTTTCCCGATCGTACGATCGTCGTCAAGATCGCGATTCCCAGCGGCCACAAGCTTGCCGTGCGCGCGATCGAGGGGGGCGCGCTGATCCGCAAATACGGCCAGGTGATCGGCCGGGCGGCGGCACCGATCGCGGACGGCGAACACGTCCACGTCCACAACGTCGAGGGCACGCGAGGCCGCGGCGATTTGGCGGAGGCCACTTCATGAACAGCAAGACCTTCCAGGGTTATCGGCGCGCGAACGGTACCGTCGGCGTGCGCAATCACGTTCTCGTGATCCCGTCGGTGATGTGCGCGAACCACGTCGTCGATCGCATCGGGCGCGCGGTCCCGGACGTCGTGACCGTCACGCACCCGACCGGCTGTGCGCAAGTCGGGGCGGATTTCGAGCAGACGAAGCGCACGATGGCGGGCTTCGCCGCAAACCCGAACGTCGGTGCGGTGCTCGTCGTCGGACTCGGCTGCGAGACGAACGAATCGAAGGCGCTGACGCAAGAGATCGCGGCACGTGGGCAGCGCGTCGAAGTCCTCGGCATCCAGGAGACCGGCGGCACGACGGAGACGATCGCGCGCGGGATCGAGATGGCGCGCGGTCTGCTCGCCGAAGCGGCAGTGCATCAACGTGAGACGTGCTCGGTGAGCGAGCTGATCCTCGGCACGGAATGCGGCGGCAGCGACGGATTCTCCGGGATCACCGCGAACCCGGCGCTCGGTTTCGCCAGCGACCGGCTCGTCGCCGAGGGCGGCACGGTGATCTTGGCCGAGGTCCCGGAACTGGTCGGCGCGGAGCACCTGCTCGCGGCGCGCGCGAGCGAACCGGTCGCGGCGAAGTTGTACGAGATGATCGAGCGCGTCGAAGCGCGAGCGCGCGCGATGCACGTCGACATGCGCTACGGCAACCCGACGCAGGGCAACATCGCCGGCGGTTTGAGCACGATCGAGGAGAAGTCGCTCGGCGCCGCCTACAAAGGCGGTTCGACCGCGCTGCGCGAGGTCGTCGAATACGCCGAGCGTCCGTCCGAGCGCGGCCTGATCGTGATGGACACGCCGGGCCAGGACATCGAGCAGATGACCGGGATGATCGCCGGCGGTGCGCAGGTCGTCGTGTTCACCACCGGACGCGGCACGCCGACCGGCTCGCCGATCGTGCCGGTGATCAAAGTGGCGACCAACTCGCCCATGTTCCAGAAAATGCGCGAGAACATGGACGTGAACGCGGGCACGATCCTCGACGGAACGTGCACGCTGGAAGAAGTCGGCGACGAGATCTTCGACTGGATCGTCGACGCAGCGAACGGGCGTCAGCCCGCGGCGGAAGCACTCGGCTTCCACGACTTCGCGATCAATCGCATCGGGCCGTCGTTCTAACGACCGGCCGAAAGGAGGGACCGTCTATGACTCTCGACCGGAAGAACTTTCTTGTCGGCACCGGCGTCGCCGCGGCAGGCGCGGCGATCGGATTCCCGGCGATCGTCGGGGCCGCGCCCGAACCGATCCGGCTCGGCACGATTCCCTGTCTGACGGGCTCGAACGCCCTGCTCGGATCGCAAGAACACGATGGGATCCAGCTCGCCGTCGAGCAGATCAACGCCCGCCCCGAGAAAGTCTACGACGGCCGCCCGTTCGAGGTCGTCGAGGAAGACGCGACCAACGACAACCAGTCGGCGGTCTCCGCGCTCAACAAGCTGCTCGGTGAAAACATCGTCGCGGTCATCTGCCCCGTGCTCTCGACCCAAGTCCAGGCGATGGCGCCGGTCATGAAGTCGCACGACATTCCGTGGATGACCGGCGGCACCGCGGTGAAGAACACACAGCTCGGCGTCGGCGGGATGTTCCGCCTGCGCGCCTCCGACGGCATCACCGCCGCCGCGATGACGAACTTCGCGGTGAAGGAGAAGCACGCGAAGAAGGTCGCGATCCTCCACGCGAGCGATGCGTTCGGCACCGGCGGCGCGGACCAGATCGTGCAGAACCTCAAGAAGATGAACATGGATCCGGTCGCCAACGAGCAGTATCCGAAGGACGCCAAAGACTTCACGGCCGAGATCCTCAAGATCAAGCAGTCCGGCGCCGACGCGCTCTTGATGTACATCCAGAACCCCAGCGACACCGCGATCATCCTACAGCAATTACGCTCGCTCGGGTTCACACCGCCGATCGTCGGCTCGCCGTCGCTCGGCAACCAGACCGCGATGGAGACCGCCAAGAAGAACGCCAACGGCGCATACGCGGCGGTCGACTTCATCGTCGGCTTCAACTCCAACGTCGCGACGCACTTTCTGACCTCGTTCTACCAGCGATTCCATCACAACCCCGATGTCGGTTCGGGTTCGGGCTGGGTGTTCGACTCGGTCAACATGCTGGCGGCCGTCTACAGGAAGCAGAAGTCGACCGATCCGAAGCGGACGATCGCGTCGCTGAAGAGCCTCAAGGGCTTCGAAGGCGTGCTCGGGCGGTTCGACGCCGACGCCGAAGGCAACATGGTGCATTCGGTTTCGATCGGGCGGATCGAAGACGAGAAATTGCACCTCGTGAAAACGGTGTCGGCCTAATAGCGATCGCAATGATGCATTTCGACCCGGTCGCCAACCTGCAGCTTCTGGTCAGCGGCCTGGCGATCGGGTCGATCTATGCGCTCGTGGCGTTGGGGTTCGTCCTCATCTACAACGCGGTCGGGGTGGTGAACTTCGCACAGGGCGAGTTCGTCATGTTTCCCGCGTACATCGCCGCGACGTTCGCGCTGCCGGCGGTAGCGGTGTTCGGAGGGGTCGTGCACTGGCAGCTTCCGCTGATCGCCGTCTACCTGCTGGTGATCGTGCTGATGGTCGGCTTCGGGCTGCTCTTCAACCGCATCGCCTACTATCCGCTGCGCGATCGCGGCTGGCTGCCCGTCGTGATCTCGACGATCGGCGTCTCCATCTTCCTGCGCAATTTGGTGCAGCTCACCTGGGGCAGCCAGCCGCTCGTGCTGCCGCCGCTCTTTCCGGTCGACACGATCGCCGTCGGCGCGCTGCACATCCGGCCGCAGGACCTCGCGATCATCGGCGTCACGGCGCTCCTGATCGCGTTTCAGTACGTCTTGTTCGAGCGCACGACACTCGGAAAGCAGATGCGCGCGACGGCGCAGGATCGCACGACCGCACGGCTGATCGGGATCCGGGTCGGCCGCATCGTCGCGATCACGTTCGTGTACAGCGCGCTGCTCGGGACGGTCTCCGGCCTGCTGGTCGCGCCGCTGTTCACCGTCACGAAGGAGATGGGTGCGCTCATCGCGCTCAAGGCGTTCGCGGCGAGCATCGTCGGCGGGTTCGGAAGCATCCCCGGCGCGATCATCGGCGGCCTGACGATCGGGGTGATCGAGACGTTCGGCGGATTCTACGTCTCCTCCGCATACGTCGACGCGATCGCCTTCGTGATCCTGATCGGCGTTCTGCTCGTGCGGCCGTCAGGACTGTTCGGCGAGCGCGTCGCGGAGAAAGCCTGATGAACCGGCGCGTTCTCGCCCTGATCGTGCTGATCGTCGCCGTCGCGCTGATCCCCGCGGTCGTTCACTCCGACTACATCCTCACGCTGTGCGTCACGGCCGGAATCTACGCCATCGTCGTGATGGGCCTGGGCATCCTGCTCGGCTTCACCGGACAGATGTCGCTCGCTCAGGCAGCGTTCTTCGGCATCGGCGCGTACACGTCGGGCTGGTTGACGACGCACCTCGGCTGGCCGGTATGGCCGGCGATGGCCTGCGCGATGGCGATGAGCGCGCTCGTCGCGCTCGCCGTCGGCTACCCGTGCCTGCGGCTCTCGGGCCACTATCTGGCGCTCGCGACGATCGGCTTCGGCATCATCGCGCAGCTGGTGCTCATCAATTGGAAGGACGTCACGAACGGCAGCGACGGGATGACCGGAATTCCGGCGCCGGTCATCGGGCCGTGGACGTTCGAACACTACAATTCGTATTTCTACATCGTCCTCGTCGCGGTGCTCGCGTGCGCGTACGTCGCGTGGCGCATCAAGACGACGCGGGTCGGTCGCGCGCTCGAAGCGATTCGGGAGAACGAGATCGCGGCGCGCGCCACCGGCATCGATGCGACCCGGTACAAGATCATCGCGTTCGTGTTCGCGGGCGCGTATGCGGGGTTGGCCGGGAGCCTGCTCGCGCACACGACCAAATTCCTCAGCCCGGATTCGTACTCGTTCGATCAGTCGGTCGTGTTTCTCGTCATGCTGATCGTGGGCGGTTCGTCCTCGATCGGCGGTGCGATCCTCGGCGCGGTGCTGCTCGAGTTTCTCCCCGAGGTGCTGCGCCCGCTCAAGAGCTCGTACATCATGGTCTACGGGGCGGCCGTCGTCGTCATGATCATCTTCATGCCGCGCGGTCTGGTCGGCTTGTTCGAGAGCCTCCGTGCGCGTTGGCGGCGCGGCGCGCCGCCGCCGCTCGGCGCCGCGGCGGCCGCCGAGGCGGAGGCGGCATGACGACGCCGGACGCGGCGGCCGCAGCGGAGCGCGGCCTGCTCGAGATCCGCGGCCTGGTCAAGCGGTTCGGCGGCGTGACCGCAGTCAACGCGCTCGACATGACGGTGCGCGCCGGCGACGTGCACGCGTTGATCGGGCCGAACGGATCCGGCAAGACGACGACGCTCAACGTGATCTCCGGACTGTATCGCGCCGACGGCGGTTCGGTCGCCTTCGACGGTCACGAGCTCGCCGGCCGCCCGGCACACGCGATCGCCGCGCTCGGGATCGGCCGGACGTTCCAGAACATCCGGCTCTTCGGCGAGCTCAGCGTGCTCGAGAACGTCATGATCGGCCGCCACGTGCGCACGAAGACAGGCTTCCTCGGCGCGCTGTTCCCCGGCGGCGCAACGGCGCGCGAAGAGCGCGCGACCCGCGATCGTGCGCGCGAGCTGCTGGCATTCGTCCGGCTCGACGCAGCGCGTTCGCAGACCGCGCGCAGCTTGCCGTACGGCGATCAGCGGCGCGTCGAGATCGCGCGCGCGTTGGCTGCGGAGCCGCGGCTCTTGCTGCTCGACGAGCCGGCAGCGGGAATGAATCCGGCCGAGACCGACGCGCTCGTCGTGCTGCTGCGGCGCATCCGTGAGCTCGGGACGACGCTGCTGCTCATCGAACACGACATGAATTTGGTGATGACCGTGAGCGACCGGATCACCGTGCTCAACTTCGGCCAGCACATCGCCGAGGGCGGCCCGGCCGAGGTCGCGCGCAATCCCGACGTGATCACCGCATATCTCGGAGGAACGCTCGATGCTGCTTGAGCTGCGCGACGTCGTCACGCGCTACGGCGCGGTCGAGGCGCTGCACGGCATCTCGATCGACGTCGCGGAGGGAGAGATCGTTTCGCTGCTGGGCGCAAACGGTGCCGGCAAGAGCACGACGCTCAAGACGATCTCGCGCATCCTGACGCCGATCGCGGGCGAGGTGCGCTTCGACGGCGCGTCGCTCGAGGGGCTTGAGCCGGAGGACGTTGTCGCGCGCGGGATCGCGCACGTCCCCGAAGGGCGCAAGATCTTCCCGGGCCTCTCGGTGCTCGACAACCTCCGCCTGGGCGCGACGCCGCGCCGCGCGAATCGCGCGACGATCGACCGCGACGTCGACGAGGTGCTCGGGATCTTCCCGAAGCTGCGCACGCTGGGCGGGAAGATGGGCTGGACGCTCTCGGGCGGCGAGCAGCAGATGCTGGCGATTGCGCGCGGCCTGATGGCGAAGCCACGGCTCTTGCTGCTCGACGAGCCGTCGCTCGGCCTCGCGCCGCTGGTCGTGAAAGACGTGATGGAGACGATCGTGCGCATTGCGCGCGACGGCACGACGGTGCTGCTCGTCGAGCAGAACGCCCACCTCGCTCTGCAGATCGCCAGCCGCGCCTACGTCCTGGAAACCGGCCGCGTCGCCCTCAGCGGCGACGCCCACCAACTGCTCGCCAGTGAAGAGATGCGCCGCGCCTATCTCGGCAGCGCCGTTCGGGTCGAGGAGCCGACGAAGACGGCGTAGCCGCCAGTGGCGGAATGCCCTTAACACCGAGGCGCCCCAGTCAGAACTCGGGGAGCTTGACCGTCGTATCGGTACGCGATACATTCGGCACTGGATATGCCTCGGACTCCAAAGAACCGCCATCCGGCGACGCCCGGCCACATTCTCTCGACGCAGTATCTCGAGCCGCTCGGCATTACCGTGACCGACTTCGCCGATCGCATCGGCGTCACGCGGGCGCGGCTGAGCGAGATCATCAACGGCCGGCGCGGCGTCACGCCGGATACGGCGTTGCGTCTTGCCCGCGTCCTGAGCACGACCCTAGATCTTTGGCTCAACCTGCAGCAGAACGTCGACCTCTACGATGCGCTGCATTCGGACGACGCTCATGCAATAGAGCGTCTTCGCCCGTTGATCTCGGCATGACATCTGCGCGTGGGATACGCTCCTAGCGGGCTCGGCCTCAACAACGGACCCGGTTACTCGGCTGAGGTTGAGGAGGGGCGGAGGGGCGCCGCAGTACCCGTCGAGGAAACGTCGAAGGCCTCCGCATGAACGGCTACGATCCGAAGGCGCACAGCGCGATCATCACCAATGGGCGGGACCGCGCGGGGGCGCGGGCGATGTACAAAGCGATCGGCTTTGGGGACGACGATCTGCGCAAGCCGATCGTCGGGATCGCGAACACCTGGATCGGAACGATGCCGTGCGGCTACAACATGCGCGAGCTCGCGAAGCACGTCGCCGCGGGGATCCGCGACGCCGGCGGGACGCCGATGGAGTTCAACACGATCGCGATCTCCGACGGGATCACGATGGGGACCGAGGGGATGAAGGCCTCGCTCGTCTCGCGCGAGGTGATCGCCGACTCGATCGAGCTGTGCGGGCGCGGGTACGGCTTCGACGCGGTCGTCGCGCTGTTCGCGTGCGACAAGACGGGCCCCGGTGCCGCGATGGCGCTGATGCGGCTCGACGTCCCGGCGGTCATGCTGTACGGCGGGTCGATCCGGCCCGGGAAGTTCCAGGGCCGCGACGTCACCGTCGGCGACGTCTACGAAGCGGTCGGCGCGCACGCGGCCGGGAAGCTGACCGACGCACAGCTCAAGGACATCGAGGACCACGCCTGCCCGGGCGTCGGCGCCTGCGGCGGGCAGTTCACCGCCAACACGATGGCGACGTGCTTCGAATTCCTCGGCCTCTCGCCATCGGGGAGCGCGAGCCCGCCGGCTGACGACCCGCGCAAGGAGAAGGAGGGATATCGCGCCGGCGTCACCGTGATGGAGCTGCTCCGCGCGGGGATGACGCCGCGCAAGATCGCGACGCGCGCGGCGTTCGAGAACGCGATCGCCGCCGCCGCCGGAACCGGCGGCTCGACGAACAGCGTGCTGCATCTCCTCTCGATCGCGCACGACGCCGGCGTACCGCTCACGATCGACGACTTCGACGCGATCTCGCGCCGCACGCCGATCATCGCCAGCCTCAAGCCGGGCGGCGACTACATGGCCACCGACGTCGATGACGCCGGCGGCATCCAGCTGATCGCGCGCCGCATGATCGAGGGCGGTTTCGTCGACGGCCGCATCGCGACGGTCACCGGCAAATCGCTTGCCGAAGCGACGGCCGGGGCGACGGAGACGGCGGGACAGAAGGTGATCGCAACGGCGGAACGGCCGTTCAAGGCGCACGGCGGCCTGGTCATCATGCGCGGCTCGATCGCGCCCGAGGGCGCGGTGGTGAAGATCGCCGGGCACGAGCCGACGCACCTCCAAGGGCGCGCGCGCGTCTTCGACCGCGAGGAAGACGCGATGGCGGCGCTCGACCGGCGCGAGATCGTCGGCGGCGACGTCGTCGTGATCCGCTACGAGGGGCCGAAAGGCGGCCCGGGGATGCGCGAGATGCTCGGGATCACCGGCGCGATCATGGGCCAAGGGCTCGGCGACAGCGTCGCACTGATCACCGACGGCCGCTTCAGCGGCGCGACGCGCGGTCTGATGATCGGCCACGTCGCACCCGAAGCGTTCGTCGGCGGTCCGATCGCGCTCGTCGCCGACGGCGACACGATCGAAGTCGACGTCGAAGGGCGGCGCATCGATCTGCTCGTCGGCGACGACGAGTTGGCGAAGCGCCGCGCCGCATGGAAGCCGCGTCCGCCGCGCTACACGAGCGGCGTCTTCGGAAAATACGCGACGCTGGTCGGCTCCGCCGCGCAGGGTGCCGTGACGAGCTGACCGTTTGTCACCCCGAGCTCGTCGAGGGGCCCTCGTCACGCACCGTGCCTTGCGATGTGGTTCGCGCTCGAGGCACCGTACGCGACGAGGGCCCCTCGACATGCTCGGCGTGACGGGTCAACATTCGGACCGTGCCTACGATACGGCGTCCGGTGACACGATCGAAGTCCGCGCTGGTCGGCTCCGCCGCGCAAGGCGCCGTGACGAGCTGACGATCTTCACGAAAGGCCGGTCGCGGTTAACCCGACGCCGGCGCGCCCGATTTGGCGGGGACGCCGAGTGCGCTCAACGCCGCGTGCGCCGCGGCGATTCCCGAAGTATTCGCGCCGTGCAGCGAGCTGTGCAGTCCGCCGAACGCCAACGACTCGCCGGCGAAGAAGACCTTCCGTGCGACGCCGGCGCCCAGCGCGGCGCGAGCCTCGACCGATCCGGTCTTCGCGTGACTGTAAGCGCCGTTCGTGTACGGATTCGTCCCCCAGCAGCTTGCCGTCATGCGCCCGTCGAACGCGTTGGAAACGCCGGGAACGTTGAGCTCGAGCTGGCCGAGCAGGAAATTCTTTTGGCCGGTGGCGCTCATCCCTTCGAGCGTGACGGCGAGATCGGCATCGGCGAGGAACTCGACCACGTTCGTGCCCCAGAACTTGGCGAAGTACGTCGGCACCGGTACGTCGGACAGCGACGTCGTCAGCGTCATCGTATTGAACTCCGTCGACGTCTTGAACTTGGCGAAGATGTCCGTGTTGAAGCCGAGCGCTGCCTTGTAGATGTGCCCGAGCGGGATCGCGGCGATCGCCTCGCGCACCGCCAGTGGAAGCAGCGGGGCGAATTCGATGCCGTTTGCGGCGAGCACGGCGGTCGACGCCGTGACGATCACGGCCTTCGCGTGGTACGTGGTTCCTCTCGTCTCCACCGCGACGCCCGAACTGTCGTACGCGATCCGTTGTACCGACCTGTTGAGTTCCAGCGGCAGCCCCTCTGCAAGGCCTTCGATGAAATTTCCCATCCCGCTCTTGATGAAATACGAGTCGCCTGGTATGACGAACGGCGTGGGCGAGACCTTCAGGAAGTCGAACAGGTCGAGCAGGGAGCATCCGGACGGCGGTGCCCCGGTGATCGCCTCGACGTTGAGCGAAATTGCGTTGGCGTAATACGGATCGTCCTTGAACGCATCGGTGACGGTCGAGATCGCGACATCTTCCGCGGGCCTGAGAATGCTCGCTCCCGCAGCGAGCAGCGCCGTCAACATGGCCGACGTCGTGCTCACCATTGCGGCTGCCGCCGTTTGTACCGTGGGATCACCGGGGGGGCGTCGTTCGAACGAAGAACGCCGTCGGGAACACGGTGATGTCCGCGACCGAATGTCCGCGTGCGAGCGCGATGTGATAGAGGACGTTGCCCGCGAGGACCTGATGGAAGAGCTGCGCCCCGAGGTCGAACGGGATCTCGGAAAACGTCGTGTTGTCGGTAGAGGCGCGGCCGCCCGCGCACTCTTGCGCTTCCAGCACGACGACGGAGCGCCCATACGAAAGCAGGGTTCGTGCCGCGCCGATCCCAGCCACCCCGGCGCCAACGACGACCACGTCCCGGAAAACGCTTGCCTGCCCCATGGCACCGAATTCCAAGGTAAGCCGGCGCTCTCATCCTTGGGGCCGCTGAAGCGCTTCGAAGCTCCGACATCGAAGAGTTACGAGCGGACCTCGACGCGTGAATGCGAGAGCCTCGACTCCAGCAAGGGAGGAGGTCGTATGCGGCTTGAGTTCAGGAGCCGCGACACCGTTCGAGAGGCCTCGACGCTATCACGCGGTACTCGAGGTATCAGAACCTTTCGCGCGCTTGTCGTCGCCGGGGTGATGGTCGCCTACGCCCTGGCGATGCTGGGAAGCTGGACGCGCATCAACGGCGCGGGGATGAGCTGCCCCGACTGGCCGCTCTGCCACGGCGCTATAGTGCCGGTCCTGCATGGCGGGGTCGTGCTTGAGTGGCTGCACCGTGTGCTCGCCGTTTTCGAGAGCTTCGTAGTGGCGGGCCTCGTCACGACCGGGTTACAGCTGCGCTCGAAGATCCCCGTCTTGGGCGGGATGTTGGTCGCGCTCGCAACCGTTTTCGTGCTGCAAGTGCTGCTGGGCGGCGCGACGATCGTCCTCGCGAACAGTCCTCTCTCTGTGATGATTCATTTGGGAGCCGCAATGTTGCTGCTCGCCGTTCTCAGTTCGCTCGCGGTCGTCGCTTTCGTTTACGATTCGCGGCACACTGCCCCGGCATTTGCCCGGCGCGGGACGGCGCCGCTCTTGATTGCGACGGGGTGGGCATTCGCCACGATGTGCGCGGGAGCGTATGTCAGCGCGAGCGGGGCTGGTCTCGCGTGCCCGAGCGTCCCGGGCTGCGGCCCGGCGTTCCTCGGTCAGACCATCCCGCAAGCGCTCCAGATGACCCATCGGTTCTTCGCCGCGGCGCTCGTCCCGTTTGCCATTGCGGCCGCCGCCCTGCTCCCTCGCTCTCGGCGGAGGGCGACCGCGGCGCTGCGCATCGCACTGGTCCTGCTGGCATTGCAGATCGCGCTAGGCGTGCTCAACGCGCTTTGGTCGCTCCCGACGGAGCTGCGTGAAGCGCACGCGGCGAACGCAATCGCGACCTTTCTTGCCTTCGTGATCTCAACGGTGGTTGCGTCGCTCGAGCCTTCGAAGACTGCCGTTCCCCTGAACGTTTGACGAAGTTCTCTCAGATCTGCTCGGCGAAGATCTTACGGGCGAGGCGCTGCAAGAACCAACCGGCGGCGCCGAAGATGACCAGGACGATCGCGAGATCTTCGAGCCCGGAGAAACCCGCGACGCTGTTGCCGCAAACCGCGACGGCGGCTTTCGAGAGTTCGAAATCCAGGCGCGCGAGCGGGTTGGAAGAGCGCGATTCGACCGCTTGCAGTCGCGCGCTGACGTCGGCGGCATTCCAGCCGGCTTGATCGATGAAATCGACGATTTTGCCATCGGGGTCGATGAGCACCGTACGTTCGGTGTGGATCAGACCAACGCGCGGATCGGCAAACGGATCGAGGCCGAAGCGCGCCTCGAAGTCGAGGACGGTGTCGGGTTCGCCGGTGCCAAACGTCCAGTGCTTGGCATCGGCACCGAAAAGCGCACCGTAACGAGCGAGGACGGATGGTCGGTCATAGCTCGGATCGAGCGTTATCTCGACAAGGTGGTAGGGGCCGTTCGCAAAGCGCATCTGCAGCGCGTGAAAGTTGCTCGAGATCAGCGGGCACTCTTTGGGGTCGCGGCAACGGGTGTATATGAAGGCGAGGACGACCGACTTGCCTCGGAAGTCGGCGAAGTCGAACCCGCGCCCGAACTGGTCGACGAATCGGGTCGCCGGCATTCGGTCCCCGACCTGCAGCGGATGGACCGCGCGCAAGACGCTCCGGGGAGGCGCCGCGGGCACGATGCGAACCTCGTCGAGCAGCTCATCGTCGACGAGCGCGGCGATGCGGTCGCCCTCATGCAACGAAGCGGCGTCGACCTTCGGCGAGAGCCGGAACAGCGTCGTGAGGGCCGGCTTCGAACCGAAGGCATCGGAGCGCACCACGACCTCGCGGTGCACGGTCAGGACACTGAGCACCACCCCGTCGATCCGTACCGGATGCGCCGAAGCGGCTCCGAACCGAAGCATGAGCATGGCCCCCAAGAGTAGGCTGCACAGCACGAGTCGAGCAAAGCGTCGGTTCATCGTTTCGTACCCCTGCAAGCGACCGCACTGCAGGAGCACGCGACCGCGAGCGTTCCACAAGCTAGGGGTTTCGCGAACGCGCTTCGAACTACCGCCGGCACTGCAGAGGAAAAGAGCCTCCCGCAAGACTTGGAAGCGACACCGGATATGCGCCGCCATCAGCTGGAGTGGCACGGCTCGGACGTCGCCCGGCGAGCCTGGACTCGCGCCGAGCGCCGCGTTGTGCTTCGTGGATTCTTTGGACGCTTGACCATCGCGATCGAGCCGCTGATCGTCGCGGTATTTTTCGCACTTTTGCCGATCGGCCTGATTTTGCGACAACAAGAGATCGCGCTGCTGCTCGCGCCGATCTTTGCGTTCGCCGCGATCACCTTCTTGGCGTACGCGATCGCGTTGATCGTGCCGTCCGCGCACGCGGTGTTCGAGACGTTCGCGCCGATCTACACCGTCGACGGCTACGTCCGATACCGCACCTTGAAGAAGGCGCCCCCGGAGTATTACGTCGCCGTTCTGAGTGCCGACCGGGAGATGCTCGGCGAATGGCCGCTCCGCGAGTGGCCGCGGTCGATCGGGCAACGCGAACTGTGGCCCGTGCTGGTCGAGTTCAGCCGCTACGGCGGCATCCACAAGATCGATGGGCATCCGACGGGCGTCCTTCCCGCTGAGATCGCTCCCTTCGGCGTCGGCATCGCGCGCGCCGACGAGCGCCATGCCTCGCACTTCCGATAAAAACTAAAACGTCTTGGGAGGCAGCTGAATCTTTGCCGAGTCGGCCGCGGGCCAAACACGCCCGAAGCCGGAGGACATCCCCACGAACATGCCCTGCAAGATCGAGAGCAACACCCCTCCCACAATCAAAAGCTTGACACCATTGGTGATTCCGGCGGTCACCGGGAGCGGCGGCCGGTGACCTTCGGCGGCGCTCGGCGCGGTGCTGGGCATATCGTACTTCACGCACGTGCTCCCAGGACGTTGACCGCCGCCAGCAGCGCCAAGACGCAACCGAGGGCCATCAGACCGAGCAAGAGCTTCGTGACGCTCGCATCGAGCCCGTGCGCCGCCCAATCGTTCTTCAGTTGAACGATCGCTGTAACTCCGACGAGGATCGCACCCAAGAGCGCGACCCCTCGCTCAATGTATACTTCGCTCATTGCTCACCATAAATAGAAGAGGGAGAACAGTGCGACCCAGATCACGTCGACGAAGTGCCAGTAGAGCGTCCCTGCCGTCAACCCGAAATACTTCGAGCTGGTGTACACCCCACGATTGGCCTGGATGCCCAGTATGGCCAGGTAACAGACGCCGATGAAGACGTGAAAGCCGTGCATACCGGTCAAGGTGAAGAACGACGCACCCATCGTGCTGCCTTGCCAGCTGATGTTCACGACCGAGTATTCGTGCGCTTGACCGAGCAGGAAACCGATGCCCAGCACGATGGTGGCGATCAGCCACCCGTTGAACTTCCGCGTGTTGAGGTGCTTCCAGTTCTCGAGCGCGAAGTGCATCGTCACCCCTGAGCCGAACAGCACGACCGAGTTCATCGCCGCGAAGCTCGTGTCGAACCATGGGAGCTGATGGCCGTCGACGATGGGCGGCCACGTCGGGGCGGACACGCGGAGGTACACGTACGCGAAAATGAACGACGAGAACAGTATGCAGTCGCTGACGAGGAAGAACATGAACCCCAGCAGCCGGAGGTCGCGGGTTTCGCCGTAGGCGCGGTCGACGTCCCGGTAGCGGGCCGCGACCGCTTCATGACCGGCAAGGTGTTGGACCGCTGCAGCCGCCATCCGTTACACTCCCGCGCCGACGGGCTGTGGCGTCGGCATCACGGTCTTGCCATACTCGGGGAACGCATCGAGCTCGTTGTCGGTGTTGCGATACGGCAAGGGTTTATCGAAGTCGTAAGGGCGCCCGTACACTTCCGGAACCTTCTTGAAATTGTAGTACGGCGGCGGCGAGCTGATCGTCCACTCGAGCGTGCGCGCACCCCAGGGGTTGATGCCTGCGACCTTCCCATGTCGCAAACTCCAGATCACGTTGAACGCCAGGAGTCCGATCGAAGCCATCATCAGGAATGAGAACGCCGTCTCGAACTGGTTCCAAAACACCGCATCCGGAACGGCCTTGGCGAAGTCCACATAGGACGCATAGCGGCGCGGCATACCTTCGAGTCCAAGCCAGTGCATCGGCAAAAACGTCCCATTGAGTCCGATGAAGAACAGCCAGAAACCAAGCTGTCCGAGCCGTTCGCTCAACATCCGGCCGGTTGCTTTCGGGTACCAGTAGGGGATGGCGGCTAGGAAGCCCATCACCGCGCCGCCGGCCACCACGTAGTGGAAGTGCCCGACGACGAAATAGGTGCCGTGTGCGTGGAGATCGACCGGGACTGAGGCCAAGAAGACGCCGGTGATCCCGCCGAAGGTGAACGTGATCAGGAAGCCGAGCGCGTAGAGCATGGAGGTCGTGAAGTGGATCCGGCCGCCCCAGAGCGTCGCCATCCACGAGAAGATCTTGATCCCTGTCGGTATGCCGATCGCGTAGGTCAGGATCATGAACGGCAGTTGCAGCCAGGGAGCGAGGCCGCTCGGGAACATATGATGCGCCCAGACCGTAAACGCCAAGATCGCGATCGCCATCGACGAAAACGCGATCATCTTGTAGCCGAAGATGGGCTTGCGCGAAAAGGTCGGGATCACTTCCGACACCACGCCGAACGCCGGTATGATGAAGATGTAGACCGCCGGATGCGAGTAAAACCAGAACATGTGCTCGTACAGCACCGCGCTGCCCCCGCGGGCCGCATCGTAGAAGGGCACGTTGAAGACGTGCTCGAGGAAGAGCGCACCCACAGCCGCCGAAAGCGCGACGGTCGCGATCATGTTCATCAGCGCGGTCGCGAACGTGGCCCATACGAACAGCGGCATGCGGGTCCAGGTCATCCCGGGGGCGCGCATCTTCATGATCGTGACCATGAAATTGAGCCCGGTCATCGTCGAGCTGATCCCAATCGTGAAGATCGCCGCGCACCAGAGTGCGCCGGCCGTTCCATCCGCGAGCGAGATCGGCGGATACTCGGTCCAGCCGGCGTGCGGCCCGCCGAACAGCAGCGAACTGAACAGTATCAATGCCGCGAGGGGGAGGATCCAAAAGCTCGCCATGTTGAGCCAAGGGAAGGCGACGTCGCGCGCGCCGATCTGGAGCGGCATAACGAAGTTGCCGAGCGCTCCGGTCACGAGCGGAATCAGCACGAGCCAGACCATCGCCGTGCCGTGCATCGTGAACATTGTGTTGTACGCTTGGTGGCTCATGATCGCGCCCTTGGGGTCGGTCAACTGCAGGCGCACGAGTTCAGCGAACGACCCGGCGATGAACATGATGAGCAAACCGGTGAAGAAGTATTGGAACCCGATCACCTTGTGGTCGAGCGAAAAGACGTACTTTCGAACGAACCCTTCCGGCGGCGGATGGATGTGATCGTGAACGTCGTGGGCGTCGTGCGTCGTACTCGTTCCGGCGTGCATACGCGATCTCTCTTATGTGGGCGCTGAGGCTATATGCGATCTCTCTTGTATGGGGCGCTGAGGCTACTTTAGGCTGGAGAGGTAGGCGACGAGATTGGCGATGTCTGTATTGGAAAGTCCGTTGGCTTGACGATTGGGCATCGTGCCGATCGGTCCGGTGAAGCCGTTCTGCAGGATCTCGGCGATGTGCTCCGGCGTCGGGGTCTTCCCGGTCACAAGAGCCGGATGCGCCGGATCGTCGGTGATATGAAGCAGGCCGGGGCCGACGAGCTTCTGTTCGAACGGCGCGATCTGGTGGCAGGCGGCGCACTTTTGCGCAAACAGCGCTTGGCCCGTCGCGGGGGTCCCGGCGGCTAGGTTTATTGCGCCGCCGGCGGCGGCGGCGGTCTTGTTCTCGCTGTCGAGCCACTTCTTGAAGGCGGCGACGGGCTCGATCACGAGCTTCCCATGCATCAGGCTGTGGTCGACGCCGCAAAACTCGGAGCAGGCGACGTCGAACGTCCCGGTCCGCAGCGGAGTGAAGTTCAGGTTCTGCACGAGCCCCGGCACGGCGGCCGCCTTGAGCCGGATCTCCGGTACCCAGAACTGGTGGATCACGTCAGTCGAGGTGATCAGGAGCCGCACCGGCACACCGACCGGCAGATGCATCGGCGACGTCTTCGAGAACACCGACGTCTTCAGCCCGGGGTAGCGGTATTCGAAATAGAACTGATGGCCGATGACTTCGGTCGTGAGCCCGGGTGCTGCGGTGCCGAACTGAATCTTGTACCAGACGACGATGCTGAGCCCCGTAAGGACGATCAGCAGCAGCGTCGGGAGCACCGTCCACCACAGCTCGAGCTTCGGCGCGTCGTGAATTTGGACGCCCACGGCGTCCGGCGAGTCGCTCGAGCGAGCGCGGAACGCGATCGCGAAATAGATCACATACCCGGCGACGAAGAGCATGATCGCGCCTCCGAACACCGCCATGAACTTGAAGAGTCCGTCGATGTCGGAGGCGCGGTCGGTCACGGGCTGCGACGCACCGGGCATGATCCAGTCGATAGAGCCGTAGAGGAAGTACAACGCGTTGACGATGCTGAGCAACGTCAGCACCATGGTCACAGGCCAGAAGCCGGGCCCGAGACCCTTGAAGCGAACGTCGTTTGGCCGGGTTACAATCCTCTGCGCCAAAATTGCCGCCTATCTTCCGCGCATCGGCGATGAGCGCCGACGGAAGTTGCCTATCTACCGTTTTCTCGGCGCATTATTAGCGCCGATGCGCACGGCTACCTTCGCCGAACCTCCCGCAAGCGACGCTTCGTAGACGTAACCGCGGCGTAACCGGGACGTAACCGCTCTTAGACGAACGGTCTCTTGCGAATTCGTCGATCGAGCACCGCTCCGACTACGGCGCCGACTCCCGCGCCGTAGACGATGCCGACTACGACATTTCCGATGACGACGCCGACACCGGCGCCGAGCGCCGCGCCAACCGCCGTCGTGAGCACGATTTTCCTATGCACGCGTATGCCTCCGAAAGTAAGAAGTGGCCGCAAATGTCAATTTGAATCTAGCGTGAGATGACGCCGCTGGCTAGGGGTCCGACTCGCGGAATGCCCCGCAGAAGGTCCCGTTCGTTTCCGCGGCAGCCTAGCGCCCGCTCGGCGCCTCCTCTTGGAGCCGTCGAAACGGGTCGAGATACCGTCGGTGAGGGCGAAGCGCCCATGTTTCAATTAGTCGCTAAAGCGAGAAACGTACCTGTACGGCGCGTCGCTCAACTGATCGGAGAAAACCATTATGACGCCAACGCGTGATCACGATACCGCGGCGGAGCTCGCACAACGAATCAAAAACAATCTGATCGACCCTTCCAAAGCAGACGAAGCCGACAGACCCCCGGGCGATAAACCTCCCGCATTCGCAGATGCGCTGATGTCCGAGGCGCCTGCTTCAATCGAACGAGCCGCAGCCTTGAACGCGGCCGACTGGGAGCTCATAGGAAAGGCATTGGCGCATTACGCCGCGTGCGGGAACGGATGACCTAGCCTGGTGAGACGACGATCTCCGCCTTTGAACGTTCGAGAATCGCGATCAGCTCTTGCCGTTCCGGTGTACTCACCTTGCACGTATCCAACGCTTGTTGGAAATCGTCCATAAATGATTGCCATTCGTCTTCGGTAATGAAGAGATGCCGGTGAGACTCGCCCATCGAGCGACCGGAGTACGTCTGCGGTCCGCCGGTTGCCCAACACGTCATCTCCGTCACGAGATATTTGAAACCCGCCTTCGAAATGTGCTGGTTCGCCGCTTTGACGCGCGGATTGGCGTCCAATCTCGGATCGACCATGATCCGGTCGATGAAGTCATCTACGAGGATCGCAATTTCGTACGCGCCGCCTAACCGCTCGTACAGGGACGGCTTGCTTTGAGCTTCCAACCAGCGGCCTCCTTAGAGCAGCTTACCCTATACCGGCCCTGACTGCCAAGCCGCGCGCGTCTCCCGCGGCACAATTCTGCTGCGTGCCTTCGCCTTGCAAGTGTTCCCTTAGCCTGCCGACGAACCGAACAAAGCGTGCTCGCGTTGTAAATGTCGTCGCCGTGCGGGAGTCGCCATATGCCGTCGTTTCTCATCGCCACGACGTTCCTCGCTCAACCGTGTGGATACGGTTCTACGCACGGCGTAAATCCTGAAATGCGAAGGCGGCTGCAAGCAGCCGACGACGTCGTGCAAGCGATCTTCAACGCGCTCGCGCCCGATGAGCGAATCGACCCGTCCACCGGACGCGGGGACGCATCGTTGTCGCAGTGGAGCGCTATCACGGGGCCCCACGTGTGCTGGCGGCCGAACGCGGGTCACCACTCGGCGGGCGCAGCCATAGACATCAATGCGGCGGCTAATCCGTATATCGTAACACGCAATGGACTCGTGCCGGGAGGCGAACCCGAAGGCGAGGGACTCGTCGATATGCGCAAGCGCGCGCTTGCCGTTTACGACCGAGCGATGCAATTTATGACGCCACCCGTCGCTGTGGCCGACGTGAGCGGTCGAGCGCCGAACGAATCGACGCAGTCCGTATGGGCGCGATTCAAAGCCGTGTCGGATGCTCTCGTGAGCTACGTACGCTTCGCGGTCGATTCTCAGCCGATAAAAGTGTCGCGTATTGCGATCGAAAACGCCGACGACGTCTCGGATGATGACCTGTTAGCGGCGATCCCGGACGGGGAGCGTCTTCCCCTCGATTCTGCTCTCTCGCAGCTCCAGGGTTTTCTCAGTTCTCAAGGTTTCCTCGCGAGTCACCCAAGTTGGTCGAGTAGCGCTCGCGCGGAGTATCTCCGCATGCTGCGCGACTACGAGCAAGTCCGGATTCCGATGGTGATCGGCTGCCCAAGCGCAACTCCTTCGCTGACACGCAATCCTGCGCGCGGATTCTTAGATCTGCGCAGCGAAATCGTGACCGCCTTGTGCGATCAGGGTCTCCGCTGGGGCGCTTGCGATTTTGGAATACGTGCCGACGGTTCGTCACAGAACGGCGCTATGATGCATTTCGATCTAGCTGACGATGGCGGGTACCCGGAAATCAACTCGCTGTTACGCTTCGGGTGAGTTGGGGGGCCGCAGCTCGAACGGCGCGCACCCGGGAGTCCTCAGGCTTCATCGGCGGGCCGGCAGTCGCAGCAGTCTTCGCAAAACCGGCAGCCCAGGTGCAAAGGAACGGCTTCTTTGCCGCACTTGACACAGGTAACGTTCGCGCCGACGTCCATGCCGTTCTCTTGTTGCTCCATTGTTTGTTCTCCCAACGAAGAGACAGTTGAGACCGAATCCGTTCAGAGAAGTGTTTGTCACAGAGTATTCGCCCGCTTGAGCGACGCGAGCCCCGTCCACAGTGCGGTGGGCGACCTTCTCCCGTTCAGTCGCGAATGGGTCCAAACCCAAGATTAGGGAGAACGTCCTCCATGAACGCACGCGGCCCTGCTGCTGCGATGTGCCGTTTCAACGCCATGAGAGCATGCTTGTCGTCGTACGAGACGGGTTCCGAGTTTAGGATGTCGGCCCCGAGCATCATGGTCGAGTTCGAGTCGCGCCAGACGTGGCCGCACGCCTGCCGCAAGCCTTCCGACGTGAGGATACCGCTGGCGGTCGCGGGGTACCGAACGGAGCTGGCGCTCGGTCCAGCCCTCTTGATACGATCCATGTGTTAACCAGGGTACCACATGCGTCGCTGATAAGCCGTGCGAGTCGTTTCCCCGCCACAACTAAACGCTCGCTCGAGGCGCAATAAGGCCTGGTCCCGGGTACACGTTCTGCACGCGCGGCCGCGATATCCAGGCAACGGAGAAGCGTCGTATGAGCACGATTTTCATCTTTGTTTTTGCCTTTGCGTGCCTCGCCACGTTCCTTTTTGGCGCGCGAAAGCAATGGACGCGCGCACGTCTTATATCGGCTGCTGTAGCCGTTTTGTCGTTCCTCATGGCGCTTCTGTCGGTCCCGGTCAAATAGCGCGCGACGAGCGCGGCGACCGCTCTTCTTATCCGCCCGAGATGATCGTCGCAAGCTCATTATGACAGCGTGCGCAAAGTTCGATGACCGGGCCTTTTACGTGCCGCGGTCCCCACCTGTAAGCGCGCGCTCCCGGCGTATGATCGACGCGACCGCAACGCGAGCGGGCGCAGTGAATCCGGTCGCCCTCGGCGATGGGCAGGCTGAGCCCGCGCGGGACATAACGCCCGATGATCTCCTCATCGCTAAACCGTTTCATATGAGTTCCTAATTCGGCCAGAGCCGGCACCGCACTGCGGGACTTCGCACCTGACAATGGAATTTTCCCATGCCGGGCCCACGCGTTGAAACGTTGATGCTTCGTGCCGGAGCCGTCGGCCAGTTGCAATTTGGAGGCGAAGGATGAGTGACACACGTCTTGGCGAGATCGCGCGCAAGCTGATGCCGTTACTTGATGAGTTTCAAACGGAGGCCCGCGATGTGATGGATGAGAATGGGCGGCGCGACGCAACCATCTTGAAGGATTATATGATGCGTAAGTATCCGCGCATCGTAATCTTTCTTGCATGTGCGGATACGCTTGCCGAGTTATCTCAAAATGCCCCAAAGTGAAAAGCCCGCCGGCAGACGCACGTCGGCGTCAAGGGGATCTCGTCACGGCGGAAACACGACCGAGTGCGGCGGGACGCGGCGTCGAACGAGCTCAACCGCCCTCCCGGGTTGTGACATCTGATCGTTGAGCTCGACAAGCGCCGCTTCGATGAGAGCCGCTGTTTTGACGCGAAAGCCCACGTCCCTCAAAATGAGGTTGATTGCATCGAGAGCGTCGGCTGCGGCCGGAGTTAGCGTGACGGTCGTTGGACGAGCGGCTTTCTGTCGATCCTCCATTGGGCTGCGCCTCCTGATCGATCCCTTAGAAGCCTGAAGTCCTACGCTCTTCGCCGTTTCGGCTTCGCACCCATCGTCGTCAACGTCTACCAGGGCTTGCACACGTTGGAGCCGTACGTTCTGCAGCGTGAAGATGCCGGATGCGTCGCGAACCTTGGATGCGGTACGGCCAAGCGTCCAGATGGCGTTCGCGTGCGAAAACGTCACCAGCGAGCCCGGAGGTCCCGTTTCGTTTCAAAACATCATGGATGGCATCGCAGCGGGCGACTTTCCGGCACCAACCGGCCGCTGGTTTGCAATATTTTGCTTCTTCAGTCAGATCGAGAAGACCATTCAGAATTGTCGCGTCGTCATTGCAGATGAAGGAGCAGAAGTAATCGCGCAAAGGGCGCTGAAAGACCTGACGTTCACTGCGGACAGTCAGAGTTCACGTAACGTGGTCGCCTTCCAGGGCCTTACTTGGCCGTACCCGGGGCGGTACCTCATCAAGTTCATCGCGAATCGCGATGACGTGCTGGCATCCTTCCCGATGCTGGTGCAACAAGCGCCATCGTCGGCTGGGGAGCCGCCTCAGCAGTCGCCGGCGTAAGCCAAGCTCTCATCGGAGGCGAATTGCAGCATGCCGCTCACCGAATTCGAATCGAAGGAAGCGCTGCGTGCGGCCAACGATTGGCTGGTGGTATCGGATCCACCGGGCAGCGCTGCCGCGCGCGAAGGCATTGCGATCGTGATCCCGCTCGTCATGATGGGAGGAGTCACACCTCGAGACCTTGACGAATTAGCGTCGATTGTCGAGGACAACGGGCAGCCGATGCGGGACCCGGACGTGCCGCTCGAGACACACCGAGCGCAGCTAAGAGAAGCAGTCAAGGCCGCCTTCGAACATGTGAAGGCGATGTTCTAAATTGCCGTCGTTCCGTTCGCTCGAACCGGCGCTCCGGCACCAAGGACGAATATCTTACTGCCGCAAACCGTGCACTTTCCCTCGATCGCCGGCGCCCCGCTCCTGTCGATCTGTTTGGTATCGCTCATCTCACGCTTCGCTTTACACGTGACGCAATAGCCTTGGACTGGCTGCATCGGATCTTTCTCCGGTGGGCTGCAATGTTCGGACGGCTTCATGGGCGAGACGTAACGACCTCCGTTGGCGCGTTTCGCGCCGCCCGGCATCCAGGCGAAGAGCGTTACCGCACGACGAGGTGAGCGAGCTTTGCTTGAGCCGTTCACGGCGCGGGGGTAGCTTGGGCGAGCAACGAACGGACGGGCGTGGGGAGTCTGGCCGAACGACAATGCATTCCTTGTCGCGGGGATGTGCCGCCGCTGACACGAGAGCAACTGGCTCCGCTGGTTGCCGACATCGACGGAGCGTGGGATGTGCGCGACATTCCCGACGAACGTCGCGGGTCGGTTATGACGCTGAAGCGAGAATACCGATTCAAGAACTTCAAGGACGCCATGGTGTTTGCCGCGCGCATTGGAGACCTTGCTGTTGGCGCCGGGATAAGACGGACCCAGTTTGGTCGCGTTAAGACGGACCCA
>CALEYW010000042.1 GCA_937927945.1 uncultured candidate division WPS-2 bacterium | reverse complement strand
CCCCGTAGAGGACTCTCACCTCCAAGTCAAGCGTCCATGCCGGGCGCACAAAAGAGGCGCCCGGCCTGAGCCGGGCGCCTTCGTGTTCGCGGTACCGCGAGCGCTTAGACCTTGATGCGCGCCTCGAAGTACATGTTGAACGGGTTCGTGTTGAAGTAGCTGCCGTAGGGCACCGTCAGGAACGGCTGGAGGGTGTTGCCCGGATTGTAGCCATTGCCGATCGGGTTGATGCCGCCACTTTGGCCAGGGAGCAATCCGTATGAACACGCGCCGTTCGTCGTCCAGTAGCCCTTCGAACCGCCGAAGCAGCGGCTGTAGAGGTTGGCGAAGTTCCCGACCAGCGTGATCCGCTTGCTCACGTCATACGACGCCTGCAGGTGGAGCTGGATGATCGACGGCTGCACGTACTGCCCGAGTCCGTCGAACAGACCCGACTTCGGGTTCGGAAGTGCGAAAGACGACGATCCAATTGCACAAGTCGCGGCGTCGTACGGCGAACCGCCGGTGGCGCCGTAGTTGTAGCGAGGATCGATCGCCGTGGAATTGCCCAGCGTCCCGGTGCAGGTGTCCGGAAGGACGCCCGGCAGGTTCGCGGGAGCGCCGTAGCGCTGTCCGGCCGAGAACTGCAGTGCCGGAGTCAGCGCCAGTTTGTCGTGCTTCCATTGCACGATCGCCGTCAAGACGTACGGAGCGCCGTACGTGGCATACGACGAACCGATCCCCGCGGGGAACGTGTCGAACGTCGCATACTTGCCGTTCGGATCGAGCAGAGCCTGAACCGGAGCATTCCAGTACGGGTTGGCGACCGAAGTGGCGGCGCACGTCGGATCGGCAGCGCCGCCCGTCGTGTAGCAGGGCGCCGCCGCGACGCCCGTGCTGGTCGTAGCGCAACGCGCATCGGTGGGATGTGCGCCGCAGAACGACGTGTAGGCGTTGTAGCCCTGGATGTTCTGGTTGATGCCGTCGACGACGTTCGAGCCGTTCGGCGTCTTGGTGTACTGGATGTAGCTGTTCGTGTAGGTGAACGAGAACCGGCCCGCGAGTCCGTTCCGGCTGAAGTCACCCTTGTCGACTTCGAGCTCGACGCCTTGCGACGTCTGCCGTCCGACGTTCAAACCGGAGACGAAGCTCGTCTTCTGATCCAGATAGAACTGCTGGATCTGGTCCTGCGTCTTGCGGAGGAACGGCGTGATCTTGACCGCCATGTCGCCCTTGAACTGGTGTTCGAACGAGAAGTCGTAGTTGTTCGACACCTCGGGCCGCACGCTGTGACCGTTCGTGTATCCTAGTCCCTTTGCGCCGAATTTCAAGATGTTCGAGAGGTCGTTCGGCTGGAGGTAGTTGTACTGCTCGAATGCGCTGTTCGGCGCCTGAGCATAGCGGCCGTAGCTCGCGCGGAGAACGGTCCTCGGGTCGACGGTGTACGTGGCGCCGATGCGCGGCTGGAACTCCGGGAACCCGACCACCTGGCTCGGGACGTTCACGAGGTTCGCGCCGGGATTGGCGGTGTTGTACGCGTTGTAGAACAGCGTCCGGGCCGGCGAGTTCGTCGTGTCGCTGCCGAAGTACGCGTAGTAGTCGTAACGCATGCCGAGGTTGATGTTCAGCTTGTCTGTCGGGCGCCAGTTGTCGGTAATCGACAGAGCGGTGAACTTCGGCCGCACCTGGTTGTACGTCGCGCTGGGGCCACCCGCAACGAGGACGTATTGGCAAGGACCGCCGCCGCAATTGGTCGCGGTGAGGGTCGGCGCGGGCTTCGCGCCGAGCAACTGGTTCATCGTGAGCGCTTGGAATGCGGTCGCGCCGTAGTTGCAGCCCGGATCGGCGGTGCCGTCTGCGGCGTAGCACGTTCCGTTGTACGGGTTGTTGCCATTGACGAGGTACCCGACTTTGGTGCTCCCGCCAACCCCATAGAAGGTATTGTTATCGCGTAGCACGTTCGACGTGGTGTAGGACGCCTGCACCGAGAGGAGGTGCTGGGAGTTGAGCTGATCGGAGAACAGCGCGCTGAGTCCGCGCGTGTGGGCGCTCAGCTCGTAGTCCGGCGAGCAGAATCCGAGGTAGTTCTGGTTCGTCGACTGCGGGCATTGGTTGAGCCAATCCGAGTAGTACGTGTAGCCGTACACGCGCAGGAACGCGCTCGTCCCGAAGTTGTGCTGGTATTGCACCTTCGTGATCCCCTGGTTGTTGGGGGTCATGTCCTCTTGGTTCGCTGGGATCGCAGCACCGAACGCGCGGCCGTTCGGCGAGCCCGGGAAGAGGTAGGTCCCGGCGTAGCCGCCGCCGCCGGCATAGCCGACGGGGAGCACGGTGCCGTAGGGTGCCGTTACCGCATGGGTGTCGAGGTAGGTCGGAGCGCCGACGCCCGCGAGATTGAGGAACGCCGCGCCGCCCATGTCGTTGGTCGAGGTGTACCCGTAGTTTTTGAGCAGCGTGTAATCGTAGAGCACCTGAATGTCATCGCGCGCTCCGTCTTTGCGGGGCAGCCCGAAGTGGAGGTTCACGATGCTATCGTTTTGACGCGCTTGCGACTCGCCGTCGACGTTGTACGGTCCGAGGACGTACGCGGCCGTCGTTCCGCCGTTCGTGTAATCGGCACCCGAGGGGCTGTAGCACGACGGGACCGTGTTGCGGTTGACCGTCGAGGTTTCCGGGCCGCCGGGACAGGCGCCGAGCGGCGAACCGTTGTATCGGCTGAGGCTGGCACCGTTGAATTGGTCGCCGTAGCGGAAGTTCTGTGCGTATCCGCCGAGGCCGACGTAGTACGAGAACGTCCGCGACGGATTCGCTCCGCCGGTTTCGAACGCGAGCTTGTTGTAGAACGTCGGCGCGCCGACCGCGAGGTCGAGCGTACGCGTTGCCGGCGCGGTTCCGGTCCGGATGACCTGATTGATGTACCCGGAGATACCTTGCGCTTCGGCGTTGGCCGGAGCTGCGCCGGTGTACACCTGCAGCTCTTGCTGGCCGAGGGCTGAGAGCGAGTTCGACGGATAACTGTCGAAGGCGCGGTTGACCGGGATGCCGTCGAGTTCGTACCCGATCTGATCGTAGTCGCCGCCGCGGATCGACATCGAAGCGCCCGCTCCGATGTACCCGTTGAGGCCCGGGGCAACGTAGACGCCCGGGACCGACGAGATCGCGGACCACGCGCTGTTGAGCGTGCCGCCGCCGCCGAGATTCCCCGCCTTGTCCTGGGTTGCGGCACTGATCGAATAGACGTCGGCCGTCGTACCCGGCTTGACCAGGGACGATGCAGCACGCGAGGTGACCGAACCGATGGTCTTCAGCTTCGTCGGCTGAGAGACGGTCACGGCCTGATTCGCATCGGCGAGGACGCTGATGCCGCTCACCGAGGACTGTTGATATTTCGAACTGGCCGCGACCGTAACGGTATACGTATCGGGGCTCAGCGAGAGGAACGAGTAGCGCCCGTCGGGTCCAGTCGTCGTCGTTGCCGACTGGGAGGGGCTCAGCGCGGTAACTTTCGCGCCAGGAATGGGTTGGTTGGTCGATGCGTCGATGACGGTTCCACTGATCGTTCCCGTCGTGCCGGCCAGAACGCTTGTCGTTCCCTGGAGCACGAACGAGAGAATCAGGAATGCCGCAACGACACTTCGCTTCATCAGAAGTCGAAATGCCACAGGCATGATCCTTTCGCTAAATATGGGGCGCCGGGCCCGACCCTTATGGAGGGCCCGGCTAAGTAGACCGTCACCATTCTGACAGTTCCCTGGCATTCCCCTTGGGATAGCCTAAGCGTCACCGGGTCATACGCACCGAAAGTCAGCAGGAAGGCGCCCGGCCGAAGCCGTGTGCCTCGACGAACGCGCCGTTTAGTGCGCTACCGAGCCCCGTTGAACGACCACGACGCTGTGGCCGTCGTGGCGATCGAGGAAGACGAGGCCCTCGTCCATCCAGCCGTCGAGGCCGGCCGAGAGATGGCGCTGCACCTCCCGCACGATGTGGCGACGGCTGCGGAGCCACTGCAGCTCCGGCCGGGGCGCGGCCAGCCACACCGCTTCTTCGCATTCCTCGCACTGGTAGCCGAATCGCATCGTGCGAGTATATCATCCGGCAACGAAGAAGGGCCCCGCCGAAGCGGAGCCCTTTTCCCGAACGTTTCGTTCAGTCTACGTCACGCCTATAGCTTGAGCTGAGCGGTGAAGAAGACTTGGAGCGGGTTGATGCTGGTGCCGTAGACCTGCTGGCCGGCGATACCGCCGGTCACCGGGAAGTACGGACTAGCCTGGGTTTGGAAGGTGTCGCCCGGGTTGTAGAAGTTCCCGGCCTGGAAACCCGATGCGGCCGCATACCAGCAGCCGGTTTTCGAGTTGCCGAACGTCCAGGATTGCTTCGTTCCGCCGAAGCACGTGCCGTACAGGTTGACGGCCGTGACGTTCAGCGTCAGACGCTTATTCGCCTGATACGTGATTCCGAGGTTGGCGAGAATCTGCGACGGTTCCACGAACTGTCCCGGCGTATCGAACCTTCCGGTGACCGGATCGGGAGCCGTCATGTAACCGGGGCACGACTGTGCGTCGTACGGAGATCCGCCGGCCGCCCCATATGGGTACCGCGGGTCCCCAGTCGTCGAACCGGCGAGCGCGGCGCAACCTCCGGCCGGATCGATCCCGATTCCCTGAACCGGCGAACCGTAACGGCCGCCTGCCGTGAACTGAACGGTAGGCGTAAAGGCCCACTTATCGTGTTTGTAGTTCACGATGAGCGCGGCAACGTGCGGGATATTGTAACTGCTCGCGTTTGACGAGAAGCCGGTCCCGAACGTCTGGTTGTAGGGGAAGTAGTTCGCGTTGGGATCGAACAGCGACTGCACCGGCGCGTTCCAGTACGGGTTCGCGATGGATCCGGTGGCGCACGCGGCATCCGGCGTGCCGTCGTTCATATAGCACGGCGTCGCCGTCGCACCATTCGTCGTCGTTCCGCAGCGCTTGTCGCCGGCGTGTGAAGCGCAGTACGAAGTGTACGCGTTATACTGCGCGACCGTGTTGTTGACGTTGGTCAATGCGGTCGTGCCGCCCGGCAGCGTCTGATACTTCGACTGCTCGTAGGTGTACGTGTACGAGAGTTGTCCTGCGAACCCGTTGCGGCTGAAGTCGCCCTTGCGGAGCAGGAGCTCCACGCCCTTGATGTTGCTCGAAAGCGCGGGGATCGCCGAGACGAAGTTCGTGATCGGATCGAGGATCACGTTGATGTCCTCGTTCTGCGTCTTCCGGTAGAAGGGCGTGATCTTCCAGGAGAAGTCCGATCCCTTGACCTGATGCTCCCACGAGAAGTCCAGGTTGTACGAAACTTCGGGTGGGATCGAGTGCTGTGCCGACGTAAAGCCGTACGGGTAGAACTTCGGCACGTCGTAGGATGCGATGTCCGCACCGGAGCGGTTGTAGAACGTGTACGCGGTGCTCGACGGCTGCAGATATTTCCCGTAGCCGAGACGCAGTACGTTCAGCGGGTCTAACTTGAACGTCGCGCCAAGGCGCGGCTCGAAGCCGCCGTACCACATCTGGGTCGGGTTGTTGTTGTTGAAGGCAACCAGCGTCGACCCCGCAGGGCAGACTCCGGCGGCCGTTGCGATCGTGAACTGCTGTGCGGCGCCAGGGGCATAGCAGTTGTACTGGTTGGTGCTGTTGGTGAACAGCGCACGGCCGATCGCGCTGCTGTTACCAGGGTTCGGTCCTTCCGGCGAGGTCGCCGACGGGACGTCATAGCGGAAGCTGTCATAGCGAACGCCGAGGTCCAAAGAGAGCTTCGGCGTTACCGCCCAGCTATCGGCCAACGTGAGGTTGGCGAAGCGGGGAGTGACGTCGTTGAAGCTGCCGTTCAACCCGGAACCCACCGATAGGAACTCACACGGACCGCTGCCGCAAGTGAAGCCGCCCGCGGTGGCAACGGTGACGGCTGGATTCGTCGGCAGCAACCCCAACGAGGCCGACTTGTTCGTGCCGGGAACCGTGTACCGCGCAGGAGCGGCGTAGGGGTTATGGGTTCCGTAGAGCCCCGTCGCGATGGGGGTGGAACAAGGAGCCTGCACACCGGCTCCGCCCACGACCGCGTAGCAGCCGCCGGTCGGATTCGCCGAATTGACGAGAACCGCGACAGGGTTGGATGGGCTCGGGAAACCGTTGTTCCAACGCGACAGTTGGGCCGTTGAATAGCCACCCGTCAGGTTGAGCAGATGGTTGCCGACCTGATCGGCCAGCGTCAGCCCGAGACCCTTGGTGTGGGTCGGCAAGATGTAGTCGCTGGGGACGAACGCGAAGGGATTCGAGCTGGCGTTCGGATCGTTGTTCAACCAATCCGAGTACAGTGAGTACGCGTAAACGCGCGCATAAGCATTGGTGCCCATCGCGTGCGTGTACTGGATCTTGAAGATCGCGTCGTTGATCTTCTCGTTCCCGATGTTGTTCGGATCGACTTTGGCGCCGCTGCCGATGGGAAGCCCACCCGGCTGACTCGGGAAAGTGTACTGCGACACCTGACCCAAGTTCGCCGCGGTCAGTGCGCCGCCGGTCGGCCCCGTATAGATGCTGCGCTGAGCGTACGTGAAGTTCTTCACTCCGCCGAGGCCCAGGTAATTGACCGCGCAGGGCTGGTTCGTCGCGTTGCCGGCAGCGTCGAAGATGCACGACGGATAGCTCGCGCCCTGATAGTTCGCGACACCGGTCTTGAAGAACGTCGTCGCGTCGGGACCGAACGAATTGTACGAATCGTTGTAGCCCAGAAACAGATATGAAATCGAACCCAGGACCTGAACGTCGTCCTTCAGCCCGTCCTTCTTGTGCGGAATCCCGATGTGAAGGTTGCCGACGAACTCACGGTCGCCGACGAGTTGATCCGCGCCGTAGGTGAGGGGCAGGTAGAGATATCCGTTCGGGGCCGAACCGAAGGCGTTCTGGTAACAGCCGGCAGTTGCGTGCGGATTGCTCGGATTGTTGCAGTTGTTCAAGATCTGCGCATACGGGAGCGTGCTGTAGTTGGCGGCAGCCGACGCGCCGTCGAACTGGTCGACGAATCGGCTGGCCTGGTCGTACCCCGCAGCTCCGAGATAGTAGCTGAACAGGCGGTTGGGCGACGCCCCACCCAGCTCGAGCTGGGCTTTGTGGTAGAACGTCGGCGTTCCGAAACCAAGCTCGCCGGTGCCCGTACCGGGATACGTCCCGGTCTTGATGACCTGGTTGACGAAGCCGGCAAGACCGTTCGATTGCGCAGCACCCGGCGCGGAGCCGGTATAGATCTGCACCTCTTGCTGGCCGAGTGCGGACAGCGTGCTCGACGGGTAGGCGTCGTAGGCGCGCTGCACGGGGACGCCGTCGTAGTCGTAGCCGAGTTGCGTATAGTTACCGCCTCGGACGTAGACCGACTGGGCCCAACCCTGTTGCCCCAGCGGAACGAACACGCCCGGAACGGACGCGATCGCCGAGTAGGCTTGGTTCAGCGAGCCGCCGCCGCCCAGCGGCGCTGCCGCGGCCGCTTGCGCGGCGCTGACGGAGTAGACGTCCGCCGTTTGACCGGGCTTGATGACGTCGGACGCCGCGCGAGCCGTCGTATGTCCGATCGTTTGCAAGCTCGCCGCTGCAGTCAGCGCGAGCGTTTGCACCTGATCCGCTTGAACGGTAATACCGCTGAGCGTCGTGCCTTGATAGCCTTTGACGTCCATCGAAATCGCGTACGTGTCCGGCGCGAGATTGAGGAACGTGAATCGGCCTTGCGCGTCCGTCGTCGCTGATGCGTTTTGCGAAGGGCTGACCGCGGTGACTTTAGCACCGGCGATGGGTTTCTTCGACGACACATCGATCAGCGTTCCGGTGATCTCTCCGGTCGTCCCCGCCAGAACCCAAGTTCCCTGGAGGAGCACTGCGAAAAGCACCAGTACGGCAACGATGGAACGATGCATGCGGAATCGATGCATGTGTTCTCATTTCGTAAAGTTTTGAGCGCCGTATCCGACCGGCAGGCTAGGCCGCCGGTCAAATCGACCCAGCAAATTACGACGCGAAAATGCCATAGCCTGCGATTTTCTCAGAAACTCCTAATTATTGCGGTGGTGGCTCCCGGCGGTACTGGCCGAGGACTGACGCTACCTCAAAATAGCCGAGAATTGCGAGCTCCGCCGATCTTGCCGCGCAGACCGGCAAGGGCAACCGAAAAGAGCCCCGGACGAATCCGGGGCTCTCTGCAGGCTTTCGGCTGCTCTATCGTTCGGTGAGCGAGCGCCCGCTAGAGGCGCAGCTTCACCGTGAAGTAGACCTGGGTCGGCGTCAGGGCTTGCGTGGCGAACGCCTGGGTCGCGGAGAAGAACAGCGGCGCGTACGGGAACTGGAAGCCGTTCTGGATGACGTCTCCCGGGTTGTAGAAGTTGCCGACGCTCTGTCCCGCAGCATAGCTGCAGCCGATGCGCCCGCCGATCGCCCAGGGGACATTCGAGCCGCCCCAGCAGATCGAGTACAGGTTCGCGCCGGTGACTTGCAGCGTGATCCGTTTGGTGATGTCGTAGCTGACCTGAAGGTTCGTCGTGAGCAGATTCGGCTGCACGAAGCCGCCGATCCCGTCGAACTTTCCGGTCGTGGGGTCGGGGATGTTGACGATACCCGTGCACGACGAGGCATCGTATCCCGCGCCCGCCGACGCGCCGGTTCCGGTGTAACGGGGATCGGTCGCGGCCGAGGTGCCGGCCAACGCCGCGCACGTGTCCGGCGCGACGCCGCCGACGGCGATCGGAGAACCGTAGCGCGAGCCCGCCTGGAACTGCACCGACGGGGAGAAGCGCCACGGGCCCTTCTTGTATTGCACGACGAGCGACGCGACGTGCGGGATGATGTAGCTCGTCGAGACCGAGTTCGTGCCGAAGCCGGGCTGCTGGTTGTACGGGAAGTACGAGGCGTTCGGATCGAACAGCGCTTGCGGCGCGGCGTTGAAGTAGGGGTTCGCCAGCGCCCCCGGCAGCGCGCAGGTCGGATCCGGCGTGCCGGCGGCATAGCAGCGTGCCGCGACCGGAGCCGTCGGACCGCTGGCGCAGCGGGGATTGCCGGGATTGGTCCCGCAGAACGACGTGTAGCCGTTGTACTGCTGGATCGCGGCGTTGATCCCGTTCACGAACGACCCGCCGTTCGGGAACACCTTGTAGTGCAGCGTCGCGTACGTGTACGTGTAGGCGAGCTGCGCCGCGAACCCGTCACGCGAGAAGTCGCCTTTGTTCACCGCCAGCTCGAAGCCGGAGGCGATGCGGTTCTGCCCGTTGATGAACGCAACGAAGTTGGTCCGCGGATCGACGAGCACCGTCGCGAACTCGTTCTGCGTGCGGCGGTAGAACGGGCTCAGGCGCATGCTGAGGTCCGAGTTGCGGAACTGATGCTCCCACGACATGTCGGCGTTGTAGGAGATCTCCGGGACCAGCGGCCGTGCGAAGCTGTTGAAGCCGAAGTTGGCGTAGAACGCCGCGCTCGGCGTCCCGGCTTGCACGTTGGTCGCGTCGACGGACGACGTCTCGGGCGGTTGCACGAACCGGCCGTACGACGCACGCAGAACGTCGGTCGTGCCGAGCGAGTACGTGAGCCCGACGCGCGGCTGCAGGATGTCGGCGTAGGTCAGATTCGCACTGCTGGCGGTGAGGTTCGTCGGAGTGAAGCCCGACGGACACGCCGCACCCAGACCGCGCGTTCGAACGACGGTTCCGTTGACGCAATGCGAGTTGTTGTAGTCGTTGACGAACAGTCGGTTTCCGAGCGTGTTCGAGTCTTGCATCTCGTACGAGAAGGTGTCCGAACGCAGCGAGAGGTCGAGCGACAACCGCGGTGTCGGCTTCCAGGTGTCGCCGATGGCCGCGTTGAGGAACTTCGGCGTCACGGTGTTGTGCGCACCCTGCCGGCCGTCGTTGATCGCGTAGTATTGACACGGTCCCGTGCCGCACGTGATCGCGTTCTCGGTACCGAGAGTCGGTGAGGTCGGGTTCTTCGGCATGAGCGGACCCGGCGGCGCGTTCAGCGGCGGTAATCCGTTGGGCAGTACGTATCCGGCCGCCCCCGCGCTGCCGCACAGCGCCGGCAGGCCGGCGCCGTTGTAGCAGCCCTGCGTCGGATTGTTCGAGTTGAGCAGATATGCGACTTGGGACTGCGGCGACCCCAACGTCGCGATGTCGTTGCGCCAGCGGTCGCTGTTCGAGGTCACGTAGCCGACGTTGAAGTTCAGGAGGTGCGCCGGCGTGATCTGATAGCCGCCGTTGAGCACGATCCCGCGCGTGTGCGAGCTGACCGTGTAGTCCGGCGACGCCGCCGCCGAGACGAAGGACTGGTAGAAGCTGTTGATCGCGTTGTCGAGCCGGTTGGAGTACAGCGTGTAGCCGTACAAGCGCACGTAGCCGCGGTCGGCGATGTTGTGCTGGTACTGCGCTTTGAAAATCGCGAACTCGTTCGTCTCACCGTCCTGGCGCGCGAAATCGACCGGGCCGCCGATGGGGCGTCCTGACGGCGAGTCGGAGAACGCGACGTTGCGGACGCTGCCGATGAGGCCCGGCGTCAGCTTCGCGTTCACCGGACCGGTATACTGATTGGGGTCGCGATAGAACGGCGTGACGGGGCCCAGACACGTGGTCGGGACGCCCGCGAACGTTCCGCCGACGGCGGCCGCGGGACACGTCGGATTTCCGAGCGGGTCGGTGACGAACGAGACGCCGTTCGCCGAGCCGTTCACAACGTTGCCGAGGTACTGGTTCCAATCGTCCATGCTGGCGTTGCTGTGACCGGCGACCGCGCCGTAGTCGTAGAGCACCTGCACGTCGTCGCGATTCCCGTCGCGCTTGTGCGGGATCCCGACGTGCACGTTCGCGATCGTTTCGCGATCTCTCTGGACGGGCGCGAATCCGCCGCCCCAGATCTTGTCCGCGATCGCGTAGCCGTTCGGAGCCAGCGGCAAACCGAGGAACGGCGAGACGTTCTGATAGCACCCTGCGGACGGATGCGGTCCGCCGCAGCCGCTCGCGATGTAGTTGTACGCCGAGCCGAAACCGCTCTGCGCGAGATATCCGCCGCCATTGTACTGGTTCACGTAGCGCAGTTGCTGCGTGTACCCGCCGGTGCCGAGATAGTACGAAATCGATCGGCTGGGCGTCGCACCGCCGAACTCGAAACTCGCGTGCTCGTACTGCGCCGGCGTGCCGATTCCGAGCGTGATGTTCTTGGTTCCCGGATTCGTGCCCGTGCGGATGACCTGGTTCACGAAACCCGCCAAGCCGACGGCCTGCGCGTCGGCGGGCGCGTTGCCGGTGTAGACCTGGATCTCCTGATCGCCCAGCGACGAGAGCGCGCCGCTCGCGTATTGGTCGAACGCGCGATTGATCGGGATGCCGTCGACCTCGTTGCCCGTTTGCGTGTAGTCGCCACCGCGGATGAAGATCGACTGCCCCCAGCCGGTGCCGCTGACCGGCACGACGACGCCGGGAACCGACGAGATCGCGCTATACGCGGAGTTGAGATTGGCGCCGCCGCCCAGCGGCGCCGCCGCCGCTTGTTGCGCAGGCGTGATCGAGTACTCGCTGGCCGTTTGACCCGGCCGGATCAGCGAGTTGGCCGAACGCGCGACGGTCCGGCCGATCTCCTGCAGCGCGTGAGCGCTGTTGAAATTCACGACGAGCTGTTGATCCGCTTGCACCGTGACGCCGCTCTGCGTCCCCGTCGCATACCCTGCTTTCTGAAAGCTCAGCGTATACGTATCGGGGAGCAGGGTGAGAAACGTGTAGTGCCCTGCGTTATCGGTGGTGGTCGTCGCCGCTTGGCTCGGACTCGCCGCGGTGACCTTGGCGCCGGCGATCGGCGCCCCAGATGTGGAATCCGTCAAGACTCCGCTAACCGTTCCCGTTGTGCCGGCCAGTGCCGATGTTCCCTGGACCAACAATGCGAGGAGCGTCAGAACGGCGACGAGCGGACGCCACAACGATCGTTGAAGCATGCTGTCCCCTTCCAAGTACGTGTTGAGGTGTGTTGGCCGTAGACCGGCGTGGCGTTGCCACGCCTGCTCGACCCCACAACGATTCCCAAGCGAAATCCCAGCTTGCCTCCGTATTCCTTAGGAAATACTTAGGGCGACGGCATAGTTGACAGTATTAATACCGCTGCGAGGCAATGAAAAAAAGCGCCCTGTGGACGCTTTTTTTGAGGGTGACGGGGAGAGTGGGGTTACCGCTTCAGCGCTTTGGCGAGGAGCTCGGGGATTTGCGAGGGGCGGTCGGCGACGGGAACGCCGGCTTCGTTGAAGGCTTTGACTTTGGATTCGGGGGTGCCGGTGTTGCCGGAGATGATCGCGCCGGCGTGGCCGAGGCGCTTCCCCTTCGGGGCCGATCGGCCGCCGATGAACGCGACGACCGGCTTGTCCGGGATGTGCTCCTTGATGAACGCGGCCGCGTCTTCTTCGTCCGAGCCGCCGATCTCGCCGGCGACGACGAGCGCGGTCGTTTCGGGATCGCTCGCGAACGCGCGCAGGCAGTCGACGAAGGTGGTGCCGATGATAGGGTCGCCGCCGATGCCGACGCAGGTCGACTGACCGTAGCCGGCGCGCGTCAGTCCGTCGACGATCTCGTACGTCAGCGTTCCCGAGCGCGAGATCATCCCGACGTTGCCTTCTTTGAAGATTTGGCTCGGCATGATGCCGACCAGCGACTTGCCGGGCGAGATGAGCCCCGGACAGTTGCCGCCGATGATGCGCATCCCGGCGGTCGTGGCGACGACGCGCAGCATGTCGTGCGCCGGAATTCCCTCGGTGATGCAGACGGCGAGCTGGATGCCGGCATCGTGCGCTTCCCACAGTGCGTCGGCACCGGCGAACGGCGGCACGAAGATGATCGAATGGGTCGCACCCGTCGCTTCGACCGCGTCCTTGACGGTGTCGAACACCGGCTGACCGCTCTCGATCTTCGTCCCGCCCTTACCCGGCGTGACCCCGCCGACGATGTTGGTGCCGTACGCCAGCATCCGCGTGGTATGGAACGCGCCCTCGCGCCCCGTGATTCCTTGAACGATGACTTTCGAGTTCTTGTCGAGGAAGATCGCCACGGTCAGTTCGCTCCGTTCGCCAAAGCCACGGCGCGGGCGGCGCCTTCGTCCATCGTCTCGACCGGGATGAATCCGGCCTTGTCCAAGATCGCGCGACCTTCTTCAGCGTTCGTCCCGGTCAGCCGCACGACGAGCGGAACCTTGCGCACGTCGCCGCCGGCGAGCGCCTCGACGATCCCCTTCGCGACTTGGTCGCCGCGGGTGATCCCGCCGAAGATGTTGATGAACATCGCCTTGACGCGCGGATCGGAGGTGACGAGATTGTAGCTCTTCTTCACCAGCTCGGCTTGCGCGCCGCCGCCGATGTCGAGGAAGTTCGCGGCGAGCCCGCCGGCGTTCTTGACGGCGTCCATCGTCCCCATGCCCAGGCCCGCGCCGTTCGCGATGACGCCGATGTTCGCGATCTTGGCGCCGTCGTCGGGCAGCTTCGCATAGTTCGACATCCCGAGGCCGATCGCCACGGCCGCGGCCTGATCCTCATCGGCCGGCTGCGCTTTGTTCCATTGCGCGATGTCGGGATGTTTGTAGAGGCCGTTGTCGTCGAGATCGATCTTCGCGTCGGAGGCGATGACGCGGCCGTTTTTGGTCAGCACGAGCGGGTTGATCTCGACCAGGTTCGCGCCGTAGTCCATGAACAGCGTGTAGAGCGCGCCGAGCAGACCCGGAAACGCTTTGCGATAGCCGTCGGGCAGCTTTGCCGCGAACGCGAGTTGACGGCCGATGTACGGCGAGTAGCCGGCCGCCGGATCGATCCAATATTTGTGGATCGCGCCGGGATCGTGCTCGGCGACTTCCTCGACGTCCATGCCGCCTTGCGACGTGACGATCACGACGGGCTGCTTCGTCGCGCGGTCGATCGTGATCGAGACGTACGCCTCGCTCGCGATGTCGACTTTCTCCTCGACCAGCAGCGACTTCACTTCCTCGCCGTCCGGATTCTGGATCGACTTGAGCACCTTGCCGATGAGCTCGCGCGCCAGCGTCTCGCCTTGCGCGGCATCGTCGGCGAATTTGATGCCGCCCGCCTTGCCGCGCCCGCCCATCATCACCTGGCTCTTGAGCACCCACGAACCAGGGTGTGCGCTGATGTAGGCTTTCACCTCATCAGCGGTCGTTGCATACACGCCGCTCGGGGTCGGAATGCCGACGCGCCGGAACAGGTCCTTGCCCTGATACTCCATCAGTTTCATCGCCTGGCCCGGCTTCGCGGCGCGGGCTTTCGTCCCTCGACGACATTGGTCGCAACGTAGAGGCGGCACTCGACCGCCGCGCCGAATCGCTTGCTCCTGTCCCTTTTTGGAGGGTCCGCGATGCCCCGTCATCTCCTCGCCGCGATCGCCGCGACCGGCTGCTTTCTCGTCGCCGGGGCCGCCCGAGCCGCGGATGCCCCGAAGCCCTTGCGCGTCCTGGTCTACGACGTGGCCTACAGCACCTCGACGTTGCGCCACGAGCAGACCTCCGGGTTCACCAGTTCGCCGAACGGCACGATGGGTTCGATCGCCGGATCCGGCTCGGTCGACCGCCGCTTCGGCAGCGACGACAGCGGCCGGCTCACCGTCGCCGTGATCGCCGCGACGGCGGACGGCGGCCTCGTCGTCGACGTGTCGTACGCCGGGAAGTCGACGTCGCAGCCCGTCGTTCGCGTCGCCATCTTGAGGAACGGCGACTTGTCGTTCGATCCCAAGACGCCGCTCTTGGGCGCGGCGACGGGCCTTCTGCCGTTCTTGTCGCGCGGGCTGATCGCGGAACGAAACGTGAACCCCGGTTCGAGTTGGATCGTGCAGGCAGCCGCGCCGGCGACCGGCGCCACGACGTACCGGGTCGTCACCCTCGAGGGGGAGCGCGCCACGCTCGAGCTCGACTCCAGTATCACGGTGAAAGGCGCTTCCGGATTCGCTGAAGCCACCCAAGGCAAGGCCGTGTACGCGACCGACGTCCTCTCGCCGCTCTCGCTCGACCTGCACAGCATCATCCGGCGCGACGTCAGCGTGGAGCAGGCCGATACGATCGACGCGCGCCTGGTCGCAACCGTCGTGAGCGACACGTTCGCGAAGCGCTGATCACGTGAGCGCGACGCCGGCGATCGTCCTCTTCGACGGCGTCTGCAACCTGTGCAACGGTGCGGTGCGGTTCATCGCCGCGAACGATCCGGCCGAACACTTCGCCTTTCTCTCGCTGCAGTCGCCGCGCGGCGCGGCGTTGCTCGGCACGGAAGGAGCGCCGCCGGCGGCGAGCATCGTGGTGCTGGACCGCGGAAAGCGCTACGACGAGAGCGACGCCGTGCTGCACGTCGCGGTGAACCTGCGCTGGCCGTGGCCGCTCGCGTTCGGCTTGATCCTCGTACCGCGCGGCGTTCGGGATGCGGCGTACCGCTGGGTCGCGCGCAACCGCTACCGCTGGTTCGGACGGCGCGACGCTTGCGCGCTGCCGCCGCCCGAATGGCATGACCGATTCCTCGACGAGAATGCGGACGTGACGTGACGCGGCGCCCGTTCCTTGCGATGGACTGGCGCGACGCGTTGTTTCTGCACTGGCCGGTTGCGCCGGACACGCTGCGGGCGTCGATTCCCGCCGATCTCGAGCTCGACACCTACGACGGCACAGCGTGGGTGAGCATCGTCGCGTTCCGCATTGCAACGGCTCGTCCGTTCGGATTTCCGGCGGCGCTCGGGCTCCCCGCATTCGGCGAGATCAACCTGCGCACGTACGTCCGCGGAGCCGCGAAGGACGGCGTGTGGTTCTTCAGCCTCGACGCCGCGAGCGCGGTTGCGGTCGCAGGGGGACGGTGGATCGTGCACTTGCCGTACTTCAACGCGCGCATCGATGCGAGTTGGACGGCGACGGAGTGCCGCTACCGTGCCGAGCGACGCGACCGCCGCTCCGCCGCGGAACCGTTCGCAGCATCAGCGCGCTTCGGTGGCGACGTCCGCGTCGGTGCTCCCGGCAGCCTCGACGCGTGGCTGGTCGAGCGCTACTGTTTCTACACCGTCGACCCCAATGGCCGCACGGTCCGCGGCGATGTGCGCCACCCGCCGTGGCTGCTGCGCGACGCGACCGCCGAGGTCGCCGAAAAAGGACTGCTGCGCGCAGCCGGCATCACCCCGCAGACCGACTACCCGCTGGTCCACGTCTCCACCGGCGTCTCGACGCACGCCTGGCCGCTTGTGTCACCGTGAGCTCAGGGTGACACAAGGCGGCCTAACAAGTCGCGCGCGATGACGATTTGCTGGATCTCGGAGGTGCCTTCGTAGATCTCGGTGATCTTCGCGTCGCGGTAATAGCGTTCGACCGGAAATTCCGTCGTGTAGCCGTAGCCGCCGTGGATTTGCACCGCTTCGGAGGCGTGTTCGCGGGCTTTGGTGGACGCGAAGAGTTTGGCCTTGGACGCCTCGACGGCGTACGGCCGGCCCGCCGCGGCGAGCGCCGCTGCGCGGTACGTCAGCAGGCGCGCGGCGTCGAGGTCGGTCGACATCTGCGCGATCTTGAACGAGATCGCTTCGAACGCGCCGATCGGTTTGCCGAACGCGATGCGGTCCTTCGCGAACGTCACCGACGCATCCAGGCACGCGGCCAGGATGCCGCTCGCCTGCGCCGCGATGCCGATACGCCCGGCCGTCAGCGTGGCGAGCGCCTGCGTCATACCCGCGCCTTCGGCACCCAGTAGCGCTGAGGCGGGAACATGCACGTCATCGAACGCCAAGTCGACGGTATTCGAGGTGTGAATGCCCAGTTTCTCGGTCGTCCTCTCGACGACGACACCGGGGAGTGCGGTGTCGACCAGGAACGCGCTGATCCCCCTCGCACCGCTGCCGCCGGTCCGGAACATCGCCATCACGACGCCGGCGAACCCGCCGTTCGTGCACCACTGCTTGCGCCCGTTCAGCACGTACGCGTCGCCGTCGCGTCGCGCCGAACCGCGGATCGACGCGGCGTCGGATCCCGCGTCGGGTTCGGTCAAACCGAATCCGGCGATCACGTCGCCGGTCGCCAAACGTTCGAGCCAGCGATCCTTCTGTTCGTCGCTGCCCAGCTTCGCGATCGCGTGGCAGATCATCGAATGCACGGAGACGGTTACCGCCGTCCCCGCATCGACCTTCGCCAGCTCTTCGATCGCGAGCGCGTACGAGACGTAGTCGGCCGCGACGCCGCCGTACGCCTCGGGGACGAGCATTCCCATCAGTCCGGCTGCGGTGAGCTTGCCGTAAAGGGCGCGCGGAAAGACGTGCGAGCGGTCCCACGCGGCGATGTGCGGCGCGATCTCGCGCAGCGCCGATTCGCGCGCGACCTCACCGATCGCGCGCTGCTCCTCCGTGAGCTCGAACGACGCAGCCGGCGTCGCTTCGATTCTCACCGCGCGGCCGGTACCGGTGCGGGGATCCCATTCGCTGCAACCGAATAATCGTAGAATCCGCGGCCGGATTTCTTGCCGTACCAGCCGGCGGCGACATACTGCTTGAGCAGCGGACACGGCCGGTACTTCGAATCGCCGAACCCGTCGTGGAGCACGTTCATGATCGCCAGACACGTGTCGAGCCCGATGAAATCGGCCAGCGCCAGCGGTCCCATCGGATGGTTCATGCCGAGCTTCATCACGGTGTCGATCGCTTCGACCGACGCGACGCCTTCGTACAAGGCGTAGATGGCCTCGTTGATCATCGGCAGGAGCACGCGGTTCGAGATGAAGCCCGGAAAATCGCGGACTTCGACCGGCGTCTTGTCGAGCGAGAGCGCCAGATCGCGTACCGTCGCGAACGTCTGATCGGCGGTCGCGATTCCGCGGATCACTTCGATCAGCTTCATCACCGGAACCGGGTTCATGAAGTGCATCCCGATCACGCGCTCGGGGCGCGTCGTCGCCGCGCCCAGAATCGTGATCGAGATCGACGAGGTGTTCGAAGCGAGGATCGCTTCGGGCGGCGTGTTGCGATCGAGGTGCCGGAACAGATCGAGCTTGAGGTCGAGCCGTTCGGTCGCCGCCTCGATCGCGAGCGCGACGTCGAGGTCGTGGTAATGAGGACGCGGATCGATGTGCTCGAGGATGCTCCCGCGCCGCTCGGGGGTGAGCTTGCCCTTCTCGACGTCGCGCGCCAGCCGCTTCGCGATGCCGTCGAGGCCGGCGCGGATGCGCGCCTCGTCGACGTCGGTGAGCAGCACCTCGTGACCTTTGGCCGCCAGCACCTGGGCGATGCCGCCGCCCATCTGCCCGGCGCCGATCACCAGAACGCGCACGACGCTCAGCCGACCCGCACGAGCACGGCGTCGCCCTGGCCGCCGCCCGAGCAGATCGCCGCGATGCCGTACCCGCCGCCGCGCCGGCGCAGCTGGTGGACGACCGACGCGACGATGCGCGCGCCCGATGCGCCGATCGGGTGTCCCATCGCGACCGCTCCACCCTGCACGTTGATCACGGTGGGGTCGAGACCGAGTCGCGTTGCCGCGGTGAGCGCGACGGCCGCGAAGGCTTCGTTGACCTCCCACACGGCGATGTCGCTGACCCGCAGTCCCGTCTTGTCGAGCAGTTTCTGCGCAGCCATCGCCGGAACGAGCGCCAAGTACGGCGGATCCCACGCGACACCGGCATGGTCGACGATCTCGGCCAGCGGTTCGACGCCGGCTGCGCGCGCGTACTCCGCCGACGAGAGGACCAGCGCCGCCGCGCCGTCGTTCACGCCGGGAGCGTTGCCGGCCGTGATCGTTCCGCCGGCATCGATCGGCTTGAGCTTCGCCATCGCCGCGAGCGATGCGTCGGTGCGCACGGGCTCATCGCGATCGACGGTGACGTACGGCACGTCGCCGGTCACGTACGGCGAGTACTGGCCGGGATCGGCGACCATGTTCTGCGGCGGGACGTGATTCCAGACCGAATCGCTCGCACCGTTCCCGCCGGCCAGCACCGGTATGCGGGCGCGCGCCTGCTCCGGCAGCGCATCGACCACGATCTTGCCCTTCGCCTTCGTCGCGACCCTGATCGGCGCGATCTCGTCGGCGAAGCGGCCGGCCTCGTGCGCTTCGTACGCGCGCTTGTGGCTCTGATAGGCGAACTCGTCCTGCACCGCGCGGGTCACGCCGAGCTCGGCGGCGACGCGCGCGCCTTGCGCGGCCATCGCTTCGTCGAAATAGTAATCCCACAAGCCGTCGTGGATCATCGCGTCGACGAGCGTCGCGTTGCCGTAGCGATATCCGGTGCGCGCGCCGGGCAACAGGTACGGCGCGTTGGACATCGACTCCATCCCGCCCGCGACGACCACGCGATGGTCGCCCTCGCCGACGTAGCGCGCCGCGTAGGTGACGGCCAGCATCCCCGACGCGCAGACCTTGTTCACGGTCTCAGCCGTCGTCGTCTTCGCGAGGCCCGCCTTGAAGGCGGCCTGCCGGGCCGGAGCTTGGCCGACGCCGGCCTGGATGACTTCACCCATGATCACGTGCTCGACGTCGGCGGGGTCGATCCCGGCCCGCGCTATGGCGTTGCGGATCACGTCGCCGCCGAGCGACGTGGCGACCAAGGAGGAAAGCGCGCCGCCGAGCCGCCCGAAGGGCGTGCGTGCGGTCGAGAGGACGACGGTACCGGACTTCATATCCCCAACGATTTCCCCCCGGTGCCGTTGGTTTCCGCCGGGACCCGCTCGCCTCGCTCTCCCTAAAAAAAAGACGCCCGGCCGGGAGCCGGGCGTCGGGTTCACCAGAATTCGCCCTCAGATCTTGATCCGAGCCTCGAACGACATTTGGAACGGCGTTCCCGTGAACGGGAATGAGCCGAACATCGGGTAGTACGGGAACTGGAGTCCGGGCTGGATCGTATTTCCGGGGTTGAAGGCGTTTCCGATCGCGAAGAATGCTCCGCCGGGCTGCCCGGTGTAACCGCAGGCGCCGCCGATCGCGAACGGGACCTTGGTGCCGCCGAAGCAGCTCGTGAACAGGTTCGTAAAGTTACCTACGAGCTGGACGCGCTTGCTCACGTCGTAGCTCAGTTGCAGGTGCATTGCAAACTGTGAAGGCTCGACGAAGTCGCCGATGCCGTCGAAGCGATGCGTGAACTGATTCGGGATGATGAGACTCGTGTTGCACGCCGCAGCATCATACGGCGCACCGCCGGCCGACCCGTAGTTGTACCGCGGGTCACCCACCGTCGAGCCCGGCAGCGCCGCGCCGCAGAGGTTGGGCGTGATCCCGCCGGTCGTCTCCGGCACACCGTAGCGCGTCCCGGCGGAGAGCTGGAAAGCGGGTGTGATCGCAAGCGGTCCGCGTTTGTACTGGGTGATCAGCGTCGCGACGTACGGCGCGTTGTACGCGGCGTACTGCACCGTCGGCGGCCCCGGGAACAGGGTGTAGGTCGCGTAGTTCCCGTTCGGGTCCAGCAGGCCTTGGATCGGCGCATTGAAGTACGGGTTCGCAATCGCGCCAGCCGTCGCGCAGCTCACGGCCGCGCCCGCGGTCGTCCCGCTCGATGGAGCGTAGCACGCAGAGCCTCCGCCTGCCGACGTGAACCGATTGTACTGCGCGATCGCGGTATTGATCGGATCGATGACGGTCGACCCGTTCGGCAGCCGATCGTACTTGATGTAGCTGTTGGTGTACGTGAACGAAAGACGGCCTGCGAAGCCGTTGCGCGAGAAGTCGCCCTTGTCGACCTCCAGCTCGACGCCTTGCGAGGTCTGATGCCCGACGTTCAGCCCTGAGACGAAGCTCGTCTTCTGGTCGAGGAAGAACTGCTGGATCTGGTCTTGCGTCTTTCGCAGGAACGGCGTCACCTTGACCGAGGCGTCACCGCGGAACGCGTGCTCGATCGAGAAGTCGTAGTTGTTCGACACCTCCGGGCGGACGTTATGTCCAGGCGTCGTCGGGAGACCGAACGTCCCGAAACGCACGAGGGAGGCGATGTCGTTGGGCTGGAGATAGTTGTATTGCTCGAAGGCCGTATTCGGCGGCTCGGCGTACCGGCCGTAGCTCAGGCGCAGCACCGTGCTCGGATTTACCGTGTACGTCATTCCGATGCGCGGCTGAAACTCGGGATAGGTAAAGATCTGATTCGGAATATTGAAGATCTGGACCGGGCTCGTTGCGTTGAACGCGTTGTAGAAAAGCGAGCGCGCACCCGAGTTCGTCGTGTCGGCACCGAGGAACTGGTAGAGGTCGTAGCGCAAGCCGAGGTTGATGTTGAGGCGATCGGTGGGTCGCCAGGAGTCCGCGATCGACGCGGCATAGAATCTCGGCTTCACCGTGTTGAAGGTTGCCGATGGTCCGCCGGCGACGACGACGTACTGGCACGGGCCGCCGCCGCACGTCGTTCCCGGTGCGGGCTGCGTGATGGTGCCGTTCAGCGCCTGACCGAGCGTATAGTCGGCGAACGCTGTCCCGGGCTTCCCGGCGAAGTTGCACCCGACGAGCGGCGCGCCCGTGAGCGTGTAGCACGTCCCGTTGTACGGATTGTTACCGTTCACGAGATAGCCGGACGGAGTGTTCAACCCGAAACCGATTCCGGAGTTGTTGTACCGCAGCGAGCTCGCGGTGATGTACGAGCCTTGGACCGTGAGGAGATGCTGCGAGTTGAGCTGATCGGAGAACATCGCGCTCACGCCCCGCGTATGACTGTTCAGCTCGTAGTTCGGAGGGACGAAGGCGATGTAGTTCGCGAATGCGGACTGCGGCGCCGACTGAAGCCAATCCGAGTAATACGTGTAACCGTAGAGGCGCAGGAACGCGTTGGTCCCAAAGTTCCGCTGGTACTGCAGCTTCACGATCGACTGATCGTTCACGAACTGATCGCGATCGTCGGGCGGGATCGCCGCCCCGAACGGACGCCCGGGCGGGGAGTTCGGGAAGAGGTACGTCGAGACGCCGCCGCCGGTGGTGCCGACGGGCAGCACGGTACCGTACGGACGCGTCGTTTGATACCCATCGACGTAGGTAGGCGCGCCGAGACCGATCGCGTTGAGGTAGGCCGCCCCGCCCTGATCGTTGGTCGAATTGTAGGCGAGATTCCCGAGGTGATTGTTGTCGAAGAGAACCTGGATGTCGTCCCTGTTTCCGTCCTTGCGCGGAAGCCCGAAGTGCAGGTTCAGAATGGTGTCACGCACCTTGATCTCGGCGGAGCTGGTCGTCAAGGACGTAACGTTGAAGTTGAACGGTCCGAGCACGTATGCCGGGGTCACGCCCCCGTTCGTGTACGCCTGGCCCGTCGACGGGTTGAAGCACGACGGAACCGTGCGGGCGTTGAAGGCAGCCGCCGGGACGGCGCTGCACAACTCGAGCGGCCCCCCCCAGACACTGTTCAGGCTCGCACCGTTGAACGGATCGGCGTACCGGAAATCTTGATGGTACGTACCCGCGCCCAGATAGTACGAGAACGTCCGGCTCGGATTGGCTCCGCCGGTCTCGAACGCGAGTTTATTGTAGAGCGACGGCGAGCCGACGGCGCCGGTGAGCGAGCGGTACGCCGGAAAGGTCCCCGTCTTGATCACCTGATTGATGAAGCCGGAGAGCCCGTTCGACTCGGCAGTCGCGGGTGGAGCACCGGTGTAGACTTGCACCTCTTGTTGTCCGAGCGCCGACACCGGCCCCGAGGGGTAATTGTCGAACGAACGATTGACGGGGACCCCGTCGAACTCGTAGCCGATCTGGTTGTAGTCGCCGCCGCGGATACTGAGCGAGCCGCCCGCCGACGAACCGGCGCCGATGTAGCCGGACTGGTTCGGCGCGATGTAGACGCCCGGGACCGAAGTGATCGCGGACCATGCGCTGTTGAGCGTACCGCCGCCGCCGAGCACGGAAGCCTTGTCCTGCAGGGCCGCGCCGATCGAGTAGACGTCAGCGGTCGTACCGGGCCGCACGAGCGCGGAGGCCGCGCGCGTCGTCACCGCACCGATGACCTTCAGGGTCGTCGGTTGCGACAGCGCGATCGTGATGTTCTGGTCGGCCTGCACGGTGACGCCGCTGACGCTGTACGCGTCGTGGTTCCCGGAAGCTGCGACCGAGACGGTGTACGTGTCGGGATTGAGTGAGCTGAACGTGTAGTGTCCCGTATTGTCGGACGTGGTCGTGGCCGATTGCGACGGACTGGACGCGGTAACGCGCGCGCCCGCGAGCGGCTGTTGATTCGTGGCGTCGGTCACGGAACCGCTGATCGAACCGGTCGTGCCTGCCAGAACTCTCGTAGTTCCCTGGAGGACGAACGCGAGGATGATCAGCACCGCAAGGACGCCCCGACGTATCGGAAGTCGTTGGGTCATGACACCTGTTCTTTCGGAGAGGGTGTGGCGACCGAAAGCGTGCGCTTTCCGTCGCGCAGGAAGGCCCTTCCCTCCGCTCTATCGCCTCTCCCCGGAAATTCCCAGGAACACGAAACATGGCCAAATGCGCGGTACGTTCGCCCTAACGTTCCGTGCCGAACGGCTCTTTGCTCGCGGTGTGTTCAGGTACTCGTTCGCGAACCGGAAGCGCCCGTGAGTTCGATACGGCGCACGCCGGTCTGCGTGCACACGATCGTCGTGTCGGCCTCGCAGCTTTCGCACTCGAACTGGACCGTCACGTGGGCGATCGCGAACTCGTCGCGCAGCGCGCCGTCGATCGTGCGCAGGATCGCACTCGCCTCACTGAGCTTGCGATCGTCGAGCACGACGTGCGCCGAGAGGGCGTGCGAGCCGGAACCGATCGTCCAGACGTGCAGATCGTGCACGTCGACGACCCCTTCGACGCGCACGATGCTCGCGCGCACGGCCGGAACTTCCGCGTGGCCCGGTGCGCTCTCGAGCAGCACGTCGGTCGCCTCGCGGGTGATTCCGACGATTCCGGCCACGATGATCCCCGCCACGAGAATCGACAGCACCGGGTCGATCCAGCCTGCCCCGGTCAGCACGATCAGTCCGCCGCCTACGACCACGGCGATCGCGCCGAGCGCATCGCCCCCGACGTGCAGCAGCGCGGCGCGCATGTTGAGGTTGCCATGCGTGCCCTGCAGCAGCATCGCCCCGACCGACAGGTTCACCACCAGGCCGATCCCGGCAACGATGGCCATCAGGCCGCCGGCCGGAACTTCCGGATGGAACAGCCGGCGCACGGCCTCGACCACGATCAGCACCGTGACCGCCGTCAGCAAGCCGCCGTTGGCGAGGGCGGCGAGAATCTCGTAGCGGGCGAAGCCGTAGGTCTGCCGGTGAGTCGCCGGACGTTTCGCCTGCACCGCGGCGGCCAGCGCGATCGCCAGCGCCACGACGTCCATCGAGACGTGGGCCGCGTCGGAGAGCAGCGCCAGCGATCCGGAGCTGATCCCGCCGACCAGTTCGAGGAGGGCGATCCCGGCGGTGGCGGCCAGCGCGATCTTCAGCCGGGGCGTGGAGGCCCCGGTGAGGCCGCTCACGCGCGCAAAGCCTTGAGCGCGAGCACGGCGAGCATCGCGCCGAAGGTGAGAAACGTTCGGGACTCGGCTCGAGCGATCACGTCGGGATCGTACGAACCCCGTTGCGGTTCGGCGGGTTCCACCAGCGGCAGAACCGGCGGCACTTTGCTGGTGTAGTCCTCGAATTCTTCGCCGAACGTCGCGCGCAAGTAGCCTTCTTCGTGCGGGACGATCACCGCGTACACGCCAACGATCGCGGCCAGCGAACCGGCGACGAGCGCGGCGCGCACGCCCGCCGAGTTTTTGCCGGTGAACGCGATCGCGAAGCCGGCGGCGGTGAGAACGTTACCGACGTAGAGCGGATTGCGCACATACGCGTAGGGGCCGGCCGTCACCAATTGCGGCGCCGTGACGCGGTCGGCGCGGGTCGTCACGCCGCTGTAGCCGACCGCCCACATCCGAATCACCTCGCCCGCGAAGGCGAGCGGCAACCCGGCCGCGATCGAAAACGCGCTCGGTTTTCCGAGCGCCGCCAGCACGACGGCCGGGATCGCCAGCAGCGTCCCGCGCCGCCCGAAGACGAAGGAGCGCAAGCCGTCCTGTTCCGACCCCGCGGAAAAATCGTTCACCACATCATCCTTATTTGTCACCCTGAGCTTGTCGAAGGGCGCCGTCGTACACCGCGCGCAACGCCGCCGGGAGCGGAATACGAGGCGCCCAGCCTGTCGCGCGCCGCAGCTTCGACGCGTCACCGACGCTGACCGGCACGTCCGCCGGGCGCATTCGCGCCGGATCTTCGCGCACCTCGACCGGAACCCGCGCCAGCATCACGAGCTGCCGCAGGATTTCCTTCATCGTGGTCGCCGTCCCGCTGCACACGTTGTAGATCTCGCCCGCTTCGCCGGCGCCCTCGAGCAGCGCCACGTATGCGTCGCACACGTCGCGCACGTCGAGGAAATCCCGGCTCGCATCGAGATTGCCGACCAGCACCAGCGGATCGCCGCCGGCGGCCACCCGCGCAATCTGCGACGCGAAGGCGGCGACCGCGAAACGCTCGTCCTGGCCCGGGCCGATGTGGTTGAACGCCCGCGTCACGACCGTGTCGACGCCGTAGGAGCGCGCGTACGACTGGGCCAGCGCCTCGGCCGCGACCTTGCTCGCGGCGTACGGATTGCGCGGCAGCGGCGGCGCCCCCTCGCGCAGCGGATACGCATCCGGCGGCTGCGCGCCGTACACGTCCGCGCTGCTGACGACGAGCACGCGCGGCATCGCTCCGCCGTCGGCGGCAAAACGACGCACGGCGTCCAGGAGGTGCAGCGTCCCGGTCGCATTGATCGCGAGCGTGCGCGCCGGATCCTCGAGCGACGCCGGGACGAACGCCTGCGCGGCCAAGTGCGCGACGGCGTCGGGCTGCGCCAATTCGACGGCGCCGCGCACCGCGAGCGGATCGGTGACGTCGACGGCCAGGACGTCCTCACGTGCGACGTGATCGGTGCGCACCACCTCATGACCGCGAGCGGCCAGCGCCGCGCCCAGATGCGTTCCGACGAAGCCGCCGGAGCCCGTGACCAGAACGCGCACGGGGTTTAGGTGGCGACGAGCGGGCGGAGCCGGTCCATGTCGGCCGCGACCATCCGTTGCACCAATTCTTCGAACGACACTTCCGGTTCCCACCCGAGAACGCGCCGCGCCTTCGACGGATCGCCGACGAGCAGATCGACTTCGGCCGGGCGATAGAACCGCGGGTCGACGACGGTGTACGGCTCCCACGGAAGATCGGCGGCCGCGAACGCCAGCCGCACGAACTCCCGCACCGCGTGCGTCCGTCCGGTGGCGACGACGTAATCGTCCGCGTGCTCTTGCTGCAGCATCAGCCACATCGCGCGCACGTAGTCGCCCGCGAATCCCCAATCGCGCTGCGCATCGAGATTTCCCAACCGCAATTCGGTCGCGACACCGAGTTTGATCCGCGCGACCCCGTCCGTGATCTTGCGGGTGACGAACTCGCGTCCTCGACGTGGGGACTCGTGGTTGAACAGGATGCCGCTCGCCGCGAACATGTCGTACGACTCGCGATAGTTCACCGTGATCCAGTGGCCGTAGACTTTCGCGACGCCGTACGGAGAGCGCGGATAGAACGGCGTGTCCTCGTTCTGCGGAACGGCGTGCACTTTGCCGAACATCTCGGAACTCGAGGCCTGATAGAACCGGATCCGCTTGTCGACGGAGCGGATCGCCTCGAGCACGCGTGTCACGCCGAGCGCAGTGAATTCGCCGGTCAGCACGGGCTGTGCCCACGAGGTCGGCACGAACGACTGCGCGGCCAGGTTGTAGATCTCGTCGGGGAGGATCTCCGCGACGATCGACGTCATCGAACTTTGATCGAGCAGATCGCCGGAAACGATCTCGATGCGGTCGCCGAGGTGGCCGATGCGTTCGTGCACGTCGGTCGACGTGCGCCGCGTCATGCCGACGACGCGATACCCTCGTTCGAGCAGCAATTCGGCGAGATACGATCCGTCTTGTCCCGTGATGCCGGTGATCAGCGCGGTTTTTTCAGCCACGCGCCTTCAGTTCAAGATATTGACGTTTTGACCATTCTCGTCGAAAACGAAGCGCGTTTCGAAGAGCTCGTCGCGCTCCGGTCCGACGACCTTCGACTGGATGACGAGACGATGGACGAGCCGCTCGTTATGACGCACGATACCGGAGTAGAAGTATTGGACCAGCGGCGTGACCTTCACGTCGAGCGGGGCCAGCCGGCGACGGTCGACCAGCATCTGCAGCAGCCGCACCTGCAGTTCCTTGGGCAGCAGGCGCGCCGTATCGTCGGGCGTCATGCGGATCGCGGTCAGTTCTTCTTGCGCCTTGTTCGACTCGGCGACCGGCTTGTCGGTCGTGTAGCGCACGATCGCGTCCCAGTCGTCGGCGGGGATGCCGGTGAAGCGCATCCCGTAGCGCCAGACCTTGCGGCCTTGATGCTGGACGTTGTCCTGCCAGACCGTCTTCGCGCGGACCCGGACCGGGCGCTCGTCGATCTGCGCGCGGACCTCGAACTCCTCGCGCCCCACCTGCTCCTGGGTCAGGATGCACAGGCCACCGCCGCTGATGTCCAGCCCGATGGCCGGGCGCGTCGACTTGCCGTCGACGCTGTAAGCGGCGCGGTACGGCTTGCGCTTGCGGGGGAATTTCCGCCGGTTCTGTTCCTTGCCGGTGAACCAGGCCAGGAGCTCAGGCAGCATACGGTGTCCTTGGTGTTGGCGCAAGAGACCCCGAACTCCCCGCCCGCTTAGTAAGAGCTTCGGGTGGACACCCCTGCTCGCTTAACCCACGAGCGTCCGGTGGCCCGCACAGTGAGGCAGGACGCTTTCTTGCGCTTGGTTGCTCTCTCCGGATCGCCATCGAGAAAACCGCCTACCAGTTCGCCTGCGCGCCTTCGAGACAGTCCCGAGCGACATCGCGCTGGCCGTGCGACTAGAACTTCGTGCGCAGGTAGAGCTGGTACTGGGTCGGCTGGGCGTCCGGCGCGTAGTAGTAGCGCGTTGCCGGGACCACCCCGGGGCCGTAGGTGTTCCAGTCCGGGTTCGTTCCTTTGCTGTAACCAGTGTTCGTCGCGGGCCCGACATCGGCGTACGCGTTGTTGAAGAGGTTGCGAATGTTGAGGCCCAGCGTCACGGTCTGCTTGGGCGTCTTGAGCACGTCGTAACCGAAGTCGATCGCGGTCCAATAGTTCGCACGCGCGAATTGGACGTTATTGTCCACGATCGTCGCACCGGTAACCGGGTCCGCGTAGCTCGAGGGAACGACGTTGAAGGGCGCGCCGACCTGGTAGATCACGAATGGATCGACGTGCCACGCGCCCCTCTTGTAGTCGCCGGTCCATGAGACGCTCCACGGCGGCTGCGCCGGGTTCCGGAACAGCGTCCCGGTGGTCAAGAAGGCCGCGAGGTACGAACTGCTCGAGTTGATCGAGCCGTACGGCGTGCCGCCGGCAAGCGCACTGGACGTCACCGACCCCCAATAGTTGACGTACGTTCCAGCCAGGTACCACGAGAGTCCGTCACCGCGAAGGACGTGGTTCCAGCCGAACTCCGCACCGGTGGCCTTGTTCTGGATTCCGGTCCTGAAGAAGTTCGTGCCGGCGAGCACTGGGAGGCCGGTCGCGGGATTGATCGTGTACGACTTGGTGAGCTCGAGCTTGTCGACCGCATGGCGGTAGAACGGCGAGACGCGGAACGAGTCCACCCCGTTGCGAAGCGCATGCGAGTACGACAAATCTACGTTGTAATCACGCTGATTCGAGGTGTGCGAGTTCCCATAGTAGGGCGAGATCGTGCGCGAATCTCCCGCCGCGACACCGTTCGGCGAGTTGTTGAAGACGTACGCTGCGGGAACGAACGACGTCGTGACGCCGTACGATCCGCGAATCGCGTCGAACGGACTCGCCGCCCAGCTTAATCCGAAGCGAGGGCTGAAGGCGTGGGTGCTGTACGGCCCGTAGGCGTAGCTCTTCGTCACGACGCCGGTGGTGGGATTGGTGACGTCGGGACGGTTCGGAATGTCGTACGTCTCTTCGTCGTAGCGAAGCGACGGCTCGAGCGTCAACTTGCCGAACACCTGCTTCGTGCCGATGTAAGCGCTCGGAAGCGTGAGCGGATAGTCGACGGCGAGCCAGAGGTTCGGGAACGTTCCATTCAGGTTGAACCCGCCGACGCCGCCGCTCGCATCGTCACAGCCGCAGTTGTCGTAATAGTGCTGTGCGCTGTTGTCGCGTTCGTATCCCAGACCGGCATAATAGGTCGCGTGCGCGTTCGCCGTGTACGTGAGATCCAGGTTCGCGATGTACATCTGCGAGCGGCGGTCACTCCACTCGTCTTGAAAACCGAAGCCGGCGCCGGCCGGAGTGCCGTTCGGCGCATTGCCGGTAACGGTCACGGGATTTGCGGTGCCGATAGGCGCGTTCAGGTACGGCACGCCGGGCGTCGTGACACCGTTGATGGTCGCCAAGCTGAACGGCTGATCGAAGATGTACTGGTTGAAGTTCTCGGCGATCTTGAACTGCGCGAACAGCTTGTCGCTGAAGATGTGGTTCCACTGGATCTTCGCCAAGTTGGACCAGTGGTACCACACGTTGGCCTGCTGCTGCGTCGTGTGATAGTACTGCAGCCCCGTCGGCGTGTATCCGGTGACCGTCGGAACGCCCCCTACTTTGGACACGATCGGAACCTGGCACGGCTGGCCGGTGCTGCTCGTGCCGGGGTTCGTGATCGCGCCGCCGGAAACGACCACGCCCGCACACTGCGTAATCGCGAGAATCCCGGACGCATCGGTCAATCCCTTGTTCCACGGAAGTTTCTGATTGCCGGTTTGGGCCAACAACTGGATGTCGTCGCGATCGGTCGGCCGGTAGTGGAAATTCGCCACGGCGTCGCGCGTGGAGATCGTCGAGGGCGTGGTGTCACTCGCGCGCAGCGCCTGCGCGTCGATGAACGGCTGGTAGCCGTTTGCGAAGACCGGGTCGGAATTGACGAAGTCGTAGGATGCGTACCAGGAGAACTTCTTGTTCCGGGTCGCGCCGCCGTACTCCGCGACGATGTCGTGCTCCACCGTCGGACCCTGCGTGGTGTACGTGACGGAGGCGAACCCCGGATTCGTTCCGCGCTTGACGACGGAGTTGATGATCCCGGCCGCCGCATTTCCGTATTGGGCGTTGTATCCGCCCGTGTAGACTTCCAGGTTCTGCGTGCCGACGATGGAGAGGTTCGTCGTGAACAGGCCGGTGAGCCGGTCGTTGATCGGGATGCCGTCGTACTCCCACGCGACGTCGCCGACGTCGCTGCCGCGGATACGCGGGCGCCCGGCGACGCCCGTCGAGGTGACGCCGGCGGTCGTCTGGATGACATCGTAGAGGGTACGGTGTCCGCCGACGCCAGCCGCGGCGCCGAGCTGCTGCGCCGAGATGGTGTACACGTCGGCCGTCTGGTTCTGCTGCACCAAGTTGCTCGCGCCGCGGCTCGTGACGCCCCCGATCGTCTTGAGCGCCTTCGCCAACGTCTGATCGATGCGGACGTTCTGGTCCTGCACGACCGTCACGCCGGGGATCACGACGTCCAGGTAGCCCTTGGTCGAGATCGACACCGTGTACGTATCCGGCGCAAGGCCGTAGAGGTTGAAGAAACCGTTTGCATCGGCGGTCGCGCTGCCGCGGCCGCTCGGCGCCGCTGCCGTCACAACGGCCCCTGGTACGGGCTTCTTCGTGGCAGCGTCGATGACGGTGCCCGAGATGGTACCCGTCGTCGCTGCCGAGGCGGGGCCGACGAGCGATATCGCGATGAAGAGCACGGCCAGCGCCGCGCCTGCGAAACGAACGATCGCGGAGCGCACGTAATGCGGCATAGTTCCTCCGGGGACAAAAGAAAAGCGACCGGCGTCATCTGACGCGCGTCCGCTTGGCCCTAATGTACGCTTAAGGTTCGGCCTGGTTCCTGCCGCCAAATGGCCCTTCGACAGGCTCAGGGTGAAAGGGGAGTACTAGACCATCCACTTGCGCAGGCCGCGCGGCGCGTCCGATTCGACGTAGTTCGCCCGGCCCAGGCTCAGCGCCAGATACTGCCCGGCCACGAGCCACGCCAGGGTGTTGAAGGCCTCGCCGGTCGCCGGCCCCAGCAGCGGGATGTCGCCGCTGTGGGCGCCGATGACGTACCGCGCCGCCTCGGCTTCGACCGCCTCGGCGAGCGGGCGATGCACGATGTCGCGCGAGACTTCGTCGACGATTCCAATGATCGCGCTCGACGCGTCGAGCATCGCGGAACTGCCGTGGCGAAACTCGCCGGCCGCGAAGCCCTCGGCATGGAGGTAACTCGCTTCCTTGATCTTGAGTGCGAGTTCGTAGGCGATGGGAACGCCGTATCCGGCGGCGACGACCGCGACGCTGCGCCGCCGCGCGATCCGCCGGGCCGCTGCCTCGACGTCGTGCACGCCGGTGCCGTCGAGCCACGCGCGCACGTCTTCGGCCGTCTCGACGAGCGTCTGCGCGGTCCGGTTTTTCGTTCCGGCGGTCAGCGCGGCGGCCCATAACAGGATCGCCGCCATCGAGCTCACGCTCTTGCTGGCGGGAACGGCTTGTTCGGGCCCGGCGAGCACGTCGATCACGAACTCCGACCGGTCGGCGAGCGGCGAGGTGACGTCGTTGGTGAGCGCGATCAGGCGCGAGGGAGCCAGTCGATCGATCGCGTCGAGCAGGTCGGCGGAGCGCCCGCTCTGCGAGAGCGCGACGACACATGCGTCGCGGTAGGCGGCGTTGTCGAATCGGGCCTCGCTGGCCGCCAGCGCGGAGGCGCGGATGCCGCGACGCCGGAACGCGAGCGCGCCGAGCATTGCCATGAACAGCGAGCTTCCGCTGCCGAGAAACAGGACGTCGCGTCCGGCGACCGCGCTTGCGAAGCGCAGCGCGTCGTCGGACTCCGCGATTCGCCGCCATACGTCGGGCTGCTCGCGGATCTCCGCTTCGAAATGCGCGCCGAGCATCAATCTTCCACGAAATGCGCGAGCACGCGCGCGCGCAGGTCGCGCAGCGCCGCGCTCTGACCGACCCAGTCGTCGACTTGAAAGGCGAAGATCACCGCACCGTGCTTCGCGTTCGCGACGTAGCCGGCGAGCGTGCTCACGTGCGAGATCGAGCCGGTCTTCGCGAAGACGTGGCGCTCGGCGGGCGTCCCGGCGAACGACGACTTCAACGTCCCGCGCACGCCGGCGATCGGGAGAGCGTCGAGCACGACGTCGCGGTAGGGGCCGTCCCAGTCGTGCTTGAGGATCGTGACGAGGTCGTGCGGCGTGATGCGGTCGTAGGTCGAGAGCCCGCTGCCGTCCTCGATGGCGAGCGCCGCGGTGTCGATGTCGAGCCCCTTGAGCCACGCGGTCTCCACGGCGATGCCGTGCGCGGTCGTCCCTGGAGCACCGTCCTGCGCGAAGCCGAGTTGGCGCAGCAGCAGTTCCGCGACGAGGTTGTCGCTGGGAAGCCACAGGTCCGCGAGCGCATCGCGCAGCGGCTCGGAGTCGTGCGACCAGACGACGGCGGCGTTCGTATTCGGCGCGAGGACGATGCGATGCTCGTCGGGCCACGGTCCGGCGATCTGCGTCGATTCGGTGCTCTCGACGCCGTGGCGCTTCAGCGCCGCGACGAATGCGTCGTGCGCGTAGACGGCGGGGCTCACGACCGCCGCGTCGACGGTGTCGGCCTTCGCCCCGGCCGGAATCGTCCCGGTGACGCGGATGCAGCCGGAGCGCTCGCGCTCGACGTCGATCGTGTCCTTCGCGCCGGCGGCACCGGTCGTCGCGTACCGCAGGACGTGTACGGAAGCCGTCGGCGGACACCCTTCGATCGGGCCCGCCACCAAACCGATCGGCGCGGCGGTGACGGTGGCCGCATCGCCCGGGTTCGCTCCCGGCGCGATCGTCAGGTGGACGACGTTCTCCTCGAACGTCAGCGCGCCCACGACCGTCGCGTAGTAGTACGCGAAGTCGTCCCAGTTCCAGCCCGGCAGGTAGCCCGGCTGCTCGAAGTGCGAGTCGTCGATCCGCACGCCGCGTGCGACATGCGTGATGCCGGCCTTTGCGACGGCGGCTGCCGCCGCGTCGAGGTCGGCCGCGTTCAGAAACGGATCGCCGCCGCCGCGCAGCACGAGTTCGCCGTCGAGCCGGCCGCCGTCGACCCCGCCGGTCGAGAGCACCTCGGTGTGAAACCGGAAGTCGGGACCCAGCTTCTCGAGCGCGGCGCTCCCGACCACCAGCTTGAAGGTGGACGCCGGCTGAAACGCATCGTCGCCGCCGCGCTGGTAGAGCACGCGGCCGTCTCGCGCGTCGATCGCGTACAGCCCGACGTGCGCGCCGCGCACCGCCGTCGACCCAGCCATGGCCATGTCGATATTCGCCGAGAGTGACGCCATCTCAGCGTCGGTCCACGGCGCGCCCGAGGCGACCGGCTTCGGCACGTCGGCGCCGAGACTGCGGTCGACCGCCAGTGCCGGAACGGCGCACGCTATCGCGGCGCAGCCCGCGAGCGCCGCGAGTCTGACCCTCACGCTGCGACGCGCTCGGCGATCCGGCGCGCGATGAAGGTCGCGACGTCGCTGGGCAACGTTCCCCGGCCGAAGCCGGCGTCGTAGCCGAGCTCGGCGGCGAGCAGGTTGGTCACCCGCGGGCCGCCCGCGATCAGCAGGATGCCTTCGCGCACGTTCTCGGCTTCGAGCAGTTCGGCCAGCGCCGTGAAGTTGGCGATGTCGCTCCCCTTTTGCGTCACGACTTGCGAAGCAAGGATCGCGTCGACCTCGCGCTCCTTCGCGAAGCGCACCAGGTCTTCGACGGCGATCTGGCTGCCGAGGTTGTACACGTCGAAGCCGTGATACCGCTCCAAACCGTAATCGCCCTTGTAGCCCTTCATGTTGAGGATCGCGTCGATCCCGACGGTGTGGGCGTCGGTGCCGATGCACGCGCCGACGACGCGCACCTTGCGTCCGATGCGCGCCGCGATCAGGGCGTCGACGCCGTCCATGTCGAGCGCGTCGGCCGACGCCGACGGCGCCGCGATCGTCGAGATGTCGATCGACACGGGCGTGCGCGCGTACACGACGAAGAACGAGAAGTTCGCAGCGATCGAACGCCCTTCGACGACCGAGACCTCGCCGAAGCCCATCTTCGCGACGAGTTGGCGCGCGGCTTCGTCGGCGGCTTCGCTCCAGGCGATCGGCAATGTGAACGAGAGCTGCACGGCCCCGTCGTCGAGCGTGTCGCCGTACGGCTTCACCGCGCTCACCTCGTCACCGCCGCTTCGCCGCCGGCCAGCGCCTCGGCGAACGGGTTCCAGTACGACGGAGCTTTGGCGAAGACGCCGTCGTAGCCGCGGCCGCCGTCGCGCGGGCGGCGCACGTCGGCGAACGTACCGCCCTCGATTGCGGCCATCAGGCCCCGCTCCGCGACGCCGTCGAGGATGCGCACCGCGCCGGCCAGCACGTCGTGCGCCCGGCGCTCGATCTTGCCGCCGGGCTTGATTTCGATCTCGTCGCCGAAGCTGCGCGCCGTCCCCATCACGTAGCGCGCATTTTCGAGCGCCAGGGCGCGGTCACCCAGGAACGGCGTGTGAATCGCTTCGGTCAGCATCCCGCACAGGTGGATCGTCTGGTGCGTCATGACCGAGGTGAGATTGAACATCGCGTCGATCAGGTGGCCCTTGAAGATGTTGCCCGTCATGTGCTTGGTCGGCGGCATGTACTTGAGCGGCGCGTCGGGGAAGATCTGGCGCGCGAGCTGAGCCTGCGCGAGCTGGAAAAGAAAGCCGTCTTCGAGATCCGGGTCGATCTCGTAGGCGTCGCCGAGTCCCATTTGACGGGGCAGCAGCCCGGCACGCAGCGCGAACGCCTCGTTGATGAACTGCGAGGCGAGCACCGCCGGTGCTTGCTCCACGGCATCGGCGGTAGTGAGGTAGTTGTCCTCACCGGTGTTGATGATGATCCCGCTGCGTGCGTTGAGCTGGCGCGAAAAATGCTGATCGACGAACGTGCGCTGCATGTTGATGTCGCGGAAGAGGATGCCGTACATCGAGTCGTTGAGCAGCATGTCGAGCCGCTCGAGCGCGGCCGTGGCGGCGATCTCGGGCATGCACAAGCCGCTGGCGTAGTTGGTCAACATCACGTAGCGTCCCAGGCGCTCGGAAACTTCGTCCAGCGCGGCGCGCATGATGCGGAAGTTCTCTTGGGTGGCGTACGTCCCGCCGAAGCCTTCGGTCGTGGCGCCATACGGCACGTAGTCGAGCAGCGACTGGGCGGTGGAGCGAATCACGGCGATCACCTGCGCGCCGGCTTCGGCCGCGGCGACCGCAGCGGTGCGATCTTCGTAGATGTTGCCGCTCGCGACGATCACGTAGAGCAGCGGCGGTGCGCCTTGCGGGAGCCGTCTCAGCAGGGCCTCGCGCGCCGTGCGGTTCGCGTCGATCCGCGCCAAGCCGGCGTCGATGAACGGCCGCAGTGCGGCCCGAAGCGCGGTCTCGGGCGTGCCGGCCGGGTCCTGCAGCGCCTCGCCGGCTGCCACCGCCTCGGCGACCTGCTGCGGAGTGCGGCCCGTCTCGGCGATCGCCGCGCCGAGCACGCGCGCGACCCCCACCTCGCGAACGGGGAGCGCGTCGACGAGCCGGTTCGGCAGCGGGATCCCGTCGGCGTCGACGCCGTCGATTCCGCACAGGCGCGCAACGGCGCGTTCCACGCTGACCGTCGAGTGGCGTGCGATGAAGCCGGCGATCGGGTCGACGACCGCGGAGGCGAGGCGCCGCGCGCTCGCGACAGCCTCGCTATCGATCCGCAATTCCATGCTGACCGAATGATTCCGGGTCAGTCGAGCGGGTTCCGCCAGCGATTCGTTCGGCGGCTGGGGAGGGCCGTGTCCGGCGGGATCTGATCAGGTTCGCTCGAGCACGACCAAGTCGTGAAAGTTATTGATCGCTCCCGACAGGACGTCGACAACGCGGAAATACCGGCTCCAATTCTCGTAGACGTAGCGGCGCGATATGAACGAGTTGAAGTACAGGCTGGTGTCGGCATACGCGTCGTCGAGATCGAAGTTCTTCCCGGCGAGCAAATATCCGTGTGACCGCCATTCGGCATAGCGCTCCAGCGGGTACCCTGAGAGGATCCAGGCCGTTTCCCCGTGCACGCTGACCAAAACGGCAGCGCCCGGCCGCGTGATGCGAGCGAGCTCCTCCAGCCACTCGACGTGATTCTGCTCCGTGAGGTGCGTAAAGACCGAGATGCCGAAAACGACGTCGAAAGCTGCGGCGGGCAGCGGCGTCGGAGGCCGCGGCGAGACGGCTTCAAATCGGGCAGCCGGGAAATTTGGCGCGCACCACGCGACGTTGTCGCGATCGATGTCGATGCCGGTGAAGTGGGCTAGACGGTCCGGGGGGAGAAAGCGAAACACGCGACCGCAACCGCAACCCCAGTCCAAGACCGCATCGGCCTGCGCCAAGGTTTTGCCGAAGGACGTTTGCAGCACGCGATCCAACCGCGCGTACGTCGAGGCGCCGGCGACGAAGAACTTATTCAGATCTTCGTTTGCACTGACGCGCTTGCGTTGAGCGGCCTCAGGCAGTGGCGCCGAAGCCGCATTGTAGTGAATCGTGTGGTTCGGGTTGAAGAGCCGTGACGTACGCGCATCCACGAATCCGAACTCGTGCTCGGTTGCGGCCGGATCGGGGTTCGGGGTTTCACAGCGAAAGCCGAAGCGCACGTCCGCGGTCGGAATGCCGAGGCGGGCAGCGATCTCGCGATCATCGAACACGATCGATTGCGCGAACGCCGTACCATTGTGGGTGATCGACCACGGGACGGGCGCCGCGAAGGGCGGAATCGCCCAACCTTCGATCGCGATCCGTTGCGGTGTAACGTCGATGCCGGTCGGCATCCATATTCCCGTCGCGAGAACGCCCCCGAACAGCTCCGACTTGGCCAGCCCGGATCGCATGACCAGCCGCTCGCCCCCGTGGAGCAGCGTGCCGTCCGAAAAGCGCACGGTGACCACTGCGGGCGATTGTGAACCGGCGCTGTCCGGCAGCGGCCACGTGAATCCGTGCCGGCCGTCGCCGATCTGTGCATCGACCAGATCAGCGCGAAACTCGGTGCCGATTTTGACGGCTACGACACGGCCGTCGATCGCGAACGAGACGGGCGGGCTCGTGCGGGCGCTCGGGTCGTATGCCCAGCCACGCAGCATGCCATTGTCAACCGTATCCACACACCCTTGAAAGGCCACGTCCGGCCGATTGTAGGCGGCAGCGCGCCTTTCCTCGCCACGTCGAATGCCGGGCAGGGTATCCGGTTTTTAGTGGGGCTGAATCGTCGGCGGGATCGTGTCGGTCCCGTTGATGATGTTGTTGCCGTATGAGGCCAAGGTTCGGTTGTTGATCGCTGCGGCGCGGTTGAGCATGAGTTGCGCCGTGCCGGTCCCGGGCCTCGCGCTGATGCCGATTGAGGGCGGACCGTATGAGCGTCGAGCTTCGGCTGCAGTAAACTTTACCGCCGGGCGGCAACCTGCAGCACGACTTCGTCCGGGAAGCCGGCGCCCTCAGGTCCGGCCGCGGCCGTTGGACCGATTGCGGAGGGAGTGCGTCCGTACTCCATGAGCAACGCGTCGAACGCGCTCGGTACGGTTCATGTGCGCTTCGCATCGTTCAAGAGCCGATAGGTACGCGAAACCAGTCGACTCTCGTCGTCGGCAACCTGACCTTCGTCCGGTGCGGCGTGGTGACGAAGCTCCGGGGAGAGGAAGCCCGCGACGGCAGCCCGCGCCTCGTCGGAGATCGCAAGCTCGACCCGGAGCCCTTCCGCGCAGCGGGCGACGACCCGCTCCCAATCCGTCATCAGGTCTTCGTACGAAATGAACACGCGCGCGAAGCCACGCCCGTCGCGCTCCGCGACGAGGTTGTATTTCAGCCAGAGCGCGCGCGATTGCTCGGCCGCAAGGCCGTCGCGGCGCGCGAGCGACGCCGCGACCTCGTCCGGATTGCGGAAGAGGTGCACGATTACCGGACGAAGACCGACTTCGCGGGCGGCTTCGATCCAGTACGGAAGGAGCCCGGATATCCTCGGTTCCTTGACGACAATCGGCCCGGAGGTCTGGAACGAATCGGCCAAAAGCGCAGCGGCTTGTTCGATAAGCGTCGCGGCTTCGTCGGTCGCGACCCGTTGCAACTGGAGACGTAAGCGCGAGTCGTACCATGAGGACGCGCGGGCGTGGAGAAACTCATCGTTGATCTCGATGGCGAGCGCAGGCTCCCAGTAACCCGTCGGGTTGCCGTGGTTTGGTGGCAGTACTCGCAGCGGCAATGCCCCACCGCATAATGAGAGCACGCGCGTCAGTGCTGAGCTTCCGCTACGGCCCATGCCGACGACGAAGATGACATCTCTCGGCCGATTTCTCGGGGGCACTGGGTCCTCCATTCGGGCCAGCATGCTTTGCCAGCCACTGTAACGGAAGAACCCTTAGACGGATCTGAGGAAAAGGTGAGGATTCAGTAATGTAATGATTCAGTAAATCGAGGCGAACTCGCGCTGGTGGACGTGGACTTCTTCGAGGACGCTCATCCAAGCGATGTTGTACCAGCGCGGATTCGCGAGCCAGGCGAGATCATCGAGCGGGAGCTTTGCGAGCATCACATCGATCGACTCGAGAACGGTGACCGCAGGCGTGAAGCCCAGGCGTTGCGTCATCTTGAGGTTCGACATCCGGTAGTCGCGGACGAGCTTGGGAAGCGGCGCTTCCTCGAGCGTGACGTGACGACCGCGCAGGTTAAGCGAGCCGGCGACGAGCATCGCGAGCTGGCGAACTTGATAGTTCTCCTGCATCACGTTGTAGATCTCGCCCCGGATCGCGTCGAGCGGCGCGCCTAAGCAGACGATGTGCGCGCGCGCGACGTCGCTGACGTCGACCAGCGGGCGCCACTGCCAGCCGCCGCCGTGCAGGTAGAGCTTGCCGACCGTCACGGCATCTTTGAGGAAGGTGTTGACCACCAGATCGAAGCGCATACGCGGCGACCAGCCGTACACGGTTCCCTGCCGCAAGATCGTCGGCGCGAACCGCTCGTCCGTCAACCGCAGCAGGGCATCCTCGCCGTACTTCTTCGAGATCGAGTACGCGCCGCGCGGCTGCACCGCCGTCTGCTCGTCGAACATCCCCGGGCCGATCCCGTCGTACAGCGACGCCGAGGACCCAAAGACGAACCGCGCGACCCGGCGCCGCTTGCATGCCTGCGCGAGTAATTCGGTCGCGATGGCGTTCATCTCCCAGTTCGCCGCGGGATTGTACTCGGCCGTCGGATCGTTGGAAAGCCCCGCCAGATGCGAGACACCGTCGATGCCGTCCAACAGCGACTCGTCGAACGTCCGCACGTCGCCGAACGTGTAGGTCAGCCGCCCGTCGCTGCCCTCCGCCAGCGTGCGCAACGGCCCCTCACCAAAAAAGAATCGGTCGACGACGCGCACTTCGTCACCGCGTTCGAGCAGCTGACGGCAGAGCTCGAGGCCGATGTAGCCTCCCCCGCCGGTAACCAGGACGCGCATCCCCTACTGTCCGTTTACAGAAGCGGCAGTCGCACGCGCTTGGCGAGCGGTCATGAAGTCGTCGAGCGCGGCGTCCCACGACGGCAGCGGCTCGATGCCGAGCGAAGCGAAGGTCGTGTTCTCGAGCGGCGAATGCATCGGCCGCCGCGTAGGATTCCCGAGCTCGGCATAGGCTACCGGCTCGAGCGGCGCGCCGCCGAGTCCGGACTTCGCGAACGCGGCGCGGACGAACGCGTACCAGGACACCTCGCCGGCGTTCGTCACGTGATGCGTGCCGTATGCCTGCGCGTCGATCAGGTCACGGATCGCGCGCGCGGCGTGCGGCGCGTACGACGGCGAGAACGTCATGTCGGAAACCATGCGCGTCGGCTCGCCGCGTTCGGCCTGGCGCAGCACTTTTTCGATCAGTGTGTACCCTTTGTTCGACGTCCCGACCGTGCCGAAGACGCCGCTGGTACGGATGAGGTAATGACGCGGCCCGTGACGGCGCGTAAGAAATTCGCCGGCGGCTTTCGAAGCGCCGTACGCGGTGAGCGGACCGACGGCGTCGTCTTCACGATACGAGCGTCCCAGCGTGCCCTCGAACACATAGTCGGTGCTGACGGTCAAGAACGCGACGCCGTGCGCAGCGCATGCCGCCGCCGCGCGATCGACCGCGAGTGCGTTCATCGCGAACGCACGCTCGGGCTCGCGCTCGCACACGTCGACGTTGTGAAACGCCGTGCAGTTGATCAGGACGTCGGGTTGCGTTTGTTCGAGCAGTTTCACGAGCGCGACCGGGTCTTCAAAATCCAGGTCGCTATGCGCAGGAGCGATGGTCTCGCGCGCGGCGAACACGTCGCGCAGCGCCGAGCCCAATTGGCCCGACCCGCCGATCAGGGCGATGCGGCGCGCGCTCACGCCGGCGCGAACGTCTTCTTCAGCCGATCCTCGGCGACCAGCTGCGTGGCGCGATAGAGCGACTCGAACTGCCCGGCATCTGTCCACCAGCCTTCGAGCTCGTCGAAGAAACAATCGCCCGCGGCGATGTAGGCATTGTTGACGTCGGTGATCTCGAGCTCGCCGCGCTTGGAGGGTTTGAGATCGCGCGCATAGTCGAACACACGGTTGTCGTACATGTAGATCCCGGTCACGGCGCGCCGGCTCTTGGGAACCGTAGGTTTCTCTTCGATGCCGACGATCCGTTCGCCGTCGAACTCCGCCACGCCGAAGCGTTCCGGATCATCGACTTCCTTGAGCAGCAGACGGCAGCCAGACGGCTGCAGCGCGAACCGCCCCACGTATGGCGAGATGTCGTCCTGAATGATGTTGTCGCCCAGCACGACCACGACCCGGTCGCCGCCGGCGAAGTGCTCGCACAGCTTGAGCGCATCGGCGATTCCGCCTTCGCCCTCCTGATACGTATACGCAATGTGCGGCAGACCGAAGTCGCGCCCGTTCCCCAGCAGTCGCAGAAAGTCACCGGCGTTGTTTCCGCCGGTAACGATCATGATCTCGTCGATCCCCGCCTTGCACAAGGTCTCCAGCGGATAGTAAATCATCGGCTTGTCGTAGATCGGCAGCAAATGCTTATTGGTGACTTTGGTGAGCGGCCGCAGCCGCGACCCTAAACCGCCGGCAAGAATGATCCCCTTCATGTTTCTCCTAGCGGTGCGCGTATTGGCGTTGGTAGTAGGCCCGGAACTCGCCGGACTTGATCGGACGCCACCAGGCGTCGTGTTCGCGGTACCAGGCGACCGTCTCTGCGAGGCCTTCTTCGAAGCCGACGCGAGGACTCCAGCCGAGTGCCTGCGCTTTGGCACAGTCCAAAGCATAGCGGCGGTCGTGGCCGGCGCGATCTTCAACGTGGCGGACGCTCTCCTCGAACGTGCGGCCGGTGAGGTCGAGCAGCCGTTGGGTGATCTCGAGGTTCGTGCGACCGTTGCCCCCGCCGATGTTGTAGACTTCGCCAGGGGTCCCGTGCTCCAGCACGTGGGCGATGCCGCGCGCGTGATCGTCGGCGTGGAGCCAATCCCGTACCTGCAGGCCATCGCCGTACACCGGGACCGTCGCACCGTCGAGCAGGTTGGTGACGAAAAGCGGGATCAGCTTCTCCGGGTACTGATACGGACCGTAGGTGTTGGAGCCGCGCGTGATGAGGACCGGCGTGTCGTAGGTCGTGTAGTACGCAAGCACCTGAAGGTCGCCGCCCGCCTTTGAGGCGGCATACGGGCTGCGCGGTCGAATCGGGTCTTCTTCCGTCGACGCTCCCGCGGCGACGTGTCCGTAGACTTCGTCGGTCGATACCTGGACGAACCGGCCGATCGCGTGGCGGCGCACCGCCTCCAGCAGAACGTGGGTGCCCATGACGTCGGTGCGGATGAATGCTTCAGGCTCCAAGATCGAGCGGTCCACGTGCGTCTCGGCAGCGAAATTCACGATCGCGTCGACGCCGTCGCCCACGGCCAGGTCGACCGCCACGGGGTCGGCGATGTCACCCTGCACGAAGCGGTACCGCGGATCGTTCGCGACCTCAGCGACGTTGCTCGGGTTGGCCGCATAGGTCATGGCGTCGAGCACGGTGATCGCGACGTCGGAACGCTCCCGCAGAACCTGCCGCACGAAAGCGGAGCCGATGAAGCCGAGCCCGCCGGTGACCATCCAGCGACGGACGCTCATCGTTCGTCCTCGCAGCCTAAGAAAAACCTGTCTATCACGGTGGCCCACAACTTAGGGGGACAGCGGGTGCAACCTCCCCGGAAACTTCCGACGTGTCCGGCGGTACAAGACGGTAGGATGGCCGTGCAGTCAATCCCCGAAGTCGTCGACGAGCGCTTGGTGCAGTCAGTCTTGGACGGAGACCGCGACCAGTTCGCAATCCTCGTCGAGCGGTACAAACGAGGGATCGCCTCGTTCATCGGCGCCTCGGTGCGCCAGCCGGCCGACGTGGCCGACCTGACCCAGGAGACGTTTCTGCGCGCCTACGCGCATCTGGGCACCTTCAATCCGGACCTGGGCCGGTTCTCTACCTGGCTCTACCACATCGCGCGCAACGTCGTGCGGACATTCCTGGGCCGCTCGCTGCGGCGTCCGAGCGTCGCCGATCTCGGCGAGGACCACACCCTCGAGAACAGCCTCGCCGACGTCTCGACCGACGCCGACCCCGCGGGCGGCGTCCTGCGGGCCGAGGCTGAGGCCGAAGTCCGCAGCGCGCTGGCCGAGCTGCCGGAACGCACTCGGGCCGTGCTCTCGCTGCGCTTCTACGACAACATGGATTATCAGACGATCGCGACGACCATGGGGCTGTCGCTGGGCAACGTCAAGACGCTGATCCACCGGGGCAAGCTCGCGTTAGCGCACAAGATGCGCGAGCGAGAAGCGGCGGCCCAGGGAAACTCCGCAACCCGGACCTTCCGGGTGATGGAGGGGTTCGGTGAGTTGCAGCTCGTCTGAAGCCCTCTTCGAGGCCTATCTCGATCACACGCTCATTCCGGCGCAGCGCGCCCGGCTGCTCGCCCACCTGAACGGGTGCGGCGGCTGCAAGGGCATGCTCGAAGAGTTGCGCGTCGTCGACGCTCTCCTGGCTGGGCCGCGAATGGTCGGACTGCCGGAAAACTTCACCTTCGCGACCATGGCCGAGGTCCGGTCGCTGCCGCGGCCGCACGTCTCGCACGCGCCGGTGTTCGCCTACATGGTCTCCTATCTCGTCGCGGCGTGGCTGCTGATCGGCGCCGGCTTTCTGCTCGCGTCGAGCACGCTCCATGCGATCGGAGAGACGATCCTCGACCTCAGCCGCGAGGTGCTGCGCACCTTCGGTTCGCTCGGCTACGCCGGAAGCCGGCTCGTCGGCGACTTCGGCTCGCTCGGCACGTTCGTCGGCGCCGCGGTCGTCCTCGACATTGCGGTCGCGCTCACCCTGATCGTCGGCGTCGCGATCATCAGGCCGCGCCTGGCCGAGCGCCTGCGTTCGTGAACGCCCGCCTGACGGCGGTCCTCATCGCCGTGCTCGCCGTGCTCGCATTCGCTCATCCACGGCCGGCCGACGCGCGCAGCCACGATCACGGGCAGACGAAGTTCTTCACCGACGTCTACGTCGCGCCGAACGAGGTGGTCGACGGCGACCTGAACGTCGTGTTCGGCAACGCCGACATCGCCGGGGTCGTGCACGGTGACGTCAACACGCTCTTCGGCACCTGTTCGCTCAGCGGGTCGGCGCAGGTCGACGGCCAGGAGCATTGCATCCAGAACGACACCCTGCGCGCGCTCGTGCCGTGGGGCGCCTCGGAGATCGGCGAACAGGATTATCGCCTGTTCGGGAAGCTTGCCTCGAGTGCGGTCGTCGTGCTGGTGTTCTTGCTGTTTCCGCTGCGAATGCGGCTGGCGCTGGCCCGCGTCGAGCGTCATCCGGCGCTCTCGACCGCGGTCGGCGCACTCGGTGCGATCGCGATGATTCCGATCGCGATCGTGCTCGCCATCAGCATCATCGGCATCCCGCTGATCGCCCTCGAGGCGGCGGCGATCTTCCTGGGCCTCTGGATCGGTCAGGGCGCGATCTCGCTGCTGGTCGGGCGGCGGCTGTGCGAACTGCTGATGCCGGCGTCGACGCCGTCGCCGCTGGTCGCCCTGATCATCGGTTTGGTCATCGTCTCGGCCGCCGAGATCGTCCCGGTCGTCGGCTGGATCGTGACGGCGCTGGTGTGGCTGGTGGGTCTGGGCGCCGCGATCCTCTCGTTCATTCGCTTCGACCAATTGGACGGAGCGATTGCGCGGACGCCGATCTCGGGGCCGCCAATGCGGGGCTGGCACTGACGCGCTGACGTCAGCGGAGCGGGTCGCTCCGGGAGGGAACACCGCGAGGTGGACATTCTCCTCGAGCCGTCTCGGCTCGCCCGTCGCGTCGAGCGCCTCAAGCCCTCGACGATCCGCGAGATGCTCAAGGTCACCGAGAACCCCGACGTGATCTCGTTCGGCGGCGGCCTTCCCGCCGCCGAACTCTTTCCGGTCGAGGATATTTCGGCCGCGCAGGATCGGGTGATGCGCAAACGCGGTGCCGCCGCACTGCAGTATTCGGTCACCGACGGCGTGCGCGAAGTGCGCACCTGGGTCGCGGCCCGCTTGAACGCCCAGCACGGCGTCGACGTCCACGCGGACGACGTCGTGGTCACCGGCGGCTCGCAACAGGGGTTGGACCTGTACGGCCGCGTCTTCCTCGATCCGGGCGATGTCGTGGCGCTCGAGAATCCGTCGTACCTGGGCGCGATCCAGGCGTTCGACGCCTATGAGCCGCGCTATCTTCCCGTCACCTCCGACGCGCACGGTATCGTGCCGGCCGCGCTCGACGCGGGCGCTGGCGGCCGCCGAGCCGAAGCCGAAGTTTCTGTACCTGGTGTGCAACTACGAAAACCCCACCGGGAACACGCTGGCGGCCGAGCGGCGGCCCGAAATCACCGAGATCTGCGCCCGGCATCGGGTACCGATCCTCGAGGACGACCCGTACGGGGAGATCACCTTCGAGAGCGCCGCGCCCGCGCCGCTCTTGCGTCATGCGGCGCGCGGCGCGGTGACGTACCTCGGGACAGGCTCGAAGATGGTCGCCCCCGGCTTGCGGGTCGCGTGGATGGTCGTCCCCGACCGGGATCTGCGCGAAAAGATCGTCACCGCCAAGCAAGGCGCCGACCTCCACTCCAGCACCTATTCGCAGTACGTCTTTCACGCGTACGTGGAAGACGATGCTCGCCTGGACGCCCACTTGCGGCTGGTGCGCGCGACGTATCGCGCCCGGCGTGATGCGATGGTTGCCGCCCTGGCGCGCACCATGCCGTCGCACGTGAGCTGGAACGTCCCCGACGGCGGGATGTTTCTGTGGGCGACCGTCGGCGCGGAGATCGATACCGAGGCGCTCTTCGCGCGCGCCGTCGAGGACGGCGTGGTCTTCGTCCCGGGCCGCCCGTTCTATCCGCAT
>CALEYW010000041.1 GCA_937927945.1 uncultured candidate division WPS-2 bacterium | reverse complement strand
AGCAGATGCCGGATCACGAGCTCGCGGATGGCGCGCTCGTCACTGGGGAAGATCTCGGTGGTCGTCGCCGACCAGACCGGCGTGCGCGCCGTTCCGATCGGGAGCTCGGCGACCGCCGAGACGTTCTCGAGATACGGCGCCAGCAGCGGTGAGTGAAAGCCCGAGCGGAAGTTCAGCACTTGCGAGAGGACCCCGCGCTCGTCGAGCCGCTTCGTCGCCGCCGCGATCGCGTGCTCGTCACCGCAGATGATCGACTGGTGCGGGCAGTTGTCGTGCGAGATCACGACTCCGTCGAGTCCCGCGATCGCTTCGCGTGCGAGCTCGACGCCGCAGCCCAGCGCCGCGAACAGGCAGCCCGGCAGTGCGAACGCTTCCGGATCGATCTGCGCGATGAGTTGATCCATCGAAGCGGCCGGCATCATCCCCGACGACATCATCGCGTTCCACTCGCCGATGCTGTGCCCGGCGAGAGCGGCCGGCTCGATCCCGATCCGCCGCAGCGCCGCGTCGAGCAGCCGGCCGACGGCGAGCAGCGAGATCGCGTGCTCCAACACCGATCGTTCGCTCCCGGCCAGTTCGGCACGCGGCAAGCGGAAATGCGCGGCGACGTCGGCGACGACGGGTTCGAACCGCTGCTCGATCCCGGGGAAGACGAAGGCGACGCTTCCGCGGCCCTCGCCGAGCAACGGTGCCGCGGTGTACCAGACGTCATTGCGTCCGCGCCACGGTACGTCACCAGCCGCAACGCGACGCGCGAGCGCCAACCGTCGCGCGTCGGCGTCGGCGATCGCGAGCCGATACGGACCAGCCGCCGGGGCATGCTCCACATCGTCGCGATCGAGGAGAAGCTGGTCGTCCTGCGCGAGCTGCGCGCCCAGCTCGTCCTTGCTGCGTCCGGCGAGCAGCAGCAGACGATGGCGTTCGCTCATCGCGCACCGCCCATCGCGCTGCGCGGCGCGGGCGCCGGCGGCTGCGCGTCGCCCGCCAGTGACTCGGGTTCGGCGCAGGCGTAGACGACCTGCGCGTCGACCCGCGTTCCCCACGTCAGCTCGCGCAGGAGCGCTTCGACGCCTTCAACCGGATCGATCGTCGCGATCGCGCGCCGCGAGTACTCCGCTTCCAATTCGGGCGAGACCATGCCGCCGCCGGCCGCCGACCAGGGACCCCAATCGACCGCGACGGTGCGCGTCTCGACGTCGCGCCGGTTGAGCGTGTGAGCGAGCGTGTCGAGCGCGTCGTTCGCGGCGGCGTAGTCGACTTGACCGCGGTTGCCGAACGCGCCGGCGATGCTCCCGAAGAGCACGAAGTACCGCGTGCTGCTCGGCAGGGACGCGGCGAGCGAGAGCGCGCCTTCGACCTTCGTCGACCACACGCGATCGAACGATGCCGGACTCTTGTCGGCGATGAGCCGGTCTTCGAGCGTCCCTGCCCCGTGCACGACCAGGTCGAGCCGGCCGTGACGGCGCGTGATGTCGGCGATGACGGCGTTGACGGAGCCCACGTCGCGCACGTCGCCTGCATGATATGTCACGGATGCAGCGGACCGCTCGAGTTCCGCGATCGTCGCGCGCATCTGCCGTTCGGCCAGAATCCGCGAGACGGCCTCATCGATCTCCGCGGCGACGCGCATCCCGCGCGCCGCGAGCGCGCGCCGCAGCGCGATGCGATCCGATGCCTCGGCGGTATCGGGCGCCTCGGGATCGTTCGAGAGCGCGGTGCGTCCGATCAGCACGACGTGGCAACCGGTCTCGCGCGCCAGCGTCAACGCGACTTGCGCGGTGATCCCGCGCGCGCCGCCGGTCAGCAGCGCGACGGCGTGTTCGTCGAAGAGCGGGTGGCGGGGCTGTGCCGTCGAGTGCGTCTCACGCAGCTCGGCCGCTTCGATCCCCGGTGTGTATCGCGTATCACCGCTCCACCCGACGACGACCGGTCCGTCGGCATCGAGCAGCTCGTCGAGCAGGCGGCGCGCTTTCTCGTCGGGATCGACGCGCGGATCGAGATCGACGGCTCGGGCGAGGACGTCGGGGTGTTCGCGCGCGACGGTTCGCACGAGTCCGCGCCAGCCGGCATCGGCGCGCAGCGCCGTCTCGTTTTCCGGCGTGACGAGCTCGGTGCCGATGCCGAAGCGGCCGCCCGCTGCGGTGGCGACGAGCACGCGGCTCGCGCCTGCCGCGAGTGCGGCTTGAACGGCCTCGAACGCGCCCGGCAACACCGGCGGACGATTCGTGTCGGCGGTCGCAAGATAGATGAGACCGTCGATCGTCGTTCCGGGGTGCTCGCCGGCGGCGATCTCCACTGCGTCGGCGCCCCGCTCGCGCAGCAGCGCCGCCAGCGCCGCGCTGATGCCGCCGTGATCCGCGACGAGCACGATGCTATGGTTCCGCAGCCGGTCCGGCGGCGCGACCGCGTACGGTGCGTCGATCTGCTGCGGAACGACGCGCCAGCGGCGAAGCGGCGGACCGCCGCGCAGCGCCGTGTGCGGTCGAGCTCCCCGCGTCTGCGGCGTACTCGCCGGTTCCGGAACCGTGCGCGTGCGGTCGCCGATCCACGTGACGATCGCCTGCAGCGTTTTGCGGGCGGAGAGCTCGCTCAATGCCGCTTCGTCGAGGCCGGTCCCCGGCGCGGCGAGATGCAGGCGTTCGGCGAGCGCGGAGAAGATCTCGGTGCGCTTGATCGAGTCGATGCTCAGATCGGCTTCGAGGTCCAAGTCGCGATCAAGCATCTCGGGCGGATAACCGGTGCGCTCGCTGACGACCGCAACGACGCCGGCGAAGATCTCCTCGGTGCTGAGCGCGGTGCTTGGCGATACGGACGGAACCGAAGCCGGACTCGGCTCGGCGGCGCCTTCGCTGCGCGCCATGACCCATGCGACGATCGCCTGCAGCGTCTTGCGGGAAGAGAGTTCGGCGAGGGTCTTCTCGTCGAGGCTCGTGCCGGGCGCAGTCAGCGCCAACCGTTCGGCGAGCTCGCCGAGGATCTCGGTGCGCTTGATCGAGTCGATGCTCAGATCCGCTTCGAGATCGAGGTCGCGATCGAGCATCTCGGCGGGATAGCCGGTTCGCTCGCTGACGACGGCGACGACCGTACGCAGCACGTCGTCCGCATCGCGTCCGCTCGCCGGCGCCGGCCCAAGCGCGCGCGGCGGGGCGAATGCATGCTGATGCGTCTGCTGCGTTTTCTTCTGAGTGAGGACGGGCGTTTCGTGCACCGCGGGATGCACGGTCGCCGCCGGCCGGCTGGGCACGTAGCTGCTCGCGACGGCGACCGGGTCGCGGCCGAGGAATCCCAGCACGACCTCGCGTTGGCTCGCGATCAGCTCGCGGCTCGTGCGCAGGAATTCCAGCACCGTCGCCTCGACGGCGTCGCCGCCGGGGAGCATCACCGTTGCGGCCGGCGCAACCGCCGGAGCGATGCTGTGCCGGCGCGCCGGACGCAAACCACCGGGGAGATATGCACCGTCGGCGGTGCGCACAGTGTGCCCGTCGACGATCCAGCCCGGACGGCGTGGGACGTCGTTCGCGGAGACGATCTTCGCGCGGCGTTCGGCGAAGAGTGCGCTCGCGTCGACCGGGACGCCGGCGACGGCCAGCGTCGCGAGCGCGACGAGCATCCGGTGCAGTCCGGGTTCGCCCGGGACGTCGCACGGAATCGCGACGTGCGGGCGGCCTTCCAAGATCTTGCCGACGAGGTTCGTCAACACACGACCCGGTCCGGCCTCGACGAAGACGCGCGCGCCGGCGGCGTACATGCTCTCGATCTGCTCGACGAAGCGCACCGATTCGGCGACTTGGCCGGCGAGGAGCGCCCGAATGTCGTCCGCGCCAGTGGGGTACGGGCTCGCGCTCGAGTTCGACCAGACCGGCAGGCGTGGATCGCCGAGTGCGATCGTGGCGAGATGGTCCGCGAACGTCGTCGCCGCACGCGCGACGACGGGGCTGTGGAAGCCGCATGCGACCGGGAGGCGTTTCGCCGAGAGCCCGCGTGCGGTGAGGGTTTCGATCGCCGCTTCGATGGCCGGCGTCGGTCCGGAGATGACGACCTGCAGCGGCGCGTTGTCGTTCGCGATGACGACGCCGCAGTCGGTCCCCAGAATCGCGCGCGTGGTTTCGGCGGTCGCGACGACCGCCGCCATTGCGCCCGGATCCTCACCGCCGGCAGTGACGATCGCCTCGGCGCGCGCGGCGCTGACGGCGAGCAGATCGTCCCGCTCGATGACGCCCGCGACGCACAGCGCGACCAATTCGCCGTAGCTGTGACCGGCGGTCATCGCCGGATGCACGCCGACCGCGGAGAGAAGATCGTAGACGGCGAGCCCCGCGATTCCCAGCGCCGGCTGCGCGATGCGCGTGTCGGTCAGCGCCGCGCGATACTCCGCCTTCGTTTCGGCGTCGAACGCCGTCGGCGGGAACATCGCACCGGCGTACTGCGCGCCCGCTTCGAGCAGACCGCGCAGGCGTGGGAACGCGACGAACAGATCGGCAAGCATCCCCGGACGCTGGCTTCCCTGTCCCGGGAAGAGGAACGCGATCTCGCCGCCGGTCGCGGTTTCGCCGCGCACGAAGACGTCCTCGCGCGTTTCGAACGCGCGCGCGGCCGTCAGCTTCGCGGCGAGATCGTCGAGATCGCTTGCGACGAGCGCAACCTGCGCGGGACGCGCGTTGCCGCGTTCGGCCTCGCTCGCGGCGAGCGTGCGGGCGAGATCGCGCAGGTGCCACGGCCGGCCGGCACCGTCGTTCGCGGCGAGCAGTGTCTGCATCTTTGCGATCGCGGCTTGCGCCTCCGCAGCGCTTTCGCCGCGAAAGACGAACAATTCCGCGGGCCATGCGTCGAGCGCGTGTGCGGGCGCCGGTGCGCCGTCGTACGCGCCGAGAACGGCATGGAAGTTCGTGCCGCCGAAACCGAAGCCGCTGACGCCGGCGATGCGCTCCTCGGGCGGCGCCGCCCACGGCAGGGCGCTCGTGGTGAAGAAGAACGGGCTGGTCTTGCGGTCCCACGCGCCGTTCGGCTGCGTGAGCGCGCGCGTCGGCGGCCGAACGCCGGTCCACAGTGCGAGCGCGGCTTTGATGACGCCCGCGACGCCGGCCGCACACTTCGTGTGACCGATCTGCGATTTGACCGAGCCGATCGCGCAGTTTCCGGGCGCAACGCCTTCCGAGGCGAACAGCTCGCTGATCGTCGCGAGCTCGGTGCGGTCGCCGACGACGGTTCCCGTGCCGTGCGCTTCGATCAGGCCGACCTGCGACGCCACGATCCCGGCGCGTTCATACGCGCGCCGCACGGCGAGACGCTGTCCCTCCGGCCGTGGCGCGGTCAAGCCGAGCGAACGTCCGTCGCTCGAACCTGCGATCCCGCGGACGACGGCGTAGATGCGATCGCCGTCGCGCTCGGCGTCGGCGAGACGCTTGAGCACGACGCATCCGACGCCCTCGCCGAGCGCGATCCCGTCGGATTGCGCGTCGAACGGCCGCGGCTTCCCGCTCGCCGAGAGTGCGTGCACCGACGAGAACAAGAAGTAGTCCTGGATCGTGTTGTGCAGATCCGCGCCGCCGCACACGACCATCTCGCTGCTGCCGGAGACGAGCTCTTTGCAAGCGAGGTCGAGCGCCGCGAGCGACGACGCGCACGCTGCGTCGACCGTGTAGTTGGGGCCGCGCAGGTCGAGCCGGTTGGCGATTCGTCCGGCGATCACGTTCGAGAGGCCGCCGGGGAACGAGTCTTCGGTGAGCTCGGGGATCTCCGCGTCGAGCTCCGGCGGAAGCTCGCCGAAGTACGAGCGATAGGCCGCGCGGAAATTGTACGCCATGGCGAGATCGCTGCCGGCTTCAGCTCCGAAGATGACCGACGTGCCCTCGCGATGGGGGTTGCGCTCCGCATAGCCGGCGTCGCGCAACGCTCGCTCGGCGACGTGCAGCGCAAGGAGCTGCACGGGTTCGATTGCGGCCAGCGACGCGGGCGGAATCCCGAACGCGAGCGCGTCGAAGGGAATCGCCGGAATGAAGCCGCCCCACTTCGAGGGAGTGCGGCGCCCGGCGTGCGGACCCGTCGATTGGGAATCCCAGTGCACCGCGGGATCCCAGCGTTCCGGCGCAACCTCGCTCATCGCGTCGATGCCGCCGAGGATGTTCGCCCAATACTCTTCGAGGTCGGGCGACTTCGCGAAGGCGCAGGCCATCCCGACGATTGCGACGTCGAGCGAAGCCCCGGACGGCGCTTCGCTGCGTACGATGAGGCCCGCCGCCTGTTCCACGAACCTGCTCGCTCCCGCGGTGACCTGCGTGTGCAGCGAGTCGATCGTCGTCGTCGCCGAACGCAGCGCGGCAACCTGACCGATCATCACCATCCCCTCGGCGCGCTGTTCGTCCTCGTCGACGCCCACGACGCGGTCGCCCTCGCGACGCAAGCCTTTGCTCGCGAGGCGCAGCCGGCCGAGGTTGAGCGACTCGAGCTCGGTCCAGACCGCCTGTTGCCCGACTCCTTCGGACTCCAGCCGCCGCTTCGTGTCCGCGAACGCGCGCACGTACGGCGTCTCAGCACAGCGTGTCGCGTGGCCGGGTGACGTCTCGAGCAGCACGGTCTCATCGCATGCGAGCGCCGCTTCCTGGAACGTCGGCAGGATCGCTTGCGTGCGTACGGCTTCCTCGGTGAAGAGATACGCGGTCCCCATCAACACGCCGACGCCGGCGCCGCGCGTCGCGAGCGGCGAAGCGAGGACCGCGGCCATCGCGGCCGATCGTTCGTCGTGAATTCCGCCCGCGAGCAGAACGTGCAGCTCGTCGAAGAAGCGTCGCTCGTCTTGCGGCGGCAGGCTCGCGCCGTAGCGCAGCAGCGTTTCGACTTGCGTGTCCCAGAGCGCGAAGCTCGAGCGCGGGCCGACGTGGCCGCCGCACTCGCGTCCCTCGAACACGAACTTCCGGGCTCCTTCGCGCAAAAAACGGTCGAGAAGTCCCGGCGAGGGGACATGCATGAACGTGTCGATCCCGGCCGCTTCGAGCGGTGCCGCTTGCGAAGGACGGCCGCCCGCGATCAGCGCGCACGGCGGGCGGAAGCGATGGATCGCTTCCAACTGGGCTTCACGCACCGCTGCCGGAGCGAACCCCAAGATGCCGACGCCCCAGGGACGCGTGCCGAGCATCGCCGCCGTCTCTTCGAGCAAGCGATGGACGTCGGTGCCGTCCATGAGCGCGAGCGCGAGGAACGGCAGCCCGCCGTTCTCCGCCACCTCGGCGGCGAACGCCGCACGATCGCTCACGCGCGTCATCGGCCCTTGCGCGACGGGTAGGCGGACGCCGCGCTCGCGAGCGAACCGCGAGCCGGCCCGCAACGGTTGCGCCGCGGCGGCATCGGTCAGATGCGTTTCGATCGATTTGCGGAGTTCTTGCACGAGCGCGCCCGCCGTCGCGTACTCGTCGGCGAAGGCGCGCGCGAACGCGCCGTCCTGACCGATCGGGAGCAGTTGTTCCTCAAAGCGATCGGCACCCAGACGCGCGGCGACCATCGTCTCGGTGAGCTCGCCGCCGTTCGCCAGCTCCGGCCAGTGCGCGCGTCGCGCCGTCAGATCCGGCCGGGTATAGAGGCGGTGTCCTCCGATCACCGTCGTCTCGCTTCCGTCCATCGCGGCGATCGCTGTGCGCACGTCATGCGGAAACGACGACTCGCGCACGAGCGCGAACTGCGCGTCGATGACGACGCCCGCGGCGCCGCCCGCGATCGCGGCGGCAGCACTGTGCCGGCCGAGTCCTCCCGCGGCCCAGATGGGCACGGCGATCTGCGCGTCGGCGAGCAGATGTTGGAGCAACACGTACGTCGTGAGTTCGCCGACACGTCCGCCGCTCTCGGATCCGCGCGCGATCAGCCCGTCGACGCCGAGCGCGAGCGCGCGATGCGCTTCGTCCGGATCGTTGACTTCGGCGATGATTCGCACGCCCGCGATCGGCAACGCGCGCCACGGCGAGCCGTGCGGCAGAACGATCGTCGTTACGCCGGCAGGGAGTTCGTCCGGGCCGATGCGACAGCCGGCCGGAACGCGGACGCCCCACGGGCCTTTTGTCCAGCGGCTCGTCTGCGTCAGCGCTGCACGCGCTCGCGCACGGTCTCGTCCGAGATCGAGAACGCCCAGCGCGCCCGCACGGCTGACTGCGGCGGTCAGCCGTGAATTCGGCGTCTCGAATGGAGTAACGCCGATAATGAGATCGCGTCCTTGCCCACGCCCGTAGGTACTCACGTGTCTCTCCCTTGAACGAAATTCCTTGATGCCGGCGGAGATACCGCCGGCATATTTGTGCGATCCGACCCGGCTAACGCGCCGGTGTCAGGATCCAGTTCATCATTTGATGCTCCTCATACGCCATCGCGTACGACTGTACGATCGTTGTATTATGAATACGATATACAAAGAAAAAGCATTAAAGCAAACTTACAAGCGCGAGCGAGATCAGTCAATCAGCAATGGTATTGTTGTGTGCACGTCACACCTGCGCATGCCCGCGACGTCAAACATGATGACGCGAATCCTGCCGCCGCGACGAGTGTCTAACGCTGAAAAAAATCTACCTTGCCGACGTCCGCGCGCTCAACTCGGCGAGCCGTGCGTTCGACGATGACGCGTCGCTGACACGCGGCATGCAATCCACGCTGTCGATCGCGAACGTGTGCGTTCCGCGTGACGCCGACGTCGTGGATGCAGCGGTTTGCCCACGCCCGAAGCTGCATCCGCTCGGCAGCTTCAGGCAAACTCCACGCGACGGCCTGGCCAGGGCCGACGACCGTACATTCTCCGCGCTGCTTCGGGCAGGCTGTGCGGCCCGGCTTTGCTGGCGCTTCGCGCCAAAGTGCGCTAGCGTAGCGGAATGGAGGCGAGAACGGCGCTGCTGCGAGCCGCCGCGCGTGGAGCGCAGGCGACCGCGGCGGTCGTGGTTCGGACCGGCGAGGACGAGCCGATCGCCTTTTGGGGTTGCGACCGCGCCGCGGCGCGGACGCTCGTGCAGGCGGCACGCCGGGCGCCGAACGAAGCGGCGGCCGCGCTGACGATTCCGCTGCTGCTGAGCGACGGCACGGCAGGCGAACTCGTGCTCGGTGCGCCCGCCGCCACGGTCGAGGGCGACGCATTCGCGAGCCTCGCGCATGAGATCGGCACGTTCTGCGGCACGAACGGTGTGCCGGAGCGAGGCGGCCAACTCGAGCAGCTCATGGAGAGCATGGAGCGGCTCGGCGATGCCGTGGCGATCCTCGCGACGCCGGAAAACCCAAACGACCCAACGGTGATCGTCGCGGTCAATCGCGAGTTCAGCCGCCTATTCGGCTTCGCCGACGACGCGATCGGAGAGCCGGGGGAGATCCTCTGGGGCCCGTTGACCGACCGCGACGGGATGCGGCAGCTTCGCGCCCGGATCGCGGCACGCGCGACCGCGCGCGCCGCGACGGTGCTCTACGCGCGCGACCGGACCCCGCGTTGGACCGAGATCGTCTCGACTCCGGTCGAGACGCCCGACGCGCAGCACCACGTCATCGTCTTTCGCGACGTCACCACGCGCAAGATGATCTTCGACGCGCTCGCCGCCGAGAAGCAGAAGCTCGAGACGACGCTCGGCGCGATCGCCGAAGCGGTGGTGACGATTCTCGCCGACGGCGTCGTCGATTACGTGAACGAAGCGGCGGAAGCGCTCCTGGGCATCACGCTCGCCGAGGCATACGGTGCGCACGTCGGCGAGGTCGTTCGGCTCCTCGAAACCGACGCGCAGCCGGTCGATCTGCTTCGAGATGCCGAGGGCGAACCGGTCTTGCGCGGCCGGGGTGTCCTGCGCACGCCCGGCGGCAACCTCGACGTCGCCTACACGGCCTCGCGGATCGAGGGCGGCCACGGCACGGTCGTCGTTCTGCGCGACGTGACGGCCGAACAGCGGCTGGCGATGCGGCTCTCGTTCGAGGCGGCGCACGATCCGCTCACCGGACTGCAGAACCGCCGGGCTTTCCTCGAACGGCTGCAGGATGCCGTACGCGGCGCCCGCGAGCGCGGCGAGCATCATGCCGTCGCGTATCTGGATCTCGATCGTTTCAAGTCGATCAACGATAGTTTCGGTCACGCCACCGGAGACCGGCTGCTCACCGCCGTGTCGCGCGTGATGGGGCGCGTCGTACGCGGCGGCGACGTGCTGGCGCGCATCGGCGGCGACGAGTTCGCGTGTCTGCTCGCGAACTGCCGGCTCGACGACGCGCGGCGCGTTGCGGAGAAGATCCGCGCGGCGGTCGACGCGTTCCGAATGGAGCACGACGGCGAATCGCTGCAGATCGGGGTTTCGATCGGCTTGACGCCGCTCGGAGCGGACGTCATCCGCCCGGAGGACGTCCTCGCGGCCGCGGACGCGGCGTGCTATCAGGCGAAGGCGGCCGGCCGCAACGGGGTTTTCGGCTGAGGGGGTACGATATCGGCGATGACCGACGCCGACGCGCTTCGCGATCACCTGACGGTGCCCGAAGACGAAGCACGTTCGGCAGCTACACCTGGTGGTCTCGATCTTTCCGCCCGCCGTCCTCGACGCACTCGACGACGTGTTCGTGCCGTTGGCCGCCTGACGCTCGGCCGCTGTTTTTGGGCAGAAGTCTTTCATATGAACGAAGGCGTCGCTGAGAATGCCGCTCGGAGCGAGCACTCGCTCGAGCGCACGCCGTAACGTGAGGCCTCGCACTTCATGCAGCTTGAATTGCTCGCGCGGATGCGTTTCGCATTGACAGGCGCCCGCGCATGTGATCGACTGCAGCGTTGTGATCATCGACGCTGCGCACCGTCTCCGGGTCTGAAGCCGCATTGCTGCGAGCATTTCCCCTCGAACCGACGGTAGACGCGGGCAGTACGCTGCTGCTGCACGTTGCGACCGACGCGCGGCGCTATGACGTGCGCATCGAGCGCTGGAGCGACCGCTCGGAGCTCGCGTTGGAAGCCGGCTCGTTCGAGGGCGTCAACGCTGCGCCGGGCGCGGCGGACGAAGCATGGGACTGGCCGCAGATCGCAATCCCGCTTCCGCGCGAACTCAAACCCGGCGCGTACATCGCTCGCTTTCTGACCGACGGCGGCAGCCCCGGCCGCGGCGCCCCCCGTGACGATACGCCCGACGCGCGCTGGGGGACCGCGCTCTTCGTCGTCCGAGCGCCGTCGACCGCGCGCGTGCTGGTGAACTTGCCGCTGTTCACCTATCACGCGTACAACATCGCGCAGGTCGACGGGACGCGCCGCGTCGACGAAGGCGCGTGTCTGTACAGCGGCTCGCCGTCGGTCTCGCTGCGCAGGCCCGGCGGAGGAACCGGCGGACACCCGTGGGACGAGCCGCACGCGGACGTGTACGACCGCACGACGCCGCGCCAGACGTTCGCCCATTGGGATCTCTACGCGCTGGCGTGGTTCGCTCGCGAAGGAATCCCGGTCGATCTATGCACGGATCTGGATCTGCATCGCGGCGACGTCGATTTGCGGCGGTACGCGCTGCTGTGCAGTTTCGGACACGACAAGTACTGGACGCGCGAGAAGCGCGCGCACGTCGAACGGTGGGTCGACGACGGCGGCAACGTCGCATTCTTCGGGGCGAGCACGTGCCGGTCTCGCGTCCGGTACGACGACGATGCGGCGCGCATCACACGCGAGGGAACGTGGTCGGACGAGGAGCCCGAAGATGCGCTCACCGGCGTTTCCTACCGGCGCGGCGGCGGGAAGTGGGTCGGGACGCGCCCGCCCGCCGGCTACCGGATCGAAAACGCGTCGCACTGGATGCTGCGCGACGCGCACGTGCGTGACGGGGACCTCGTCGGGGCCGGCGCCTACGCGATCGGCTACGAATGCGACGGAATCGACCCTGCGCACGCGCCGTCCGGCCTGGTGGTGCTCGGCCGCGCATCGTTCGACGGCTGGAACGTCAGCGACGGGAGCGGCCAGATCGCGCCCGGCGGACACGCCGCCATGGTCGCCTTCGCGCGCGGCCGGGGTCACGTGTTCAACGCCGGCACGGTCGATTGGGCGCGGGCGCTCGCCTGGGACGCGCGGGTCAAAGCGATCACCCGCTCCGTGATTCGCAGCCTGGGCGGCGTGGTGGGCAGGCCGTCGGACGCCGCGTTCAGGCAGTGACGTCGGTCACCCCAGCGGGCCGCAATGTCCCGAAGCGGCCCTTCTCGTACGATAGAGAAAGGGGAGGCTTCCGATGTCTTTTGGCTTTGGCTCGATCACCAATCAGGCGAATTCGGCGCTGACGCAGCTCCAGCAACTGCAGCGCGACCTGCTGCGCCCGTTCCAAGCCGCATCGACCGGGAAGCGGATCAACTCCGCCGCCGACGACCCCTCGGGGCTCGCGATCGCGACCGCGCTGCAGGTCCAGTCGTCCAGCTTCGATCAGGGCTCGAGCAATGCGACCGATGCGCGCAACGCCGTCAACGTCGCCGAGGGTGCGCTCCAGACCACGTCGGACTCCCTGCAGTCCCTCCGTTCGCTCGCGGTCCAAGCTTCGAACGACCTGCTCTCCGCAAACGACCGGCAAAACCTCCAGCACGTGGCCGACGGCCTCGTACGCCAGATCAACACCGATGCGCGGAACGCAAATTTCAACGGCACGCCGTTGTTGAACGGTACGTTCGGATCGCAGCCGCCGACGGCGGCGACCGCCGCGGTGACCACCAACGCCGCGCTAGGCGGCGGCGGTGACCTGGTCGCGTCGACCACGGCGGCGCCGGCGTCGCAAGGCGGGACGGTCGGGCTGAGCGTCGTCAACACCGGCGGTTCGTCGGTCGCCATCGACGTGACGTTCACGTCGTCCGCGACCGGTCAGACGACCGATCTCGGCCCGCAGGCCGCCGGGTCGACCGTCGTCGTCAACGGCACGAGCGTCACGCTCGGAACGCCGGGCGCCGGCGACACCGGCGCGACGGCGACGATTCAGGTGCAGGCCGCGACTGCGGGGACGAACGCTCCGAACGCGCAGGTGCAGACGGGCGCGAACCAAGGCGCAACGACCGGACTCTCGCTGCCCGACGGGTCGTCGAGCGCGATCTTCATCCAAAACCTCGACTTTTCGTCGACGGCCGGCGCCACGAACGCGATCGGTCAGATCGACGCCGCGATCGGCGCGACGACCGCCGCGCGCGCGTCACTCGGCGCGCAGTCGATCTCCCTCGACGCCCAGGTGAACTCGAACAACGTCGCGTCGAACGCGCTGACGGCATCGGCCTCGAACATCGCCGACGCGAACGTTCCGCAGACGTCGACGGAGCTCTATCGGCTGCTGATCCAGAACCAGATCTCGCTCGAGACGCTGCGCAACGCGAACACGCAGTTCGGCTATCTGAACCGGTTCTTCAACACCTCCGGCTGAGGGCGCACTGCGCGCGCCCCCGCCGCTTCGTCGGCGCAGCAGTGCAAGGTCTTCGTTAACCTCGGATCGGCTGCGGCGCTCCCGTGGTAGAATCCTTCAGAGGGTGACACGCCGACACGGATGGGAATATCGTGGCGCAATCGATGAACCTCGCGCAACCGGCTCGTTTGAAACCGGGCGCTGAAGCTATGCTCTTCGCCTGCGGATCGCTGGCCGAGGAACACTATCGTCGCCGGCTCTTCGGCGAGAATCTGCCGGTCTTTCCGGCAAGGATGCTGCACTGGGCGCGCTATCGCGGCACCGACGGCCACGAGTTCGCACGGCAGCTGAAGGGTGCGACCGTCGACGGGTACGTCATCCCGGTGACCGCGAAGCAGATCAATGCCGCGGACCGTTCCGCGTCGTCGTGGAATCTGCAGCGCGCCGTGACGATGATCGAGATCGACGGAACGCGCACGTGGGCGTTCGTCTACACGCGGCGCGGCGAAGGCGAACTCATCGCCTGAGGTCCGGATCAGCTCGCGCTGATCGGCACCGTGTCGTAACGTGAGTGGGAGATCGCGTACGTCCCGTCTTCGCCGTACGTCATGCATGCGTCGATCGGCTTGGCGTAGACGTGCAGCGTGACGGCGCGCCCGCCGGACGAACCGACGCGGTGCACGGAGAGATGACCGCTGCGCATGTCGATCTGTCCCTCGCGCAGCGTTCGCGCGCCGGTGAAGCGCACTTCGGCCGGACCGTTCTCACGCGCTTCGCGCCATGCGATCCGGAAATTCTCACACGTGATCGCGCCCGACTGCAGGACGAACGCGCAATCGGAATCGGCGTGGTCGTGGATCGCCGAACGCGCGTCGTGCTCCCAGCAGATCGCAATCAATTCGAACGAAGGATCGCGCGCGACCAGATTGCGGGTGTATCGGCCGGGCGCCCAGGTGAGATACGGAGCAAGGGTCCGCTCGTCGATCCGCACGTCGCGGAGCGTCCCGGCGACCTTGACCGGCTGCAAGGTGCTGCCGAGTTCGCGCAACGCGACCACCAAGTCACCGATTCCGTGGAGCGTCGTCATCGTTCGCGGGTCCTCCTAGGAGTGAGGGGTTCCGGCTTGCCGTGGCGCGGCCCCGCTGCCGGGATCGGCGCCGGCTCGAAGGAGCCGCGCGGTCGCGGCCGGGAGTAGGAGGGCGGAGGTAGGCTGAGTGATCGAAGCAGTAGCGCGGACGGTGCGCGCGCCGCGCGGAAACGTGCTGCGGGCACGAAGCTGGCAGACCGAAGCGGCGCTTCGAATGCTGATGAACAACCTCGATCCCGATGTCGCCGAGCGGCCGGACGACCTCGTCGTCTACGGCGGGATCGGGAAAGCCGCCCGCGACTGGCCGTCGTTCGATCGCATCGTCGCCGAACTCGAACGGCTCGGCGACGACGAGACGCTGGCGATCCAGTCGGGGAAGCCGGTCGGCGTCTTCCGCTCGCATCCCGACGCGCCGCGCGTGCTGCTGGCGAATTCGAACCTCGTGCCGCGCTGGGCGACTTGGGAGCACTTCAACGAGCTCGACCGCAAGGGGCTCATGATGTACGGCCAGATGACGGCCGGCTCGTGGATCTATATCGGCTCGCAAGGGATCGTTCAAGGAACCTACGAGACGTTCGCGGAGATGGGCCGCCGGCATTTCGGCGGTGATCTCGCCGGACGCTGGGTGCTCACCGCGGGCCTGGGTGGGATGGGCGGCGCGCAGCCGCTCGCCGCGACGATGGCCGGCGCATCGATGCTGGCGATCGAGTGCGATCCGACCCGCGTGCAGAAACGCCTCGAGACGCGCTATCTCGATCGCGCCGCGGACTCGCTCGACGAAGCGCTCGCGATCATCGAGGAATCGCGGCGCACGAAGGTACCGGTCTCGGTCGCCGTCGTCGGTAACGCCGCCGAGATTCTGCCCGAGCTGGTGCGGCGCGGCGTTCGCCCCGACGCGGTTACCGACCAGACGTCGGCCCACGATCCGATCAACGGCTACTTGCCGGCCGGCTGGACACTGGAGGAATGGCGGGCCAAGCGCGTCAGCGATCCGGCCGCCGTCTCCGCCGCGGCGAAGCGGTCGATGGTCACGCACGTCGAGGCAATGCTCGCGTTCCATCGTCTTGGGATTCCGACGTTCGACTACGGCAACAACATCCGGCAGATGGCGTACGATACCGGCTTGAGCGATGCGTTCGCGTTTCCGGGTTTCGTGCCGGCGTACATTCGGCCGCTGTTCTGCCGCGGCGTCGGACCGTTCCGCTGGGTCGCGCTCTCGGGCGATCCCGTAGACATCGCGAAGACCGATGCGAAAGTCAAAGAGTTGCTTCCGAACGACACACACCTGCATCGCTGGCTCGACATGGCGCGCGAGCGCATCGCGTTCCAGGGCCTTCCGGCGCGCATCTGCTGGATCGGCTTGGGCGACCGCGACCGCGTCGGCTTGGCGTTCAACGAGATGGTCGCGCGCGGCGAGCTGAAAGCGCCGATCGTGATCGGGCGCGACCACCTCGACAGCGGCAGCGTCGCGTCGCCGAATCGCGAGACCGAAGCGATGCGCGACGGCAGCGACGCGGTCAGCGACTGGCCGCTGCTCAACGCGATGATCAACGTGGCGGGCGGCGCGACGTGGGTGTCGATCCATCACGGCGGCGGGGTGGGGATGGGATTCTCGCAGCACGCCGGCGTCGTGATCGTCGCGGACGGAACGGAGGCCGCCGCGAAGCGCCTGGCGCGCGTGCTGTGGAACGATCCCGCGAGCGGCGTCGCGCGGCACGCCGACGCCGGGTACGACGACGCGCTCGCCGCGGCGCACGAACACGGCCTGCACCTGCCGATGCATTCAGACGCCGCGCGGTGAGCGTTCACGAACTGTCTCTCACCGTGGAGCTGCGCGCGGGCGCGCTCCGGGCCGCCGACGTGCGCGCGCTGCTGCGGCACGACGCGCCGCTGGCACTCGATCCGTCGGCCCGCCACGACGTCGATCGCGCGGCCGCGGTCGTCGCCGCGATCGCGGAGCGCGATGAGTCCGTGTACGGCATCAACACGGGCTTCGGAAAGCTCGCGCAGACGCGCATCCCGCGCGAGAAGCTGGCCGATCTGCAGCGAAACCTCGTCGTCTCGCACGCCTGCGGCGTCGGAGCGCTGCTCGGACGCGAGCAAGTGCGGCTGATCCTTGCGCTCAAGATCAACTCGCTGGCGCGCGGCTACTCCGGCATTCGCTGGAGCGTCATCGAGACGCTGCTCGCGTGTCTGGAACGCGACGTGCTGCCGGCGATTCCGGGGCAAGGGTCGGTCGGCGCGTCGGGCGATCTGGCGCCGCTGGCGCATCTCGCCGCGGCGCTGATCGGCGTCGGCGACGCGATCGCGGGCGGCGTGCGCGGTCCCGCCCGCGAGGTGCTGCCGGCCGCCGGCATCGAGCTGCTCGTGCTGCAGGCAAAGGAAGGACTCGCGCTGCTCAACGGCACGCAAGTTTCGACGGCGCTCGCGCTGCACGGTCTCGTCGGGGCGGAAGACGTGCTGGCAGCCTCACTCGTCGCCGGCGCGCTCACCATCGAAGCCGCGCTCGGCAGCGTCACGCCGTTCGATCCGCGCATCCACGCGGTGCGCGGCCACGCCGCGCAGAGCGACGTCGCGGCGGCGATGCGCAGCCTGGTGGCAGGGACGGAGATCAACGCGTCGCACCGCGACTGCGGTCGGGTGCAGGATCCGTACAGCCTGCGCTGCATCCCCCAGGTCCTCGGCGCGTGCTTGAACACGCTGCGCGACGCCGCCGCGGTTCTGGTCGACGAAGCGAACGCCGTCTCCGACAACCCGCTGGTCTTTCCCGACGAGGGCGACGTAATCTCGGGCGGCAACTTCCACGCCGAGCCGGTCGCCTTCGCCGCCGACGCGCTTGCGCTCGCGATCGCCGAGATCGGCAACTTGAGCGAACGGCGCACCGCGCTTCTGGTCGATCCGACGTTCAGTCAATTGCCGTCGTTTTTGGCGACCGACCCGGGCCTCGAGTCCGGCTACATGATCGCGCAAGTAACGGCCGCCGCGCTTGCCTCGGAAAACAAGATCCTCGCGCATCCGGCGAGCGTCGACAGCATTCCGACCTCGGCCGGTCAAGAGGATCACGTCAGCATGGCCACGCACGCCGCGCGGCGGCTCGACGACATGCTGCGCAACGCCGCGAACATCGTGGCGGTGGAACTGCTCGCTGCGGCGCGCGGCATCACCTGGCGGCGTCCGCTGCGGACGTCGGCGGCGCTCGAGGGGGCGCTGCTCGAGATCGCGCCGGACGGCGATGTGGGCGGAGATCGCTACCTCTCGCCCGAGATCGAACGCGTCGCCGCGCTGGTGCGCGCCGGACGCTTCACGCCGCTGGTCGCGCAGCTCTTCCCCACCACGATCGATCAGCAGCGGCGGCGCGCCGACCGATGAGCGAAGACTACGACGTGCGCCCGGGTCGCGGTGCGCTGCTGATCAGCGCGCCGCACGTCGGAACGCAGCTCCCCGCCGACCTTGCGGCGCGGCTGACCGACGTGGGCCGTTCGCTGGTCGACACCGACTGGTACGCCGACCGCCTCTATCCGTTCGCCCGCGAACTCGAAGCGACGGTGCTGCGCGCGCGCTGGTCGCGCTACGCCGTGGATCTCAATCGCGATCCGAGCGGGGCGTCGCTCTACCCTGGTGCGACGACGAGCGGCTTCATTCCGACCGAGACGTTCGAAGGCGAACCGCTCTACGCAGCCGGCGACGAACCCGGCGAGGACGAAGCCGCGGTCCGGCGCGCACGCTATTTCGATCCCTATCATGCGGAGTTGGCCGCGCAGATCGCGCGCATCCGCACCGCGCACGGCCGCGTGCTGCTGCTCGACGCGCATTCGATTTGGGGCACCTTGCCCAGGCTCTTCGAGGGCGAACTGCCGGTGGTGAACTTGGGCACGAACTCCGGCCGTTCGTGCGATCCCGTGCTGGTCGAGTCCGCCCGCGCCGCCGTCGCCGCCTCGCCGTACTCGGTGGTCGTCGACGGGCGTTTCAAGGGCGGCTACATCACGCGGCACTACGGCGATCCCACCGGCGGCGTGCAGGCGCTGCAGATCGAGATCAACCAGCATGCGTACCTGGCCGACGGCTCGCGCACGCTCTGGGACGATGCCAAAGCCGCGCGGTTATCGCGCGTGCTCAGCGCGGTCTGCATGTCGCTGGTCGGCTTTCGATCCTCGCACGCGCGTCCTTGACATTCGACCCCGAACGGCTTCGTCGCGTTCATTCGTCGATGCGGCGGCGGCGAGGGAGAGATATCGCAGCAACGGCGCGGGTGCAAACGTCTTCTCCCGGGTCATAACGGCTGCCGCCGCTACGATCATGTCGACCCCCCATCCCCTCGAAGGACGGGACGTAGTCGCTGCCGTTGCGCAACTTCGGCAGCCCGTGCGATGGAACGAAGCCGGCGACGACCGCACGCACGAGGAGCGAACCCGCCTCACTCATCGTTCCTACCTCCGATGTTCGGATTTGTACCCGTCTTCAACCATGAACGCGAGGGCCGTGGAACGGTATACCTGCGATGACGATGCCGGTGCAGGGGCTGCTGCCGAGCCAGTAGGAGAGCTCCGCGGGTGAGGCGGCGTCCCACAATGCGAGGTCGCAGCGCGCGCCGGCGCGCAGCTCGCCGCGGTCGTCCAGGCCGAGCGCGCGCGCGGCATTGCGGGTGACGGCGGAGAGCGCTTCTTCGGGCGTCAACCCGAAGAGGACGCAGCCGAGGTTCATCGCGGTCGGCAGCGTGAGCACCGGCGACGTGCCGGGGTTACAGTCCGTGGCAAGAGCGATCGGGACGCCGTGCGCGCGCAACGCTTCGAGGGGCGGCTTCACCGTCTCGCGCAGATAGTGATACGCGCCCGGCAGCAGCACCGCGACGGTGCCGGCGTCGGCGAGCAGACGCACCCCCGCCTCGCCGGTGCGTTCGAGATGATCGGCGGAGAGCGCGCGATACCGCGCCGCGACGGCGGCGGCGCCCGTGTCGGCGATCTGATCGGCGTGCACTTTCACGGCGAGCCCGAGCCGCTGCGCGGCCTCGAGGACGCGCGCGGTCTCGGCGGGCGAGAACGCGATCGCATCGCTAAACACGTCGACGGCGTCGGCCAGTCCTTCGGCGACGATGCGCGGCAGCGCGTCGTCGCAGACGAGCCCGAGGTAGGCGTCGCTGCGCTGCGCGTATTCCGGCGGGACGACGTGCGCGCCGAGATAGGTCGTTCGCACACCGACGCCGAGTTCGCTGCCGATGCGCCGCGCCACCCGCAGCAGCCGCATCTCCGTCTCGACGTCCAGGCCGTACCCCGATTTGATCTCGAGCGTCGTCGTGCCGTGCGCCATCATCGTGCGCACGCGGCGCAGCGCGTCGCGCAGCAGCGTCGCATCGTCGGCGGCGCGGGTCATCGCCACGGTGTGGAGGATGCCGCTGCCGCCGGCCGCGGCGGCGACGTAGCTCTCTCCCGCAACCCGCCGTTCGAAATCGGCGACACGGTCGCCTCCGAACACGACGTGCGTGTGCGGGTCGATCAGCCCGGGCGTGATCCAGCCGCCGCCGGCGTCGATCGCGCGCGCCGCAAGACGATCGGGCGCATCAGACAGCTTGCTGCGCGGACCGACCCACGCGATGCGGCCGTCGCGCGCGGCGACGACGCCGTCGGCGATCGTTCCGTACGGGGCGCCGCCGGGCGTCATTGTGGCGAGCGACGCGTTGTACCAGAGCGCGTCGTACCGGGGCGGGCGCACTACTTCGCCTGGGCCGTTCGCACGGTGCGGATCGCGATGAGGCCGAGCAGTGCTGCGACGATTCCGAGCGTGGTGCTGAGCAGCCAGGGCGGAAGGCGGTCCGCGAGCGGGCGCGGATCGCGGAAGGATGCGTTCGCCAGCGGTGGCTGGGTCGCGCCGCGATCGGCGCGCCACGCGCCGTGGGCCAGGCGTTCGCCCAAGTCGTAGGCGGGCGCGACGGAGTTCGGGTTACCGGAGAGCAGCCGGTATGCGGCTGCGGGCGCCGCGGAGAAGACGACGTCGTGCCTGCGGACGAGCAGCACCGGCCGCAGGCCGGGGACGGGTTTGTCGTTTCCATTTTCGACCACCACGCGCCAATGCCGCGCGGTCTGCTCGCCGAATGCGAACGACGTTTGCGAGCCGCCGTCGGCGAAGCGCGCGATCTGCGCGTCGCCCGCATCGGACCATTGCGTTCCGTCGTCGCTGCTCTGCACGACGGCGTGTCGCGCGTACGCGTGACTGCGATCGCGAAAGCGCACCGCAGCAGGCCGGATCGCGACCGGCGAATCGAAGCTCCAGGTGACGTTCGAGGTCAACGCTCCGTCGTGCGCGGTCGCGATCAGCATCCCGGTGCCGGCAATCGGCAGTGGCACGAGTGCCGGTTCGGCGGAAGACCCGCCTTCGATCGACGCGCCGGTCAGCGGAAACTGCGCGCGCGGATCGAGGATGCGCACCCGCAGCCAGCGGGAGCGCGTCGGCGGAAACGAAATCGAGCGATCGCCGCGACCGCCGTCCTGCGCGACCCGGTACACGACTGCGTCGTCGCGCACGACCCGCCACGTGAGGCGGTCGTCGCTCGCGTCGATCGCGACCGTCTCGAAATACGTCGGACGCGCGCCCTCGTCGACGCCCAGGCGGATGCCCTCGACCAGGTCGTGGCGCGGGCCGAGATCGAGCACCGCTTGCGTCCAGCGATGTTCGACGAACCCGCGATCGATCAGAACGATCTCGCGCGGCGCGGGCGCCGCTCGCTGGGGATCGATCGCGTAGGCGACTTCGGTTCCGTTGCCGTCGACGACACGCAGGTCGGGATACCCGCCGTCAGCATTCGGCGCGATCGTAACAGGGATCGGAACGCGCACGTACCGTTCGCGCGCCGCGGGAGCAACGGCCATCGGCGTGACGGTCGCCCACGCGCTCCAGGCGGGCCCAGCGTCGATGCTCACGCTTCGGGCTCGGGCGTGCGGCAGATCGTGGCGCGCGTGTACCAGGCGGACGCGGCGACCATCACGATGCCCAGGCCGATGAACGAGCCGACCCGATACCCCGATCCGAGCGTGGCGAGATCGATCAGAAACACTTTGCACAGCGTCAGCGCGAAGAGCACCAAGCCCTGCCACCGCAGCGGCGCCGAGCCGCCGCCCAAGCCCACTCCGAAGAGGACGGCAGCGTACACCGTCCACAACAGCGAGAGCGCGAGTTGGGCGTGGTTCGGAACCGTGAGGTTCCAGTGCGGGCCGCCGATCGCGTCGAGGAGCTCGCGCGAGAGTGCGGTGAGGACGATCGCGTTGAGCGCGATGGCGGAGGCGGCGTCCAGCGCGCGGCGATTGCCGTCGCTCATCGCGAACGAGGCGGATTCCCTGCGCGCCGCGAGCAGCGCGGCGATCCAGATGGCGAACGCAGAGAAAAGCGGATTGAGGAAGGCGCCTGCGGGCGGGTCGAATTGCGCTTGCGCGAACAGCACCACGCCGGTGAGTCCGAAGAGCAGCGCGCCCGCGACCGCGATCCACCGATCGCCGCTGCGCCGGCCGAGCACGACCAGCACGGCGGCTTCGAGCGAGAACGCATCGAGCAGCGAAGTTTGGTGGATGAGCACCGGCAACGCGAGCGTGACGACCGCGAGACCGAGATAGCCGCAGGCCTCCGTCATGCGCTGCGGGACCGTGCGCAGCCGGGCGGTCGCGAGCGAGACCGCCGCGAGGGCGAGCAGCGCCACGCCGAGCGGCGTCTGATGACCCTCGAAGATGATTTCGAGAAAGCCGGCGTACAGCGCGACGTCGAGTGAGAGCAGGGCGATGCGCACCGGTGACGCCGCGCCGCTGCGGGCCGCGCCGAAGCCGAACGCCAGCGCGAACTCGATGAAGAAAAGCGATGCGACGGCGTACGCGTCGCGATCGGTCCAGCCGGTCGCCGAATCCGGTGCGAAGGCGCCGGCGTACAGGAACGTCGCGACGAACGTCACCGCTTCGACGCTGCGGAAGCCGCAGCGCGCACAGAGCGCGAGCATTCCGCCGCCGAGCAGCAGCAGGTAGGTCGCCAACTCGACGTGGGCGGTCGGGCCACCGCTGAGCAGCACGGGCGTGAGGAACCCGCCGACGAGTCCGATCAGCGCCAACCGTTCCGAGCGGCGCACGGCGGAGAGCGCCGCTACGACGGCCGTCACTGCGATCATCGCCGCGAACGCCGCGGGCCGCGCGACGTGCAGCTGCGGGAAGATTGCCACCGACGCCCACAGCGAGAGGTACAGAATCCCCGCGCCGAGCCCGACGAGGCCTTCCGCGACGAAGGCGTACGTGCCGCGCAACAGGCGCGCGCCCGCGCCGATCAGGGCCGATCCGGCGACCAGGCCGAGCAGGATCCGCTGCGCCGGGCCGATCCAGCCGCTCGTGAAGGCGAGGTCCAGGAAGAACGCGGTCCCGAGCAGCACGAGCAGCAGCCCCGCCAACTGGAGCCCGCGCCCGGCGACCAGCGTCTCGAGCGAACTCTTCTCGCGCGACGCGTGCGGCCCGGCCGGCTCGTCCGCCAAAAAGGCCGGGAGCGGAACCTCAGGGATTCCGGCGACGCGGGCGGGCGACGCGTCCGCAGCCGGAAGGGAAGCGGCCGCGGCGAGGTCGGCCCGCAACCGGCGGGCCTGGTTTTCGAGCGACGTGAGCCGCGCATCGAGCGCGTCATACCGGGCGGAATCCATGTCAGCCAGCTCCGAGAACGAGTTCGAGAGAAACGACCATGACCGAAGCATAGCGCTCCGGTACCGTGCCGGGCGTCCGTAGTTCTCCTGTTCGGCCAGTTCAGCACCGGGAACCGGCACCTTCCTCGGCGGAGCGGCCGGGAGGCCGTCTGCGTCGTAGAACACGCGATGCGACTGATCGCGCGGGAGGCGCTGCTCCCGAACGGCTGGGCCCCTGACGTGGCGATCGACGTCGCCCCGGACGGCACGATCGTGGACGTTCGGCCCGGAGCGTTTGCGGACAGTCCCGACGCGGAAGTGATCGACGGCCCGGTCGTCCCCGGCATGCCGAACCTGCATTCGCACGCGTTTCAGCGCGCGATGGCCGGCTCGGCCGAGCGCCGCGCCGCGGGCGACGACGATTTCTGGTCCTGGCGCGAGGCGATGTACGCGCTTGCCGGCACGCTCGATCCCGACGGTCTGCGTGCGATCGCGGCCGGCGTCTACCGCGCCATGCTGGCGGCCGGCTATACCGCGGTCGCCGAATTCCACTACCTGCATCGTGACCCGAACGGTGCGTGGTACGCCGACCGCGCGGTGATGTCGCGCGCGCTGATCGCCGCCGCGAACGACGCGGGGATCGCGCTCTGCCTGCTGCCGGCCGTCTATGCGCACGCCGATGCCGGCGGCCTGCCGCTGCGTCCCGAACAGCGCCGCTTCGCGGGCGGCGTCGACGACGTGCTCGCACTCTCGCAGACGCTGCGCCGCGACCATGCGAACGATCCGAACCTGGTCGTCGGCGCCTGCGCGCACTCGTTGCGCGCGGTGACGCCCGACGAGCTGCGCGCGCTGACCGACGGTGCGCCGCGCGACGTGCCGATCCACCTGCACGTCGCCGAGCAAGAGCGCGAAGTCGATGCCGTGCGCGCGGCGCTGGGCGCGCGCCCCGTCGCGTGGCTGCTCGCCAACCACGACGTCGACGCGCGCTGGTGCCTCGTGCACGCGACGCACCTCGACGCTGCGGAGCGCGACGGTTTGGCGCGCAGCGGCGCCGTCGCCGGGGTGTGCCCGACGACCGAGGCGAATCTCGGCGACGGGCTCTTCCCGCTCGGGCCCTATCTGGCGGCCGGCGGAACGCTAGGCATCGGATCGGACAGCAACGTCTCGATCGCACCGGTCGAAGAGCTGCGCTGGCTCGAGTACGGCGCGCGGCTTGCGTCGCGGCGGCGCATCGTCGCGGCGACCGAGCCCGGCGCATCGTGCGGCGAGACCCTCTACGCCGCGGCAGCGCGCGGCGGGGCGCGTGCGTGCGGCCTCGGCGCCGGCGCGATCGCGCCCGGAATGCGTGCCGATCTGGTCGTGCTCGACGACCGGGAGCCGCCGCTGGCCGGCGCACCGCCCGGCGAACTGCTCGACCGCTACGTGTTCGCCAGCGACGGCGCCGCACCGCGCCACGTCATGGTGCGCGGCCGCTGGCGCATCCGGGACGGAGGGCCTTCGTCATAAGCACGGGGGTAGTCCGGCGTCCGCTTGTCGGTAAGGGGTAACAGAGCGACCAGGGGCGTACCCGGTTGAGGTGGATCTGTTCGAACGGGTGCGGTTTCTCTTTGCGGTCGCGGTGTGCGCGACGGCGGTCGCGGCTTGCGGCGGCGGGGGCGGCGGCGGAGGCAGCAGCGTACCTGCGCCCGGTGTCGGAGGCGGAGGCGGAGGTCCGACGGCGACCCCGAGCCCGTCGGCGGCAGCGTCTCCGACGCCGACTCCCGCCTCGGTGGGGTACGTCACGCCCTCGAGCGGCGTGACGCAGCTCGGACCCAACGCGACGAACGCATTCTCATCGTCGCTGCTCGCGGCGTCGAGCGACGGAACGTTCGTCGTGCAGAGTTCGGACGTGCCGGCCCAACCCTCCGGCAGTGCTTCGGCGTTGACGGAATACAACGTCACCGCTTCGGAATCGTCCGCGGGTCAAAAGCCGTCGTCGCTGGGGAACCGGTTCGCTGCCTCGATGACGGCGCTGCATCAGGAAGGCCCCGCGCTGCGGCCCTATCGCGTTCGCCGCGACTATCGCCAGGCGGCACTGAACATGACGGGCCGACACGCGCTCTCGACGTTGCGGATCGCTCACTCGAGCACGCAGAGCGCGAAGCGGAGCCCGCTCGCGTTCAGCGTCGGCGCGCAGCGCACGTTCCACGTCATCCAAGGCACGATTACCGGAACCGGCGGGACCTGCACCGCTCCGCAGGTCAGCGTCGGAACGGAGTGCTATCTCGACGTCCCCGCGACGCTGCAGTCCGTCTCGAACCACGGCTACGTCTGGGTCGACAACGGGATCGACGCGACCTACAACTACAGCGCCGCGGATTTCCAGGCTACCGCAAGCGCGTTCGACGCCGACTACGCGCGTGAGACCGCGGCGTTCGGGCCGGCCTTCTTCAACGCCGGTGGCAACGTGTACGAGCAGTGCGGCGCGAACGGCAGCCGCAACACGAACCCGAACACGTATGCGCCGCCGGTCGACTACGCCGGCGCCGATCCGCACGTGAGCATCCTCATCACGAAGGCGCTGGAAAATTCCGGTGAGAGCGGGTACTTCTACGCCGCCGACCTGCTCAACGACCAGGAACTCAACTGCGCCTACGGCAGCAGCGTCCACATGCCGAGCAATCAACTGCCGATGTTCATCATCGCGGCCGACAAGTACCCGACGGTCGACGAGGGCTTCTGGCGCACGCAAGACATGCCGCGCAGTCTCCCGCACGAGTTCCAGCACTACCTCCACGCGATCAACAAGGTCGTCGCGCCGAATCTGCGCGACCAGAACAGCAGCGTCGTCTTCGACGACTCGTTCGTCGACGAAGGCGACTCGATGCTCGCCGAGGATCTCGTCAACTCCAACAACGCGCAGGCGAACGACACGCTGCTCGCGTCGTCCGCATACCTCTACAGCCCCGCGAACTACTCGTTCACGGCCTGGGTCGGGTATGACGCCGACCCGCTGGACACGTCGTCGAATCCGGCGTTCGGCTTCTACCGCTCGACCGAAGGCAACTACGGTTTGGGGTACCTGTTCGCGCGCTACATGTACGACCGCTTCGGTGGCGACGCCGCGCTGCACCGGGTGTACGCCTCGCTGACGGCGACGGGAGGCAGCGGCGCGAACGTCGCGCCGATCGTCGCCGAGGCCAACAACGGCGAGACGTTCGCGCAGCTCTACGCCGACTTCGCCTCGGCGCTCGCGGCGCGCAACATCGCATCGACCGATCCTCGCTACAGCTTCAATTCGACGGTGTTCTTGGTTGGGAGCAAGACGGTTCCGGTGCCGGGCGCCCAATGGGACATCGTGATGAACGGGCCGCGCTCACCGGACGACCTCACCAGCTCGCACCCGCTCGCCCAGGGCGCCGCCCGCATCAAACTCACGCCCACGCACGCGGTGAGCGCGAAGCTCATCACGGGCGCCACGCTGTTCTTCAACGCCGCCCAATCGGGGGGCTCGATCGTCTCGCTCGACGCGACGAGCGCGCTCTCGGGGAAGGTCGCGGGAGCGTTGGTGCAAGGCAGCTACAACGACAACGGCGCGTGCCTCGGGCCGGCGAGCAGCGGCTGCTGAGCGGACGGAACGTCAGGCTGCGTAAGTTCGGCGCAGGCGCTCGACGACCAGGCGCAGCAGCTCCGTCGCGAAGTGCGGCGTGTTCGCAACCAGGAAGTTGAACTGCTTCTCGGTGACGGTCACGACGGTGCCGTCGGTGACGGCGACGGCGGAGGCCCAGCGCGCCTCGTGTTCCACGAGCTCCATCTCGCCGAAGATCTCGCCGGCGCCGACCGTCTCGAGGACGCGGCTGCCTTTGCGCAGCTCGACGGTGCCGTCGAGCAGGACGAACAGACAGCCTCCATCGTCGCCCTCGCGGAAGAAGGTGTCGCCCGCGGCGAACGGCCGGCTGTTGTGCGAGTGACGGAAGAGATCGATCACGGCGATCACGGCGGCCTCCTTCCCTTATGGACGGCTTAAACTGGAGATAATGATCTCTTAAGATATGCGAGGGACGGCCTGGTTGTCTAGCGTGAGAAAGCCGGCCCGACCGAACAATTAACCGAAAACCTGCGCCGGAAGGGCCTCCTGTCCGGCCAAAGCTCGATCGGACCGCGCCACGGCCCGCCGTCTAGACGGTGCGCGCCATCGTCCGTGCGAGTCGGACGAAGTCGGTGCGGTCGCGCGCCGCCGCGAGCAGCGTGACGTACGGAAGCGCGGCGCGCATTCCGCCGGCGCTTGGCACGAAGGTTGGGCCGGCGGCGTGCGGATTCAGCCAGACGACCGCGCCGCTGCGTCCGCGCAGCGCGCGCATCGCGCGCTCCAGCGCGGCGATGTCGCCGGCGTCGAGCCCGTCGCTGGCGATCAGCACGACCGTATCGGGCTGCAGCAGCTGGGTCCCCGACGCGCGCACGAATTCCGCCAGGTTCGCTCCGATGCGGGTGCCGCCGCCCCAGGCGTCGCCGAGGTCGGGCAGCGTGCGGCCGGCTTGTTCCGGAGCGCGCAGCGCGCGCGTCACGCTGCGCATCCCGGTGCTGAAGACGAAGGCGTGCGCGCGAGACGTACGGCGGCACAGGGCGTGCGCGAACTGCAGGATCGGACCCGCGTGCGCTCCGGGCGTCACGGATACCGTGGTGCAGGGGCTACCTCCTTGTCGTACGCCGCCGCGCCGTGCGAGGGTTGACAGCACAGTTGTGGTAAGTATACACTTACGGTAAGTGAACGCTTACAACGGGAGAAGATCAGCGATGAATTCCGCAACCGGACTATCCGTGCGCAAAGCGATGACCGTCGAGACGACGCAGGCGCGCGCGTTCGAGGTCTTCGTCAACCAGATGAGTTCGTGGTGGCCGCTCGAGAGCCACGTGATCGGCGAGAAACCGGCTCAGGCGGCGCTCGTGGAGCCGCACGCCGGCGGCCGCTGGTTCGAGCGCGACAAGAACGGCGCCGAGTGCGACTGGGGGCGCGTCGTCTCGCTCGATCAGCCGAATCGGATCGTGCTTACCTGGCAGCTCTCCACCGCGTTCCAGTACGACCCGGCCCTCGTCACCGAAGTCGAAGTGCGGTTCGTCGCCGAGACGCCGCATCGCACGCGGGTCGAGCTGGAGCACCGCGGACTCGAAGCGTACGGTGAAGAAGCAGCCGAGATGCAGGCTATGTTCGAATCGCCGGATGCATGGGAGTTGGGGCTCCTGCGCTACGTCGCCCTCGCGAACGCCGCGTGAGTTCGGCCGCCTCGGTCAACCGGCAAGTTCGGTTACGCTCCCGTCCGGCCGGGATTCCGCAGGCGGAGAACTTCGAAGTCGTCGAGACGGCGCTGCCGGAACCTGGCGACGGCGAGGTGTTGGTGCGCAACCGCTTCCTCGCCGTCGAGCCGGCGATGCGCGGCTGGGTGAGCGCGGTCGCCAACTACGCCGAACCGGTCGCGCTCGGCGCCGTGATGCGCTCGTTCGCCGCCGGTGAGGTCGTGCGTTCGCGCAACGCGGACTACGCGCCGGGCGATCAGGTCACTGGGATGTTCGGTTGGCAGGAATACGCCGTCGCGGACGCGCGCGCAATCTCGCGCACGGTGGCGCGCGACGACATCCCGCTCTCCGCCGCGCTCGGCGTGCTGGGACTCAACGGCCTCACGGCGTACTTCGCGCTGCTCGACGTCGGTCAGCCGAAGCCCGGCGACACGGTGCTCGTGTCGACGGCCGCGGGATCGGTCGGCTCGTCCGTCGGGCAGATCGCGAAGATCGTGGGGTGCCGCACGATCGGTATCACCGGCGGCGCGCGCAAGACGCAGTTGTGCCTCGACGAATTCGCGTATGATGCCGCGATCGATTACAAGTCCGGCGTCGACCTCGGCGCGGCGATCCGCGCCGCCGCTCCGAAGGGCGTCGACGTCTACTTCGACAACACGGCCGGCGCGATCAGCGACGCTTCGTACGCACACCTCGCGGTCGGCGCGCGAGTCGTGGTGTGCGGGACCGCGTCGGTGTCCAGCTGGGATCCGTGGCCGCTCGGACCGCGCGTCGAACGGCACCTGATTGTCAAACGCGCGCGCATGCAGGGCTTCCTCGCGTTCGACTACGTGGCGCGCTTTCCCGAAGCGATCGCCCAGCTCAGCGCCTGGATTCGCGAGGGGCGCTTGCGCTACCGCGAGGAGTTCCTCGAGGGCATCGACGCGGCGCCCGACGCGATCGCCGGCCTCTACCGCGGCGAAAACTTCGGCCGCCGCCTCATCCGATTGCCATAATCGCCCTTCGGGGAGCTCAAATCTTCTCAGGGGCCGCGTCCTGGGTGAAGCTGGCGCGACGGCGAAGGATGAGCAGAGCCGCCCGGCGCGGCGGTTTGAAAGCAGAAACGTCGTGTGCCACGAGACCCTCGGCGTGACGATCACCGAGCTTCGGATCGAATTGCAAGAAGCCGCGGAGGAAAACGGGCGTCTCGTCGCGCGTCTCGCGGTCGCAGCGGCCTCGGCCGCATCGACGGCGGCGCAAATCGAGTCGATCAACGAAGTGATGCAGACGACGGGCGCGCAGCTGGAGTCGCTGGACGAGCGGCTGCAAGCGACACTCGAAGAGTTGAACTCGCTGAACGGCGTCTAGCCGAGCTTAGATCAGGCCGAGTCGGATGGCGCGCGCCGCGGCGGCCGCTCGCGTCGGCGATTCCAGGGTATCGAGAATCGCGCGAACGTGCGCCTTGATCGTGCCGAGGCTGAAATGCAGCGCGTCGGCGATCGCGACGTTGTCGTGACCGTCCGCGATCAGGCGCAGGATCACGCGCTCGCGCGCGGTGAGCGTGTGCGGCAGGGCAGCCGCGAGCGCTTGACCGCGCGCGGCTCGTAGCTTCCCGAGTGCGATCCCCAGCGACGCCCAGGACGACTCGACGCGACGAAGGCTCGTCTTCATCCGCTCGCACGCCGCGGTGTCCAGCATTGGAGGCCCCATATTCCTTGGAAGGCGTGCACTCGGCGCTTGGTTACCGGCGCAGCGCACTCTCTACAGGCGAAAGCATCCGAACGGACACAGGTCGCTCTCGGCCGATCGCGTGAGCCACCAGGGTGCAGCCTTTTCTTCGGGTCGACGCAGGAGCAGAGAACCGCCTCCTGGCGGCCGTCTCCGTCGTGGAGCGGGGCCGTTTGGACGCGTTTCTGCACGCTGCCGAGATGCCGGATCGCCGGCTCCTTTCCGGGCCCGGGGACGCGATCCGCGACGTGTGGTTTCCGAGCGACGCCGTGGTCTCGGTCGTCGCCGACATGGAAGACGGCGAATCCGTCGAGGTCGGCCTCATCGGGCCTGAGGGGATGGCCGGCCTCGGTGTTCTGTTCGGGGTCGGTCGCAGCTCGACGCGGGTGATGGTGCAGATCGCCGGCACCGGTCAGCGAATGTCGGCCGTCGACTTCACCCGCCACGTCGTCGAGCCGCGCGGCGAACTCTATCGCCTGGCGATGCGCTATGCCAACACCTTTCTGGGCGTCGTGGCGCAAGGCGCTGCCTGCAACGCTCGCCACACCGTCGAGCAACGGCTCGCGCGCTGGCTCTTGACGGCTCACGATCGCGTGAAACGGGACCGCTTTCACCTCACGCACGACTTCATCGCCATGATGATTGGTATCCGCCGGCCCAGTGTGACCGAGGTCATGGGCATGTTGCGAGAAGTCGGCGGCATCGAGTACGCCCACGGCGACATCCGAATCATCGAACGCGCAGCGCTCGAGAGCCGCGCCTGCCCCTGTTACGCGACGATCCGCCGCCAAATCGACGACGCGGCCAACGACAACTCATCGCGCTGAAATGCCGCGGCATCCTGAGAATTCGCTAAGGTCAATGTTCTGTTCGGCGGGAGCGGGGGCGCGTTCGTAGACAGCGGCACGTACAGCGTTTATGATCGGGCAACGTGCGGTCGACGACATTCTCATGAGCGAGCGCAACTTGGAGCTCGCGGCATTTCTCAAATCACGGCGACGCCGCCTGACGCCTGCGTCCGTCGGTTTGGCCCAAGGCTTGCACCGTCGAATCGACACGCTGCGTCGTGAAGACGTCGCCTGGTTGGCGGATGTCGGGATCACCTGGTACACGTGGCTCGAACAGGGCCGGCCGATCAAGATGGCGGCCGGCAAGCTGGCGCGCGTGAGCTCCGCGTTGCGGCTCGACTCCGCCGAGAGCGAGTATCTCGGCAAGCTGGTGCAGTCGGTCGGAAGAGCTCCGCGGACCTGGGAAGCAATGTTTCGGAGCGCGTCCGGACACTCGTCAAGAGCTACTCGACGGGGTATGCGTTCGTCACGGATCCGTGCTGGGACGTGCTCGTATGGAACGATCGCTTTGCAACCTTGTTCGGTATCGACGGCGACAACGGCGCCCTCGAGCGGAACGGTCTGTGGATCATGTTCACCCAAGCGCGCGCGCCTGGTGTTCCCGGATTGGGAGGCCATCGCCCGCCGGATGGTCGCCGTCCTCCGCGTCGAGCATGCCGAATTCGGTGCGAACCCGAACTTCGCCGCCATCCTCGAGAAGTTGAGCGCTCGGAGTCCGGAATTCGTGAGCATGTGGTCGCACGTCGAAGTGTTCTCGCCGATGATGTGGAGCGTGGGCGAGCTCCGAGATTTCGGCTCAGGGACGACCACAAAATTTCAAACGGTCATGTTGCCGATCCCGGATTCGC
>CALEYW010000040.1 GCA_937927945.1 uncultured candidate division WPS-2 bacterium | reverse complement strand
TACTCAAAAATGCCCGTAACACCAAGGGCCAGCTCGTTCGTTTTTCCGCATCCTGCTAAAGCGCCAGGTGCGCGGGTCTCCGGGGCGGTAGCCTGCGGTGATGAGCATCAAAGACCAGATCACGGCCGACATGAAAGACGCCATGAGGGCGCGCGATCAGGTGCGGCTCGATACGCTTCGCAGCGTGATCTCGGCCTTCAACTATCGCCGCATCGAAGCCGGCGCGGACATTGCTCCCGAGGAGCAACTCGGCGTCGTGCAGCGCCTGGTGAAGCAGCGCGCCGACTCGATCGAGCAGTTCAGCAAGGCCGGCCGGACGGAGCTCGCCGAGAAGGAGTCGCGCGAACGCGAAATCCTGATGCACTACCTGCCGACCCAGAAGTCGGCCGAGGAAATCCGCGCCGTCGTGCGCGCCGCGCTCGACTCGCTGCCGGCCGACGGGCGCAATCAAGGGGCGCTGATGAAGCTCGTCATGCCCCAGCTCAAAGGGGTTGCTGATGGGAACGTCGTCCGCCAGGTCGTCGGCGAAGAGCTTGCTTCGGCGTAACCTGTGCCGCCGGCCGGGGTAACACTGAGCGTGACCCTCCGCCGGCTCGTCTCCTTGGTGTGCCTCCTCGCCGGAGCATTCTTGGCGTGGGCCCCGGCGTTCGCGGACGCGCCGGGCGGAATCGTCGTCATTCCGATTCGCGGCACGATCGACGAGGGGATGGCGCATTTGGCCGAGCGTGCGGTCGCTGAAGCCAAGGCGTCCGGCGCACGGGCGATCGTGCTCGACGTCAACACGTTCGGCGGCCTGGTTTCGGCCGCTACCGAGATCCGTGACGCGTTGCTCGGCAGCTCCGTGCCGGTCGACGCGTACGTGACGCGAGCGTGGTCCGCCGGAGCGCTCATCACGCTCTCCGCCTCGCGCATCGCGATGGCGTCGGGCTCGTCGATCGGGGCCGCGCAGCCGATTCCGAAGACGGACAAGACCGTCTCTGCGCTGCGCAGCGAGTTTCAATCGACGGCGAAGAGCTTTCACCGAAACGAAAAGCTCGCCGAAGCGATGGTCGACTCGACCGTCGATACGCCGGCGTACAAAGAGCACGGTACGATTCTGACGCTGACCGCCGAGAACGCCCGGCAGGCGGGATTCTCCGAGGCGACCGTTCCGTCGTTCGACGCGGCGCTCGCGCGGTTCGGTTTGTCCCGCGCGCCGAGGACGTCGGCTTCGTACACGTTCGCCGAGCAGGTCGCGCGCTTTGCGACCAATCCCGAGGTGAGCGGGATTCTGCTCGCGATCGGGTTCCTCGGGCTGCTCATCGAGCTGCAGACGCTGCACCTGGTCGCCGGCGCGATCGGCGCCGCATCGCTCGCGCTGTTCTTCGGCACGCACGTCTATGCCGGATTTTCGAACGGCCTCGTCGTCGCGCTCGCCCTGATCGGCATCTTGCTGATCCTCTTCGAACTGCACGTGCTGCCCGGACACGGGATCGCCGGATCCCTCGGCGCGCTGACCCTCGTCGCGGCCGTCTTCCTCGCGTTCGGCCTGCCGTTCTTCGTCGGCGCGCTGCAGTCGCTCGCCATCGCCATCGTGCTCAGCGTGGCATGCTTCATGCTCGTGCAGCGCGTCATCCCGGAGAACGCGTTCGTGAAACGGCTGATGTTCGCGGGGACACAGGGGCCCGATTACGTGGCGAGCGAGGATCACCGCGCGCTGCTCGGCCGCACCGGAATCGCCGCCTCGTTTCTCCGGCCGGCCGGCGTGGCGACGTTCGGCGACCTGCGGGCCGACGTCCTCACGGAAGGGGATTTCGTGCCCGCAGGGACACCCGTCCGGGTGACCCGCGTCGAAGGCGCGCGAATTTTCGTGCGCCCCGAAGACGTCGTATAGGTTAAGGAGAAATCGTGACCACGTTCGTGCTGATCATTTTCACCCTCGCCGTCCTGTTCGCGTTCGTCCTGTTCCTGTACTATTTTCCACTGGGCTTGTGGATCCGCACGATCGCCGCGGGCGTTCCCCTTTCGATCGGCTCGCTCATTCGGATGCGCATCATCGGCGTGCCGGCCGGGCTGATCGTCGAGAACCTCGTGCGCGCGCGCAAAGCGGGCCTCAACCTGACGGTCGACCAGCTCCAGTCGCACGTCCTCGCCGGCGGCAACATCCAGAAGGTGACCCTCGCGATGATCGCCGCGCAGCGCGCGCAGATTCCGCTCGAATGGCAGCGCGCCTCCGCGATCGACTTGGCCGGACGCGACGTGCTCGAAGCGCTGCAGACGTCGGTCAACCCCAAGGTGATCGAGACGCCGATCTTTCAGGGCGTCGCGCAAAACGGCATCCAGCTGAACGTCAAAGCCCGCATCACGGTGCGCTCGAACCTCGACCGCTACGTCGGCGGCGCCGGCGAGCCGACGATCGTCGCGCGCGTCGGTGAGGGTGTCGTCAGCGCGGTCGGCGCGGCCGTCGACCACAAGGAAGTGCTCGAGTATCCCGACCGCATCTCGAAGGCGGTGCTCTCGAAAGGCCTCGACGCCGGCACCGCGTTCGAGATCGTTTCGATCGACATCGCCGACGTCGACGTCGGCAAGAACATCGGCGCCGACCTGCAGACCTCGCAAGCCGAAGCCGACCGCCGCATCGCGCAAGCGAAGGCCGCCGAGCGCCAATACGCCGCCATGGCGGCGGAACAAGAGCAGAAGGCCGAGACGCAGGCGATGCGCGCCAAGGTCGTCGAGGCCGAAGCGCAGATCCCCCAGGCGATCGCCGAAGCGTTCCGCGCCGGGCATCTCGGCGTCATGGACTACTACAAGCTCAACAACATCAAGGCCGACACCGAGATGCGCGGGTCGATCGGTCAAAGCGTCGGTGACGGCGCGACGCCGCCGCCGGCGACGCCGGGCGCACCCCAAATCCCGCAGTAGTGGACAATCTCTTCTGGGTGGTCCCGGTCGTTCTCGCGTTCCTCGCGATCCTCCGCAAGAGCGGCGGCCTGAAGCGCGGGCTCGAGTCGTTCCAGCGGCAGATCGCGGAGGCGCAGCAGGCTGCCCAAGCCGTGGCGCCGCGGGCGGCGCAGGCGTCGGATGCGGTCGCCCGGCCCGCGCAGCACGCGATGCGGCGCCCGATACCGGCTCCCGCGCCGTCGGTCGTCCTCCCGTCCGCTGCGGCCCGCACGGGCCCGGCTCCGGCGGGACGCTCGCTGCTGGCGGCGTTCGCCGACCCGGCGCACGCTCGCACTGCGGTCGTGCTGGCGGAGGTCCTCGCGCCGCCGGTGGCGCTACGGTGACAACTTCGCCGGTGCTGGGCGCGTTCTAGACCGAAGATGCCCTCAATCACCAGCGAAGCGACCTTCGATCTCAGCGGACTCTCCGAACCGATCCGCTTCAGCGGACACCGCGACCAAAATCTCAACGCGCTCGAAGCGCTGATCCCCGTCGTGCTGCGGCTCGACGGGGATCGCGTGCACGTCAGCGGCGACCGGGCCGCGGTGCAGCGCGCCGAGGGTGTTCTTGCCGCGATGCTGGCCGCGGCACGCGGCGGAGCGCAGGTGACGCCCGACGACGTGGCCTTCGCCGCTCGTTCGAGCCGCGAGCAGAACGGCAGCCGCGGCATTCCGTCGACCCTCGCGACGACGGCTCGCGGGAAAGAGATCCGCCCCAAGACCGCCGGCCAGAAGGCGCTCGTCGGCGCGATCGAGACGAACTCGCTGACCTTCGCGATCGGCCCGGCCGGCACGGGCAAGACCTTCTTGGCGATCGTGATGGCCGTGCGCGCCCTGAAAAATCGCGAAGTGTCGCGACTCGTCCTCTCCCGTCCGGCGGTCGAGGCCGGCGAGAAATTGGGTTTCCTGCCCGGCGATCTCAAAGAGAAGGTCGATCCGTACTTGCGACCGCTGTACGACGCGCTGCAAGAACTGCTCGACGACGGCACGACCGCGAAATACTTGGAGCGCGGCACGATCGAGGTCGCGCCGATCGCGTACATGCGCGGCCGCACGCTCTCCGATGCGTTCGTCATCCTGGACGAAGCGCAGAACACCAGCCCCGAACAGCTCAAGATGTTCCTCACCCGCATCGGAGCCGGCTCGAAGATGGTCGTGACCGGCGACGACACGCAGATCGATCTGCCGCGCGGTCAGCGCAGCGGTCTGCTCGACGTGGAGCGCTTGTTCGAGGGCGTCGACGACATCGGCGTCGTGCGGCTCGATGAGTCGGACGTCGTGCGGCACCCGCTCGTCGGGCGCATCGTCGCCGCGTACGAACGGTTCGCGCGCGAACGCAACGCCTGAGGGCGCCGGCCGACAGCTGGTGGTCTATCTCGAGAATCGCACGCGCGGGACCGGCCTCGCCACCCGTCCCCTCGTTCGCGTGCTGGAACGCTTGTTGACGGAGATCGGTGAGGTGGGGTCCAGCGTCTCGCTGACGTTCGTGCGCGACTCGGAGATGCGCCGGCTGAATCGCGAGCATCGCGACAAGGACGCGCCGACCGACGTGCTGAGCTTTCCGATGTACGCGCCTGAGACGTTCGACCGCAGCGGCGCGACCCGGCCGCTTCGAGCCGACGAGGCCGGCGCGGAGCGGATGCTCGGCGACATCGTGGTGAGCGTCGATACCGCGGCGCGCCAGGCCGCCGACTACGACGCGCCGCTCGAACGCGAGGTCGAGCGGCTGCTGATCCACGCGGTGCTGCATCTGGCGGGTCACGACCACCTCGTCGCACCGGAGCGGGCCGTCATGGAAGCCGAGGAACGGCGTTTGGCGGCCGCGGTCGGAATGCCGTGGCCGTACCTCGAAGGAGCCCCGGGATGACCCGTTCCATTGCCGCCGTTCTTGCTTGTGCGGTGGTGCTCGCGACCGGGGCCCGTCCGCTGCAAGCCGCGCAAGAGGCGCACGCGCATTGGACCGTCTCGACGAGCGATCCGAAAGCGCAGCAGCTGTTCGACCGCGGCCTCGCGATGCTGTATGCCTTCGACGAGGGCGAGGCCCGCGTGCTCTTCGCGCAGGCCGCCGAACGCGATCCGGATCTGGCGATGGCGTATTGGGGGATGGCGGAAGCCGACACGATCGACATCAACTTCCCATCGACGCCCGAAGGCGAGCAGCGCGGCGCCGATGCGGCACGCAAGGCACGCGCCCACCTCGCGCACGCGAGCCCAGAGGAGCGCGCGTTGGTCGGCGCGATCGGCGCACGCTACGCGAAGGGGAGCACGAAGCAGAAGTTCTCGCGCTATGAAGCGTCGATGAGCGCGTTCACCAAGGCGCACCAAGACGAACCCAACGCCCTGGTCGTCGCCGGTTTCGCGAACTACGTCGCTGAAGACGCGCTGCTCGACGGCAAAGACGCGATGACGCCCAAAGCACACGAGATCCTCGACGACGTCGATCGTGCGCTCGTGCTCGAACCCTCGAACCTCGGTGCGCACCATCTGCGGCTGCACTTGCTCGAAGAAGTGAAGCGCCCGAAGGATGCCGTCTCCGACGCCGAGACGCTCTCGTCGTACGTCTACCCGCCGGGTGAGTCGCACTTGCCGCATATGTCCGGGCACATCTGGTCGCGCATCGGAGACTACGACCGGCTCGCGGCAGACAATCAGGTTGCGGTGGCGAACGACCGCGCATGGTTCGCGCTCGGCGACGGGCCCGGCCAGCAGTACATGAAGCAATACCACGATCACGACGTCGATTTCGTTTTGTACGGGCTGACGACGATCGGTCGCGACGCCGATGCGCGGGCGGCCGCGAGCGACGAGGATGCCTCCATGCGGGCCAAGCTCGCGCTGCGTCTTCACGACGACGCGGCGGTCGTGGCGATCGGCAGCGGCGCCAATTCGTTCGCGCGAGGAATCGCGGCGGCGCGCAGCGGCAACGCTGCGACCGCGCGGACCGAGCGCGACAAACTCGCGCGGACCGACACCGTCCGGCGCGCGCTGATCGATGCGGCGATCGCGGGTCGCGCCGGCGACGTGGAGGCCCGCGTCGCCGCCTACGCGCGCGCGTACGCCGAGACCAAGACGTCGAACCCGGGCGACCCGAAGGACTACTGGACGGTGCCGGTCGGCGAAGGGTACGCGGCCGCGCTCTCGGCGGCCGGGAAACCGGCCCAGGCCGAGACCGTCTTCACCGCCGAGCTCGTGCGGTTCCCCAACGACCCGCACCTGGAATGGGGTCTGGCCGAGGCGCTCTCGGCGCAGCACAAGGACGATGCCGCCGCGCGGGCGGCCTACAAGGCGCACTGGAAGGGGGCTCGCGATCTCACCCTCGACCGGCTTGGATAGCCACCCCCGGCGCGGCGGCCTCGGCGCCGCGTTCGGCTATGCGTTCGCCGGCGTGCGCGCGGCTTGGCAGGCCCAGCCAAACTTCCGCATTCACGCGGGTATCGCCGTGCTGGTCGTCGCGGCGGGCGTCCTGCTGCGCCTGCCGCCGCCCGCCTGGGCGGTCCTGGTGCTGGCGATCGGGCTCGTCCTAGTCGCCGAGCTCCTCAACACGGCGGTGGAGGCCGTGGTCGACCTCGTGTCGCCGGAAGACCACCCCTTGGCAAAGCAAGCGAAGGACGTCGCGGCCGCGGCCGTCCTCGTCGCCGCCCTTACGGCGGTCGCCGCCGGTGCTGCGGTCGCGGCGTGGGCCGTCTGGCGATCCTAGGCGCATCGGGCATTGTGTTATAATCGGTCCCGCTTGAGTACCGACCCACTACCGGGCAGTCGCCGCCCGACGCCAGCATGACGTCGTCGACATCGCACTGGCCCGCAATCCTCGCCCTCGTCCTGCTCGTGGGTGCAGCCGCGTTTTTCGCGGCTTCCGAGGCGGCGATCGTCCAGATGAATCGCATCCGCACGCGCGCCTTGGCGGAAAAGGGCATCAAAAGCGCGATCGGTCTGCAGCGGCTGCTCGAGAACCGCAACCGGACGCTGACTTCGGTCCTCATCGGCAGCACGTTCGTGCTGCTGGCCGCCGACTCGGTGGCAACCGAGCTGTTCATCGCCTCGGGGATTCCGCATGCGGCCATCTGGTCGACCGTCGTCATGACGATCGTGATCCTGCTCTTCGGCGAGATTCTGCCGAAGACGATCGCCGTCGGTTCGGGCGACCGCACCGCGCTGCGTCTGGCACCGATCCTCGCGCTCGTGACGCGCGTCCTCGCGCCGCTGACCGCGCTGTTCTTGTGGATCACCGACGGTCTGATCCGGATCTTCGGCGGCACGCCCAACATCGGCCCGTACGTGACGGAAGAAGACATCAAGACGCTGGTCAACGTCGGCGTCGAGCAGAACGTCCTCGAGGAAGAAGAGCGCGAGCTGATCCATTCGATCATCCAGTTCGGCGACACGATCGTGGTCGAAGTGATGACGCCGCGCACCGACATGGTGACGGTGGCCGACACCTCCTCGCCGCGTCGCGCGCTGGATCTCGTGATCGCCGACGGTTACTCGAAGCTGCCGGTCTACGAGGAGACGATCGACAACGTCATCGGCGTCGTGCACGACCGCGAACTGCTGATCGCGCTCTCGAACGGTTCGATCGCCAACACGTCGCTGCGCACGCTGATGCGGCCGGTCGTGCACGTGCCGCAGAACAAACGCGTCTCGGAGCTGCTGCGCGAGATGCAGCGCGGGAAATTTTCGCTCGCCATCGTGCTCGACGAATACGGCGGCACCGCCGGCCTCGTGACGATGGAAGATCTGCTCGAAGAGATCGTCGGCGAGATCCGCGACGAGCACGACGAAGGCGAAGAAGAACCGATCCGCACGATCGCCGCGGGCGAGTCGGTCGTCGAAGCCGGCACGAACATCGAAGACGTCAACGCTGCGTTGGGTATCTCGTTGCCGCACGAAGAGTTCGAGACGATCGGCGGCTACACCGTCGGCCTGTTCGGGCGATTGCCGCGCGAGGGCGAAGAGATCGACGCCGGCGACGGCGTGCGCCTGCGGGTCGACCGCACTCGTGGCCGCCGCATCCTGAGCGTGCGCGTGCTCACCCACGACGAAGCCGCGTCGCACGACGCGGAAGCGGCGGCCGTCCGTGACTGATCCCGACCGGCTGCTCGAGGCCGCGGTCGCCGCACGCGCCGGGTCGTATTCGCCGTACTCGCAGTTCGCGGTCGGCGCGGCGCTGCTCGGAACCGACGGCCGCGTCTGGACCGGGGCGAACGTCGAAAACGCATCGTACGGCCTCTCGATGTGCGCCGAGCGGACCGCGATCTTCAACGCGGTCGCGCGCGGCGCGCACACCTTCGAAGCCGTCGCGGTCGCCGGGCCGGACGGCGTCACGACGCTGCCGTGCGGCGCCTGCCGTCAAGTCCTGTGGGAATTCGGACCGGGACTGACCGTGATCTACGCCGACGACGGCGCGCTGACGCAGACGCCGCTCGCGGAATTGCTGCCGAAGGCGTTCGGTCCCTCGGAGCTCGACGCCGCCGCCCTCCGAGGAACGGTCAGCTGACCGAGCGCAGCTCGACCACCGATGCGTTCGTGCTGCGCGGCCGTCCGCTGGGCGAAGCCGATCGTGTCTACACGTTCTTGACCCGCGAGCGCGGGAAGGTCGATGCCGTCGCGAAGGGCGTGCGGCGTCCGCGCAGCTCGATCGGCGGGCGGCTCGAACTCTTCGCCGAGGTGCGCGTCTCACTGCACAAGGGCCGCTCGCTCGACGTCGTCACTGAAGTGCGCACCGTCCGGTCCCACTGGAGCGGCTTGGTGCGTCCCGATGCGTTCGCGACGGCGTCGTTGTTCGCCGAGACGATCGATCTGTTCTGCGAACCGGACCTCGCGCTGCCCGAGATCTACGTGCTGCTGAGCGGTGCGCTCGCTGCGGTCGCGGCGAGCGACACGCCCGGCGCGCTCGTCCCGCGCTTCCAGTTGCGCCTGCTGCACGCGCTGGGTCTCGCTCCGGCCGACGACGCGTGCGTGCGCTGCGGCGGGTCGTTCGACCGGCACGGCGCGTGGATGGATCTCGAGGCCGGCGGCTTGGGCTGCGAGCGCTGCTATGGTGCCCGCGGCGACGCGCACGCGTTCGAAGCGAGTGACGTCGAGAACTTCCGCGCGCTCGGGGCCGAGCGCGGCGCGGGCGCCTCGCTGCGCGCGACGATGCAGGTCGCGCGCGCGACCGACGACTTGATCACCTGGCATCTCGGCCGGCGCCCCAAAGCGCGCGCGCTCGTCCACGAGCTGACATGACGGACGGCGGATCGGTTCTCGCGCTCGACGTCGGCGAGCGCCGTATCGGCGTGGCCGTAGGTGAAGGCACGTTCGCCTTCCCGCACTCCACGATCGAGCGCACGAACGTTCGCGACGACGTGGCAGCGATCGTCGCGATTGCCCGCGAACGCGGAGCGCTGACGATCGTCGTCGGCGATCCGCTGACGATGAGCGGGCAGCGGGCGCTCGCCAGCGAGAAGATCGACGCGTTCGTCGCGCATCTCGCTCGTGCGTACGACGGTACGATCGAACGGATCGACGAACGTCTGACGACGGCGGCCGCACAGAAGGCCCTGATCGGCGCCGACGTGTCGCGCGCCAAGCGCAAGAAAGTGATCGATCAACTCGCCGCCGTGGGAATTCTGGAAACGTGGCTAGCCCGCAAGCATCGGTAAGGCGCGCCGGGCGAGCCCTGGTGGGCGTCGGCGTCGCAATCGTCGTGGGAGCAGGCGTGATCGTCGGCGCCGCGTCGATGTGGTTTCGTGATGCCGTCTACATCGATCGGACGCTGCCGGCGGCGCAGACCGACGTCATCATCGCCAAAGGCTCGACGTTCGCTCAAGTCGTGCACACGCTGGAGGCGGATCGCGTGCTCGCGCACCCGATCGCATTTCGCCTGCTCGCGCGCTTCCGGCACGTCGACTCGGACGTGAAGGCCGGCGAGTACCGCTTCCCGGCCCATCAATCGAGCGACCAGATCTTGGAGCGCTTGGTGCGCGGCGAACAGTTCGCCCTCTGGGTCACGATCCCAGAAGGCTACACGGCACGCGAGATCGCGAACACGCTGGCCGGGCGGGGCCTCGCCGATTCGGCCGCGTTCGAGAGCGTGTTCCTGCACACAAACATCATGCTCGGCGGCGCACGGACGGCGAATCTCGAAGGCTACCTCTTCCCCAGCACGTACTTGGTCCCGACCGATGACGGACCGGCCGCGACAGCCCGCATTCTGGTCGACCAGTTCCGCAAGGAACTGCCGCCCGACGCGGAGGCTCGCGCGAAGGCGCTCGGCAAGTCGTTGCCCGAGATCGTGACGATCGCGTCGCTGATCGAGCGCGAGGGAAAGGTCGACGACGAGCGTCCGACGATCGCCTCAGTGATCTACAACCGGCTGCGGATCGGGATGCCGCTGGAAGTCGACGCATCGATCGAGTACACTTTCCCGGAACATCACGACGTGATCACGAAGCGTGATCTGGAGATCGACTCACCCTACAATACCTACCGTCACATGGGGCTGCCGCCCACGCCGATCGCGAATCCCGGCAAGCCTAGTCTCGACGCCGCGTTCCGGCCGGCGACGAGCGACTATCTCTACTATGTCGCGAAGGGCGACGGCCGCCACGCGTTCGCCAAAACGCTCGCCGAGCATAATGCGAACGTCGCACGGTACCTCAAGTAAGGAGCATCGTCATCGACACGAACGGTACCGCCGGCGCCCAAGGAAGCGACGGCGAGAGACACCCACTCGACCTCAAGGACGTCCTCGAACTCCACATGGAGGACGGCTCGGAGCTGCGCTTCGAAGTCGTCGGTCTCGTCGAGGACGACGAGAACAACGCGTACGCGGTCTGCTACAACGACGTCTCCGACGAGTTCGTCGTGACGGATCAGTTCGGCGATCTGCTCGACGACGAAGACTTGGCTCAGGAGATCCTGGACGATTTCTTCGTGCTGGCCGAAGAGACCGCACCGCCGGAGGATCCGAAGTAGGCCGCTCACGCTGCGTGGCGTCGTCACCCTGAGCTTGTCGAAGGGCCCGGTCCTCTTCCTCTCGGCCCGGGTCGGCGAGGGCCATACGGCCGCCGCCGACGCCGTGCGCGAACAGCTTGCGGCGCACGGTCTGCGCGGCGAAGTGCACGACAGCTACCGCTACGCAGCGTCGCTGTTCTCGAAGGTCGTCAGCGACGGCTATATCGGAATGGTCCGCACGATCCCGCAGCTCTACGGCGTTATCTACGATCGCGCCGAGCGTGCCACCGTCGCCGGTGGTTTCCGCAAATGGGCGGCGGAGTTCACCGCGCGCAACATCATCGGCTTGATGAAGCGGCTGCAGCCCAGCGTCGTCGTGTGCACGCACGCATTTCCGTGCGGCGTGATGTCGGCCTACAAGCGCCTCTACGACCCGTCGATCGCGGTGATGGGAATCGTGACCGATTTCGTCGTCCATCCGTTCTGGATCTACAAGAACGTCGACGCGTACGCCGTCGCGACGCCGGAGATCCGCGCCGCGCTCGTCGGCCGCGGGATCGAGCCCGGCCGCGTCGGCGTCGACGGCATCCCGATCGATCGCCGCTTCGGCGAGCTGCCGGCGGACCGGGCCGCATTGCGCAAACGTCTCGGCTTGCCGCCCGATCGCGCCGTCGCGCTCGTGATGGGCGGTGGGCTTGGTCTAGGTCCGGTCGCGACGACCGTGCGCGCGCTCGCCGCAGCCGAGCATCCGGTCACCCCGGTGGTGATCGTCGGAAAGAATCGCCGTTTGGAACGCCGGCTCAGCGAAGAGGCGCGCCGCGACGGCAGTGACGTGCGGGTGCTCGGCTTCGTCGAGAACGTGTTCGACTGGATGCACGCTGCCGACGTCCTGGTCACCAAACCCGGTGGGCTCTCGACGTCCGAGGCGCTGGCGGCGTCCGTTCCGCTGGTGCTGCTGCGCCCGCTCCCCGGGCAGGAGGAGCGCAACGCGCGCTACCTGATCTCGCACGGCGCTGCGCTCCGCGCGACGCGCGGGCGCGAGCTCGTGCGGGTCGTCGACGCCGTGCTCGCCGGCGGCGGCGTTGCCGAGCGCGTGCGCGCCGACGCGGCCGCGCTGGCGCATCCCGATGCGGCCGAGCGGATCGCCGATCGCATCGCCGCGCTCGCACGGAGGGAGGACGGAGCGCAAATCCGAACCTCGGGAGCCGGCGCGGAGAGATGGCCGAGCGGCTGAAGGCGGCGGTTTGCTAAACCGTTATACGAGTTACATCGTATCGAGGGTTCGAATCCCTCTCTCTCCGAAGCCCGCTTACGGCAGGGATCCGAATCCGTGCGCCGTATTCCCCGAGGTCGCCGTGAACAACGGCAAACGCGCGCGGTCGTAGCTCAATTGGATAGAGCAACAGGCTACGAACTTGTAGGTTGGGGGTTCGAGTCCCTCCGACCGCACGTATGACGAAAAGGCCCGGCAGCATTCGCTACGCGGGCCTTTTTCATCCGTTGCCGAGCGGCAGACCTTACGGGTTCTTGCGCGGGATCATCACGATGATCCCGTCGGGATAGCTGAACACGTAGTTGAAGTTCTTCATGAAGTCCAGTCCGACCAGAATCTCGTTGTGCGACCCATATGAGGAATCGCACGCGGGAACCGGCCGGTACGTGACCGGCCCGAGATCCAGCGAGCCGAGCCGGCCGCAGTGCTCGATTTCATAGCCGCCGACGCCGCCGCCGTAGCGAGTCGAGCCGAGCTGCATCGGATCGACCATGAACACGAGATGATCGCGCGTGATCAGGTCGGTTGAGAACAGCACGTTGAGCGGGTTGCCGGAGTCGAGCGTTGCGATGACGTCGTACTTACCGTTGAGTTTCATCGGCACGCGGATATGGTGGTCCGAGAGGTCGGCATGCACGACGAGACCCTTGGTCTGGTCGGGTTCCATCCTCGATGGGTCGAGGACGTTGAGCGTCTTGGCATCGAGGTCGAGGTCGACAATCGCGCCGCCGAGGAGGTCGAAGCCGATGAGTCCAGCGACACCTTCTCTCTGCATCCACTCTTCGGCGATACCGCTCGTGACGATGACGTTGTGCAGCGTCGAGCCGCCGACACCGATCGAGTCGACGCGGAACAAGTTCGCCGTCACGCTGCCGCCGATGCCGCCGATGCTTGTCGCGCCGAACCGTTTGGCGCCGACCTTGCGCGCGAACGAGTCGGTCAGAACGGTCCCCGCCGCGCCGGTGTCGAGGATGAAGCGCGCTTTCTCGCCGTTCATCGTCGCGTCGATGAAGATGCGCGGGAACGTGTTCCGCGTCAGTTCGACGTGCGCGGTCCCTTCGCCGAAGGTCCACGTTGCCGTCTGCTTGGGCGGATGGAGATCGTCCGCAGCGATGTTCGCGTCCGGTTCGACCTTGCTATACGTTTCGACGCTCTTCGAATCATCGTAGTGCCAGGTCGACATGAACCGTTTCCCGCCGACCTCGGTGTAGGCGATGCCGTTGTAGATGAGTTCATATTTGCCGTCGGGATCGATCACGACGCGCTTGTACGCGCCGCTCGCGGCATCGACGTAGACTTCCATGGGAAGGCCGATCTCGGAGGTCAGCCGGACCACGGTCGTATCGGCGCCGTCGACCGTGACGTGCTTGAGGATCGCCGGCGTCAGGTTGCCGCTGAGCTCTCCCGTCAACATGTCGATGTCGAAGAGGTAGCGTGCGACTTCGCCGACGGGACGCACGGTGAAACCGTTCACGTTGGACGTCCAATAGAGCGATCCGGTGAACCCCTCGTCGCGCTCGAGGCCGTTCCGGTCGGTCCAATGCGAGCGGTGCGCGAGGCCGTACCGCAGGTACTCGAGCTTGCCGCGTTCCTTGCCGTCCCGAGTAACCGTACCGCTCTCGCGCAGCGTCTTGACGATGCCGTCGCCCGCATGCCAGCCGACGTATGCCTGATGTTTGGCGATCAGCGCGACGGCCGCGGGATCGACGGGCGCGGGAGCGCCCGAAGCCGCAAAAAGAGGAAAGGCGAACGCGGCAATAGCCGCGGCGCTAAGCACCCGCTTGATCATGTCGCTCGTCTTGGTGCCAAGAAATGGAAAAGACCTGCCGTGCGGAGGCCCGGTCGGACCGCTGCAGCCTCGCAGGGGTTGGGTGGGTTCTGGATAATCGACGTGCGTTCTGCCCTTCGATCCGTTTCGAATGGCACGCGGCTCGGTAGCTCAGCGGTAGAGCGGGGGACTCATAAGCCCTAGGTCGTAGGTTCAAATCCTACCCGAGTCAGGTTTTTCTCGAGGTTATTACGATGTCGACGATCCCCTGCGATTTCTGCCCGCACCCGGTCGACCGGGCGCAAATGGAAGAGATCGAAATCAGCCACTACGTTCCGGATAGCTCGGGGGACGATCTCGCCTACGCCCGGACCTATTTCTTCGGGCACCCCGATTGCGTTCGGAAGTTCTATCGCGGACTCGTCGAACACAAGCTCGACCTCTTCAAGCACATCCCAACCGCCGGCCCCGGTCCCGGACCAGGCCCCGGCCCGACGCCCCCGACCGCGACCGAAGGCGGCCGCTAAGAACGGTCTCGCCACCCGCCTGCCGCCCTGGAAGGCATGACCCGCGTAAGCGGGTCATGCCGACGGGTTCGGCGAGCAAAGCGAGCCGAATCCTGCTCCCGTGGCGCAATTGGATAGCGCGTCGCCCTCCGAAGGCGAAGGTTGCCCGTTCGAGCCGGGCCGGGAGCACGTTTTCTTCTCTGGCTCGCTTGCACGGTCAACGGAAAAGCTTGCTCACCGCGTCACGGGCGAGGTCTTCGATGCTGCGCTTGGCGCCGATCGGCGCGAGCCCGAGTGCCGAAAAGTCACGCCGGTCGAGCGCATCGGCATCCGCCAGTAGGGCGGCCCGGGACAACTCGGGGACGCGGTAGCGCAATCCGCGTCGGTTGACCACGTCGAACACGCTTCGCGCTCCTACGGCTTCCCGCAGGCTCGCGGAGCGCCGGCCGTGCGCGTCGGTCCACGTCCGGCCGTCAGTTGATTCGACAACGACGTCGCCGTGCCTCACCCGCAAGTCTCGCTCGGTGTCGCACGCGCACGCGATGTCGCGGACGAGCGGCGCGACGGCCACAACGCGCATCCGGAGCCGACGCCACGGAACGGCGTCGGCGACGGCGCGCGTCGGACCCACGATGATGCCGGCGACGTCGTGACGATCGCCAAGGAGGTCCGGCAGCTGGGCGGCACGGACGACGGCCCGCTCGTCGTCCGTGCCTTCGTCCTCATGCGGATTCTGCACGCCGGGATCGAGATCGAGATGCTCGACCACGATTCCCAGCGACCGTAACGCCGCCGTTGCCGCGGCATCGGCCCGGATCCCGTCGGCTGCGGCGTCACCCCCGTGCGGAAAGGCGAGCACGACGATACCGGATGGACGACCGCAAGCCGAAAGCGCGACGAGCATCGCCGACGCCTGAACGAGCAGTCTTCCCCAGCGATCGAGCAGCATGCGCGGGCTACTGGAGGAGGCGCGCGCCTTCAATGGCGTATGGCGCGTAACGGAAGTCGCGAATCGAGACGACCTTTCTGTCGATCCAGCGCAGCAGGATGAAGTACGCCGGAGCGTCGGTCGTCCGAGCGGGATCGTAGACGAGAACCGCCGGGGCGTCGTCCACGAACCCAGCCCGAACGCGCCAACTCAATATCGAGTAGTTGTGGAAGTATCCGTCGACTTGCCGGCGCCCGTTCATGCGCGTGCGGGCGACGAGCTCGAGGCGAACTTCGTCCGCGAGCATGTCGCGAACGGCATCGAAGTCGCGCGCGTTGAAGCGGTCGACGTACGCGGCGAGCAGCGAGCGCTCGGGATCCGAAAGGGCCGGCTGCGGCAGATCTTCGGGCTCGCGCGCCAACTCGCGCAGGCGCGTTCGGCCGCGATGCAGGGCTGACTTGACGGCCGGGACGCTCTCGTCCATGATGCCGCCGATCTCCGCAAGCGAATAGCCGAGCACGTCCATGAGGATGACGCTGCTGCGCTGCGCTGTCGGCAGGCGCATGAAGGTACGCAGGCTGGTCGTGACGATCTCGGGATCGTCGTGCGTCCCGTTCGGGTCGACGAGCATGTCGGGATCCTCGTTGGAGCGGGCCGCCTCGGCCCGCGCGCGGCGGCGAAGAAAGTCGAGCGCCGCGTTGTGGGCGACGCGGAAGAGCCAGCGCTCGGCATGCGCGATCGTTTGCGTGCCCTCGAATGCTTTGATGGCCTTCATCAGCGCTTCTTGCACCACGTCCTCGCCGTCGATGACGGAGCCCGTCATGCGCGCGCAGTACCGATGCAGTTTCGGCCGTAGTTCGACGAGGAGCCGTTCGAAGGCATCGCGCCCTGAGGACGCCGTGCCGGCGATATCCGTCATATGCGTCTATGACGTTTGCGATGGTGCAAAGGATTCGCGCCCGAAAAGAAGCCCCTCGACCGAATCCTTTGCGCCCCCCGATTCGTCTCAGCGTCGCCGCCTACCGGCGCTCCATCGAAGAGGGGACTGCATGAAACCGACTGTTCTCCGCTATACGACCAAACCCGAACACACGCAGCGCAACGCGCAGCTCATCGAAGGTGTTTTCCGTGAACTCGATACGGCCCAGCCGGACGGCGGCAGACCAAAGCATTCAACACAGCTGACGCGAGCGCGCTTCGCCGTGCGCTCGCGTGGAGATCAGAGATGAGCGTAAAATCACCGGCATACGACGTGGTCAACCACGCTGTCGTCCCGCACGACGAATGGATCGCTGCCCGCAAGACCTTGCTCGCCAAGGAAAAAGCGTTCACGCGACTGCGCGACGAGCTCGCACAAGAGCGGCGGAGCCTGCCGTGGGAGCGCGTCGAGAAGACCTACGTGTTCGAAGGTCCCGGCGGCAAGGAGAGTTTGGCCGACCTGTTCGGAGCGTCGAGTCAGCTCATCGTCTATCACTTCATGTTCGATCCGACCTGGGACGCGGGTTGCCCGAGCTGCTCGTTCTGGGCGGACAACTTCAACGGCACCCCGGTCCATCTCGCCGCGCGCGACGTCGCATTCGTCTCGATCTCCCGCGCGCGGCTGAGTCAGATCGAAGCGTACGAGAAGCGAATGGGCTGGAGCTTCAAATGGCTCTCGTCGTTCGAGACCGAGTTCAACCGCGATTTCGGCGTGTCGTTCACCCAGGGCGAGGTCGAAACGCACCATACCTACTACAACTACCAAATAGGCGGTCCGAATTCGCGCACCCAGGGTTACCCGCAGTGCGAAGCTCACGGCACGAGCGTGTTCTTCAAGGACGGCGACGGCGCGGTGTACCACACGTACTCGACGTACGCGCGCGGCCTCGACCTGTTGAACGGCGCCTACAATTACATCGACCTGACGCCCAAGGGCCGCGACGAGGGCGACGTTGCGATGGCCTGGCTTCGGCGCCACGACGAATACAGCGGTTGAACGCTCGTGGAGGTGCGCCGTCTCGCCGTGATGGGGGCACTCGGCTGCGTCATTGCGGCCGCGTGGGGCTATCTTCTGCTCGGCGCCGGCGTGACGCCGCAGATGCCGGACATGCCCGACATGACGGACATGGCATGGTCCGGCGGCCACGCGCTCGTCGTCTTTACCATGTGGGCCGTCATGATGGCCGCGATGATGCTGCCCGGCGCGGCGTCGGCGATCGCCGCACGCGGAGCGGTTTTCGGGGTCGGCTACATCATCGTCTGGGCCGGCTTCGGTGCCGGCGCGACGGTGCTCCAGTGGGGCCTCGAGCGCGCCGGTGCCTTATCGGCCGCCATGGGGCTGCGCAGCGCGCCGCTTGCCGCGCTCGTAGTCGCCTGCATCGGCATCTACCAGCTCACACCACTGAAGAGCGCGTGCCTGCGGTATTGCTGCTCGGAAGCCGGTATGTCCGTGCACGGCGTAGGCGCGGGGATCCGCGCGACGATCGCCCGCGGGATGCAGCACGGTCTGTATTGCGTTGGATGCTGCTGGGCGCTGATGATGCTGTTGTTCGTCGGCGGCGTGATGAACCTCGTCTGGGCGGCTGCGGTGACGTTCTTCGTCCTGGCCGAGAGGATGCTGCCGCGCCATCTCGTCCTCGTTCGCGCGGCGGGCGTGGCGCTTATCCTGTTCGGCACGGTTGCACGTCTCGGCTCCGCATCGTAATACATTGTTCCGTTGAGAATCGTTTGGATACCCCCGTTCGTCTTAGGGCCGAGATCGTCCAATGAATTCGACAGGAAGCATGCTCATGAAACGGACCCTAGCGATTCTTCGCGGGCGCGCCTCGACGTGCTCAGCATGACGGGGGCGCTTCGCGCGAGCTCAGATACGGCCTTCAAAGTCAAACCTTCGGCGCGATTCCGGCTGGGATGCAAAGCGCGACGTTCTGCCCGAGTAGGAGAGCATCATGCAGCGTTTCATGGAGTCCGGTGAGCTGATGTTTCTGGCGGACCCCACCGTGCGCGCTGCGGCGATGCGGCGCGCGTTGCGCCTGGTGCGGACGCGCGCCGACGCCGAGGACGCGGTGCAGGAGGCGACGGTGCGGGCGCTGCGCTATCGGGGGTCGTTGCGCGCTGGATCGCACGGGGCACCGTGGTTCTTGCGGATCGTCTCGCGCGTCTCGCTCGACATGATCTCCCGTCGCGCGCGTGTAGAGCCGGATCCTCGGGTCGAACCGCTCGTCGAAGCCTCCACGTCGCTGCTCGACTTGGAGCAATCATACACCGTGCACGCGGCCATGGAGGCGTTGTCGTCAAGCCAGCGGCGTGTCGTGGTGCTGCACGATCTCGACGGGCTCACGACGCGCGAGATCGCCTCGCTCGACGGGATCCCGCACAGCACGGTCCGCACGCGGTTGCGGCGCGCGAGACTCGCGCTACGTGTCGCGCTCGAAGAGGTGGTGGCTGCATGATCGGCTTCTTCCTGCGACGGCCGATCTTCGCCGGGGTCTGCTCGCTCATCATCTTCACTGCGGGTATCGTCGCCATTCCGACCTTGCCGATCTCGGAATACCCGAAGATCGCGCCGCCGGTCGTGACGGTGAGCGCGCAGTATTTGGGTGCGGACGCCGCGAGCGTCGAAGCGTCCGTGACGACGCCGCTCGAGGAGGCGATCAACGGCGTCCCGGGCCTGCGGTACATCAGCTCGACGAGCAATGCCGACGGCTCCATGACGATCACCGCGACGTTCGAGCTCTCCAAGAACCTGGACCTCGCGCAGGCCGATGTCCAGAACGCCGTCTTGAGCGCGACGGGCCGGCTCCCCGCAGAGGTCCAACGCACCGGGGTCGTGGTGAAGAAGAGTAGTGCGGCCATCATCCTCGGTATCGGGATGGTCTCCGACAACCCGCAGTACGGCTACGGCTGGCTGAGCAATTTTACGGAGATCAACGTCCTGGACGCGATCAAACGCGTGAAGGGCGTGGGCGACGTCCAGGTTTTCGGAAGTCGCAAGTACGCGATGCGTCTGTGGCTCGACCCGCACCGCCTAGCGCTGAACAACCTCACGCCGAGCGAGGTCGTCTCGGCGCTGCAGGGGCAGAACGTGCAGGTCGCCGCCGGTGCGCTTGGCGCCGCGCCGAGCAAGAAGGACCAGCCGTACCAGCTCGGCCTGAGCGCCAGTGGACGCCTCTCACGTCCCGAACAGTTCGCGAAGGTCGTCCTTCGGTCGAATCCCGACGGCGGTGCGGTGCGCGTGGGCGATGTCGCGCGGGTTGAGCTCGGCGCCGAGGATTACTCGACGTTCACGCACTGGAAGGGGTCGACCGCGATCGGCTTGGGCGTCTTTCAGCAAGGCGACGCCAATGCGCTCGCCACCGCGAAGGCGGTACGTGCGCGTTTGGACGAGCTCTCGAAGACGTTCCCGCCGGGAGTGCACTACGACATCGGCTTCGACCCGACGCTCTTCGTGACGGAGTCCATCAAGGAAGTCACCATCACGCTCGCCGTCGCGATCGCGTTGGTGGTCCTGGTCATCTTTCTGTTCTTGCAGAACTGGCGGATGACGCTCATCCCGCTCATGACGATTCCGATCTCGCTGGTCGGTACGTTCGCGTTGATGAAAGCGCTCGGGTTCTCGATCAACACCCTCACGCTCTTCGGCTTGACGCTCGCGACCGGGCTGGTCGTCGACGACGCGATCGTGGTCATCGAGAATATCGCGCGGTTCGTTCAGGAGAAGCGAATGAGCGCCTACGAGGGCGCGTCGCAGGCGATGTCCGAGATCACGGGTGCCGTCATCGCGACCTCCCTTGTGCTCCTGGCCGTGTTCGTGCCGGTCGCGTTCTTCCCGGGATCCACGGGTCTCCTCTACAAGCAGTTCGCGCTCACGATCGCGTGCTCGATCACGATCTCGCTTTTTGTGGCGCTCACCCTCACGCCGACGCTCTCCGTCCTGCTGCTCTCACGGCAGGCGGATGAGCCGCCGCCTTTCCTGCGTCCGGTGCGTGCAGCGATCGAGGCGGTTCGTCGCTTCTATCGGCTCGTGCTCACGCGTATCGTCGCGTTCCGGTTCGTCGTTCTCGGCGTCTTCGTCGTCGCGCTGGCGATGACGGTCTTGACCTTCCGGAGCGCGACGACCAGTTTCATCCCGGACGAAGATCAAGGGTATCTCGTCGTCATGATGCAGACGCCCGAGGGGACGCCGCTCGACGGAGAGCGGCGCTTCGCGGACCGCATCGCACGCATCGCGGCGTCGGCCGCGCCGGAAATCATCGGTGCGTTCCAAATCGACGGCTACAACTTCTTCGGACCCGCGCCGAACCACTCGCTCATGTTCCTGCCGCTGCGTCCATGGAGTGAACGGTCAGGAGCGAACCACACGTACGCGGCGGTCATCACTCGCCTGCGACCGCTCTTCTTCGGAGTCCCCGGCGGGCAGGCGTACATCTTCAACCCGCCCGCGATCCAGGGGATCGGGAACTTCGGCGGCTTCCAGTTCGAGGTGCTCGACACCGCATACGCCGGTCTCCCCGCGCTCACGGGCGCGACGTACGGTCTGTTGGGCCCCGCCAACGCCGACCCTGCGCTCTCGGCAGTGTTCACGACGTTCCGCGCCGACTCGCCGCGATTGCACCTGGAGGTCGATCGCGAGAAGATTCAAGCGCTGCGGATACCGATCGCTCAGGTCTTCGGGACGATGCAGGCCTACTTCGGGTCGCAGTACGTCAACGACTTCGACTATCTCAACCGCTCGTACCGCGTGTACGTGCAGGCGGACGCGCCGTATCGCTCGCGACCGGAAGACCTCTCCGGCGCCTACGTGCGCTCGTCCGACGGCGGCATGGTGCCGCTCAGCGCGCTCGTGCGGGCCAAGACGGTGAAGGCGCCGCCGACCATCACACACTACGACCTCTTCCGGTCGATCGAGATCGACGGTCAGCCGCGCCCCGGCGTGGGCTCCGGCGATGCGATCGCCGCGATGGAACGGCAGGCGCGCGACCATCTGCCGCTCGGGACACGGTTCGAGTGGACGGGATTGACGCTCGATCAGATCGAGGGTGGGAGCGCCGCGGCGCTCATCTTCGGCTTGGGCATCTTCATGGTGTTCCTCGTCCTGGCCGCGCAGTACGAGGACTTCCTCGACCCGCTCGTCATCCTGCTCGCCGTACCGCTCGCCATCCTGGGTGCACTCTGGGCGGTGCAGCTGCGGCACTTCCCGAGCGACGTGTTCGTGCAGATCGGCTTCGTGATGCTCGTCGGGCTCGCGAGCAAAAACGCGATCCTCATCGTGGAGTTCGCGAATCAACTCCGCGCAACGGGGCTCGAGGCCGGCGAGGCGGTGCAGCGTGCGGCGCGCACGCGGCTGCGGCCGATCCTCATGACGTCGTTCGCCTTCATCTTCGGCATCGTTCCGCTGGTGACCGCGACCGGCGCGGGCAGCGCCAGCCGCAACTCGCTCGGGACGGCACTCTTCGGAGGGATGATTCTCTCGACGCTGCTGAATCTGGTCGTCGTGCCGGTCCTCTATACACTCGTCGAAGGGCTGCGGGAGCGACTGCATCGGTCGAAGACCGTACACCAGCCGCTCCGCGAGTTCGAGCCGGCGACGCTGCGTTCCGCGACGCTCGGCGGGAGTTCTCAAGGCGAATAGCCGCCAACTACTTCCGGGCAACCTTGAGCGCTTCCGCGGGCGGGGCGCAGATCACAGCGAGGAAGGCGTCGGTCACCTTGCGGAGCGCCCTTCGCTTTTCTCCGGAGCGAGCTCGAACGGAAAGCGTGTGTGCGAGACCCGACGCCAGCCGCGCCAGTGCGGCCGGGTCAGCGCTCGGAGCAATTTCGCCGCGCTTACGAGCAAGTTTGAACCGAGCCTCGAATGCAGCATCGAACGCGCCGATGGCGTCGGCGACCAATGCCCGGATCGCGGGATCGCGCACAGCCTCGGAGGTTGCGAGCGCAAACACGAAACAGCCGCGCTGCGCTCCTGCACCTGAGAGATACGTCGACAAGAGCATGGAAAAGACGTCGCGCACGGATTCGAGTAAAGGGCGCTCGGGAGCGAGTGCGCGCCGCAGTTTGTCGTGGCCCGTTTCACGATAGAGGTTGAGCGCCTTAACGAACAACTCGTGCTTGTCGCCGAACGCCGCGTAGACGCTCGGTCGGTTCATCCCCATGGCTTCGCCCAGATCGTCGAGCGACGTTGCGGCGTAGCCACGATCCCAGAAGACCTCCATGGCGCGGGCGAGCGCGACATCTGGATCATATTGACGAGGGCGGCCGCGTGGCATCTGTTGGTTTTGTGCCATTGTGGACAAAATTCCTTGACACGGCTTTTTATGCTGCATAGTATAAAATTACAAGAGCCGCCCTGAGGAGAGTTCCATGAGCGACGAGAACGCGATTGTTGTAACAGGTGCCACCGGGCGTGTGGGGGGGCAAGTCGTTGAACACCTACTATCGGCCGGGCACACGCTGCGGGCAGTCGCACGGAGCGCGGAACTGCTCAAGCCGTTGGGCGAGCGTGGCGTCGACGTACGCCCCGGATCGTTTCACGATCGTCCCTTTCTCACGCGTGCCTTCCGAGGCGCGAAGGCGGCCTTCCTTTTGACCCCGCTCGATGTCTCTCTGCCGGATCTTAACGCCGAGCAGAAGACGAACGTCGAGAACATCGTTGCGGCGATTCGCGACTCGGGTCTTCGGAACGTCGTCTTGCTCAGCAGCTGGGGAGCTGAGGTGACGGAGCGGATCGGTGGGATCATCGGCTGTCACTGGTTCGAACGGCTGCTTGACGGGCTCTCGGGTCTCAACGTCGTCCACCTTCGACCTGTGTGGTTCATGGAAAATTTTCTCTGGAACATCGGGCTGATGAAGATGGCCGGCATCAACGGCCTTGCGATCAGTGCCGACGTTCGCTTCCCAACCGTCGCGACGCGCGACATCGCGTTCGTCGCGGCCGAGTATCTTCATAACCTCGATTTCAAGGGCCGGACCATCCGCTACCTCAACGGACCGCGCGACTATACGATGACCGAGGTGACGCGGATCCTGGGGGCGTCGATCGCTAAGCCCGACATGAGGTACATCGAATTTCCCGAAAGCGTCTTGCGGCGGGGTCTCATCGAAAACGGTGGTCTTTCACCCGACGCCGCCGATCTGCTTATCGAGATCAACCGCGGCATCGACTCGTCGAAACTGCACGCCGAGCCAAGATCCGTTTTGAACACGACGCCGACGACGCTTGAGGAGTTCGCGAGGATCACCTTCGCGCCGGCATTCAAAGCGGCACCCGACGTTTCGTTCGCCGGTCGGTTTAGCGGACTCTTTCTTCGCTCTTTCCTATTCGTAAGCGGACACCGCGCAGGTAAGGCCACACACCAACCGCTCCGCGCGTAGCGCACTCTCTACCGAAGGTGCCCTAAAGAGGCCGTTCGACCGAATCCTTCGCACCCCCCGATTCGTCTCAGCGTCGCCGCCTGCCGGCGCTTCATCGAAAAGGGGACCCGTATGAAACCGACCGTTATCCGCTACACGACCAAACCCGAACACACCCAGCGCAACACGCAGCTCGTCGAAGGCGTTTTCCGCGAACTCGCAGGGGCCCAGCCGGAGGGCGTGCGATATCTCGTCCTGCAGCTCGACGACGGAACCTTCATCCACGTCGTAGCCTACGACGGAGATGATGACGATCGGCTGACCGGCCTGCGCGCCTTTCAGGAGTTTGTCGACGGCGGCGAGGAGCGTCGGGCCGCGCCGCCGCTGCGCGGGGAAGCGACCGTGGTGGGCAACTACCGGATGCTGGCTGAGTAGCTGGCATGAGAGATGGGTCGGCGAAGCGATGGGTCCTTGCACTCACGTCGCTCGCATCGTTTATCGTCGTGCTCGACACGCAGGTGCTCACCGTCGCGCTCACCACGATCCGCACCGATCTGCACGCGTCGATCGAGGCGTTGCAATGGACGGTGAACGCCTACACGCTGAGCATGGCGGTCCTCTTGCTGACGGGCGCCGCGCTCGGCGACCGCTTCGGCCGGCGGCGCACGTTCGTCTGGGGCATCGCGCTGTTCGTTGCGGCGTCGGCGGCGTGCGCGTGCGCGCAGAACACCAATTGGCTCATTGCGGCACGTGTCGTGCAGGGCGCCGCCGCGGCGGCGATCATGCCGCTGGCGATGGCTCTGTTGACCGTAGCCTTCCCACCGGAGGAACGGGGAAAGGCGCTGGGCATCTTCACCGGTCTCACCGGATTGGCCGTCTTTTGCGGGCCGGTCGTCGGCGGCGCGGTGACGCTGGGACTCTCGTGGCACGCGATCTTTTGGATCAACGTCCCGCTCGGCCTCATCGCGATCCCGCTGATTCTGGCCCGGATACCGGAGAGCTCGCGCCCGGGAACGACCTTCGACCTCGCCGGAGTCGGGCTCGTCAGCGGCGGGATCTTCGGTCTCGTGTGGGGCCTCGTGCGCGCGAACGCGGACGGGTGGACGAACCCAGCCGTCATCGCGTCGCTCGGGGCCGGGATGCTGCTGGTCGCCGCGTTCGTCGCATGGGAAGCGCGCGCGCGAGCGCCGATGGTTCCGCTGCGGCTGTTCGCATCACGCTCCTTCGTGTCGGGGAACCTTGCGAGTTTTCTCTATAACGCCGCGCTCTACGGTACGCTGTTCTTCTTGCCGCAGTTCTTTCAAACAGCGCAGGGAAGCGACGCGCTTGGGGCGGGACTGCGCATATTGCCGTGGACCGCGACGCTCTTCGTCGTCGCGCCGCTCGCCGGCTCGGCGGTCAATCGGATCGGCGAACGATGGCTTGTCGTCGTCGGGCTGTTGCTGCAAGCGGCGGGGATAGCGTGGCTCGCGGCGATTGCCGCGCCGAATGTCGCGTATGCGCAACTCATTGCTCCGCTCATCGTCGCGGGCACGGGCGTTTCGATGGCGATGCCGGCGACGCAACGTGCCGTCCTCAACTCTGTCGCGCCGGCGGATGTCGGCAAGGCGTCCGGCACGTACAGCATGCTGCGCTTTCTCGGCGCGATCTTCGGCGTTGCCGTTGCAGTGGCGGTGTTCGGCCACGCTGGTGCACTGACGTCTCCGCACGCGTTCTCCGCCGGATTCGTTGCGGCGATGGGTTTTTCTGCGATCCTCTCGCTCGTGGGCGCCGTTGCGGGGATGTGGACTCCGAACGTCGCCTTGAGCGCAGCTGTCGTCGCACGGTCCCGTCCTTCGCCGGCATCCGGTGTCTAGGGTCGTCCGCGAAGGCTCACGAAGGCCGAAACGTGCGATCGCCCGACGCCGGCACCTCCGGCGAACTCCAGGCGGCGGACGACGCGTTCGTTCGCCGCGCGATGACCCTCGCCGACCAAGCGGGCGCAGCCGGCGATGTCCCGATCGGCGCGGTGCTGGTGGTGGACGGCGCCGCGTTCGAAGCGCGCAACGAGAAGGAGCTGCGCTCGGACCCAACCGCCCACGCCGAACTCCTCGCGATCCGGGCTGCTGCGGAGGCGCTCGGCCGCTGGCGGATCGGCGGCTCGCTCTATGTGACGAAGGAGCCGTGTCCGATGTGCGCCGGCGCGATCGCCGCCGCCCGCATCGAGCGCCTGGTGTACGGCTGCCGCGATCCCAAGGGAGGTGCGGCGGGCTCGGTCATCGATATACTCGGGTCGGCCGCCGTCAACCATCGCGTCGAGGTCATCGACGGGGTGCTGGCGGATGAGACCGGCGCACAGCTTCGCGCGTTCTTCGCGAACAAGCGGCGCTGACCACGGAGAGGTGGTCGAGTGGTTGAAGGCACCCGCCTCGAAAGCGGGCGTACGTTAATAGCGTACCGAGAGTTCGAATCTCTCCCTCTCCGCCACGAAAACGAAGGAGCGAGTCACGCGACTCGCTCCTTCGTCGTCTAGCAGGCCTGCTACGGCGCCGGGGTCCGTGCGACCGGAGGTCCGGCCAGCTGCGGATCGCTCGGCGTCGCCGGGAACCCGAAGCTCGAGTTCGTCGCATCGACGCTGAACGAAATGCGGCCCAGGCGCAGCGGGCCGTACATCGTGCGCGAGTACGCCATGTGGTTCACCAGCCAGTGGTTCTCCACCGTCGTGTAGTCGACCGTGAGGTGCGTGTCGGGACCGTCGTAGACGACGCGGGTCGGAAGCATCGTCGACATGTCGACGAACACATCGTGAATGTAGAAGGACGAGTTGTTGTTGCGGGTCAGCGTCGGCAGCGCGGCCATGACGATGTGTGCGATCTGATCGGTCGTGTCGGGCGCGTAGCTCGCGTGGTAGTAGCGCAGATACGTGACGATGACGTCGGAGTGCGACGTCGCCGACGGATCGGTGAAGGTCAGCACCTTCTCGAGCTGCACGTAGCTGAGCGCGTCGCGCCGGCTGCCGTTGTAAGCGATGTGAAAGTACGAGAGCGCGTCGAACGTGGGGATCAGCGGAAAACTGTGCGCGTACTGGCGCTGGCCGCGCGGCAGATCCTGCAAGACGGCGTAGTCGTCCGCCGTTCGGGTCTCGACCGCCCGTGAAATGACTTTGTGCTGGCGTACCGAGGGCACGTCGACGACGACGTCCGTGCGATAGGTCAGGTACGGCGGCGCCTTTTCGTAGATCGCAGCCGCGGCGTTGGCGGTCTGCCGAAAGGCAACGTCGGCGGCGATCACGCGCGCTCGAAGGGGAGGGGAGCAGAGGCGGGCAAAATCGGCATCATCGTGTCGAACACTTCGCGCTCAACGTATACCGGTACCGCTCCGTTCCTGACGGCGGCCGGAGCTCAAGCTGTCCTGGTTGCCGCACTGGCCGAGGCTGACCGCACCGGGGTCCCCGAATGTGTCGCGGTCGTCGACGCCGGAGGCCACCTGCTGGCGTTCGGCCGCAGCGACGGCGCGCGCACCGCCTCGATCTCGATCGCGCTCACCAAAGCCGTCTCCGCCGCGACGCGCAAGCGGGCGACGGCCGACGAAAGCGGCGGCGACATGATCGCCACCGTGCGCAGCGCCCTGGCCGCCGATTGCGTGACCGGAATCGGCGGCGGCATTCCGCTGGTCTCCGAGGGGCACGTCGTCGGGGCGATCGGCGTGAGCAGCGGGAGCATCGACGAAGACATCGTCGTCGCGAAGGCGGGCGTCGCCGTCTTTCCGTGAAGCGCTTCGCGGAGCAGTACGAATTCACGTTCGACGTTCCGCCGGAGCGCCTCTGGGGCGCGATCTCCGATACCGATGCGGTCAACCGGGACGCCGGCTTGCCCCCGGTCCGTTACACCTACGAGCCCCAGCCGGGCGGCGTCTCCAAAGCGGTCGCTGAGGCGCGCCTCGGCCCGCTGCGCCTGGTCTGGGACGAACAGCCGTTCCGCTGGGAGGCGCCGCACCGGGTCGCGGTCGAGCGCCGCTTCCGGCGTGGGCCGTTCGCGCGCTTCGCCTCCGACGTGCGGGTGCACGCCGTGGGGACCGGATCGCTGCTGAGGCACTCGGTCGAGCTCGACGCGCGCGGCGCGCTCGGTGCCGTGCTGGCACCGCTCGTGCTTGCCCGCGGCCGTCGAGGGGCCGGCAAGGCCTACGCGCTGGCGGGCGAGCGGGCCCGCGCCGCGCGCGAAACGGTCTCCTCGCGGGTCCACCTGCCCGATGTCCCACCGGCGAGCCCGGGTCGCGTCGCACCGTTCGTCGGCGCGCTCGAGGCGCTGCGGCCCCACACCGAGCACGAGCCGGAGATCGCGGCCCGACTCGCCTCGCTGGTCGCCCACGGTGACGACGCCGCGGTCGCGCGGATGCGGCCCTACGTCCTCGCCGATGCCTGGCAGCTTCCCCGCGAGCGGGTCCTCGCCGTGATGCTGGCGGCGACTCGGGGCGGCCTGCTCGACCTGTCGTGGACGATCATCTGTCCCAGCTGCCGCGGGCAGAAGAACGCGGTCGGCCGGCTCTCCGCGCTGGGCGAGGGCGTTCACTGCGAGAGTTGCGGTGTCGGCTACGACGCCGACTTCGACCGCAACGTCGAGGTGACGTTCGACGCCCGTCCCTCCGGCCGCACGGCCGTGCCGCCCGTGTACTGCAGATCCGGCCCGCAAACCGCGCGCCAGACGCTCGCCCAGACGGCGCTCCCGTCCGGCGCTGCGGCGTCGCTCGACGTCGTGCTGCGGGCGGGCGCGTACATCGTGCACGCGATGCCCGAGCGCGCGGCGCGGTTCGTCGTCGAGGACGACGCGGGGGCGGCTTCGTTGGACGTGCGGCTCACCGACGGCCGCGTCGGGCTCGCGACGTCGGTCGTGCGTAGCGGCAGCGTACGCGTGCACGTCGTCAACGACGGGCCGCGCGACGCGGTCGTGCGCCTCAGCGGGGCGGAGCTCACCGATCAGATCGCGACCGCCGCGCAGGTGACCTCGCTGCAGCCGTTCCGCGACTTGTTCTCGAGCGAAGTGCTGGGCGAGGGCATCGAGGTCGCCGTCCGCTCGCTCACGATCGTGTTCACCGACATCATCGGGTCGACGCAGATGTACGCCGCCGCCGGCGATGCGCGGGCGTTCCGGCAGGTGCGCGATCACTTCGACGCGCTGCACGAGGTGGTCACCCTGTTCCGCGGAGCGATCGTGAAGACGATCGGCGACGCGGTGATGGCGGTGTTCGTCGATCCGGGCGACGCGGTCGCCGCCGCGCAGCGCTTCGGTGCAGCGGTCGCGCCGTTGCAGCTGCGGATCGGAATGCATCGCGGGCCGTGCATCGCACTGCGTGCGAACGACCGCATCGACTACTTCGGCGGGAGCGTCAACATCGCGTCGCGCGTGGCGCACGGCGCCGGGAGGGACGAGATCGTGAGGAGCGCCGTCGTCGCCGACGATCCGCGGGTCGCCGACCTCGCGCCGCCGGGCGAACGAGGCACGCTTGCGTTGCGCGGCATCCCGGATCCGGTGGAGGTCGTGCGAATCCGAGCAGGCCAGGCAGGTCGTCCGGTCGGCGACCTGGCAATCGACGCAGATTCGCTCGCGCACCGCCCGGGAGGCACTTGAGAGCATGGCCGGTTTCGGCGTGAAATCGTACGATGAGTTCCGCGTCGGAGACACGGCGACGTTCTCGAAGACCATCACCGAGGCCGACATCCTGCTCTTCGCCGCGGTCAGCGGCGATCAGTACCCGCTGCACGTGGACGAGGAGTATGCGAAGACGACGCGCTTCGGACGCCGTGCCGCGCACGGAATGCTCACGGCGAGCCTGCTCTCCACCGTCGGCGGACTCATGTTGCAGAAGCCCGGCGGGCTGTACGTCGAGCAGAGTCTGAAGTTCCGCCGTCCGGTGTTCTTGGGCGACACGCTCACCGCGACGGCCGAACTGATCGAACTCGTGCCGAAGCGCCGGCGGCTGCACTGCAAGATGACGGTCGTCAACCAGCGCGGCGAACTCGTGCTCGACGGTACCGGCGTGCTCCAGAAAGACGAGCACTGAGCTCACCGATGGCACTGCTCGAATTGAGCGATCCCGGCTGGGACGCGTATCCCGACTGTTTCGGCTCCGGCCTGCGCATCGCGGAGTATCTCCGGCTGCTGGAAACCGAACCGCTGCAGCCGGGCGAGCCCGGCGATGAGAGCGTCTGGTCGCAGTTGTGGTCGCGCCTCGCGCGCGAGGGCGACGTCTTTCTCGCCGCCTACGCCGCGGTGCCGCACCTCGTGCGGCTCGGCTCTGCGATCGTCGCCGACGACACGACCCTGATCCCACTGGACTACCTGCATTTGCCGACGTGGATCGAGATCGTGCGGCTCACCTCCGATGCGGCGCCCGACATCCCCGAAGCCCTCGAGGCGGCGTATCATGAGGCGATCGCCGCGCTCGACGATCTGGCGATCGGGTACGCGCTGCGCTCGTCGGACCTCGACGTTGCGCGCGTCGTCTCCGCCGCGCTGCTCGTTTCGCGCGGCGACGTCGCGCGCGCCGAGATCGTCCTCGACTGGGACGACGACGACATCGCGCAGGCGCAACAGTACCTGCTCGACGGCCCGGCGTTCGGCGTGAACTGATGTTCCCGGTCGTGCGTCGCGTCGCCGCGGCGCTCGCCGTCGTCGTGGCGACGGCCGGCGCCGCCGCGCCCTCGCCGGTACCGTCGTCCGCTGTACTGCCCGGCTGGTGCAACGTCACCGTGGGCGTGGTCACGGCAATCGGCCCGACCACTTACGCGTTCGGCCTCACGACGCCGGCGCGCAGCGGCCGCGCCTCGGGAACGCTGTCGATCTTCAGCGGGACCGGCCGTTACGACGTGCGCTTCACGGACGCCGTCGTGCCGCACGTGCTCGGTGAGGGGAACGACCACAGCGCGACGCCGATCGTGGTGCGATTCGACAAGCCGGTGTTCGTGCAGGCCGCGGTCGTGACGTCGCTCGATGCGCCGGCGCCGGTGGCGTGCCGGCCGTTCTACAGCCCGTACTCGCGCCACGGCTCGATCGGCTGGACGCGGATCGAGCCGGTCGCCGCGTTCGAGCAGCGCGCGGCGGCGGCGGTTCCGGTGAAGGCCCCGGCTCCGCTGCCGTACGCGCCGGCGATCTGCGATGCGCCGTACTCACTGCCGAGCACGCTGCGCGCGTTCGAACCGCAGATCCCCGACATCGCCTACACCAGCAAGTGGACCGGCAACACGACGGTGTTGGTCACCGTGGACGTCGACGGCCGTGCGGCGAATGCGGAGGTCGACACGTCGTCGGGCCATCCCGAACTCGACGCCGTCGCGGTGGACGCGGCCCGCCGGTCGCTCTTCAAAGCGGGAACGTTCGACTGCGCGCCGGTTGTCGGCACGTATCGGTTCGTGGTGACGTTTTAGTGCGCATCGTTCGCTGCATTCTGGGGCGCTGTTCGTCTTGGCGCTCATGCCGTCTGTGGCTGCGCGAGCGGAATACCCCGCGCTCGGGCTGCATTTGGCGCCGTGCGCGCAGGGACGGACGCATGCCACGCCGACTACGGCCCGCTCGGCCAGGTTCTCAACGTCATGTCAGGCGGACTCGCCGGCGCTCTCGACTACGGCGCCTTCCTCTCGTACACATGCGCTGACGAAATGCCGTTCATCGCAGAGGGCGATGTGAAGGCGGCAGCCGCGCACTCCTTCGCCGCCGATTTGCGCTTTCGTGCGCAGCAGCATGCTTGCTCGATTTGGAACGTGCGGCCGACGCCGCCGAGGTTCAACGATGTCGTCCGGAGCGATGTGCCGATCTTGATGATTACGGGATCGGACGATCCGACGACGCCGCCTCGCTATGCCGCAGAAGAGCTCCCGTATCTTCCGAACGCCGAGCAGGTGCTCGTGCGCGGCGCCGGTCACACGACCGAGCTGCCCTGCACCGACCGGTTGATCGTGCAATTCGTGCGCGCGGGATCGGCGAAGGGACTCGAGGTTTCACGATGTCGCGCAGCATTTACGCCACCGCATTTCGACACCTCGATGGCCGGCTGGCCGGAATTCTGACGTATCCGAGCCGACATCGATTCGGCTAGTCGAACAGGGTCGGCTCCGCGGGCAGCTCAGGCAGCGGTACGATCGCGCGCGGATCCTCGAAGGTGTGGTGATTCATCTGCGGCGTGACCGGCGCCGACTGCATGCGTGCCGGGTCGAACGGCGCAAGCACGGCGAGCGCTTCGGCGAGGTCGCCGTGCAGCCAGGTCTCGAGCGCGTCGTCGGGGAGGATCACCGGCATGCGGTCATGGAGCGGCGCGAGCAGCGGGTTCGCCTCGCACGTTACGATCGTGCACGTATCGAGCGGGATCTCGGCGCCCTCCCAGTGCTCGTACAAGCCTGCGAACGCGAAGGGCGCGCCGCCGTCGACGGTGATGCGGTACGGCTGGCGGCGCTTCTTCGCACCCGCCCATTCGAAGAAGCCGTCGGCGAAGATGACGCAGCGCCGCGCGGCCACGGCATCGCGAAAGGCGGCCCTCTGGGTCAGCGTCTCGGCCCGAGCGTTGATGAGGCGCTGGCCGATCGAGGCGTCCTCGGCCCACGAGGGGATCAGTCCCCAGCGCAACGGTACGACCTCGCCGCCGCCGTCGTTGCGCGCGGCGAGCACGTCCTGCGTCGGCGCGATGTTGAAGCGGCGCGGATAGGCGGCCTTCGAGCGGAAGCCCGGGTAGCGTTCCAGCAGCCGGCCGACGTCGCTGAGCGAAAAACGCGCGCACATGAGCGCTGAAGAATTCCCGCTCGCGAGCTGAACACCATCCCGCGCGTCGACTAGCGCTCGGTACGGCTGGGCACCTCCTGCGGCATGGCCGCTACCCGAGTCGTGGTCGCGGAGGACGATGCGTCGATCCGCGAGTTGGTCGTGCACCATCTTTCGCGCGAGGGATTTCGTTGCGAGGAAGCCGTCGACGGACCGGCAGCCCTGCGCTTCGCTCGTGCCGGTGCGGACGTGCTGATCCTCGACGTCGGCCTGCCGATGATCGACGGCTTCGAGATCGTGCGAACGCTGCGTCGAGAAGGCCGCGACCTGCCGATCGTCGTCCTCACCGCCCGTTCGGACGAGATCGACCGGGTAGTGGGCCTCGAGATCGGCGCGGACGACTACGTGACGAAGCCGTTTTCGCCGCGGGAGCTCGTCGCGCGCGTCAAGGCGATCGGCCGTCGCGCCGGTCTCGCCCCGAACCCCGGACCCGCGATGCTCACCTTCGGCCGTTTGCAGATCGACGAAGCGGCTCGCGAGGCACGCGTCGACGGCATCGACATCGGGCTGAAGCCGCGCGAGTTCGCGCTGCTGCTCGAGCTCGCGACCAATCCCGGCGTCGCGTTGTCCCGTGCCATGCTACTGCAAAAAGTTTGGGGCTACGATTTCGACGGCGACGAGCGAACGATCGACGTTCACGTGCGCCGCCTGCGACTGAAACTGGAGGAGCGCGCGCGGCTCCCGTCCATGCTTCAGACGATCCACGGCTTCGGCTACAAGTTCGTCCGTTGACGTGAACGCATCGCTGCTGCCTCTCGATGCGTTTGCGCAACGAATGCTCGCGGGCGGTGCGTCCTCCGTACCGGTGCTCGTGGCTAGGCTTCCTGAATTGGAGCGGCTTGCCTGGCGCAGCGGGCTGCGCGCCGCCCGCGGATTGGAACGCCGCGCAGCGGCCACGTTCGCGCGCGCGGCTGGAGTCGTCCTCCGGGCCGGCGATCTGCTCGCCCATGATGCCGGCAGCGATGTCTTCGTCGCCGCCCTGCTGGCGGGGACGCGCGGCCCAGGGAAATCTGCTGCGGTGCCGATCGATGCTCGCTCCGCGCTCGCGCGCATTGCGGCGGCGCTGGAGTCGGCTACCGGACTTGAAGTGCACACCGGGTGGACCATGTGCGATCTCGGTTCGCCCGCGCCGCCGATGGACGACGTGCTGGAGCAGGCTCTTGCGCGAGGCGCGCAGGAACGCGAGCGCTACGCGTTCTTCTCGGCGCTAGGCCACGAGCTGCGAACGCCGCTCTCGTCGATTCGCGGGTATCTCGAGACCCTGCTCGACGAAACGGTCGACGAGAGCACGCGTCGCCGCTTTCTCCGGATAGCGTACGATGAGTCGTTGCGCATGAGCCGGCTGGTCGAAGGGATGTTCGAGATCTCGCTTTTGGACATGCGCGATACTGGTTCGCCGCCATCGATCGGTTCGCTGTCGCAAGCGCTAGAGGCCGCGCATGACGCATGCGCAGCAGCCGCGGCCTCCCGGAGGGTCGGGATTGCGATCGCCGACGTACCTGAAGTCCGTGTCACGATCGATACGGACCGGCTCACACTTGTGCTGGTAAACCTGATCGAAAACGCCGTGAAGCACGGTCGTCCCGGCGGCCATGTCTTCGTCGGCGTCGAGGTCATCGACGGGTGCTTCGTGCGCGTCAGCGTCGACGACGATGGGCCGGGGATCGCGACCGCCGACCGCGATCGCATCTTCGCGATCGGCGAACGCGCTGCTACGGGGGCGAGCGGTAGTGGAATTGGCCTCGCGCTGGTTCGACTGATGCTCGAACGGGCGGGCGGGCGCGTCGGCCTCGAAGACTCACGGCTAGGCGGCGCGCGATTTGTCGTCATAGTCCCGCGAAGCTGACGCGCTAAAGAATCGGCAGGCGCTTCGGCGTTGACCTGTATCCCTCGTCGACCCCGATCTCCCGATGACCCAGGATGACTTCCGCCGCTTCCTGGAAGGCATGACGCTGCTCAAACGATTACCGACATTGGAGGACGGCGCAAACACCGCGGTGTTCCTCGCCTCAGATCAGGCCGCGGCGATGTCCAGAAGCGTCGCAAACCTCACCTGCGGAATGAACGTGGATTGACAACCAGGAGGTAGTCGGGTCATCAACCACACCCCTAGCAGGTCGCGGAAATAGGTGAGGTTTTCGTTGCCTGGTAGGGCCTCATGACG